>CAIVEI010000146.1 GCA_903904835.1 uncultured Schlesneria sp. | reverse complement strand
CACGAGTCGGTAGCTCCGGCAAGAAGCCAGAAGTCCTTGCTCGCGTCGACAAAGACTCGATCACCTATGACACCGTCGCCGAAGAATGCGTCAAGCGTTATGGTCGCGAAGTTCTGGACGATCTGATTCACCGGCTGATCATTCAGCAGGCCTGTGAAGCAAATCAGATTAACGTCAGCGAACAAGAAATTTCTGACGAAATCGGACGGATCGCCAAGCGATTCCATCTGGATGTGAACCAGTGGCTGCAGATGTTGCAGGCCGAACGGAACATCTCGCCGATTCAATACCGTCAAAGTGTGATCTTCCCGATGCTGGCCTTGAAGAAGCTGGCCGGTGAAGAAGTTGACGTGACTGAAAAGGACATTAACGAAGCATTCGTTCGTAATTATGGTCCACGCGTCAAAGCACGCATGATCATGTTCGACAATCAGCGCCGTGCTCAAGCGGGTTGGGATCAATTGAAGAACAATCCGGACGACTTCGAAACGCTTGCTGCCAAGCTTTCGATTGATCCGAACAGCCGGGCACTCGGCGGTCAGATTCCACCGATTCCTCGGTTCAACGGAAACGAGCAACTGGAAAATGCTGCGTTCCGCCTGAAGAAAGATGAAATCTCGGGCGTCATCGAAGTCGGGCCAAGTCGCTATGTCGTCCTCAAATGCGAAGGCCGTACAGAGCCGGTCGTGACCGACATTGATGAAGTCAAAAGCGTGCTGTACGACGAACTGAAAGAATCGAAAATTCAAGCAGATGTCGCCAAGATCTTCGAGAAATTGAAGAAGGAAACGATTGTCGACAACTACCTGACTCAAACTTCTAACCGTCCGGAACGGAATGCAGCCGCGTCCGGTCCAATCGGTGGTGCCGTTCAGCCCACAAGTGGAACCCAGTCCAAGCAGAACTCGGCTCCAGCGCGTGCAACAAATGCTGCGGCACCTGCCAAGGCCAACCGTAACTGATTACGCTTGATTGCTGTCATTGCCGATTATCCCAGCGGCGAGTCTCTGACCAGTTCGGAGACTCGCCGTTTTTTTATTCACCAAGCAGTAGCGATTCAAAATCGGTAAACCTTGGAGGAATGGGATCGCCCCGTCGAAGCCGTTCAACGTCACTTTCATCGCCAGGGTTGAGAAACTGCAAATGCAATTTCGGGGCTTTTTCTTTCTCTGCAGATTTGCGCATGACACAGGCAACAACGGATGACTGACCAAGAACCTGAAACCGACCTTTTTCGACTCCATACTGCAACGCCGTCCCCTCATCGATTCCGAATCCAATCAGATCGGGATGTTGCTCAAGCACCGTTTGAAGCCTGGCCATTCGGTTTCGTTTGATAAAATGCTGGTCGATGACGGCACCGGGGATCAGGTCGAATCCATGCCCCATTGTCGGCTGGTCTCGGCCTCCAGCAATCATCACTCGTGACATTACCGCAGCACCCGCTGACGTTCCGCCGATCACACCATTCCGACCGAGCAATTCTTTCAGACGCGTTTCGACCCGTGTTCGGCCGTACCAGGCGGCTAGCCAAGTCTGTTGCCCGCCCCCCAGCCAAACCCCTGTCGCCGTTTCCAGCACGCGAGAAAATTCTGGATCATCCGCCTGTGTTCGAGATTCTGCGTGCAGGACGTCAACGGATTTGACATCGTATAGCAACCATGAATCACGATATTGAATCCGCGACTCTTCGTTGATCGATTCTGCAGGGATCACAACAATTTTTGCATCGTGTCCGCCAGCGAGATCGACGAAACGCTGACGAATCTGTCCTGACAATTGCCCGCCACCTACGATCAGCAATGTTCCCCCGGAAAATGCGACATTGATTGGAGACCGGTCTTCAATCCGTGCAACACGACGGTAGATTTCGGCACGCACATACACGCCTGCTCCGATAGTCATCAAGGCGGTAAATGCCCAAAAGACGAGTCGACGATGAGGTGACAACCGCCGTAAAGTCAGGTCGAAAAGCGGCTTTTTCGAAAATCGCTGTCGACCGAGAAATGAAATCGCTGACAAATTCCAACGAGTCTTCTGATGAATAGACATGATCTCCCTTTTAATTCCAACGAACGTGGCAGAGAGAAAAGACATTACGTCTATAATAGTATCGTCGTAAGTGGTGTTGAAAAGAGGTGATTTCGAGATTTCTCAACAAATTCCGATGGCGAACGAATGACACAAAAAAAGAGGCTCTTCCTCCTCCGACATGCGAAATCGAGTTGGAATGATCCCGGGCTTGATGATCGGGATCGTCCGTTAAACGGTCGGGGCCGACGGAACGCACCACGGATGGGTCGATTGATGAAAGACGAAGGATTCGTCCCAGACCTCGCGCTGTGTTCTTCGGCTCAAAGAACGCGAGAGACCGCAGTCCTGTTCTTTTCTGAATGGAAAGTCTTGCCGTCTCTCGTTTTTCGGGACGATCTGTATCACGCGGGACCGGTTCAGATTGAAAGCATCTTGAACACAATCGATGACACGGTCGAATCCCTGATGATCATCGGGCACAATCCAGGACTAGAAGAGTTTTTGAATCAACACACCGGGAAAGCTCTCGATATGCCGACCGCAGCATTGGCACAAGTCGATTTTGAACTGGACTCATGGAGTCATTTCGAGGACCTGACACGAGGCGTCCTGATCAATTTTTGGCGTCCAAAAGATTTCAACGATTGAATCTTCACATCGCTTAACACAGATTATTCACTTTTATCACGAAAAACACTGTGAAACGTTAGCCCGACGCGCAAGCGAGGGATCTTATTTTCTTCAAAACGAAGCGAAGATCCATCGCTTGCGCGTCGGGCTAACGAATAATTGGACTTAAGTGTTAATAAAAACTCGACTGATGACGCTCGATTTTTAGGATGTGTGGATCATCTGACCGGGCATGGATCGCCGTGACGGTGTGATCAAAGCCAGACATTGTCACAGCAGGTGAGCTGACAAATCTTCGTGCTTATCGGGAAAAAGCATGCTGACGCTTGTTCGGTCGTGAATCGAGCGTATGGCTGCTGCCATTAAGTGGGCGACGGAAACAACTTCAACATTATGGGGAAGTGGACCGAACGAGTTTTCGATCGTGTCGGTGATAAACATTTTTTTTATGTCGCTTTCGGCAATGCGAGCCGCCGCACCTTCGGAAAGGACCCCATGCGTCACGCCTGCGTAAATATCCTTCGCACCGCGTGACTTAAGAGTTTTGGCCATTTCGACCAATGAACGACCAGTAATCGTCAGATCGTCTACAAGAAAGACGTTTTTGTCCTGAACGTTGCCAATCACTTCGACGATCTGAACTGTTTCCGTATGATCAGCACGGTACTTGTTACCAATCACCACGGGAGCGTTGAGTAATGTCGCATAAGCTGCAGCACCCTTGGCGAAACCAACGTCCGGGCTGCAAACGACAAGGTCAGAAACTTTCAACGACTTGAAGTGATCAACCAGCACGATTCGACCGTATAAGTGATCAACAGGGATTCGGAAGAAGCCCTGAATCTGCGGGCTGTGAAGATCCATCGTCAGCACGCGATCAGCACCCGCAGCCTCGATCGCGTCGGCACAAACCCGGGCTCGGATCGAGACACGTGGCTCGTCCTTTTTGTCACCCTGGGCATAACTGAAGAAAGGTATGACCGCTGTTACGTTTTGGGCGCTGGCTCGCCGAGCCGCATCGATCCAGAACAAGAGCTCCATAAAATTGTCATTGACCGGATAGTGACAGCCCTGGATGATGAAGACGTCTTTGCCGCGTACATTCTCTTTGATTCGAACGAAAACGTTCCCCTCGCTGAAAAGATGAGCACGAGCGGGGGTCAGCGATACCCCCAGCGTGTTGGCAATCGTCTGCGCAAGGATTGGATTTCCGTTCCCAGCAATAATGGCCAGATCTCCCTGAGGAGCTTGAAAAGGTGCGATTCTTGGCCCGGCCAGATCGGGGCGGATGAAGTCCATCGATCATTTCTCCTCATTGTTCACCATTCGAAGGGGCGCAAATCGTAGCACCTCAACTTCAGTGACACAAAGCCATCGCACTCTGGTAGCCACAAAACGTCTATCAGTCACCTGAAGTGATGCTTTGCCAGTCGCTGTTGATCGGAGTATGATCGCCTGATCGCGGTGTTCAATTGTTTGAAACCGCTTTCGTCTCTTTTTCAATACACTGCGAAAATGGCTGACTACACAAAATACGATTCTCGCGTCGACTCGCTGGTAATTGAATCCCGCACCAATTGGGATCCTTCCGTCGGGAAACTGTCTGACGAGGACAAGTTGTTTCTGGCAAAGATGGTTCATCTATCGCCCGCGAAAGCCGCAAAAGTGACCTACTCGCGATCCCATACCGGGTTTACCCGAGAGATCACGGTCACCGAGCAAGACATCGCTCGTATCTATGTCGAACAAATGCACTCAACGTAGATCAACTCGTTTAATTGTGCCATCGGTTCAATTTCCTGAAACTCAGGTTTCGGTGAATGAATAAAACAACGCTGGGCTGTTTTCTTGCAAAAACAGCCCAGCGTTCTTATTTAACATCGTACCGAGAAGCTCAGTTCGAACCGTCTGTATAGGCTCGTGTCACTTCTTCCAGCAACATTGGTTCTTGCAGGCCGCCGCCACTCAATCGGGCTTTCATCCGGTGGCTCCCTTCCTTGGTCACTTTCATCTGGACGCGGAAGGTCACCTGGCTGCCCGGAGCGATCTGATCGATCGGGTTGAAGAACAACTGGCGGCCTTCGATCACTTGATCAACAGGAGCCTTCGCCGACAGGAACTGCATGCCGTTAGGCAAGTCGCAGGCAACCACGACGCCGGTCGCAGCTTTCGACCCTTCGTTCTTCACTCGAATTTCATAACCGGTTTCCGAACCGACTTCCACCGGATCATCAAGATCAACGAGTTCCAGAGTCAGGGACGCAATCCCATCGACGCGAGTTTCGATTTGAGCGTCAGCCTGAACGCCCGAGTCAGAAACGACCTGGACCGTTTGGGTGAAGTCACCAAGCTTCAGTGAATTCAATTCACAGGCAACCTGAGTCGATTCACCCGGTGCCAGGCGATTAATGAACCATTGGATCGTGTTGATCGAGGGATCATATTTCCCACCATGGTCGGCAGCGACGAACTTGAAACCGTCAGAGACAACTTGTGACACACGGATGTTGCTGTTGACCAGGCTACCATCGTTCGTGACCGTCATTGTGTACTTGGCGTTACGTCCCTTGTATCGAAGTGAAGGTCCTTCGACGGCGATTTTCAGGCTGGGTGCAACGACGTTGAATTCGACCAGATCTGTACTGGATGCTTCCGAACTCGACGTTGCAACGACGGTGACCGATTGAGGACCACCTTTAGCAGCCGTCAACCCAAGGCGATAACTTCGAGTTTCACCAGGTCCAACCGCTCCGACTTCGATGACAAGGCGATCTTCGCGAGTCGGATGTTCAAGACCGGCCGACAATTTGGCTTCGACTTTGACATCCTGAACCGTCCCTGTGCCAGGGTTGGTGACAGTGATCATTTGCGAAGCTGGATCGCCCAGCATCACTTCTTTTGTCGGCGATTTGACAGAGACCTTCAGTAACGGTTCATGAACCGAGAACGCAGTTGAACTGGTTCCGGTGAAGCGAACTTGAGCCGTGGCACCGATATCCCCTCGGCGGCTGGGAATCATCTTCACGGTGATCTTTTTCTCGCTGCCCGCGTCAAGTTGTTCGATCGCCCATGTCAATCGGTCAGTCGCTGATGCTGGCTTCGGATCGGCGGCAGTTAATCGAACGTTGGTTGGGAAAACTGCGTCGATGGCAATTTGAGTGACTGCCGTCGAACCAGTGTTTTTCACAACTAATTCAGCCTGGCATTCTTGTCCAACGTTGAACTCACCCCGTTTGAACCATTCCAAAGTGACTTGGGGTGTTTGAGGACCGGTCTTGACGGGAGCCGTTTCAATGACGGTCGTTTCCGCATTTGCTTCGATATCAAAGGACTCTTCGCGAGCAGCAACCGATTCTTTTTGTTTTGTGGCAGGTTTACGAGTCGTCTTCGCAGTCGCTTCGTCAAATTCCGCCACTGGAGGCGCGCTCTTGGGACGGCTGTCGCTTCGAATCTGCTGGACAAGAGTTTTCTTGCCGGCAGGCTTGTTATAGTTTGCCTGCGCAACCGACGGGTTGGCCTTTTCCTTCGCGGCCGTGGCCGCAGCAGGACGGTCAGACACGGTCGGAAGATCCGTCAGTGACGGTTCTTCAAAGTCAGACTTAGCCTTCTTGGCTGGCGACTTCGCTGCCGTTACTGGCTTTTCCGGTAATGGTTCGTCGGCCCAATCCGATGAATCCGACTTCGAAGCGGTTACGATAGGCTTGACGACAGGATCAGGTGATGGTCCGTCTTCGCCAAACAGATCTTTATAGTAGTTTTTGGCTCCTGCGCTGGCCGAAGCGTCTGGCTTTTTTAAAGGCCGTTTCGCTGCGGGTTTCGCCGAAGTTCCCGCAGTGCCAACTGCGGTTCGTCCTGCCGACTGGTCTGCGACAGGGTCAGCAGCGTAGCCGCTTTGATGAAGCGCCATCATTCCCGAGATGGCGAGAATCCAACTCCCGCGTCGCATGATCAGCTCCTTCGAATCGATTCGTGGTGAGTGTATTAACCCAAAGCACGGTCATTCCACGCCGGGCAATCACCGACACCGCCAAATCCCATTTCAGCGCGTGTCCGTAATCTGTATCGGTCAGGTTGACCCGAACCATTGAATCGATCCGAACGACTTGAATTACTTTTACGAATGTAGGGATTCGGCTGAGCGGAATCCGATTAATAAATGACTGAAGATCGGCACTTTTTGCCGCACGAAGCATAAATGTTTGGCCGAAGGACGAAAGCATCGGGCTGGTCGCGGCCGATGGGTGTATAATACTGATCGCGATTTAGACCATGAAGCATCGAGGCTGATGTCATGCCACCGCGCAAGCGACCCGTCCAAGAGGCGACCCCACGTTCTGCCGCGCCGGCAGATCCGTCGCAGCATCTTTCTGGCTTCATCCATTATCTCAAAGCTGAATGCGGTCTTTCTCAAAATACAATTCTCGCATACCGCCGCGATCTCACCCGATTTGATGCCTGGTATCGAGAGCATGGACCTTCACGACTTCAACTTGTCGATCTTGGGTTACTCACTCGTTATCTGGAAGACCTGCATCAGCATCAGTACGCCGCGACTTCGATGGCAAGACACCTGGTTTCCCTCAAGATGTTTTTCCGGTACCTCGTCCTCGAAGGAATTCTGCCAGAAAGTATTGCGGAATTAGTGAACTCACCAAAACTCTGGCAGCATTTACCCAAAGTCCTCAGCCCAGAAAAGGTCGACGAGCTTATTGCGGCACCACTGCGGCAAGACCGTTATCCCTTGCGGGATCGTGCGCTGTTGGCCCTGATGTACGCGACCGGCTGTCGTGCTTCGGAAGTCTGCGGTATTACCCCGCGCGACATCCAACTTGAAGAAGGTTATTGCCGTTGCGTCGGCAAGGGAAACAAAGAACGGATCGTTTCGCTGAATCCTGTCGCACGAGCCGCCGTCGAAGCGTATCTCAAACACGAGCGATCTCAGCTTGTTCTTCAAGAGGACCCGACGACGCCACTTCTTGTTTCACGCAGCGGAAAACGCCTATCGAGGATCACTGTCTGGAAGCTGGTCAAACGCTATGCGGCTCGAATTGGAGCAAGCCGCGAAGTCAGCCCACACACGCTTCGCCACAGTTTCGCGACCCATATGCTGGCAGGGGGTGCCGAGATTCGTGCGCTGCAAGAACTGCTTGGACACGCCAGCATCCGGACCACTCAAATCTACACCCAAGTCGACCACAGCCGACTTAAGTCGGTCCATGAAAAATGCCATCCTCGCGGTTGAGCAGTTGCCAGAAGATTCTTATTCACCAAGTTTCGCCAGCAATTTCTCGCGGACGGTCTGAGGGTCGGCACCTTTTACCGATTTCATGACCTGTCCGATCAGTGCACCAATCGCCTTCTCGTTTCCACTCTTAAAGTCTGCGATGGCCTTTGCGTTGCGGGACAGTACTTCGGCAATCGCGGTCTCGATCGGACCGGTGTCTTGAACGATCGCTAGTCCACGTGACTTTACTAACTCGTCAATTCGGTTCGCTGAAAGGGGATGACCACTGTCGGCATCCTCCAGCAGCGTTGTAAACACTTCTCTCGCAGACTTGATGGTAATCTGCTTCTTATTAATTCGGTCCAGCAGTGCGGAAAGAACGTGGGGACGGATCGGAAAGTTCGAGATCGTCTCATCTCGTTCTTTCATTGCAGCTTGCATGTCTTGTGTCAGCCAGTTTGCAGCTTGTTTACCATCACCACAGGTTTTAGCGACCTCTTCGAAGTAATCAGCGACAGCACGCCCCTGATCGATGATGACGGCTGCGTCGTAAGGTGACAATTGAAACTCGTCCAGAATTCGTTGCCGACGTGTGGCAGGAAGCTCACACATCTCGGCGCGAATTGAATTGATTTTCTCGACGCTCGTCATTACAGGAACAAGATCAGGATCAGGGAAGTATCGATAGTCGGCTGCCTCTTCTTTTTCTCGCAGGGAATATGTGGAACCACGGTTCGGGTCGAATCCGACCGTTCGCTTGTGACCCCCTTTCGCTCCCATGCGGATGCCGGTCTGCTGGAACGATTCCCATTGACGAGCAACTTCATACTCAATCGCCTGCTCAGTAAATCGAAAACTATTGAGATTCTTGATCTCGACAATTGGTGTTGGAACTTTTGTTCCGTCCGGTTGAGTCACATGCAAGTTCACATTCGCATCGCAACGCAAACTCCCTTCCTGCATGTTACAGTCCGAGACTTCGAGATACGTCAGCATTAACCTCAGTTCTTCGAGAAATCGTCGAGCCTCGTCGGCAGAACGCAAATCCGGCTCTGTGACAATCTCAACCAGCGGGGTTCCTGCGCGATTAAGATCGACCTTGCTGTCACGACCGCGACCCGATTCATCGTGCATGTTCTTGCCGGCATCTTCTTCAAGATGTGCTCGCAGAATTCTCACGCGCCGAACGGTTGGTTCGTTTCCGCCATTCGCCGAAGAATCACCCGTGACAACATCGACCTGCCCGTGGTGACTGAACGGCAGATCGAACTGACTGATCTGGTATCCTTTGGGAAGATCTGGATAGAAATACTGCTTACGATCCCATTTTGTGTAGGGTGCGATCTGGCATCCCAGCCCCAAGGCCGTTTTCACGCCGAGGTAATAGGCGTGCTCGTTCAATACCGGTAACGCGCCGGGTAACCCAAGACAAACGGGACAGGTCTGAACGTTCGGATGATCAGGATTGAAGGTAGTCGAACATCCGCAAAAAATCTTTGTCTTCGTCTGAAGTTGAACGTGAATTTCGAGGCCGATAATGATTTCGTAGGACATCACATTCTCAATCGAATAAATCTTGAACAACTCAAATTCACATACGAACCGGGTGACATCGACTGCTCAAATCCCACTGAACAGCAATTCAAAACGGCCAAAGCAATTCATAACCCGCCAAAGACCAGCACGTCTTACGTTGAGCTGATCGAGTCAATCGTTGCCCAAGTCAATGTTCCGTTGGAAATCTTCTCAACCAATTCGGGTGCCGCTTCAAGGATGTTTTTGGCGACCGGATCTGAACTTTGACTTAATGCCAAAGCAACAGCCTGTTGTTCGACATTTGAACCCGATGTCAGCACCTGCTTGAGATCTGCCAAGGCACTCGCATCGGCGTGGCGTCCAACGCATCGCCACATGTCGGGCGCAATCGATCTTTTTGCTGCCCATCTTTCGTGTATAAAGTCGACCACCATCGCAGACAAGTGAGGATTGGCGCGCTGATCAAGCCCCTCAATCGGAGACATTGGAACCCCAATAAATTGGCACTTCAGCACCATTTGGTTCCACTGATCGTCAGTAAACTGCTCGGCGGGATACGGGTTCTGGTGAGCGACGGCACAGAAGACCGCTTTAATGTTTGTTCGAATCCCTTCGGCCGCTCGTAATACGTGAGCAGTCGGGTGCGGCAGAAGTGGCAACGTCTGATACAACGCGACAAGTTCCCCGACTTCACCCGCGCCAAACAATTGATCCAGGACAGTAACTAGCTCGGTCGCATCCATCGTTGGCAGAGAAAGTAAGAGCAATGACCGAGTCAGTTGGTCGACGCTCCACCCGCGAGGATTCCAACCTGGCCGAACTGCGTTGGCTGCGGAAAGTTCCTCGTCAATCGGTCCCAGGTCTGATTTTCCGACTTTTCGCGGTGCCATACCAAAGGCGAGATAAAGACCCTTCCTGTCACCCAGGCGTATGCTCCCTTGTCGATCACGGACCCAGGCTGCAGCGGCCGGGTCGAGCCTCATTGCGAGCCAGCTCTCGATTAGCTTCTTTATCTTTTCTGTATCAGGATTCATACTAACTCCTGCCGATGCTGGTTCTTTCCAGTGACGCGAAAGTACCTGCATCGACCTCGGACTTATTGAAGTTTTTCTTAATCTTAAACCCGCTCACTAATGGCCGTGACCGCAACTGGTGGGATTGCCACAGCAACCTGCCATCGGAAGCTGCGCGACAGGACTCGCAATCGGCAACGCAATTCCACCCGAGATCACCCGTTCGACAGGCGTGTCGAGTGGCGTCTTGCCAGGCTCGGTCTGACTTCGCTGACAAAGTTCTCCCCAGTTCGAAATGGATTCTTTCATACCATGTTGAACGGTCACAGTTTTTTGATTCGTTGCACAATGATAATCGTAAGTTGGCATCTCAAGGTTCTCCCAGGAAACGATAAAGGTTTTAAAGATCAGCCAGATCGTTGTCGGGCTTCCGACAGCATCTGGTCAAAAAGTTCTCGCTGTTTGATCAGTTCTGCAGCGGGGTCTGCGGGAACTTCGCCTTCTTCCAGCATCATCCAGCCCGAATAATCCGCTTTCACATAAAGGTCCAAAAGTTGTGGCCAGGGATAATTCTTGGAATCGAATCGATGGATGTGCGTCGTCTGACCCAACCGATCCTTCACCAGGTTAAAGTTATGTTCCAATCCAGGGGCTTCAAGATCCTGCGGGTTGGAATTCCAGCAGACAGCCACATTGGGGTGATCGGCGACGTCAAGAATCGCCTTGATCGTCGGCAGTTGCGCGCATTGGCCATGAACTTCCAGTCGGATTTGTTGGCCAAACCCCGTGCCAAATTCAGCGATCTGATTCAACGCTTTTCCAATTTGCGTAATCGTCTTTTCGCGAGGAACGTCCTTGTGAAACGAGTCGGGTTTCACCTTAACACCTGAACCACCCACATCGTGGCTTAACTGGATAAACCGTTTCGTTGCTTCGATCGACGCTTCCAGCACCTTCGGGTCTGGACTATCAAACCGTTCGTTACTGCCAATCCCGACCATTTGAACGGAACTCGATTCGAATCTCGCTCGAACGTTATTTCGCTCCGCTGCCGTCAGACTCGGTTCGACCCCATGCTGATGTGTCGTCCTCAATTCAACGCCAAACACTTTCGCTTGCTCACAATTCTTCAGAAGCGTGGGCAAGTCCCAATCTTTACCCCACTGATACGTCACAAGTCCGTACCGGATGTCAGCTCCCTTTTTTTCCTGGGAATAGTTCGGACGAGCGATCCCCAATATCGCACCGGCGCCGGTCACGGTGGTCAGGGCGGTCGTTTTAAGAAAGTCTCGCCGAGTCACGTCTGGCATGATCTTTTCCCTTTCCGAGTATTACGAAGAAGCGAGTTGCTGCTCTGCAATTTCGATCGCTTTCAACAGGCCGCGGGCTTTGTTCAACGTTTCTTCGTATTCAGACGACGCAACGCTGTCTGCCACGATGCCGGCTCCCGCTTGAATATATGCCGTCTGACCGATCATGACGATCGTGCGCAGCGCGATGCACGTATCCATGTGACCCGTAAAATCGAGGCACCCGACCGCTCCACCGTACGGACCTCGGCGGTGAGGTTCTAATTCGTCGATGATCTCCATCGCTCGAACTTTCGGAGCACCCGACAGCGTACCGGCTGGAAGTCCGGCGCGAAGAGCATCCAGCGCCGTTTTGCCTTGCGCTAACTTACCCGTCACTGTCGAACTGATATGCATGACATGGCTGTATCGTTCGACGTGCATGATGTCACTTAACTCCACCGAGCCATATTCGGCAACTCGCCCAACGTCGTTTCGAGCCAGGTCGACAAGCATCACATGTTCGGCACGTTCTTTTTCATCAGCGAGAAGCTCCCGCTCAAGGGCCCGGTCCTCCTCTGGAGTTTTGCCGCGACGTCGTGTACCAGCCAACGGACGAATCGTCGTACGCCCATTCTCGACTCTCACCATGATTTCTGGCGAACTACCGATCAGGTTCACCGCAGGAGTTCGCAAGAGAAACATGAATGGGCTGGGATTCACGACACGCAAGGCCCGGTAAATGTCGAGCGGACTGGCTGCGGTGTTAACTTCCAACCGCTGACTCAGCACGACCTGGAAGATATCTCCCGCGCGGATGTATTCCTTCGATTTTTCTACGGCCGCTTCGTAACCCTCGCGGGAGAAATTCGATCGAACCGGGATTTGCGGATCGCCAATCAACGAAACGTCGGCCAGATGAATTGTCTCAGTCGGTGTGTCGAGCTGTTTACACAAAACATCGACCCTGCGACAAGCGTCGTCGTAAACAACCTTTAGATCAGCACTTCGCACATCGGCGTGCACAACAACTTGAATCGTCTTTTGAATCTGATCAAAAATTACCATCTTGTCGTACATGGCGAACGACATGTCAGGGAGTTTGCGATCATCGGCTGGAGGATTCGGCAAATTCTCGGTGTACCGAACCGTATCATAACCCGCATAACCTACCGCCCCGCCACAAAACCGAGGCAAGCCAGTCAGATGTGGTGCTCGGTATTGTTCCAGCATTGAATGCAGGTGTTCGAGCGGGTCATCGACCTGATAGCGTTTTGTCTGGCCCGCCTGCGTCAGCACGATCTCTTTGTCGAATGCATCCACCTGAAGGAACGGCCCAGCCCCAAGAAAACTGTATCGGCCAACGCGCTCACCACCGACGACGCTTTCAAACAAGAACGAATTCTCATCGTCCTGCAACCGACAGTAGGCGCTGACGGGGGTCAGCGTGTCGCTGATCAATTGCCGGTAAACCGGTACGAAATTCATCCCTTCGGACAACTGCCGAAAAGTAGCGAAGTCGGGCGTATAAGAGGCCATGTCGTCGAGCGTCTCTCCAGCGGAATTTCAACAGCAATCGATTGCCTGAAAATCCATCGTATCGGGTCCAGGAATTGAGGGCTAGCGCTCAACCACTCGGGAATCGATTCTTTTAACCCTCCTCCTCATCCCTTTCGACGGATTGCGCTTTCATCCAGGCGGGAAGCTGAAAGAGATCCGAAACAGGAATCGCGAACCCAGGTAGCACCTGTTGCCCTGTAACGACTTGCGGTTCCTTCAACGTCACGCCGTTTCCGTTTCCATGAAACTGATGAACATGTCGGGTGACGGGGTCAATCACCCAGACGCCTGTCACTCCCCAATCGAGGTACGCTTGCACTCGAACGGCCATGGATTCGCGGCGCTCGTTTGTCGAAGCGACTTCGACGACAAGCACCGGACGGGTATCAGTCAGCACTTTGTCAGTTTCCGCAAACCGATTGCCCGGTTCAAACCGAAAACAGGACACGGCGGGGCACCGAACCGTCGGACCTTGTTTCCGAATGATCAGCGGAAGCTCAAAACAAGCGTAAGTATCTGCCGATTTTTTCAAAACCTTCGCTAGTGACCGAGACAGGTTTCGAACGACATCTCCGTGCGCATCATCGGGTGGATTAAGTCGCAGAAAACGACCGTCCACCAGTTCAATCCAGCGTTCGCCCTCGAGAATTCTCTCTTCAAACTGTTCGAGCGTCATCAGATCACGGGCCGTCGATTCTGTCATGTCTCGGTCTCACGCGAATTACTGGCTTGCGTACCACCAAATATTGTACTCAACGAATTTAGGGGTATTGGATTGCGATCCGCAAGGATGGCAAAAAATGAGATTGCCGGGGATCAGGCTGCTTTCAAATTGACGCCCGTTGTCACGCATCCGTATGATGTGACATCAGTATTAACTGATATCTGTCCCGCCTGATGTCCAACCTACCTCTGTAACCCACCTTGGAGTCGAGCTGCATGCTGGTTTCTCGCTTCACCCGGAAATTGCCGTTTGCGCTCGTGTTGGCCTCGTTTCATATTGTGTCGGCGCAAGAACCGGTGATCAATGGGACGGTTCCTGGGGCACTGGCTCCTGGAACGACAATGCCGCTTCAAATCAATGGCGGTAATTTAGCCGTCGCGAAAAAACTTTGGCTGAGTTTCCCTGCCGAGGCGGTACTCGCTGAAGGGATTGAGAAGAACGGCGAAAATCCCGGACAAGTCACATACCGGATAAACGTTCCAGCTAACACGCCGTGCGGTATTCAGGCGATGCGAGTCGTGACGGATAAGGGCGTCTCTCCGTTACGTTTCTTGTTTATCGACGATCTGCCTTCGATCGCTTCTGTGGGATCGAACGTACAGTTGGCGACCGCTCAAGCCGTTTCCATTCCGACGGCAATCGATGGAACGGTCGCAGGGTTAAGCTGGCAGTATTTCAAATTTCCAGTTCAAGCGGGCCAGCGCTTGTCGATCGAAGTGCTGGCCAGACGGATTGGTTCGTCGCTGGATCCGATGATTCGACTGCTCGATATCAAAGGTCGTGAACTTGCCTACAACGACGACACTCCTGGATTAAACAGCGATTCATCGCTCGTTTACACGTTTAAAGACGCAGGCGAGTACATCCTCGAACTGCGAGACATTAAGTACGGGGCGGGAAACTACCGCTTGCGAATCGGCGATTTTCCTGTGGCAACGGTTGCTTATCCGCTCGCCATTCAGCGGGGGACCGCAGCAAATGTGCCGTTGACAAGTGTGACATTGGCAGGGTTTGGAGTTGATGGACTGACGCCGATCCCGTATGCGGTCGCACCAGACTTGCCATCTGATTGGATCAATGTCAGCTTCAAACGCCCGAATGGTGCCAGTGGGTACAGCACGGTAGAAGTGGTCTCGACGCCACAATTCCTTGAGCAAGAACCCAATAATAACCCGGATCAGGCGAACCGGGTCGAACTTGGACACGACATCAATGGGCGACTGGAAGTTCCCGGCGATGTCGATCGATTTATTTTCACGGCAAAAAAAGACCAGACGGTCAGTTTCTTTGGTGTCACTCGACAACAGGGATCGCCCACAGACCTCAATTTTAAGATTCTCAATAAGGAGGGGGGACAACTTGCTGCGGCAGAAGATAATGGCACCAGCGAAGGATCGCTCAGTTTTAAGTTCCCGGCTGACGGAGACTACGTGCTGTTTGTCGAAGACTTGAATCATCGCGGTGGAAGCGAGCACGCTTATCGTATCGCCGTCACGATGACGCCCCCTCAGTTCTCGCTGGCTGCGTCGCTTGACACATTCAATATTCCAGCCGGTGGTTCTGTCATGGCGACGGTCACGACCGTTCGTACGGGATACGCGGGACCAATCGAATTGAGTGCCAAGAATTTGCCGGCAGGTGTTACCGCCAGCAAATCGGTGATTGGTGTCGGTCGGAACGATGCTGTCATCACCTTGCAGGCAACGCCTGAGTTTGCTGCGGGTGAACTGTATCAGATCAAGATCGTTGGCACCGCAAAAATTGGTGAAGCTGACGTCACGGTTCCGGCCGAAATCGGCGGCGTACTGAAAGCAAGAAACAATGCCATGCGCTGGTCGCCGAACAAACTGAATCAGTTTGTGGCAGCCGCATCGGCACCAGCTCCTGGCTTTACCTGGCGTGTTGAACCCAGTACCGCCGTCTTCGGAAAAGACCTTTCGACAAAGGTAAAACTGATCGCAACGCGAGCTGCCGGATTTGAGGAAGGTGTGGTTGTCGCCATCGCTCCTCCGCAGAACGGTCTTCCTGCTGGCGTGACAATTGCCGTAAAGAACATCGACAAAGGGCAATCTGAAGCCGAACTGGTGATCTCGGCCAATAACCAAGCCCCACTCGGCGAGTTCACCGCCGGGCTGACGGGAACGCTCAAGCAAGGTGACAAGACTGTGGTTCAAGGCATGGCACTTCGGCTGAACCTGGCTGCACCAATGACCATTAAACTTGATCCTGCACCCGGCAAGATTGCCAAAGGTGGCGAACTGGTTGTAAAAGCGATCGTTGATCGGAATCCGGCTTTCACCGGACCTGTCAACGTGACACTTCAAAATCTTCCAGCCGGAATTACTGCGGCACCCGCAACAATCGCTGCCGATCAAACGACGGTTGATGTTAAACTGACTGCTGCAGCCGATGCCGCGACTGCTAATGTGAATAATGTGACCGCCAAAGCCGATGCGATGGCTGGGGCAGCAAAACTGGAAGCAACATCGGCAGCCGTTGTTCTGGCTGTGGACTAATACTGCGAATGCAGACATTTTTTAAATACTCGATCATCCTCACGAAACGAAAATTACCCGGACGGAGACGAAGACGATGAGAATGAATGCCGTTTGCCAAGTGCTATCGTTAAGCGTAGTCGCTCTCTTGCCCGCTTTTGTGTTGGCGGAAACACCGATTGATGTCGGTCAGCCAACCTCAATCGTCGTTGAACCGGCGAAGTTTGAGCTTCTTGGAAAACGTTCGCGGCAACAATTGCTCGTGACCGGCATGTACGCCGGTGATCACGTCCGTGATCTGACACCAGTCGCGACGTTCGTGTCGTCTAACCCTGCGATCGTCACAATCGAAGGGGCTGTCGCTCTGCCCGTTGGCAATGGTGAAGCCACGGTGACTGCGACCATCAGCGGCCAGACATTCTCCGTCCCCGTCGTCGTCAAAAACATCGAAGCTCCGGCACCTGTCAGTTTCAAAAATGAAACCCAGATGGCATTGACCAAGGCCGGATGCAATATGGGTGCCTGTCACGGCTCACCATCGGGCAAGGGCGGTTTTCGATTGTCACTACGAGCCTACGATTCGGCACTCGATATTATGACCGTACGATCCGAGTTCTACGGAAGACGGACGAATATCATGGAACCAGGCCAAAGCCTGTTGCTGCAAAAGCCGCTCATGGAAGTCGCACACGGTGGTGGAAAACGTCTGAAAAAGGGTGATCCTGCCCATAAGGCTCTGGAACAATGGATTGCGGAAGGGATGCGTCTTGATCCAGCGACGGAACCAGATCTGGTGAAGATCGTGACGGTCCCTGCAAAACGAATCCTCCATCAGCCCGCCGCTCGACAACAGATTATGGTTCTTGGTCATTTCAGCGACGGGTCAATCCGCGATCTGACACCCCTTACCGACTTCACGACTTCGAACGAAAGCGTCGGTTCCGTCAACGCTCAAGGTCTGGTGACAAAGAACGGTCGTGGAGAGACGGCGATCCTTGCTCGCTATCTCGATAAAATGTCGACGACTTACATGACATTCCTCGAAGAAGTTCCTGGTTTTGCCTGGAACAATCCGCCTGAAAACAACTTCGTTGATACCGCCGTCTTCGAAAAATTGAAGCAACTACAGATCCTTCCGTCTGACATTTGTACCGACGACGAATTTCTGCGACGTGTCACGCTGGATCTGACAGGTCGTTTGCCAACCGCTGACGAGGCGAAAGCATTTCTGGCCGAGCGTAGCCCCTCGCAACGAATGGCATTGGTTGATCGGTTACTCGACAGTGACGAGTATGCCGCGTTCTGGGCTTTGAAGTGGGGCGATGTGCTCCGGTCGAACAGCAAGAAGCTAAAGACGGCTGGTGTCCATAAGTTCCGACAATGGATTTACGAGTCGATGCGGAACGACAAGCCGCTTGACCAGTTCGCAACAGAACTGCTGACCGCGAACGGTAGCGTCTTCGAAAATCCCCCAGCAAACTTCTGGCGAGCGAGTCGTGACCCACAGGATGCCACGGAAACAACGGCTCAGTTATTCCTGGGTGTTCGCATCCAGTGTGCCAAGTGCCACAACCATCCGTTTGAGCGATGGACGCAGGACAACTACTACGGTATCGCAGCGGCATTCGTGCGAGTTGGTCGCAAAAACTCGGTCGATGCCGAAGAAGAAGTGATCTTCTCACAGGGCGGCGGTGAAGTGACACAGCCGCGTACCAATAAACAGATGAAGGTTCACCTGCTGCTGAAAGGGGACGTTGACGTTCCTGCCGATCAGGATCGACGGGTTGTCTTCGCTCAATGGCTGACGTCTCCTGATAACCCCTTCTTCGCCAAGAGCGTTTCGAATCGCATCTGGGGACATCTGCTTGGTCGTGGTATCGTCGATCCGATCGACGACTTCCGCGACTCAAACCCTCCATCGAATGCAAAGCTGCTCGACGAACTGGCCCGCCAGTTCGCCGCAAACAACTTCAGCCAGCGCTGGGCGATCCGCACGATCTGTAACAGCCGTACGTATCAGCTCAGCTCGCGCAAGAATCCGTTCAACAAGGATGACGAGATTTACTGCTCGCACGCAAACACACGGCTTTTGAGTGCCGAGCAGTTGCTGGACGGAATCTGCGCCGTGACAAATGTGCCAGAACAATTCCCTGGCATGCCACTGGGAACCCGAGCGTGTGAACTGGCCGATCCACCGACCGATCACTATTTTCTGAAAGTCTTCGGTCAGCCGCAACGTGAAATGGCCTGCCAGTGTGAACGTTCAAGCGAATCGAATCTTTCTCAGGCATTGCAGATGATTAACGGACCTGTGGTTCATAACAAGCTGCGGGCCGACAACGGTCGGATTGCGACGATGTTGAAAGAGAACAAGCCAGAAGAAGAAATCATCACGGCTCTTTATCTGGCCGCCCTGGCAAGAACTCCATCCCCAGAGGAAATGAACGCCTCGAAACAACATATCGCGGCACAGCAGGACCGTCGACAAGCGTTTGAAGACGTCGGCTGGGCAATCTTGAACTCGAAAGAGTTCCTGTTCCAGCACTGACATCACGAAGCATGCCGCATTCGCAGCATTGGTTTTTCCAGCGTCACAACCGTGTTGGCTGGGATACTTTCGTAAACGGACGCGCCGGCTCCGATGACGGAATTACGACCTATCGTCGTTGTTCCGCCAAGGACCGTCGCATTCGCATAGACGACCACATGGTCCTCAATTGTAGGATGTCGTTTGGAGTTACGAATCAGGTTGCCCTGTTCGTCCCGTGCAAAACTAAGTGCCCCGAGCGTCACCCCTTGATAGAGTTTGACGTGACTGGCAATCTCGCACGTCGCCCCAATCACCACACCCGTTCCGTGGTCAATGAAAAACGATGGCCCGATCTCGGCACCCGGATGGATGTCGATTCCTGTACGACCATGAGCCCATTCCGAAAGCATTCTCGGAATCAGCGGAACTTGCAACCGGAACAGTTCGTGTGCCAATCGATAAACCGTGACCGCTTCCAGTCCGGGATAGCAGAATATGATTTCGTCCAGTCCGCCGGCAGCCGGGTCGCCGTCGTACGCCGCCTGCACGTCCGTTGCCAACACGCGACGAATCGCGGGAAGCGTCGAAAGAAACTCAATGGCCTTCTCCTGCCCTAAAGTCTCAAAGTCGGGCTGAAGATCACCACAGCTCAGATGATGTTTCCTGCGGAAATCGTGACGCAAGGCACGAGCAATCTGTTGTGTAAGCCGGTCGTGCAAACTGTCGACCAGGTCGCCAACGTGATAAGTCACATTGCCGAGATGCAGATTCTGCCGCTTGCGGTAGCCGGGATAGATAATTTCTTTCAAATCCTCTGCAATCTCAATAACGATCTCAACGCTTGGCAGAGGACAGTGACCCAGGTGATTGATCGTCTCAATTTCCTGATACGTGTCGACGATACGGTCGGTCAATTCAGGAAGACGTTCCTTGAGACGAATATCAGTGGCCATAAGCCAATCCTTCTTTCGGCGAAAACTAGCGAACTTTAAAAAAGTCTGATCTTAACCCCTGCGGATTCAGCGTCGTCAGAGACGCGGGGACGCACGATTGGGGAAACGCTTGATTGTAGGGGATCTCATTTCGTTGAATCAATCATTGTCTGGAATCGGCGGAGTATTCGATATCGGTTGACTTAATCCTACATTCCTCACGAAACAACGCCTTCACCAAGTCGCCAATGCCCGAACAATCGTCAAAGTCTGCCTCTCTTATGAATCATATCAAGTCCAAGCCAGTCAGACTTTGCGGGCGACCCGGTCATTTCTGAACCCACCGATTCGAATCCGACGATGACGGTAGGAGTTGTCTGATACGACGCACTGCGTCTGTTGGAATTTCTCTATGCTGTTGGCCGATTCGCCCGAATTGCATTTGATGAACGACGGACCGCCAGCGGAATACTGGCTGGAAACTCGCCGTCCGTTTTGCAATCTCGTTTTCCTGCTGCCGCTGCTCATTGCCTATGAGTTCGGTGTCGGTTTCGCCGGCAGCGCGCGTGGCGAGTCGATCCGTAACGGTGCCGATGCCTGGATCAGGTACTGGTTGCATCAAGCGGGGATTGAGATCGTCTGGTTGTTGCCAGTGCTGCTGATCGGGACCTTAATGGCCTGGCACATGACGACCCGTCAGCCATGGAACATGGCCTGGGATACTCTCGGCGGTATGGCTGCCGAAAGTCTGCTCTATGCGTTTCTGTTGATCATGCTTGGTCAACTGACAGATTACGGTTTTCGACATGCGCCGCTGATTCACTTGCAGGTGGATCAGCCATCGCAACACGGATTCTTAATCCGGCTAGTCACCTTCATGGGAGCCGGAATCTACGAAGAGTTTCTGTTTCGACTTTGCCTGCTGCCGGTGACGTATGCCCTCTTTCGAGCGGCGATGGTGCCGAAAGGCTGGGCGATCGTTGGTACGGTGATCACAACCAGTTTCATCTTTTCGTTGGCTCACTATCTTGGACCGACTGCCGACGGTCAGGCGTTGGCGATCATTTCTGAAGCAGTCACTCGCGTCCAATCAAACCGGGAGCTGTGGTTCGGATTTGCGTTCAGAACATTGGCCGGAATGTTCTTCGCCGCACTCTATTTCTTGCGGGGCTTCGGGATTACCGTTGGTGCCCATGCCGCCTACGACGTCTTCGTCGGCGTCATACTGGTGAGCGAAATCTGATTACTGCTTATGCCGCCATCGTCTGGAGTTTGTGCCACTGCATCGAAGTCTTCTTGGACGCAGTGTCTTCGGAATTGTCGAAGAGCACGGGCTAACCGAAGACGATAATCCCGTGGCACCCTTCTTTTTTGCCGCAAAAGCATTCGAACCCTCTCAAGTTCATCTGGTCAAGCCTTGCGCGTTAATTCCGCCATCAGTACTCCCGCGGCCACAGACACGTTAAGCGACGGAACCGTCCCCTTCGACGTGAGCTTGCAGATCTGGTCACACTTATCGAGCGACAATCGACGAAGCCCAAGTTCTTCGTTACCGAGAATCAACATCCACGGACGGTCACGCGGGATTTCCGACACGTCCTGTTCGGCATGCTCGGATGAACCAAGCAGCCAGATCCCGGCGGTCTTGGCCACGTTCATCGCGCGGGCCAGATTCGTCGGTTCTCCAAACGGAACGTATTCCAGACCCCCTGCCGCCACGTCATACACCGTTGCGGTCAGCGGAGCGGACCGATCCCGCGTCATCACGATCCCCTTGATTCCGAAGAATGACGCTGTTCGAAAGATCGCTCCGACGTTATGCGGGTCTTGCAAACAATCCAGCGCCAGCCAAAGACCTGGGCTCGATTCCGCATTAGCAAATAGCTCTTCAATCAGCAGCCCGTTTCGCTCGCGAACAGTTGCCTGAGCTGCACCTGTCCGTTCAGACTTCTGATCAGCTGCAGGTCGTCGCGTCTCTTCTGCGAACGTCGTTCGAATCGGAATCTCAAGTTGCTTGGCAAGTTCAATCACATCCCCCCACGCAGGCGATGGCTTTCCCGCAGGCAACCGAACATCGATCACGTCTTCAGGCCGAGTCTGCAAGGCGGCAAGCACGCTGTGAGGGTTCTTCAAAATCAACGACATACAGAATCTCAGTCAAAAAGGTTGGCACGCAATAGTAATTAATAAGCAGGCTTGTTTATCGTCGCAGAGTCACATCGAAGTTTGAGCCGTAACGGTTGGTTTTGTTTTTTTGAGCGTTGCTGAGCAACAGACAGGCGGAAAGCAACGTGGCCGGACAAACAATGACCCAATAGGGAATTGCCCAAATACGCGTTACGCCCCGAAACCTTCCGCCCGCTGACGACTCGGGGATTGTTGAAACTCCGATACCGAAGCCGAACCAGGGCCACCAAAAATCAAAATCCTGACCCTGCTCGAAAATGTTTGGAAAATCAAACGAACTGTTCCACCATACAAACGGAGTCTGCGGGCTCTGGTCACGGTCATCCACGATCATCCAAACCGAGTAATGCGGACATGTGGCTAAGACAAATCGCATATGTTTCGTATTCATCGTACACCGAAAGTGGTCAGCTACAACGAGGCTTCTCACCCACGCCAAAGTCGCCATGCACGCGATTACGAGCATTACGCATCCCGTCTTTCGTCGCCATCCGTGGAAAAAGTCACCCATAGTTCATGCTCGCTGACGGTGCGGCGTCCGCCCCTTAAGCTGGAATAAATCAAATTACACCGTCGACCTTCATGCCCTTCGTTGCCGGAGGACTTCGTAAAACAGAATCCCAGCCGATACGGCGGCATTCAATGAATTGACACGCCCCAACATCGGAATCTGGACAAATTGAGTGCAAAGCGTCTGAAGTGCCGGTTGGATTCCCCGTCCTTCATTTCCGATCAACAACAGCGTCGCCTTTCGGAAATCGGTTTCAAAGATCGGTTGTTTGGCGTGGTCCGATGCACCCACGATCTGGAAACGTCGCTCGAGCAAATCCCGGACAGTCACTTCAAGATCGTTCGACTCAGCGATCGGAACATAATTCACCGCTCCGACGGAACTGCGTGCAACATGGCTGTTCACCGACGCTTGTTCGTGAGTTCCAACGATCACGCCATCGATCCCAAGCACCTCCGCCGAGCGGACGATAGCCCCGAAATTATGAGAATCCTGGATACGGTCGAGCAGGACTAAAACCGGGTTTGGAGGCAATTCATTCAAGAGTGTTGCGACGTCCCAATAAGGAAACGGTGGCATGCGTGCGGCGAGACCCTGATGATCTTCGGATCGACAGTTCTTCGTGATCTCCGCATCACGAACGGAAACGACATTCAGACCTCGATCTTTAGCGAGTGCCACAGCCTCGTCCCGAGCGAATGGTTCACATCGATCGCTGTGAAGTAATTCGATCACTGGCCATCGATTCGCGCGTAACGTTTCTAAAACGACGTTACGGCCCCAGATCCAGCAGCGATTGTGATTCGTGAGCAGCGGTCGACGGAAGGAACTCATCAGTTTCGTTACCCGTTAACTGAACCGAATCTGTTTCGATATTTCATTGCCAGCGCCAATACACACATCGAAATCAGGAAGGCGATCATCGCACCAGCCAACGAGTTCCAATGCCACACGTTCCACGTCAGCGTGCTTAAGAGCATCGCCAGCAATAAACTGACCCCGGCGAGAAAATTCCATGCCATCATCTGCTCGACAAGCAGCAAAGCTAATGCGGTGATCAGCAGGGCTCGGGAAAATCCCGTCCCAGTCGAAATCGCTCGCACTTTTTCACCAGCATCGGACGACGATTCTTCCCACTCGGTCAAGTATGAAAAATCGATACCCGGCATCATTTCCGTCCTGAGATCCTCGACCCGAAGTGAGGTCAGATCACTCTCGACCGGATCGATGTTGACGGCGTACCAGTCGGCCCGATTAGCCGGTGGCCCCAACACGATTTTGTGAAACCCGCTGGTCGTTGTCGGTTCGGTGGTCAGAATGCGACCGTCTTCTGAAGGCTGAAGGGGTTTTGAATCGCCATCAGGAAGCTGATGAATCGCCGACGTATCAGTCGCTCGCAGACCAATATGACATTGTAGTGGCTGGCCGACGAGCACTTCCCGATCTTTCCAACGATCGGAAACCGCGTAATTCACCGTTTCGTGAATCAAGGGAATCAGGCTATGGCCCCAGACAGCCCAGGTGCTCCATTCCCGATCCACCGATGTCGTGAACAGGATCACCCGGCCTCGGCCTGACGGTGCATCGATAATGGCAGGGTCGCCAGAGCTGAAGCGGAGCGCAACCTTTGCCGAACGGTCTTCGTCAACAACTGCCTTGATGTAGACGAACGTCTTCGTCAATTCGAGACCCGCACCTGTATTTCCTTGAAACGGACTGACAATCGGGTGGTTGAACTCTCCGGCATTGAATTCAAACGCGACATCCTTCTTTTTTGTGTCACCGATACGTTCCCCGAGTTTTGCTGGCAGGATCGGTTGCTTATCGCGATGCAACACCTGGTTGTAATTGTCCGCCCGAACCTGATCGCCCAGACAAAAGACGACACCACCACCCGCATCGAGATACCTGCGCAAGACTTCCGCTTCGCGTTCGGTGAACATCGCAACATTACAAATGAAGACGCAATCAAACCGGCTGAGATCCGTTCCCAGTAATTCACTTTCTCGAATTACCGTCGGTTGGATGGAACTCGCAATCGCTCGATTCGGCAGCTCGGGAGCAAGCGCCAGTTTCAAAAAGTCCGTCGAATTCCCCATCAGTTCACCTGATGGCTTTCCGTTGACGAGCAAGACTTGCAGTTCGTCCCGTACCGGGATGACAAGTGATCGCGAGTCATCTACGGGCAATGCGTCGGGAGAGAGACGAACCTTTAACCGATGCTCACCACCACTGAAGCTTGGAGCAAACTCAACGGTCACTTCCTGGCCAGCGGGTAAGTCGACTCGCTTGGTATCCGCCAGTTGGCCGTCGAGTGTCAGTTCAACCAGTTGCCCCGTTGATCCAACTGAATTGAAATTCCTGATCGACGCCGAAACTCGTATGGGACGACCAGACAATGCGAATGATTCGTCAGTCTTCAGTCCAGTCACCGCGACGTTGGTCGCATTCGGCTCGCCGACGTCCAGCCAGACAATCTTTGCCCGTGCAGCAATTTTTTTCATCGCCTCACGGACTTTGAGCGTCTCGCTGGAGTCCGGTGGTCCCCAAGTTGCGGACTGCAGGTCGGTAATAAAATAGACTTCCTTGTGAGTCAGATCGGGGGCCAGCGACAACAGTTCGTCGATCTCTTTCAACACGATCGAAGCATCGACTCGTTCATCGAATAACGTCAGTTGGTCGATCTCTTCGATCACGGCTGCGGATTGATATGCAGGTCGCCGAACCATGACATGTGGAACAGAATCACTGATCCGAACAAGGTTGATGGCGTCCCCTTGTTTCGCACGACTCACAATTTGTCTCGCCATGTCTTTGGCTCGGTCGAACCGAGTACGACCTGCCGCTGAATAACCCATGCTGAACGTCGAATCGACAACGACGATCCGGTGTTTTGGACCTGTCGATTGAAAATATTCACCGAGTGTTTCCGCCGTCGGTCGAGAGAGTGCGAGAGCAATGCACGTCAGGATCAAAGTTCGGATGATGAGCAGCAGGATCTGCTCAAGTTTTATTCGACGCGACTGTTTCTTGGTTGCGGCGAGCAGAAATCGCATCGCCGCCCATTGAACCGTCTGAAACCGACGCCGATGCAACAGGTGAATCACGATCGGAATGCTGGCCGCAGCCAGTCCCCATAACATCAAGGGACTTGCAAATCCAAACGCAAGAAGAGGTCGAAACAAGTACATGCCGGCAAGGACTCAAATGATTCTGGAACACCGAATATCGTCGATCTTGGCGGAAGTGAGTGGTGAAACGCAACTCTGGCGGAAATTCGTAGAGGAGGCTTCCAGCCTCTTCGGATATCTTTCATCAGAGGCTGGAAGCCTCTGCTACGGGTTAGGAAGATTCCGATTCCATCGAAAAAAACTAGCATTGAACTCGCGTGAATCCACGATGAACGCTTGTCGTTGCTAGACTTCCGTGCTACCAAGCTGTTTTCGTACTGTGTTTGGTTAAGTTGCATGCCGATCCGTATTTCAAACCTCCGTCTCCCCGTCACTACGCCCGAAGCAGATCTCCCACAGCATCTGGCGAGACGTCTCGGTTTGTCAGTCGGCGATCTCGCCCTATGGCGAATTCTCAAAAAAAGCCTCGATGCCCGCTCATCCATGGATCTTCAATTCGTCTATACGACGCTGATCGAACTGACCGAAGACTGCATCAGTCGATCCAGGGTCCCATTCGGACAAACCGGCGATATTCAGACCTTCGAGCCACCTGAGTTCGACGATGCGACTCCTGGTGACGAACCGTTGTCCGAACGTCCGATCATTGTCGGCTCGGGACCCGCCGGACTGCTGGCGGCGTACTACCTCGCAATTAAGGGCTATCGTCCACTGATCATCGAACGAGGCGAAGCGGTCAAAGACCGGGTCTCCGCCGTTCGCGAGTTCGATCGAGGCGGTGAATTCGATCGCGAAAATAACTATCTGTTCGGCGAAGGGGGAGCCGGCTGTTTCAGCGATGGTAAACTGACCTGTCGTCTTGAAGGACCCGACGTCGACTGGGTCTTAAGAAGCTTCGTCGATTGCGGCGGACGACCGTCACTCGTCTACGAGAATCGACCGCATCTCGGTAGCAACAAGCTGCCCATGATCTGCCGCAACTATCGTCGAAAGATCGAAGCCTTAGGCGGCGAATACAAGTTCGGCTGCCGATTCGAAGGGATCGAGATCCGTGATGGACGTGTCGTCGGCATCAATACATCGTCCGGCCATATGACCTGCAGCCAACTGATTCTCGGTATCGGTCACAGTGCCCGTGACACCTATCAGATGCTGTACGATCTCGGCGTCCCGATGATCCAGAAAGCCTTTCAACTTGGTCTGCGAATCGAGCAACCGCAATCACAGATCAACCACCACAAGTACGGACGACCTGAGTACGAGACCATCCTCGGTGCGGCGGACTACACGTTACAGGCCCGAGGGACTAAAGACGTCTTCACCTTCTGTATGTGTGCGGGTGGAATCATCATGCCCAGCATCAGCGAACCTGAGATGTTCTGCTCAAACGGCATGAGCAACTCTCGACACGATACTCCGTTCGCGAACAGCGGCATCATGGTGACGCTCGAACCGAACGAATTCGGCAATTCACACCCGCTCGCCGGAATGCACCTGCAGCAACATTTCGAATCGGTCGCATACCGGTTGGGACGAGCGAACTATCTCTCACCGATTCAAACCGCCCGGGATTTCTTGAAAGGAAAGGCAACCCACCCGGAAGCAAAACTCGATTGTTCGTATCAACGTGGTGTCCAGCCGGCGCAACTCGATCTTGTCTTACCAGCGGTGGTAACGGAGGCAATTCGTAAAAGCTTGCCAATCATGGACAAGAAACTGCGCGGCGACTTCCTCAAGAACGCAATTCTGGTCGGCCCGGAAATGCGCGGCAGTTCACCAATCCGAATCGACCGCGACCTGAAGACACGTCAGTGTCCGAATATCGCGGGTCTGTATCCCGTTGGTGAAGGAGCCGGTTACGCCGGCGGCATCGTCAGCGCCGCCGTCGACGGCCTCCGTTCCGCCCGAGTCATCGTCCGCCAGTTCAAGGCGTTTTGATATTCACTACTTCTGTTCGTCCGCCAATTCCAGGCGTCGATAGGCGATCGCTCGACGAACGGCGGGCGGCATCGGTGCATCGACTCCCTTGATGGCGCACCATAGGATTTCGTTGAGTTCGAAATCGTCGATCCGATCGTATTCGCTGAAGTCCATTTTGCTAGATCGATCGGCTCCGTAAGCCAGATTTGTATTCAACATATCCAGATTAATACGAGCAGCTTCATGAGTATACGGCGTGAGGTCAGGCTGATCGGTAAAGGATTCAAACATCGGTGTCGCAGCTGCGTCATATTGGCTGAGCGGTGGTATTCCCAGGATCAGTTCGATCGTTCTTAGCATCGAAGCGGTAGAATACTGAGTGCTATCTAGATGCTTTCGGCGGACGTAAGGACTGATCACAAGCCCGATCGTTCTGTGCGCGTCAACATGATCGGTCCCGTTCTGGGCATCATCTTCGATCACGAAGATTGCCGTTTTTTCCCAGGACTTGCTCTGACTGACCGCTTCGACGAGACGGCCAAGAGCCAGATCGTTGCTTCCCACACAACTTTGCGGTGTGGGTGCGCCCGGACGAGTCCCTTCCGTGTGGTCCTCACCGAGGCTCATGATCATCAGTTGCGGAAGAGTTCCATTCTTTTCGAATTCTCGCCACTCTTTTAAAAACACCTCGACGTTGTCGGTGTCACGCGCTTTCTTGCCGTCCTTGCGCGGGAGGCCGTAGTCAGGACACATATGACCGATCAGCCCGGGTACGCGCCCCTCAATTCGCGAAGTCCCGTCTGGTTCACTGACACGAGACCCGTATTCACGATAGTTTCGGAAACTGATCCCTTTTCGCAGACAGGCGTCCCAGAGATAGCCGCTGGGAGCGTTTGAGAGTTCTCCGTTATCGTCATCACCGTCTTCAATGCCACGGCGTCCGGAATACGTCAGTGCCCAGTCCCGCGCGATATAGTCAGTATTATAAGCCATCGTGGACCAGGGATGACCATCTCGCGAGACTTGACCATTGCAGTACAGGTTGTCGAGGAGCACATACTCGTTCGCCAGCTTGTGATGATTCGGGGTGACTTCTTCACCGAACATGACAAGGCTCGGATCGCCGTTCCCTCGCGGAATGTCGCCGAAAACCTGATCGTACGTTCGATTCTCTTTAATGATATAGATGACATGTTTGATCGGGGACGGATCACCGACTTTGACCGGGATCGCCGTCTTGCGATTGCCCGGCGGTGCAATCGCCGAGGTCAGCAGTTCGTCGGAATATGGGCAATTGCGATAGACCTGACTGGTATATTTTGCGAGTTGTTCCTCATCGGGAACTTTGACGATCGAAAGTGCCCCCGACAAGGTCGTTCCCACGTGAGCACGCGGTATCGGTCGATAGCCACCTTCCTTTGCAGGCTCGGCCAGAACAGCGTCCAACGCAACCTGATCCGGTCGATTGGATTTCGTGACATTTCCTTTCCCGACACCCACAAGCAACTGCTTTCCATCGGGCGTCATGGCGATCGATGTGGGATACCAACCGGTAGGAATGAAGCCTTCGACTTCACTTCGACGAGGAGTTTCGATGTCGATCACGGCCACACAATTGTTATCCGCATTAGCAACGTAAAGCGTTTCCCCATCGGGTGAAATACAAAGTGCATCTGGCGTGCTCCCCTCGGGTGACTTGGGAAACAGTGCTGTAAAGATCGTCTCCTGCACCGTTCCTCGCGAAGTATCGATGACCCACACACCATTGCTCGACGCACATGTGACAAACAATCGATCATCGGTGGGATGAAGTGCGAGTTGATTCGGATGTTCGCCGACGGAAATTCGGGCGACGGTGCGTAGCGTCTTGGGATCGACAATCAGCACGGAACGATCGCTCCAGTCACTCACATAGAGCAACCCATTTCGGGCGAGCACCACATCGTATGGTCGTTTGCCACAAGGAGCAGACAATTCATCGTCGGCACCATTTGCAGATCGAGTTATGTAGCCTGAGCCTTTGATGTCGATCGAGACATCATCCGTTTTAAACGTCCTGGTAACACCGCGAGGAAGAATCGCTAAAGTGTACAGCGAATCTTGACCAGCATCATGGTAGAGTCCGGTCACAAACGGAGGAGGAGTCTGAGCACGTTCGTTCGTCGGTGTTCCCCGCGCGAGCGGTCGATCAGCCAGTTCGGTTGATTGGAATTTTCCGTTCGACCAAATCAACTTGTGAAGCTTGCCGTTTCCACCACCCGACCACCAGAGCCGCCCGGTTTTGAAATCAGCAGCCAGTCCGAACCAACTTTGCCGCACCGTTTCCGCAGCCACGATCTTGCGATCAACCAAATCCACGACAGTCAGGTCGTGCGTATTATAACCGTTCGAAGTCACAAATGCGTAACGGCTGTCGGGCGAAGCTACGATGTTTAAAGTCAAATCAGCCAGAATGATCTGTTCGCCAGCGGGTGTCACCTTCCAGCCGTTTGCCAGCACAGTCACCTTCTCATCCGCCGCGTCGTGCTTTGAAACGGGTTTGTCTTGAGACTGGGCCATCCCTATCCCGAAGCCGAAGACAATCAAGAAACTGCAAGATAGCGAATTCCAGACGCGCATAGACCACACCCCATTCCGCTAGAATAGTCGTTCGAATTGTGCAACCCTACTCAGGCATTGTTAAGAAACAACGGGTGTCTCGTGAAAAAAGTATGTGGGCGTTTTTATTGTGGTCGCAGGATATTGCGCAGAACTTTTTGTTTTTCCTTAAAGCGTCTTTGCGAGTTTTGAGCAACTTCGTCAGCAGGGAAAGCGATGCTCCGTCCCAGGCATGTCCCGTCCCCGGCAAAAACGACAGCCAGAAAACTCACTCATAGGTCCTATGTGTCACATATGTCTAATTAAGTCCTATTCTTCTCATCGAAACGAAATTCGTTCGAAAAGTTCACCCGAGTTCGCGCGATTTCGAATGACTTCAACCGACTTCGCCAACGTTCATAAATCCGATTCCCTGGCTGACACGCGCGACGGGGCAAGCCGAAGCGGCTAGAAAGTTGATCTAAAGTGAGTAGAAAGTAGATCAGGACAAAGAAAAAAGGGATTGATCAACTTCATCGATCGGGACGAGAACTGGCATACGAGAGTTACTACGTTTACGGTGCAATCGTACGTTCTTCGTTCTCGGAGGTGTCATCACCGATCGAAAGGGGAAACGAACTCTTTAATAGACGGCAGACTGAGCAGTCTTTTTGCGGCGGTGACTAAACCGAAGGTGGTGGATGTGACAACGGCTTCGTTTTTGATTACTGGCTTGCGACATTAGCAAAACGTGTCGGTACAAGGGGAACGGTATTAACGAATGGCGGTGGTGATTTTGCGATTGTTGATATGTTTAATAGCCGCATAAATTGACTCTCGCCAGAAAAGTCCACTCCCCTCAATGTGCAATCTCGGACGCAACAAAACGAAACCCGTCAATTCATCGTTGACGACGTACAACTTCTTCATCCCCCGATCGAATACATCGGTCGTTCAGGTTGGATGAAGCGGGCTGTGTTGATTTCGTGGCCTTCCTTTTTTGCTGCGACGCTGGACCGAATCGCGCTCGCGATTTGATCGTCGGGTGCATCACCACGCAGCAGGCTGCGGATGTCGGTCTCTTCCAGGCTGAAAAGACAGTTGCGAAGTTTTCCGTCGGCGGTGATTCGGATTCGATTGCAGCTCATACAAAAGGGCTGGCTGACTGAGGCGATGAATCCGATCCGGCCGACTCCGTCGTCGAATTCAAATTCGGTCGCTGGTCCGCCGTGTCCGCCGGCTGTTTCCTGTTCGATCGGTCTCAGTGGCATGATCGACGATGAAAGAGCTTCGATGATCTCGTGGGCGAACAACACCTTGCCACGTTCCCACGCATTGTCGGCGTCGAGTGGCATGTATTCGATGAATCGGACTTCGACACCCGTTTCGCGTGCGAAATGACCGAACGGGACGATTTCATCCTCCGTCATTCCGCGAACGGACACAGCGTTGATTTTCACGGGATCAAAACCGGCTCGTTGCGCCGCATGAATCCCGGCGATCACCTGTTCGAAACCGTCTCGACGAGTGAACTTTTTGAATTTCTCGGGGGTTAGCGCATCCAGGCTGACGTTGATCCGACGCAAACCTGCGTCGTACAGGCCCTGAGCCTGGTCGGCGAGCATAATTCCATTCGTCGTCAGGCCGATGTCTTTCACGCCGGGAATCGACGCGAGTTTGGCGACCAGCGTATTCAACTCGCGGCGGACCAGTGGTTCGCCGCCCGTCAGCCGCAGCTTGTCGATCCCCATCGGCACGGCCACACGGACAAATCGCTCGATTTCTTCAAAAGTCAGCAGTTCGGATTTTTCCATGAACTGCACGTCTTCTGCGGGCATGCAGTAGAAACAACGGATGTTGCAGCGATCAGTGACACTGATCCGCAGGTTGTTGTGCAACCTTCCAAAGGAATCGATGAGTGGTAATTGTGGTAGCATTCAATGTCCAAGCGGCTTTGCCAACGACCTGTCGGGAGGGCGAGGTTTTTGTCGAACCGTTGAGTGTACCGACTTCGCGGCGAGGTTGTCAGCTTTTGTAGCGGAGGCTTCCAGCCTCCGCCGATATTTTTCATCTGCGGCTGGAAGCCGCAGATACGGCAGGCGACCGACTATCTTCGCACAATCGCTGGGGCGAGAAATTCGTGCGAATTGAGGACCTGTTGGATTCGGGCTTCAACTTCGCCAGCGATTCCGGGCATTTCGGCAGGATGCTGACGTGTGACGACACCCGTGCGAAGACATTCGATCACCAGTATCAGGTTGGAGTGCATTCGCAGACGAAAGGTTTCTAGTTGCTCGCCCGACAAATCTTGTCTCACGAGGTTTGATTCAATCGGTTCGCCCGATTTGAAAACTCGTTCTCGAATCATCACTGCCAGAGTTTCCCCTTGTGTCCGGTATAACCGACCATCGACAAACGATCGGCGTAATCGACCCTGCTCGTCAAATCGATACATCAGATCGTTCCCCAGGTAGACGAACAGCCAACCGTGCGAATTGAATCCTGCCATGAGGGGCTCTGAAAACAAGTCCGATTGGAATTCAATTCGTCTGACGAGGGAAACCGCTTCTTCCATCAAGTCTTCACGGTCAGCTTCATTACGAGCCATTTTTGATTGAAACCTCAAGTCTGTTTGTTCAGGTCACGGGGCGATTTTAACGATAATACCCGATATCTCTTGCTTCGCTGATTGTCGACAGAATGTCTTTTGATGGTGCCAACAGTAGCCAACTCAGCCCGTTTCAATGGTATGATACAAGTGTTGAAGTTCGAGACCATCGACTGTGCTCGATCCTGAATCCAATCTTCCGTCCAAGTCGTTCTGCTTGGAAAGTTGGTGGAATCACTTCGTACCAAATGCGAGATCCCGCATGGGCTTTTCTACTGTTGACCTGTCCGATCCACTCTCATCAGGCGAATTTGCCACGCTTGATATGGTCCGCATGACCGAGATTGATCGTCGGCATTCGTTAATTCGCGAGTTTCTCGAACAAGAAAATTACGCAGCGTTGTTACTCCAACAGCCAGCCAACTTCGCCTGGTTAACGGGTGGCGGATTTAACCAGCGTGGAGGAATGACCGGGAATTCGGGTTGTGTGTTTGTGACCCCGGATGCCCGTCTGATTGCCTGCAGTAACGCCGACACGGCTCAGTTTTTTGAATCGGATGTCGCAGGACTGGGATTTCAGTTGAAAGAACGTCCCTGGTTTGAACCTCGTGCTGTCATGGTCGCCGACCTGTGCCGTGGCCGTCGCGTGGCCAGCGACACAGGGGTCAACGGCACGGACGATGTCAGCCTGCGCTTACTGGGAATGCGACTGCCGCTGAATGACTATGACATCGAACACATACGGGAAGCAGGTCGGTTACTGACACACGGAATTGAAGCAACCGCACGAGCATTCACACGTGGTCGAACCGAGGCGGAAGTTGCTGGCGAGTTGTCGCACCGACTGCTGAAACGGGGAGTGATTCCCGAGCGGATTCAAATTCTCGGTGACGGGCGAGGCCGACGGTTTCGATATTGGAACCACGATCAATCGACCGTGCAGCGCTACTGTACGATTTCGGTTGTCGGACGTTATCACGGATTGTACGTCGGCGCCGCAAGAACGGTTTCGATCGGAGACCCCCCCAACGATTTGTTGGTTGCCTTCGAACAAGCGGCGCTCGTGGCAGCGACGGGCATGTTCTTCTCGCAACCAGAATGGGAACTGTTCGAAGTCTGGAATCGAGTCCGCCGGATCTATGAAAAGACAGGTGCCGGTTCCGAATGGCAACGAGCCGATCAGGCCGATGTCGTCGAATACGAATTCGGTTCGGTCCCCTTAATGCCAAACAGCGAATTCCGTCTCTCCCCAGGCGTCCCGATCTTCTGGCACCCCTCTGTCGGTCCCGTAGTGATGGGCGACACCGTGATCGTCACTAAAGATGGTACAGAAGTTCTTACGCCACCAGGTGAATGGCCGACGGTCCCAATTAGCGTCAAGGGCGTGAGCATCAACATTCCCGGCATTCTGGTCGTGAATAACTGACTGCAATCAAGCAGAGAACGCAAACGGACTCGCGTCCTGACCGCTGATCCCAATGAATGTCGCGTCAGTCGAGAAGTCGTTTCAGCGTCGTGAGGTTCTCTGCCGCGTCGAAGATTGATCGGATGGGAATTCGAAAGCCCTCGACGACTCGGCTGGCGATTTCACCGGAGCCTGATTTGAGCAGCAATTGAAATGACTTGTTCACAACGTGGTACTGCTCGATGGTTTCCGCTTCAGTGTCCACCAACCAGTATTCACGAACGCCGTGTGCCTCATAGTCTTCGAATTTGATCCCGCGATCGCGGGCTTCGGTTGAATCCGACAAGACTTCAACCACAAGATCGGGGACCGGGAACTTCATCGTTTCGGGCTGAAATGTCGCTGCCTTTTCGCGGCAGAAGAAGACGACATCCGGTTCGTAATCGTTGCGGGGAAATACGCACAGGCATTTTTCGAATCTTACTTCGCCAAGTCCATGCTTTCTGACGAATGTGTTGAGTAATGTCGCCAGATGAATTGTCGCCAACAGATGCCGATTGCGAGCTGGCGAATGCATGATGATTTCACCGTCGATAAATTCCACTTTCTGGTCGTCGGACATTTCGTCATAAAAGCGTTCGCGAGCGATCGACTCGACCTGCAAAAGGTCGGTCAATTCCGCCACAATTTCGGGCAGCCGAGGCGAGTTTCGAAGTGGTGTCAGGTCAAGCGTGCTCATAACCAACAGGATATCGATTGTCAGCGGTCAGGGACAACTGCAATTCGGGGGACCTGCCTTTTGTCTCGAAGGACGCCGTCATTGATTTGTAGTTACTCGACTTCACCTGCCGCGAAAGCTGCTTCAACGGAAACAGAAAATCCGGTAAGCAAGATTGAAGTTGCCGTTTGATCCGTTTTGAATTCACCCGAAACCCGGTAGGCATCCCCAGCCAAATCCAACACGGTGATCGTTTGAAGTTCAGGATCGATAATCCAGTATTCGGCAATCCCCGCACGTGCATATTCCAGTCGCTTCACATCCAGATCTCGTTCGCGATTTTGCGGACCTGGACTAACGACTTCCATCACCAGATCGGCGCCATCGGGCTGGGCTCGGTTACCCGCTTTTGCCAACTGTTGCATTCGGTCAGGTCGCAGAAACAAGACGTCTGGTTCGCGCATTTGTCCCGCCCAAAGCCGAATGGGAAGCGGTGCGCGCATCACCTTCCCCAAGCTGCGTTCCCGCACAAACGATCGAAGCAGGTCATACAGAAACTCGACGATCAATTCGTGGAAGTAGGTTGGCGGGGGAAGAATCTCCAGGCAACCGTCATTCAGTTCCAGCATGTGGTTCGTCGGCAGTGCCAGATACGCCGCTTCGGTCCAGGTTCCCTGGATCGGATAGAGCGTCGCAATCTCCCAGGCCGGTTCACCGCGTACTGATCGGCGGTGAGAATCCGTCGTGTTGTCGACTGTCGCACTCATGCCATTTCACCTCATTGATCCGGTCCCAAATCGGGAACAAATTTCGATATTAACACGTTGGAACGACCGTCAACAACGATTCAACGAAATAACTCGGGACACTCGAATTCCGTAATGCAAAGACTTTCGAATGCACTGAGATTTCCATTCCAACAGGTATTTGGTGAAATGGCTAAAGCGGTGTTTTGTCTGAGGTCACGAAGTCGGCTCAGCAATCGAAGTCAGCGGAACGACGACCCTGTACTATTTTGGAAATGTCCTCGAAGGGCCGAGGCGTGAAGCGTGTTCCGTTCCAAATCCGGTTGGCACGGACGGTCCGAATCATTTTGGTTTGTACGACTTATCGGCACATCTTGAGGAATGGGTATTTGATGCGGTGAATTATAACTCGTATGGCAAGTACGTCGGAAAAGTCGCGACCGACCCGGTTGATTTGGAAAGTGATGATCTGGAGCGAGTCACACGAGGTTTGAATTCGGCATTTCGCGGGTGCCAACCAGCCGGCGACAGTGCCGAAAACATCGGATACCGAGTTTGTCGAACAATTGAAATTTCCTGAGCAGAACAACGAAATCTTTCGTGCCCGATTGGATAACCCCCCCAGGATCGAGGTCCTAATCAACTAGACTGTCGGGTACGCAATTGATGGCGGAGTTGTGAGCACAGGTCTTTCAGCTCAATTGCGTCATACTTCGACAGATCGTCGCGACCCGGCTCGGTCAATCCGAGAAGCTCTTGAAGAATGACGATCTGGCCGATCAGTTCCCCTTTCAATTCCCCTTCTTTCAGACCCTCCTCACGACCCTCCTGACGGCCTTCCTCACGGCCTTCCCTCAGCGCTTCAGCGCGCGTGCTTTCAATCCTCCAGCCTTCATCCAATTTGTATTTCAGTCGGGAAATGTAATCGCTCATTTGGTCGGGATTGTCTTTGATCATTTCCAAAACTCCTGCCGCTTCCCCGAATTCCGGCTCAGGAAACAGTTCCCGAACCTCAGCCACAGTCAGGTTTTCGGCGTTCAACAGAAAATACGCCCATCGTTCCGCAGGCGTCGCCGATTGCAGATTCTCGCGTGTCACTGTCAGCTTCGTCAATTCCAAGACGTGAATCTGCAAATCATCCGTAAAAACTCGACCGTGTTCATCTCGCAGCCGAAAATCGGTATGCAGGTTGTCGCCGTCGTTCAGGAGTGGTTTGTCCAACACACAAATCACGATGGCCGGACGGAGTTCGTGATACTGATCTCCTTGACGCATTTGTTCGACGTAGAGTCGGGCGTCGTAAAATGCGAGTCGCTGACGTAAACCAGGGGGAATTGAGGTCTGCATTTCGATGTTGAATTTCCGACCCCGGTCATCCGTGGCCAGGATGTCGAGGACAACCCATTTGTCCCCTTCAAACTTGGGTCCGACGTAGGGATTCTCAATTTCGATGCTCACGATTTTCACCTGGTCGCCGAGAATTGCATTCAGAAAGTGGATCGTCACCCGCTCGTGGCCTCGACTGGCCAGCATGAGTTTGAACGCAAAATCGACGAGCGGACTAATTCCAATCGGCATGTTTTCAATTCCTGGCAGAGAGATCATTCCGTTCAAGCTCTATCCTGCCCCACAGGTAGCGACTGACAATACTAGGAATCTGCCCGACTTCCCAGAAACATAACTAAGGGCAAACCACGTTCGACAACGCAAAGACATTCGAAAGCACTGAGATTTTTATTCTGACTTGTTTCTGGTGAAATGGTCAGGATGGCGTTATTGAAGTCAACTCAGCAATCGAAGTCAGCGGAACGACGAACGTGCTTTGTCCGTATGGGCCCTTTAAAGGACCAAAAATGCTCAGTTTTAATCGTGGGCTGTTTTTCGCACTTGTCGGTCTCATGAATGGCTCTCTCATTACTATCGGTGAGCCTTCTGAAGAACCGGCAATTGGGAAGATCGAATTGCTGGGTGGAATTATCACTCGAGATGACGCTTTGGCAAATCACCCTGTGATCGGCATCGACCTACGCGGATCGACGCGTCTGAGCGATAATTTCATGCCTCTTTTGAAGTCGTTTCGCCACCTTACCTCACTTGATCTCTCAGACACTCAGATTAGTGATGTGGGGCTGAAAGAGATCAAAGAGCTGACAAGCCTGGAAATACTTCAACTCAATGGCACTCAAGTGAGTGATGTCGGGTTGAAGGAACTTGGCGGTCTCAAGAATCTTGCGAACCTCAGTCTGAATTTCACCCCAATTACGGGTGTCGGTTTTCAGCATTTATCGGAGCTCGAAAATCTCGCCACGATTAGTCTAATCAGAACGCGTCTCACCAATGACGGTGTCGAAGAGCTTAGCAGACTTCAAAGCCTCGTGAGCCTCGATCTTTCGTTCAATTCGTTCGAAGGAATTGGTGTGAACCAGCTTGCCCAACTGAAGAATCTGAGCAAACTGTCCTCGCTGAATCTTTCCGCAAGTGGAATCACCGATTCAGGAATGAATGAACTGGACGGGCTAAACAATCTGAAGGAACTCAATCTTGGCGGATGCATGAATCTGACCGGGGACGGAATTCAAACCGTTTCCGCATTCAGGAATCTCACATCCCTCGATCTCCATTTCACCAAAGTGACAAATGCCAACTTGGTGGAACTTGCCAAACTTCAATTCCTTGCGACGCTTCGACTTCGTCAAACCGAGATCAGTGATGACGGGGCAGGCGCCATCAGCAGTCTTGCGGGTCTGAAGGAGCTCGACCTGACCCAAACACAGATTGGAGATAAGGGGGTCAAGTCACTGAGCGTTTGCTCGAATCTGACGTCACTTGAACTCGCTGTCACAAAAGTTTCAGTGGATGGATTGAATGGAATACGACAACTAAAAAACCTGACGAAACTCGATCTCACAATGACGCCCACGACGGATGAAGGGATCGCCGAAATCAAGGAACTGAAGCAACTCAAGTTTCTCTCACTCAGAAAAACTGGAGTCACTGATGATGGATTAAAATCACTAAGTGGATTGACGAATTTGACGTCTCTCGATCTCGAACTGACAAAAATCTCGGACGAGGGGCTGAATCATCTTTCGAATCTCAAGCAATTAGTGTCACTGAATTTGCGTGAGACACCAATTTCCGATGTCGGTCTAAATGCGTTCCGAACCAGCGTTAACTTGAAAACACTGGATCTTTCGCTCACCAAGGTTTCCGAAGTTGACATCGAAGAATTGAAAAATCTCACCGATCTCAATCTGACCGGAACGAAAATCTCCGATGTGGCGATGCGGCACGTTGGCAAATTGAAAAATCTGGAATCACTCGGTCTTTCATTAACATCGATCACTGATGCAGGGTTGCAAGCCCTCTCAGGACTTACGAATCTCAAAAATCTTTTTCTTGGAACAACGCAGATCACTGACAAAGGACTCAAGGAAATCCTGGCACTTACAAAACTCCGATTACTCGATTTGCCTTCGACCGGGATCACAGATGTTGGAGCACGAGAACTCGCCAGGTTCAAGAACCTGGATTTTCTGAGCCTGTCTGGAACTCGGATCACAGACGCCGGATTAATCGAACTCGGCGCCTTAAGAAAACTGAAAAATCTCATCATCAGAGGGACAAACACAACCATCGAAGGCATGAAGAAACTGCAGGTCTTTCTTCCCGGTCTTACGATCAGATGAATCTGCTGCTGTGGCACAAATGCCGAACTTTAAAGCACTATTCGGCAGACAATCCCTCGAATAGACAGCTTCCGAGACGAATCAGTGTTGCCCCTTCCTCGATGCCGATCTCGAAGTCGCCACTCATTCCCATGGAAAGTTCTGGCAATTGCCAACGGCCATCTGATTCAGCTCGCAGTCGATCACGAAGCTCGCGAAGTCGGCGAAATACGGGTCTTGCAACCTCGGCATTGTCTCCCAGCGGTGCCATCGTCATCAGCCCTGAGATTTCCAGCGAGTCACACGTTTGGATCTTGGGCCACGCGGCCAGCAATTCCGTCGGGTCAAATCCGTCTTTGCTTTGTTCGCCAGAAACGTTGACTTCCAGCAGGATCCTCGGCTTGGACTGTCGTTTGACAGCACACTTTGCAAGGTGTTCGAACAATCGTACCGAATCGACGGAATGAATCATTCGTGTAAACGGCAGGATATCTTCGGCTTTGTTCCGTTGCAGATGACCGATCAAATGCCAGCAAATATCCTCTGATAGTTCCCGTGCTCGTGTAACCAACTGCTGTGGCCGAGCTTCGCCGAGATCCCTGATACCGAGGTCGATCAGTTCGCGAACCCAGTCGAGTTCGGCGTATTTTGTCACGGCGATCAGCGTCACTTCGCTCACAGGACGGCCCGAAACCTGACACGCTTGCGCGATTCGCTCGCGAATGGAGCTGAGGTTTTCTTCGAGTTGTTTTCGGATTTCGCTTGTCATGAAGGAGATCTGGTTCGTTGGAACGATTAAAGCGCTAATGCAACCAAAGTGTCACGTTTTTCAAACTACTTCAGTGGACCGTCTGATTCCAGTAGCAGATCCAGATAAGATCTCGGTTCGGCAACAGTCAGATTCAGGGAATGAGCCAGTTCCCAGACTGCCGCTTCTGCCGCTTCTCGTTGATCATTTTCGGCGAGCAGTTCGATTTCCAGAAAACGTCCCAGTCCGGGCACGTCGTCCACAGCGAGCACAAAGTCAAACCGATTCCTCGAAAGAGTGTAGGATCGACGCGATTTACGTACCTCGCGCACAAACCGAAAGCCAAGCAACTGAACCATGTCAAAGAGCTGTTGAGCCGCTTCCACTCCCTCCGCAAATTCGACTTCGATCTCGTGCCGTGTTTTGGCTACAGCCCCTTGAACGGCTCCTTTATAGGTCACGCAATTGTCTTTGCCGATCGATCGAATCCGAAACGCTTCGTCTGTCGAACGAAAATCTCGTGACGGGTGATTGAAGTAACGATCGACGTGAGAAACGACGTCCACTTCAACAGCTCCGATTTGTTGAAGCTCAACGTCGACCGGACGAGGGGTGTCGATGCGAAATTTCAATTCGACTTCGTAGAGTTTTGGCATAGGGTCTCCTACCAAATTCTACTCGATCTTTCGGTTGTCGAAACAGACATCAGTTATAATCGATGAAGGATACTTGAATCCGCGTATGCTTCCGCGCTTTTATTCGCCAGTCCGGCAATCTAATATGAGGTGGCAATTCAGGTTGGGGCACCTCGTCGCGTGGACGAGGTCTCCCTCTGACAGGATTCCCCAGGACAAAGCACTTTCGATTATGGCCAAAAAGACCGTTGCTGACGTTGATGTCGCAGGCAAAGCAGTTCTCATGCGATGCGATTTTAACGTTCCATTGGATGACCAATTGCAGATCACGGACGATCGTCGTATTACCGAAGCTCTTCCATCGATCAAATCGGTCCTCGATCGCGGCGGACGAGTGATTCTGATGAGTCACCTCGGTCGACCAGAAGGGAAAGATCCTGCCGAGGATGCGAAGTTCAGCCTCAAGCCCGTCGCAGCCCGCTTGAAGACATTGCTCGGTTGCCCTGTGCACTTTGTATCCGACACGGTTGGTGACGAAGGCAAAGCCAAATCAAAAATCCTGAAAAACGGCGAAGTGCTGCTGCTGGAAAATGTCCGGTTCAACAAGGGTGAAAAGAAGGGTGACCCCGATTACGCCGCCGTGCTCGCGGCAATGGGTGACATCTATTGCAACGACGCCTTTGGAACCTGTCACCGGACCGAAGGTTCGATGGTCGCCGTGCCAAACGCGATGGTCGGCAAGCCAAAGGTCTGCGGATTCCTGGTCGAAAAAGAGATCGCGTTCCTGTCAGACGCGATTGCTAATCCGGTTCGTCCGTTCGTAGCGATTCTGGGTGGAGCCAAAGTCTCGGACAAGATCATGGTCATCAAGAACCTGCTTTCGATCTGCGACAAGGTTTTGATCGGTGGCGCGATGGCTCATACATTTACGCTAGCCAAGGGTGGTTCTGTGGGTCGCAGCCGTGTCGAAAAGGACAAGCTCGATCTCGCTAATGAATTGATTGCGTTGGGTGGTGACAAGCTTGTGCTGCCGCTGGATACCTTCTGTGGCGACGATTTCAAAGGGACATGTAACAAGCAGGTTGTCCCGGTCGGACAGATCCCTAACGAAGGGGGATGGGAAGGTTTTGATATCGGTCCCGCCACGATCGCCAAGTATGCTGATATCATCAAGTCGTCCAAAACAGTGATCTGGAACGGCCCGATGGGTGTGTTTGAGATGCCGCCATTCGATACCGGGACGAGAGCCATCGCAGATGCGATTGTCGCCAGCGGCGCAATGAGTATCATCGGGGGTGGTGACAGTGCAGCCGCGATTCAGGAATTCGGCCTGGCCGACAAAGTGACGCACGTCAGCACCGGTGGTGGGGCAAGCCTCGAAATGCTTGAAGGCAAGAAATTCGTGGCCGTCGAATTGCTGGATGATAAGTAGACTATTGAAGGGGATCGAATGTCATTAAGTCTCGATCTGGCAGCGGCGCTCAATCCGCTGGTCGGGCAGACCTTTGTTCCGCCAAAGACCGTTTCCGTCTCTGACGGAAGCGGTGTCACTTTGGCGGTCGACTTGATCTCCGTCGAATCGTTAGGCGTTTCGAGCGAGGAGCTTCGTCTGGATGTTCCTTCGCTCGGCGCTGCGACGCTCGATACGCTTAAGAAGTGGGCAAATGATCTTTGCCGTCGAGTTACCTATCTGCTGGAAAATCTTGGGCCCCTGGAATTTGATGCTCAGGGTCAACAAGTCTTGATCCGGTCTACGCCACCGGATAAGTCGGCTGCGGGAACGACCAAGTACTACGAAGTGATGCTCTCGTCACACGGCGCAGGTCGGTTTTCATTGCGGCGGTTTCGCAACGACAGCACCGGTGGCGGACGAATCCCTGTGCCGCTGCAAGTGACTCACGAACAACTCTCGAAGCTCGTAAACGATTTAGTTTCGACGATCCCCGGTACGCCGTGAGAGACGTCAAATCGTACCGAACCAGGGTGCCACGGTTTTGGAGTCTTCTCCAAGGCCGTGTCTTTGTCTTGAGAACTGTCGCAGCTCAGCCCGACGAGGTAGTCAATTTTTATCGTCGTGTGGAATTCCTGCGGAAACAGGATGTTGTTTAGCACGGGCTGAAGCCCATGCTACGGAATTCGATCGTCGGTTGACGAACCGTCCGGATTGGGAATTTCATGTCGTCCAAACCCGATCGGATCACAGTAACAGTCCATTGCCAGCCACCAGGACCGTGCATATCGGAACAGAATCAGCGGCATGAGCAGGCAATAGATCAGCAGAAAAGGGGCGAGTCGCGTGTTCGAGATTTCCGCCCCGTAATGTAATGCCATATAGGCCGTTGTCGTTGTGATGGCCATGAATCCATAGTTCAAGTAGATCGAACCAAGAAAATAACCAGTTGCCCGTTCGTACTTGAGTGAACAGTGAGGGCATTGATCATGCATCGTGATAAAATTCTTGAACAGCGGTCCAATCCCGCAACGAGGGCAACGAAGTTGTAGCGCACGTGTGACAAAGGTGCCATAACTGAATTCAGTCAATTCAATTCTCCCGCAATTCGTCGACGAAGCCCGGTTCCCACGTATTCTAGCTCAATCGATGTCGAATAGTCTGTACGACGGGCTGAATCCCTGGCATTGGCTCAAACGGGGGTGAGGCCACTCCCTTAAACGTCACTGAACATATCGAACACTTAAGAACAGGAAAACAAAACGAGCCGGGCGGCACAAGCCGACCGGCTGTCAAGAAATACCCAACCGGGACTGCGATCTGCCGTTAGCCAACCGTTGCTGCGGTTCCGGCTTTCTGGTCGAGCATGGCGACAAGGTGGCGAATTTCGGTCAGTTCCGTGGTTCGTTCTTCCGCGCTTGTGTCATCTGTGTCGCGGATTTCGAGCATGCGACTGCTGCGGACGTATCGCAAACCGCGCAGAAGTAATTCACGCTGGAGATCCGACAGTTCCAGATGTATTAATTCACTCATGAGTTTTTTGTCCTGCAAACCAAGGGGCCGAGGACTTTTCGTCCAATGCGAAAAGCCGTTTTCGGCGATGTAGAATGCTACCGGGGCCGTATTCGGATCACAAGTTTATTTTGTCGCAAATCTGTTCAGGTGACTTTTCCCTGGAACCGGCGTCAGGCACTTGGCTCGAGCATGGCGACGAGGTGTCGAATCTCCGTCAATTCATTGGACCGTTCTTCCGCGTCTTTATCTGGCGTTTCGCGGATTTCGAGCATGCGGCTGCTACGAACATATCGCAAACCACGCAGAAGTAATTCCCGCTGGCGATCATTCAATTCCAGATGCGTCAATTCACTCATGGGATTTTGTCCTGCAAATAAAGATGCCGCCAGCCATTTCGTCCAAGGCGAATGCTATCGCCTGTTCCGAGGAATGCTACGCGTGCCGCGTTCGGATCTCAAGTTAATTGTGATCAAGATCAATTTGTGTCCCCTTTATCGGCAGTTTGACCGGCAAAAATTGCCGATTCTCGAATCGCCGTTGTTTTGGCTTTGATCGAACAGATTTGCCTGCCATTACTGTTCTGCTGACGACATTAACGATCGCGCCGGCATTCAGTGTTAGCTGAATTCTTCGGGTCATTCCGAAAAATCCTTCAGATGCGAACGAATTCGGGACGAATCATTGAGATACCGCAACTCAGTACGTGGAAATTGGGGTCCTGGAATGCGCCGGCCAGATGACCCCTATGCTGGTTCCACTGAGATGCCCATCGATTGAGGTTGACCTCATGATCGTGACTTTGAGGAGGACTTGATGGACTTGGCCGACCCTGCGCTGAACGAGAATTCCCTGATGAATTCTGCCACCTTACTGGATACCGTGTTGCGGGTCTCGCAGATCGCACGCGTGCGCTTCAACGAATGGTTGGCAGAGTTTGATCTGAACGATGGTCGTTATACGGTCCTGCAGACACTTGCGATGGCCGGCAACAATGGATTCTCGCAAGCCGAACTGGCTGATAGACTTGGGCAATCAGAATCTAACGTCAGCACCTTAATCGAGCGAATGCAACGTGACGGATTGGTCGATCGATCGCGGAGCGAAGCCGACCGAAGAAAACGAGTCTTACTGATCAGTTCTCGCGGTCGTTCGACATTGGATGGTGTCGACGAACGGCGTTCGCAATGGACAGAGCATTTGTTCAAAGGGATGTCCGTCGCCGATTCCAGTCAATTAATGACGCTCTTGAATCAACTCGGCCAGGCTTTGAAATCGACGTCTGCGAGCCATCTCGCGTTTGACACCAGAGCGAACGCACACGGTTCTGGCGACGGCCAGCCGTCAACTACGGTGATGTTTCATCGCGAAGATCCGATCGACAGTCCTGGCTCGCCTCAATTTGCATTACAGCAAATGCTTCTGGCACTCAGCGTTCATGCAAATACGGAATCTGCGGAAAAGGAAGTGGCATGAGAAACGACTCGGTTCCGACTGGACGTTCTTTGCTGGTTTTTGCCTTATGCACGGGGATGCTGTGCAGTGGCTGTTCGCGCAGTTTCTGGCGAAGCCAGGCTGATTTCGATGGGTATAATTTGCTGAGTCAGAAGCAATTTAACCCGCTTTGGGTGTTACCACGCACGTCGGTCGAGCCTGACCCGCGAAGCCGATTCTATGACGTTGACGACCGGGATAAGCCACCGCTCCCACCGGATGACCCGTCTGCTGCTCAGTATATGCAGGCGGTGAATGGGATGCGCGGATATAAGAGCTGGCACACGTTTGGCCAGAACATGACCGTGGAAAATCCGCAATGGATGGAGCAATTTGGGCTCGCGCCTGACACGTTTCATGACAGTTACACGATGTCTGATGGTTTGACCTATGGAACCGATCCAGCGTCGCTTCCGACGGGGGATACGTCCCGAATGGTCCGAACGATCGATAACCTGACTTTGGCACAGACGATTGAACTGGCTAGTATCCATAGCCGCGATTATCAGACGCAAATTGAAAGCCTGTTCGAGTCGGCGCTACAACTCTCACTCGATCAGTTCCAGTTCCAAGCCCGGTTTCTGTTCGGCAGGGCACCCGCAGCGCCGTCGACATCCCTGCCGGGGACAACGGTACCCACGGGGATTTTGAACACTTCGGCAGTTCCAGGAACGAACAACGGTTACGCCTTTAATACGACAGCCGGCGTGAGTCAGATCTTGCCGACTGGCGGTCAATGGATTGTCGGGATCGCCAATAACACCTTATGGCTGTTTTCAGGCGGTTCGCAGCAAACAACGTCCCAATCGCTGTTGTCGTACTCGCTGGTCCAGCCATTACTCTCTGGTGCCGGCAGGAAGTTTTTCCTGGAAAACCTGACCTTCAGCGAACGTAAGGTCCTGTACGACGTCCGAACGCTGGCACGTTATCGCAAGCTGTTCTTTGCCGATACAGTCGTTAATACCGGGGGTGGCTCTGTCAGTTCACCCCAGGCAATTACGGCAGGCTCCGGTGCATCGGTTACAAATCCTGCGGTGATCAGTACCAATGCTAACGTTTCGATCGCGGCAGGTAGCACAGTGGGGTCAACGGCGGCAAACGGGCCGGCCCCGGCGGGATATTACGGTCTGTTGTACCAGTTGCAGCAGGTTTTAAATCAGCACGAAAACGTGGAGTTATATCGCGTTCAGGCCGCCCGGCTGGAAGAGCTTGTCGCTCAGACTCCCTATCGTCGACTGCCGCAAGGTTCCGTCCCGGACGACATTAAGTTTCCTGCAGGTGTCGCAAATAAAATCGACTATTCGCCGCAAGGACGGCGACTGCGCTGGAAGGATCCTGAACCGATGTCCGACCGTGAACGGGAGCAACTGCTCGCGGTCAATGACAACCCCGATTATCAGACAGCCATCGTCGAATTATTCGAACAATTGCGAGTCGGTGTCACGACACTGAATTATTTGCAGGTTTCAACGGCATTGACGACTCAAGAATTGAACGAACGACGATTGAAGCTGGCTTACGACGATGAAATCGACCAATTCAAGTTCTTTCTTGGCCTTCCGATTGATATGCAAATTACCATCGATCGGACGATGCTGAAGCCGTTTGAATTGACGGACCCGAAACTGATCGCGGCGGAAAAGGGAGCCCTCAATATGGTCAAGGCGATTTCTCGCCCCGACGATGCGGCTCCAAAAATTGAAGAGCTGAGATTTCTCGTTGATCGGTTTGCCAAGATGGTTGACGGATTGCGCACGGACGGGATCGAAGTCTTGAAAGATGACTTTCGTCGCGTTGAAGCGAATATGCCGAACAGGTTGTCAATGTTGTTATGGGACGAGTCTAAGGAAGTGGTGGAATCGGCCTTCCAACGTGATCGCCTGATTTTCGCCAATGTTGAAAACAGTTTTGACGAGGTTGCTCGCCAGGTCGATGAATGGGTCGAATTATTGAAAAAGCCCCAACTGACACAGAACGAGCGTAGTGCCATTCTGGGTGCCATCAAGGACAATCGCGAAGAACTGTTATTAGTCATACAGAACATGCGAGTGATCCAGACCGGTCTTCGATCGGAACTGATTACGCTGCAGAAATTCGACATGACGCTGGAAGAAGCGGTCGAACAGGCGCTGGAACATCGTCTGGACCTGATGAACGCCAAAGCCAAGGTGATGGATTTACGGCGTAACATGGAAGTTGCTGCGAATCGTCTGGAAGCGATTGTCAACGTCGTTGGCCAGGGAAGTCTGAATACGATCCCCGGCGGGAGCCACCCGCTCGACTTCAACAAAGCGAGCAGCACTTTCCAAGTCGGGTTACAGATGACCGCACCACTCGATCAGGTACAAGTCCGAAATGCCTACCGAACGGCGATCGTCAGCTATCAGCAGGCACGTCGTGCGTACATGCTGCTTGAAGATCAGGTGAAATACGATATTCGGACCAGTTGGCGGCAATTAAGGTTGAATCAACAGAATTTTGAGCTTACACGGAAATTTCTGCGCCAAGCAGCGCTTCAATATGATATTAACGTGGCTAACAATCTTAATCCGAAACTACAGGTTGCCGGTCAGGCGGGGACGACAAACCTGGGTCAGCAGGAAGGTCTTAACCTGATCAACGCGTTGGGTTCGCTCTTGACTGCACAAAACAATTTGATCAATTATTGGGTCTCCTACGAGCGAAATAGGATTAACATTTACCGCGATATGGATATCATGCAGATTGACGAGCGAGGAATCTGGATTGATCCTTTGTACCAGAACCTCGGCGGCAACGATTCGTCGTCCTACCAGAATGGACCTGCCAATGACATCCCACCAGAACCCGCAGAAGCAAAATCTCGCTCCAAACGGAGCATTCACCCCGGAATCGTTCGGATCGGAGCATTCGCGCCAGCTGGCGAAACCAAACCGGAACTGGAATCGCGGGCTGCTGCTCGCGGGACTGGCGGTCGCGGGCGTGCTCGGCTGGCCCCAGATGAAATTCGCCTGGTCACAGATCGCGGCGTCGATGACGCGGACTCCGGATCAGACGGAGGGTCTGGTGATCGAGACCGCGAAGAAGGGGACGTTTCAGATTACGGTCGTCGAGAAGGGAACTCTCGACAGTATGAAGAACGCCGTTCTGACAAGTAAGGTCGAAGGTTCGACGACGATTATCATGATCGTCCCCGAAGGGACGAATGTGAAAGAGGGGGATCTGGTCTGTGAACTCGATTCCTCGGCACTCAGCGACAAGGAGACACAGCAGGAAATCCTTGTCGAAAAAGCGAAAGCAGCATTTGAGCAGGGTAAGGAAGACCTGTTGATTCAGGAAGCCCAGAACGAGAGTGATCTCGAAGCGGCCAAATTGAAATTAAGGTTAGCCGAGATTGATCTGAAGAAGTTTACTGAAGGGGACCTGGTTCAACAGAAAAACGATCTTGACGGCAAGATCAAGCTGGCGGAAGAAAACCTGTCGCGAGCTCAAGAGAGTTTTGAATACGCTCAGCGACTGGCCAAAAAGGGTTATCGGACCCAGAACGACCTGGAATCGGAACGGATCGCGGTTGAGACAGCAAAAATTGCCGTCAAACAGGTCGTCGGTGAAAGGCGAGTGCTCGTTGATTTCTCTGAAGGTCGAAATCTTGCAGAGCTTGAAGCGAATGTAAAAGAGTTCGCTCGGGAAATTCAGCGAACAGAAAGTAAGACTCGTGCAGCGCTCGCCCAGAAGAAAGCCGAACTTCGGGCACGCGAATTAACTTATGAGGTCGAGTCCAAAAAGTACGAACGTCTCACGGCACAAATCAAAGCTTGCAAGATCTGCGCATCGCAAGATGGCCAGGTTGTTTACGCCAACGTTCGTGACGGCCGCTCGACGGAAAACGTGATGATCGACGTCGGAGTGGGTGTCCGCGAGCGTCAGGCGATTATTAATCTGCCAGACCTCGATCAGATGAAGGTGAATGCACGAATTCACGAATCACGCATCAGTATGGTTCGCCAGAAGATGCCCGTGATCGTCAAGATCGATGCCTACCCCGAAGAAGTATTTCACGGCGAAGTGGATATGGTCGCATCCGTTCCCAGTTCGACCGGGGGATTCGGCAGCACAACCAAGGAATACGAGGCGGTCGTCCGAATCACAGACGAAACCGAAAAAGTGAACAAACTTCGTCCCGGCCTGACGGCGACGACAGAAGTTCTAGTCGAACGTCGTGAAGATGTCTTGCAGATTCCTGTGCAAGCCAACATCACAATCGGGGCAAAGCAATTCGTCTTCGTTGTGACCGGTAAGAAAGTTGATTTGCGACCGATCAAGGTTGGAAAGACAAACTCCAACTTCATTGAAGTTATTGATGGACTTGTCGAAGGGGATGGGGTCGTGATGAATCCTCATTCGCACTTCAAGAAAGAAATTACTGAACTGGAAACGGAACAAGCGAAAGAACAATCGAAAGAATCGAATAAGGCCCCTGAGATCATTGCTCCTGCCAAGCCCGCAGAGGGTGGCAGTCCGGCTGCACCACCGAAAAAGCCCGGTGAAGGGGCAACGGCTGCGGGTCCAGCCGGTAACAGACCCGAACGTTCGCCGGCAGCGGCTGGCGGCTCTGAGCGACCAGCAGCGGGACCTGGAGGGGGTGAAGGTCGCCCGCAAGGAGTTCCATCTGACGGGGGAGGCCGTCCACTGGGTAGTGGAGGTGGTGCCGGTTTTGATCCGATGGCCAGATTCAATGACATGGATAAAGATCAAGATGGCAAAGTGACTAAAGACGAAGCGACGGGCCGGATGGCGGACAACTTTGACAACTTCGACGCGGATTCCGACGGCAGCGTGACAAAAGACGAGTACCTCGGAGCCATTGCCAAGTTTCGTGGTGGTGGCGGAGGGGGCGGAAGGCCTCGTCCGTCTGAAGCGGGTGGGAATTGACCGTGTTTCATCGGCCATCAACGTGTTAAAGCAACGCCCCCCCTTTCGGGGCTGGTTAGCAGGCTTTTTGCATCAGTTTCGTCGATCGTGAGCGCTTACTTCAGGCACCAGGGCAAAGGCCCGTTTACCACCCCCGCAGGGGGGGTGGGGTTGGTTCTCTGATTTAAGAGTGCTTTCCCCTTTGAATCGGCACTTATCTTATGAAATTGGCCGCGCAGCTTGTCGATCTGACCAAGACCTATTTCCTGGGTGAGAACGTGGTTCGAGCGCTTCGAGGCGTCTCTGCCGAGTTCCCTGAGGGGGATTTCGTTGCCATCATGGGTTCGTCGGGTAGCGGCAAAAGTACGATGTTGAACTTGCTCGGGGCACTCGATCGACCCACAAGCGGAAAATACATCCTTTCGAATTACGACGTCAGTACCCTGAACGACGATCAGTTATCCGAGATTCGTAATCGATTAATCGGCTTTATTTTTCAGTCATATAACCTGATTGCGCAGTATACGGTGCTGGAAAATATTCAGGTTCCATTCCACTATCGATCCGATCGAAGGGTCATCGGTCCGGCAGAGATGAACCGGACAATTGACCTTGCCTCAAAAGTGGGGCTTGGGGAACGACTCGATCATCGCCCGTTTCAACTTTCCGGTGGTCAACAGCAACGCGTGGCAATCGCCCGGGCACTCGTTAACGATCCTGAAATCATTCTTGCGGACGAACCGACGGGTAACCTTGATTCGACGACCGAAAAAGAAATCATGGAACTACTGACCGGCCTGAACAAGGAAGGTCGGACGATCATTATGGTCACACATGAAAACTCGGTGGCCCGGCGTGCGAAACGTCAGATCGTCATGAAAGACGGCTTGATTGCCAGCGAAGGCTTCTTCTCTGATGATAAAGATTTGAAATAAAGACTCCGTCAACCTGTCTTACGAAGCAATTCGATTGCGCGAAGAACGTAATCGTAGCCGCTCCAAACAGTTACGGCGACCATTCCCCACAGCAGGGCGTCGCGAATCTGAAGAAAACCGACGCCGGCGATTGATAAACCAGTAAAAGCTGGATCAAGAGATAGCAGGCTGGCGGTTGCCGCAGCGCATTGCAGAAACATCTTGAGTTTACCTGATGCTGACGCGGAAAAATCGGCTCCTTGCTGTTCAAGAAATCCCCGCAAACTTGTCACCAGCATTTCTCGCCCCAGCACGATGACGACCATCCAGGGAATGACACCGGATGCCGAATGCGGCAACAGAAACAGGAACGTTCCCCCCGTGATGAACTTGTCGACAAAGGGATCGAGGATACGTCCGAGTTGCGTGATCAGGTTGTACTTTCGGGCGATGTAACCATCCAGAACATCAGTCGCCACTGCAAAGACAAACAAACCAGCAGCCCAAAGCCAGGCAACCCCCGATTCGATCAGTGCGAACAGCAAAAACGATAAAATCAATCGCGATAACGTGATCGCATTGGGGAGATTGAGATTGCGCATTCGGCAGGCTCGACTTTGCTTGATGGAGAAAAGGCCAATTCGCCGGGGTTAGATCCGAGCCACGGTTGCAAAGCGAGGCGACAGATATTGTAATGGATGTGAAGTTATTGGCCACTGGGGGCCAAAACCGCCGTAAGGGTCAGCGGCGCCGTCAAGATGTCGGAAGACAACCATCCACATCTGCCTGGAATGAAACCTGGGCGGACGATGGAAACTATTGTTGGAAAAGCTCAATGCGTAAGATTCCCGTGATTTGTTCGCTCCTGGTGGCATTCGGTCTGTCAGCCATATTCGTAGGCTGTGACGCTCCAAAGCCTGTAACCAAGACTCCAGGCAAGTCGTCCGGAGCCGGTTCGACGACTGGTGGTGGTGCCGAGATTCCTGCCGCACCGAAAAAAGGTGCTGTAGAAACACCAGCAAAGCCTGCAGAAGAGGCCCCTAAAACTGGCGACGAAACTCCGAAAACCGATCTTCCAGAGACTGGCGATGCGCCGAAGAATTGAACGGATTGAATGACCGTTAGTTTTGCTGGAAACTCACTTAGTTGACTGATGAAGTGAAACAAGCCGAACTTTTCAGTTCGGCTTGTTTTTTTATTATTTCGTCGCTTCTTCCGATTTTCGCTGATTCTCGCGTTGAATCGCCTCGTAAACTTCCTGGCGATGAACGGGGATGTCCGTCGGGGCTTCGATTCCCAATCGGACTTTATCACCACGAATATCGACGACGGTAATCTTGATATTATCGCCGATGAAAATGCTTTCATCGCGCTGACGTGAAAGAACGAGCATTTGCGTGTCTCCTTATCGGGCGTTCGTCGCGTCGTTCTCACGCTACGAACGAATCTCCAAGTTGTGGTCTCTCCGGTTCCTGACGCTTCGCAATCTCAGTTGTCGCTGCTTCACGAGTGAACTCGCCGCCAGTTCGAGCTTTATCTGATTCGATGCTTGATGACTGCCAAACAATGACTTGCGACAGCACTCCTCATCGTCATCTCAGCTCATTAAAAAAGAACAGCAGATCGCAAAAATTGCTGGTTCTCGAAATTGTTTCGCAGAGTTCGCATCGGGTATCGAATAGTCCGTGAACTGTGCGAGTTCCTCAGTTGCCTGCTATAACGGTCGTAACACTCGTGACTGAATTACAACCTGACAGGAATCTATTTAACCATGAACAGCACTGAACTGCGCGGATTTTTTGGAACGGTATTGGCCGGAATTCTGGGGATTGTCAGCCTCTTGGCTTCTGGCACTTGCATGCAGGCCGCTGATCAAATCCGGGTTCTGATTATTGACGGTCAGAACAATCACGACTGGCGAAAGACGACCCCCGTTTTAAAAGCGTGTCTGGCCACAACAAATCGCTTCAAGGTCAATGTCATCACGACCCCGGAAAACGGCAAGCCCGCCGAAGACTGGAACGGTTTTCGGCCCAGATTCGCCGATTATGACGTTGTTCTGAGTAACTACAACGGTCAGTCGTGGCCTGAGCCTGTGCAGAAATCGCTGGAAGAATACGTTTCAGGTGGAGGCGGGCTGGTGATTGTCCACGCGGCAAATAACGCCTTCCCCGAATGGGCTGAATATAACAAGATGATTGGACTTGGATGGCGAGGCGCAGATTACGGGGCTCGCGTGACAACCGATAAAGATGGAAAAGTCATCCTGAAAGAAAAGAATCAAGGACCGGGAGCGGGCCACGGATCGCAACACGACTTTGCCGTCGTCATTCGGGATCGCCAGCATCCGGTGATGTCAGGGATTCCTGGCGAATGGATGCATGTCAAGGACGAACTTTACCACGGACAGCGCGGACCCGCAGCGAACATGAATATCCTCGCCACAGCGTTTTCTGCGAAATCGACCGGTGGAACTGACGAGCATGAACCGATGGTCTGGTGGATCCCGTACGGGAAGGGAAAAGTCTTTACAACCGTGTTCGGTCACGGGGATTACTCAATGAAATGTGTAGGCTTTCAGACAATTCTTGTGCGCGGAACCGAATGGGTCGCAACCGATAAAGTCACCCTGCCAGTGCCCGCAAAGTTTCCAACAGCCACGGCAACACTATCGATCGACGACGTGAAGTAGACTTTGTGCCACTGCTTGACCGTTCTCGGTCAAGCAGTACTCTTCGGACCTCATGCAGAGAAATCGAGAAGAGACTGCTTCTGCGAAGACTCCGAAGCAGTGGCACAAAGAGTGACCGTCCGAAACCGCCGCACTACTTCTTCGGCACATCGACCTTGATGTGCAGGTCTCGCAATTGCCGCAGATCCACTTCGGCAGGTGCGCCTGTCAGCATATCGCTCGCCTTTTGCGTCTTGGGGAACGCAATCACATCGCGGATGTTGTCAGATGCCAGGAAGAGCATGACCCAGCGATCCAGTCCGAGCGCGACACCTGCGTGAGGCGGTGCCCCGTAGCGAAGTGCTTCGAGCAGGAAGCCGAATCTCGCTTCCGCTTCTTCGTTCGAAATTCCGAGCAGGTTGAAGATCTTCTGCTGGACGGTCGAGTCGTGGATTCGGACGCTGCCGCTCGCCGCTTCGTAACCGTTGCAGACCAGGTCATAGGATTGAGCCCTGACTTTTCCTGGATCGGTATCTAGCAGCGGAATGTCCTCATCGACCGGTTGACAGAACGGATGATGTTCCGCGTCCCAGCGTTTTTCTTCGTCATTCCACTGGAACATGGGGAAATCGAGAACCCACGCGATCTTCAGCTCTTGTGGATCGTACAGGTTCAACTCGCGGCCTAATCGAAGTCGCAACGCATTCAGCGCTGCCGAGCTGACCTTGAATGTATCTGCGACGCAGAAGAGCAGGTCTCCCGGCTCAGCCTGCAATTTGGCGATGATCGCCTTCTGATGTTCACTACTGAAGAATTTCGCGATCGGAGAATCAAGTTCGCCGTCTTTCACGCGGAAGAACGCCAAACCTTTTGCTCCGTATTGCTTGACGAATTCCGTCAATTCATCGATTTGCTTTCGGCTATATTTCTCGGCCGCATTGGGAACTCGAATACCACGAACGCGTCCGCCCGCTTCGATTGTCGATTTGAACACGCCGAAATCACACTTGCTAGCGATGTCAGCCAGGTCGGTCAATTCCAGGCCAAACCGCAGATCCGGTTTGTCACTGCCGAATCGTTCCATGACTTCGCGGTGAGTCAGCCGCAGGAGCGGCAGTTTCAATTCTGTTCCCCGCAATGTTTTGACGAGCCGCGCCATCAAGCCGTCGATCGTTTGAAGAATGTCTTCTTGCTGAACGAAGGCCATTTCGACGTCGATCTGAGTGAACTCGGGTTGACGGTCGGCTCGCAAATCTTCGTCACGAAAGCATTTGGCCAGTTGAAAATATCGATCAAAGCCTGCGACCATCAAAATCTGTTTATAGATCTGTGGAGACTGTGGAAGAGCATAAAAGCAACCCTCATGCACGCGGCTGGGTACCAGGTAGTCACGCGCCCCCTCGGGCGTGCTTCGTCCCAGCATCGGTGTTTCGATCTCCAAAAACTGGTTTTCGTCGAAATAATCGCGAGTCGCTTTTGAGAGCTGATGACGCAGGATCAATGCCTGTTGTACGGCCGGACGTCGAAGGTCGACGAACCGGTATTTCAACCGCAATTCCTCGTTGGGGAGATCGGCCTGAGTCGGGAAGAATGGCGGAGTCTTGCTCTTGTTGAGCACTTCCATTTGCCGCCCTTTGACGTCAATTTCGCCGGTCGCCAACTTGGGGTTCGTCATATCGGCGGGACGAGCAACCACTTCTCCCGTAACTCGAATGACGTCTTCGTTGCGAAGCGACCGAGCGACGGCGTGCATTTCCGCATACGACGGGCTGAATACGACTTGCGTAATCCCATAACGGTCACGCAGGTCGATAAAAACAAGTCCGCCAAAGTCACGATACGTGTCGACCCAGCCACACAACGTGACTGATTGTCCAACGTGAGCCGTCCGCAATTCACCGCAGGTATGAGTCCGAAGCACGAAAATCGATCCTTGCAAATACTATGAAAGCCGCCGCAGCGTTTTTAGGTTGAACCCGTTTCGCCTGCCCACGGAAGTCAATTCAACACGTCGCATGAAATGACGCGAAACGATGATTATAGGTTCACACTGATCCGTGGGGAAGCAGGCCGTATCGAACCGTCAGGGCGGATTCGTGTTTCAAACTGGGGTGCCACAGTTTTGGAGTCTTCAACAAAGCCGTGCGAATTCGATTTTGCACGACCATGTCGAAGACTCCATGATCGTGGCACCCGGCTTTAGTTGTCTTGAAAAACTGAATTGCCCGCATCGAACCGGAAACCGAGGCCGATCAATCTTCCTCGTGCTCATCATCGTCGTGATCTTCGGCCAAGGAAATCGCCCATTCCGGATAGGGAATTTCGCTCCCTTTTTGCGATCTCCATAAAATTCGGTTCAGGACGTCTTCTGGAGCTTTGTCGACTTCGCGGAAATTGAGACTCGCCGAACGAATCGCGTCGTCGCGCAGGATCGGATCACGGATCGCGTTGGGATCGGGATTCATCTGATCGAGAGGGATCTTATTCGGCACCGATTCAAATAGCGTAAAGTTGGGAGTGTCCGTCATGCAGTCGAACATCGGAGTTGCACTGGCATCGAATTGATTCATCGGGGGCAAACCAAGAATCTGTTCGACCGTGCGAAGGATGCTTGTCGTGTTGTACTGGGTGCTGACGACCTGGCCTCGTTTAGCATAAGGGCTTATGCAATAAGCTGTTGTACGGTAGCCACTAACGTGATCCCAACCGTCTTGGGGGTCGTCCTCGATCCCGAAAATGGCCATCTCTTTCCAGAATGGTGATTGACTGAGCCCCTGCACGATTCTGCCAAACGCCAGATCGTTGTCTGCCATCTGCGACGCGGGGGTCGGCGAGCCGGGACTGGTACCACTTGTATGGTCGTTCGGGAGACAAATGATGACGAGGCTGGGAAATTTTCCGTCCACTTCGAATTGTTTGAGTTCTTTCAGAATAAAGTCGGCTCGAAACTGGTCCGGTACCGCCATTGCCCAGCCAACGTAATCCGTGGGAGAAAACGATTTGATCGATTCGATCGTGGGGGTACTCTCGAAGATCACTTCCTTCGAGTCATCTTTCCAGGTGCGATAACAGGCTAGAAAGTTCGGGTTCCCTTTTTTCTGCGGATCTCTCCAACGGACCACGGGCGCCATGAACTCACCGTAGTTTCGGATCGACACGTTGTGAGCGATCGCGTTGTCCCAGAGAAAGCCTGCGGGCGAATAAGCGATCGCGTCAGACTCGTCGTTCACTTCCATTCCGTCGGGATAACTGCGAGGAAAGCCGGCAAAGCTTTTCTCGAGGTAATCGGTTGCAAATGCCGTCGTACTCCATTGATGTCCGTCGGCACTCAAGATACCTGAGCAATAGGTGTTGTCGAGCAAGACGAATTCCTGCACCATTTTATGTTGATTGGGCGTTACCGCATCACCAAAGATACACAGGTCCGGGCGACCGTTACCTTGTTTCAGAGCTCCAAACACCTGGTCGTAAGTACGGTTTTCTTTAATGACGTAGACGACGTGTTTGATCAAACTCGGCTCGCCGATCCGCTGAGGGATCGCTCGTGCAGGTTGGCCAGTGCGTGCCGGCAGTGCCGCTTGAGCGATTGCCCCTCGTCGTATGTTTTTCGCTGCTCGTTCCGAAAGCAGGGGAAGCTGGTCGTCGTTGGGAATGGGCATCAGCGACACCGAACCGTGGTAGTGATGTGAGTTGTAACCCTCGTCTCCGTTCGGCTTCTTTTTCGGTGCCTGAGGCAACCCTTTAATGTTGGCACAATAGATGGCATTTCGATGTGGATCGAACACAACGGCACCGGGAAACCAGCCAGCAGGGACCAACCCGGTGAGCCGAGAATCGCCCTTTTCTTTGGGGTCGAAATCAAATACCGCAATGGAGTTCTGCGTTCCGTTGGCAACAAACAGCTTCTTTCCGGACGGATGAAAGGCGATCGCATTGGGGGAAGCACCGAACAAATCGGAGGGCTTGGTTTTCGCCCAGATGGTTTCAACCACTTTTTGTGCAGCAACGTCGATGACGCTTAAGTGATCGCTGCCTGCGTTCGTGCAAACGACATACTGTCCGTCGGGTGAAGAGGCCAGTCCGCAAGCATGTAATCCAACGATCAATTCGACCGTCTTTGATTCGTCTTCGAGATTGACGATGCTGACCGATCCTTCGCTGGCGATGTGTCGAATCGGGTCGACACGAACTTCTGTACCACGGCCAGCCGGCCCGCGAACGCTTTGTTCGTCTGGCCGTCGTCCCGCCCAATTGCTCACGTAAGCGTTGTTGCCAACGAGGACAACATCATAGGGAGCCGCACCGACATCAAAACTTCGCAGCGTCGTGCCGGTCGCCGTATCAAGTTCGAGAAGACGGTTGGATAGATTTCCACAAACGTAAAGCCGCGAGCCATCCGATTTGACTGCCAACCCGCTGGGGATTTCGGCAGGTCGACGAGGCGCCTTCGCCTGCGGCAGTAAAAACACATGCGATGCATAAACCTTCCCGTCGTCTTTAACCTCAAAAACCTTGATCGTACCGTTAACGTTGCTGAGATAGATCTGCTTGCCATCCGGCGAGAAGATCAATCCGGTAAAGCTGACCTGACCACGGCGATCCGGGGCCCGACGGTCCAAAAGATTTAAGATCGCGACACCCGAAGCTGGTGTTAACTGTGAATCGTCTGGAAAGAGGACTCTCTGCCGAACTTCGCTCGCCACTAGATCAATCACGATCAATTCACTCGTTTTTCCCGAAGCGACAAGTAATCGACCATCGGGAGACAACGCTAAAGCTTGCGGCCGAAGTCCGGCGAGTTCAACCTGCTTGCCATAAGGAGTGAGCAATTGGTTCACAGGAGTGACAATGACTTCGTCGCGCGACCGGCCAACGGGGTCTGTTGAGCTTTCGATAACCGGTTCGTCCTGGCCGAATCCGAGCGACCCAAGACTGACGGCGAAGACCACGAGCAGTGCAACGTTTCGGTGAAGCGCCATTTTCAACCAAGCCTCAATATGCCGGCGGGGAAATTCGAGCAGTCAACATTTGTCAGTGTAATCAGAGCAATAAGTCTGGTAGATCGGCAACCGACGGAATCGTGAAATGGGCGCCGATTGCACGAAAATCGCTTTCGATCTTGCTGAGTCGGCTTTGAAGATCTGGTTGCGACAACTGTGAGACCTCGGATTCCGATAGGCCGAGCGAGTTGCCGGTCTTGGTAACGCCGATCGTAATCGCACCCGCATTGAGTCCCGCTTCGATCCCGATTGGTGTGTCATCGACGACGAGAATTCGATCCATCGGATAGACACCGAGTTGCTGAGCCGCAAGGAAGTTCATCCAGGGAGCGGGTCGGCCTGAAGGGACGTCGTCAGCGCAAACCACCACGTCTGGAGAATAACCGGCACTCGCTGCAATCGGAACGACGATGTTCATCAGTTCTCGAGCGTAACCGGTCGACGAGCCGATTTTTATCCCCCTGCTACGTAGTCTCGCGATTGCTTCCGGAACACCTGGAATCATATCCGTGCCGGTGAGCAGAGCTTCTTTTTGCTGCGGCAGGAAGTCGTAATACATCTGGTCGATATCAATGTCGGACGGAGCGCGTCCATAACGTTCGAACCAAAGAGCGGCCACTCGCGGAAGTGTTGCGATTGCCACAATGTGATCCCGCTTTGATCGTCCCATCGGGCCGCGTGCTTCGGCGACCGTGATCTCGACGCCGTTTCTTCGAAAGACCTCGATGAATACATTGGTTGGTGCGCGACTTCCGTAATCGACAGTGGTTCCAGCCCAATCGAAGATGATCGCTTCGATCGGATGTTTCAGTTCGATCATGTCCATTGCTCCCAATCTTGTTCTGCGAGTCCGAAAGACATTGTCATGCCAGAGCCTCCTGTACAAGTTCGAACAAACACGTTTGGCAGCGGTTCAGCGGCGAAAATTGGTTCCGACGGATGTTTGGCATAGATCCCATGCCAACGCTCCTGGATCGTCCAGTCGGGAAGTTGAATAATTGACCGCAGTTCGCGAAGCATTAGTTCGTCGATCCGTTGTTTGTCGAACGGCTCGATCTGTTCGTCGTATTCATGCGAGTCGCCAAGAATCACACAACCCTCGTCATTTTGCGAGGCCATGACATGAATTCCAAATTGATCGAGTTCCGGAGATTCGGTGGCAACACGCTGTTTCAGTACGGGAAGACTCGGACAGATCTCGAAATTGCGATAGTGACGGATCGTCAATCCGCTGGCCAGATGAGGGCCGATCCGCCAACCGTTCGGTTGCGGCACCGTTTTCATCATTTGCAACTTACATCGTTTCAGTCCCACGTTGGCAAATAGATCGGGAAACAGAGTTTCAAAATCGGCTCCGCCACAAACGATGATGCGATCAAAGTTCCAGCGGCGACCGGTTGCGCTTTGGACCGAGTTCCCTTCGGTTCCAATAATCGTCGTCTGAAATTCGAATCGCACGTCGAACTTCGACGACAGCCAACCGGGAAGAGCGCGAATGGCCGCTGGTGGATTCACGCAAAGTTCAGTCGGGCTGAACAGTCCGCCAAGCAATCTCGCAGGATTTGCAGCACTCGTTTTTTCGAAAACCTGAGCAGGCTCAAGCAATGTACAGTCGACACCGATCTCTGATGCGACTGCATGAAACTCTTGCAACACATCCCATTCGTCGGGACGGTGAGCCAGATGGATGGAACCACAAGGAGACGCCCAGATCTTCGCCTGACCGGCAACTTTCAACCAGCGTTCACGGCCGAGAAGTGCGGTCCGATGGGCTGAACCGGAGGGTTGCCCGATCGGCCAGACCATGCCGAAATTTCGGATCGATGCACCGCTAGCCATTGGCAACCGTTCGAATACAGTCACCTGGTGACCTCGTTCAGCCGCCGACCAGGCGTGAGCCAATCCAACGATACCCGCCCCGACAACTCCGATGTTCAAGCCAGGCACTCGAAACCCTCCTCGAAATCTGACTTGGCTACGCGGTCAAGGTGCCTGGCGTAATGTTCGATCGGCGGGGTCACCAATTGCGGTTGTTTCGCGAAATCATCCCAACGGCGGAGTGCGACTGCTGCTTCACGGAACGGATGTGATCGAAATAATTTGACTTCATCGTCAGACATTGTCCCCCCTTGCAATCGTAAGCTGACGAGGGATGCCGGACTAAGTTGTTCCATATAATCCGGTTCCGTGGCACACAGAAAACGCTTCGCAGCGACGTGTAGCCTGACAGGTTCGACGACTTCCGGTCCGAATCGACGCTCCAGCCACTGGGCGGCAAGCGTTTCGTGTTGATCATCGATCCCACGTTCAGGCGCGTCATCATCGAGATGGTGAAGCAAGTGGCCGACGTCATGTAACAACGCTGCGGCGATTAACGAGGAACTGACGCCTGCGGTCTCTGCAAAAAAGGCGGCCTGCAAAGCGTGTTCCTGCTGCGTAACAGCTTCGCGACCATATTGAGAACCGCCACGATTTTGAAACAGTTGTATCACCGTGATCGTTGTCGCGCAGTGTTTGCCGTCTGTCTCAAGCATTTCTTGAAATCCTCATCGGTCCTTCATCATTCGACAATGTCGATCCAGTATAGACGGGATTGTAGTACACTACAGATCACAAAATGTGCGGTCGTCGAGTCAATTTTCCGCGAGTTTTTGATGAAATTAGTCAACGAATCTGACATGGAAACTCGAATCAGCGATGTCAACGACCCCAATCGATTCAGCGATTTCGCATTTGCATTCTGGACGGTTACGGCAGCTTTTGGCTGTTACTTCTGCATGTACTTCTTTCGCAAGCCGTTCACGGCCGCTCGTTTCCACGACGCGGATGTCTGGGGGCTGAGCTTTAAGATCGTACTGGTGATGGCTCAAGTGGCAGGCTATATGCTGTCAAAATTTATCGGTATTAAAATCATTGCGGAAATGCCGCCGCACAGACGAGCAATAACCTTACTATGGCTGATTTTCGCGGCTGAAGGGGCACTCGTCTTATTCGGACTGGCTCCACGACCTTGGAATGCGGTCTGCCTGTTTCTAAATGGCTTACCGTTAGGAATGGTCTTCGGCTTGGTACAAGGTTATCTGGAAGGGAGAAGGCTGACGGAATTGCTGACGGCGGGGCTTTGTGCGAGTTTTATTGTGGCTGACGGCATGACGAAATCGGTGGGAACCTGGTTACTTTTCCAGGGCGTTACCGAAGATTGGATGCCCTCCGTCGCCGGTTTGATCTTTCTGATTCCCTTTGGCGTCTGCGTGGCGATTCTGGCAAGAACTCCTCCGCCAACCGATTTTGACGTAGCCGCCCGTTGCAAACGAGACACGATGGACAGATCCGAGCGACTGGCGTTCGTCCGACGTTATGGAATTGGATTAATGCCGATCGTGCTGATGTACCTTCTGGTCACGATTGTGAGAAGTATTCGCGCCGATTTCGCGCCGGAAATCTGGAAAGAACTGGGAAACGCGACTGCGTCGTCGATCTTCACCCGTTCCGAAACGATCATTGCGTTCTGTGTGCTGTTCGTGAATGGCGCGGCCGTACTGATTATCAACAACCGCCAGGCATTCCTTTCATCCCTCGCAACGTGTGGCTTGGGATTTGTGCTGATGACGGCGGCATTGTTAACACGTACGACTTCGGACGACGGCGGTTTCCGTTTCATGGTGCTGATCGGATTGGGACTTTACCTCCCTTATGTCGCCGTACATACGACTTTACTGGAACGGATGTTGGCGATGACCGGCGAACGAGGGAACGTGGGGTTCCTGATGTATGTCGCCGATTCGGTAGGATACCTGGGATACGTCGTGGTTATGGTCGTGCGCAATTTTCATCCCTCGGCAACTGGCGTGCTTGGTCTGTTGACGTTGCTTAGTTGGCTGACGATTGTGATTTCTATCGCTTGTCTTGCGACGAGCTGGATCTATTTCTCGATTGCGAAGAAAACGTCATGACGCCGAATACTTCCTCTGCAAACGCCAGCAAGCCTGAGGCGAACGATGTTTCCGCTTTTAACCCGTCAAACCGCGCGAACCGACCGGGCATGCTTGCTGAGGCGGCTGTTTTTGCGGGGGTCGCGGGCGAGATGACGTTGCGTCAATTATCAATCCCTAAGCCAGGCGAATCCGAGGTCCTTGTTCGCGTATCAGGCTGCACGATTTGCGGAAGCGATCTGCATAGCTTTCACGGACGTCGAACCGTTCCAGTTCCGACGATTCTAGGTCATGAGATTGTGGGAGAAATCGTCGACATTGGGGGTCGTAACGCCAGTTATGATCTGGACGGTCGGGAATTACAGCGTGGTGACCGAGTGACCTGGGCCATTATGGCGAACTGTGGCGTCTGTGATTTATGTCAGCGAGGCTTGCCTCAGAAATGCTTGAATGGAGTCAAATACGGGCATGAGCCATTTCGTCCTGGTCGGGAATTATCAGGGGGTTTAGCCAATTATTGCCTTCTTGTACCAGGGACTTCGATCGTTCGATTGCCCGACGAACTTCCCTTAGCCGTTGCCTGTCCGGCAAGCTGTGCAACAGCCACGATCGCGGCGGCGTTGGAAGCCGCTGGCGACCTCACGGGCCGAACCGTTTGTTTGAGTGGTGCGGGTATGTTGGGTCTCACCGCCTGTGCGATGTCTCGCGTTCAAGGTGCTGCAAAAGTCGTTTCCGTGGACCCCGTTTCCGCGCGAAGGAAACTCGCCATGGAATTTGGTGCGACTAGGACATGTCCCCCGGACGAACTCGCCGCAGTAGCAATCGAAGAAGTGGGGACCCTTGGCTTCGATGTGGTTATCGAGCTTTCAGGCAGCCCGGCTGCGTTTGAAATCACCTGGCCCTTGATTCGTACAGGAGGGACACTTGTCTTGGTGGGTTCGGTGTTCCCTGGCCCTTCGATGCCGATTGCCCTGGAACAGGTCGTGCGGCGACATCTCACAATTCGGGGGATTCATAACTACGCACCCCGCCACTTGCTGGATGCGGTGAATTTTCTGTCATCTGCTCACACTCAATATCCGTTCGCCCGACTTGTTTCAGAATGGATTCCGCTCGCTTCAATCGCTGATGCGTTCCGTCGAGGCAGTCACCCTGACGCAATCCGGATTGGTGTGTATTCAACGGACGATCCACATCATCTCACGGGCAATCGCTGATGGTTCAACGACAATTTTGCCTTACAAGCAGAAGGAATAGCAACCGAAACAGGGGGTACCACGCTTGACCGTTCTCGGTTAAGCAGTGTCTTCACGATTCGATGACGTGTCCGAAGAGCACGGCTTAAACGAGGAGGGTAAAACCGTGGCCCACATGATCTGGGCTTTCTGCTAAAAAAGCATTTCGTCCCCCGTTCAATCAAAGCGAAAGGCAGATTTCGCCGGTTTTCGACTCAAAGAAGGTCGAAAAATCAAAAAAATGGTGATCGACGTGTAAAGGCACACAATTCCAATTGACCGACTTCAGTCAGTGGCTATACTCCGCCCCGTCCTGTCCGACGCACATCTGAATCACACATCTGCAAAACAATTTCCCCAATGTCATGTCTGTTCCCGAGCGGCGACGCCTGCATTCGGAACAGTGTCTTTCGACTCGTCGCTACAGATTTCAAGGAGGAACGCATGTTCGGAATTCGCTTTGTTAAGGGCATGGCGGTTAGCCTTGCCACAATCGGAATGATGGTACCCCAGGCCCGTTTGCTGGCTGACACGCCGCAATCGAAAGCCCCCATCGCCAAGACCAGTCAGGTGAATCGTGTCCCTGATCTCGTCCTGACCGCTGGCGGAACAATGAGTGGCCGCGTGTGCGATCACACTGGTCGGGTTCTGGACGGAGCGAAAGTCGTTCTGAAGCAGAACAACAAAGAAATCGCTCAAACTGTCACGAACGACGAAGGGCTTTACTCCTTTAAAAATCTCAAGGGTGGCCTGTATCAGGTCAGTTCCGGAAACACCGATGGCGTGTTCCGCGTCTGGTCCGAAAAGACCGCTCCGCCAACTGCCAAAGAACACGCTCTGCTGGTCATGGGCGAAAATGGTGCTCGCGGACAATTCGGTTCAGTTGATCCAACACTGATCCTTTTGACCGCAGGTGTGATCACCTCGGTTGTCCTGAGTGCAATTCTTCTCGGCCAGGTTGGTAATCTCAAAGACGAAGTCGCCAAGATTCCTCACTCGCCATGACGAGTGATTTCTGAATTCAAAGAATATTCTGGATCCCCCCAATCGTCTCCCCCCCAGACGATTCGAACCGCCGGTGGCTCGCCCTGAGTCAGCGGCGGTTTTTTCTTTCTTTGTTGGCGTCAGTTCAGATGTTGTCCGCCAGAAATCGCTCCACACGCCGAAAGTACCAGCCACCTGATACGAGCAAAACGATTAACGAAACAAATGAAATGAAAAATCCGTCCCACTGAGGAATGCCGGCACCCAGCACCGTCCAGCGGAATCCGTCGAGTGCAGCCGCCATCGGATTCAGGTGGTACACCCAATTCCAAGGGGCTGGAACCTTGCTTGATTCGTAAAGGACAGGACAGACAACCATTCCCAGTTGTAACATGAACGGTACGACGTATCCGAAATCGCGATAGTGTGCATTCAATGCTGACAGCCATAGACCGAATGCCAACCCGGAAAGCACGGTAAAGATGACGAAAATCGGTGACAATAGCACCGCGGCAGTTGGGGGAACCTGATACCACAACATCAGAAGGACAAGGACAACCAGTCCGATACCAAAATCGAGCAGTGGTCGCAGGCAGGCCGACAACGGAAGCACGACTCGTGGAAAATAGACTTTTGTCACAATCTGGCGATTATCCACGAGGCTGGCCGTCGCAGTGGAAAGTATTCCAGAAAACAACTGGTACAAAATCAATCCGCAAAAACTTGTCACCTGATACGGAACATCTCCAGCAACCGGTTTGCTGTTCAGCATTTGAAACAAGCCGTTGAACGCAATCATCTGGGTCAACGGTTGGAGCACTGTCCAGGCAATTCCCACAGCGGTTTGCCGATAGCGAACCTTGATGTCACGTTCGGCGAAAATCCAGACCAGTTCACGGTAACGCCACACTTCCCGTGAATCGAACCAGCTCGAGTAGTGATTCGCGTCAACGATGACGACATCGGAACTGGCGTGAACGTCCGCCTGAGAAACGCTGTCTGGCAGGTTCATCGTTGCGGTATTCTTTCCATGAGGACGCGGTTCTTGAAAGTGTCAGCCAATGATAGTCATCCCTGGAGAAAATCGTCCACGATAGCAGCCTTGCGAGATTTTCGCCTGCAACCCAACTTGCTTAAACCACCAGGACGAAATTACGGACAAATCCTGAAAACTCTCCAACAGATCATTTTTGCATAACGTATGCATTAGCATTGCGAGCGTAGAACGTGGTTCGTACACTCGGGGCGGAAAACGGATTTGTTGGATGAGGTATCGGGTAATGGCATTTCATCGTTTGTCTCGGTCCCGACGTGGTTTCACGTTGATCGAGTTGCTGGTCGTGATTGCGATCATCGCTGTCTTGATCGCGTTATTGCTTCCGGCGGTCCAGCAGGCGCGAGAAGCTGCGCGGCGGACGCAATGCAAAAACAACCTCAAGCAATTGGGGGTGGCATTGCACAACTACCATGACACGTTCAATTCGTTACCGCCCGGATGGGTCGGCATAACCAATGGTACCCCAGACATTTACGGCATGAATGCCTGGGGCTGGTGTTCGCGGATTCTTCCTCAAATCGATCAGGGACCGCTCTATAATCAGATCAACTTCAGTACCCGAATGGATTCACCGGCGAATGCGACGCAGCGAGTCACTTCGATCGCTGCGTTTCGTTGTCCTTCCGATGTCGCACCGGGCACAACGTGGACAATCCAAACCACCTCGGGAACGAATCTTGTCGATCTGGCGGTGGCGAATTACGTCGGAGTTTTCGGTGTCAGTGATATCGACAACTGCGTTGGTTCGCCCAACATCCCCTGTCTGGGAGAAGGTGCCTTCTTCCAGAACAATAGCGTCTTGTTCCGTGATTTTTCTGATGGTTTAAGTAACACAATCACGGTCGGCGAACATAAGACGCGGCGCGATTCTGGTTTTAATTGGACTTCAACGTGGGCTGGTATTGCCGCTAATGGGGCGGACGCGATTGTCAGAATTCTCGGGACAACCGACCATACTCCGAATGCGCCTGCCAACCACATTGATGACTTCAGCAGCTATCATGTTGGGGGAGCTCACTTCGTGATGGGTGACGGCGCAGTTCGGTTTGTCAGCACCAACATCGATCTGGGTGTTTATCAACATCTGGCGACACGTGGCGCTGGAGACATTGTGGGCGAATTCTGAAGCGAAGGATATCAGATGCGGAAGCAAAACCTGATCCGAGTACTTGGTCTGTCACTTGTTTGGATCACCAGCGCTGCGGCGTTGGCCGAGGACGCATCGATTCGCCGCCTGCTGTATGTCGCAACGCCCGGAATCCGCAATTATCTCGAATACGGTGGGCATGGCCTGGTCGTGTTCGACATCGACGACGGCCACAAATTCGTCAAGCGAATTCCCACGGCGGGACTCGACGAGACCGGTAAGCCGCTGAATGTGAAAGGTATTTGTGCTTGCGCAATCACGAACCGAATTTATGTTTCAACGATTAAGACACTTCAAGCAATCGATCTGACAACGGAAAAGCTGGTCTGGGAAAAGTCCTTCGAAAAGGGATGCGACCGCATGGCGATCGCGCCCGACGGCAAAGTATTGTATGTCCCTTCTTTCGAAGGTGACCTCTGGTATGTCGTTGATGGAGCAACGGGAGATATCATCGCCCGGGTCGAACCGAAATCAGGTGCGCACAACACCGTGTATGGTCTCGACGGAAAACATGCCTATCTCGCCGGACTGAAGTCACCTTTCTTGACCGTTGCTGATACGTCATCACATACAATTGAGAAGAAGGTCGGACCGTTCTCGGCCAGTGTTCGTCCCTTTACAGTTAACGGGCGACAGAGTCTTTGTTTTGTTTGCGTGAATGAACTGCTGGGGTTTGAAGTCGGCGATCTGAAGACAGGTAAAATGTTGCATCGCGTCGAAGTTGCTGGCTTTAAGACCGGTGCAGTGAAGCGACATGGCTGCCCAAGTCACGGAATTGGGCTGACACCTGACGAAAAGCAGTTATGGGTCTGTGATGCGTTTAACCAGCAAATGCACGTGTACGACGCGACCGTCATGCCCCCGAAGCTTATTGCAAGCATTAAAGTCAGGGATGAACCGGGTTGGATCACGTTCAGTCTGGATGGCAAGCTGGCGTATCCCTCGACGGGTGACATTATCGACGTTGCCAGTCGGAAGATCATTGTGGGACTGACTGATGAAACCGGTACGGCGCTACAGAGCGAAAAAATGGTCGAAATCCAGGTTCAACGTGACACCAATAAAGTCGTCCGAACCGGTGACCAATTCGGCGTGGGACGTGTGACGGGGGAATAGTCAGGTCAAGCAGTGGCACAAGTCTTTTCCACTCGTCCTTGTCTGGCCAACGGGATAGAATACGTTGGTCGGGAAGCAGTCCAATCTTTTTAATTTGACCGATTGTCGGGAGTGCACTTCATGTCTCAAGCTGTTGTTGATCCCGTCGAATTGCGAAGATTCGCGTCTCTCTTACGAGAGTTTACGACCGAGTTACAAAGCCGTCTAACGGCCGTGAACGGACAAATGAACTCTCTCAGCCAGACCTGGCGAGATCAGGAACACCTCAAGTTTGCCGAAGAATTTACACAGCACTTGAAGCTTCTGGCCCGGTTCATCGAAGCGAACGAAACGCACGTGCCGTATCTGATGCGAAAGGCTGAGCGGATTGAAGAATATCTCTCGCAGAAATAATTCGATTTCCGGAGACCTGTCATGTCCGGTCCGATGAGTGCCAATGTTCAATCTGTTGATGCCATCAAAGACGTTCGAAACGCGCTGATCAGGTTTCAAGAACGGGCCACCAACGCCATGGGTGACTTGAGGCAGAAAATTGATCGGACTGTTGCGTGGCTTGAGCTTGATCGCCCGAACTATTGGCAGGATCAGGAACGTCGCGCGTATGATCTGGTCGCCTCGACCCGTGTCGCCCTGGAAACGTGTAAGCTGCGTACAGTCGCCGGTCGCCGATCCGATTGCATCGAAGAAAAGAAGGCTTTTGAACGAGCGAAAATGCGGATGGAATACGTCCGTGAGAAACAGCAGGCTGTCCGAAAATGGATGGTTCAATCCGGAAAAGAAGCAAACGAATACCGATCTCGAACCAGCAATTTCATGCGGACTTTGGAAAATGACGTCCCGCTGATGATCGCCCAATTGGGACGTATGATCGATGCCATCGAAAGATACGCGGAGCCGAATCTGGTGACGGTCAACTCGCCATCGGTCGTGTCTTCATCTCCGGAAAAGGAAGATTTGACGATTACCGCGCCAACCAATGTGGTTCCAGTCGATGCAGTACATTCTGTTGTTTCTCAGACCGATGCCAGTTCCGAGATTCCATAACAAGGGGATTGCTCGTAACCTGACGGGAGCCTCGCCCCAGCCTGATGAACTGATCGAAATTCAGGCGAGATGACGAGATTGGAGGTTTCAAGTTTGTCGCGTGGAAACGATGGCGTTCGATTCAGGTGCGAGGGGTATTCTGACCTGTTAAGCGCAGGACAAATCAGCCCAAGGCAGAGCGCTGCGACGACAGCCGCTAAGCGCCGCCCTGGGTCTGCAGGATTGATTACGTCCGCCCTGTTAAGGGCTGCACAATCTCTATTGATGCCGTTTGTGTCGCCCTTAACAGGGCTGACGATTTCAACGCATGCAGACCCAGGGCGGCGCTTCGCTCTGCCCTGGGCTGATTTGTTATGGCCTTTCAGGCCGGAGAACGATCCTGCTCCGCGAAGCCGAGAGCACTGGCGAGCGAAGACGCAAACCAGTGGCACCCAGACCGCGAAACATTTGAGGTCAGCACTATGGATGGAAAACAATGAGTGACGCGGACGAACCTCGCCAGCAGATTGCGACGACAGCAGTTCGCACGTCATACACTTGTCCTGGCGAGTTGTATTCGATTCCACGCAGCATTCATCTGGCGCGGATGGCGGCCTTTTATTCCAAGTGCCGGGACTGCGAGCATCGATTTGACGCGGGACATGTCCCACCCCGAACAAACGGACCACCACCGGAAGTCGAACATCGAAAGACTCGAACGTCACTGCTGACTGACGAGGCGGTCCGGGGAGTTTATCTGAACGAATTGGATCGAAACCGAGCCTTGCTTTGGGGCGAGGCATTCGCCGCATCGTTATGGGAACTTCAGCCGATGATCGCTCGTCGGGAAGCAACGGATGATGCCCAGATTGTGACAGAGTCTGCCAGCAGCCAGGAAAGAATCGCTGCGAGCGGGCCGGTAGTGGTTGTGGGCTTTGATGAACGTCCTTCGTCGCCCGACATCGTCACCGGAATCGTACTTGGTCTTCGCCGGATGGGATGTCCCGTCGTGGATCTTGGTCAAACCTCATTGCCAGTCATTGGATTCCAATTGCAGGCGCGTGGTGCCAGTGCAGGCCTCTTTGTCACCGGCGCAGGCTGTGACCCCTCATGGACAGGTTTTGACTTACTCGATCGCGAGGCCAGGCCGTATTCATTTGAGGCTCTGACAAAAATGGAACGGGATGTCCAGGCCGGAGTCGGTCGACAAACTCGTAAGATTGGCAGCCATCTGCCGGTTCAAGAACTGGCCAACTATGAGGCAAGTCTTTCCATCCATTTTCACGCACTCAGACCGCTACGTGTCGTCTGTGGTTCATCGACTCGACTGTTACCACGTATCCTTGATCGGCTTTTTGCCAGGCTTCCATGCGAACTGACGCACGTCGCACTTCCAACCCGAAAACGCAACCTGTTTGACCCGCGTGACGTTGATCTCCATCGTGTCGCCAAATCTGTGGTCGATGGTCGACACCATCTTGGACTGGTAATCGATGAAGATGGTCAGCACGTCGCGTTTGTGACCGATTCCGGGCGTCTGGTCAGTTCAAAAGAAGTCGCTCGACTGTTGATCGAGATCGCTCAACGCGAGAATCATCAAGCTCGATTTGTCGTCGCAAGTTCACTGATGGGTGACGTCACACAATGGCTATCAGGTCGAGATGCGACGGCGATCGACGGGGGCGAATCAACAGCAACTTTGATTCGGTTACTCGTCGAAAGCGATGCCATTCTGGCCTTGTCGAGCGATGGGCGGGTCTGGTTTCGCCAGAATGAAATTGCCTGCGATGCAATTCACGTATTGGCGAACATTCTTCAGGCGTTGAGCTTAAGCGATGCCCCGTTTACGGACGTGGTAGCTCGAATCAGCGATGACGCTGAGAGGCAAGCTTAAAGAATTGGGGTCCGGCGTTCGAATTTCAAAATTGGCCGATATAGCGATGTCCAAAATGTGAATCGATTGACCGGCCAATTTTGTAATTTGAACACCCGACCCCCTCTTCGAAACCCAACGAAAAAAGCGAGCAAGGCCACATGACCTCGCTCGCCTGAAAATTCACCAATCACAAGATCCGTTCTGCGGATCAAGAAGAATTAATAGTCGCCTGGAACATCGCCACCTTGACGGGTCAGCAAAGCACCGAGCGTCTGAAGGCTAATGTTTTCGCTGATGAAGTGGACCGAACCGTCGGCAAACAGAACCTGGTTTCCACCGGTATGCCATGAGTACATTTCACTGTCGTTGACAGCGTTCAAGAATACGTTAGCGCCGGGGGGGCACACTGCTGCCGTGCAGGTTGGCAGAAGCCCTTGATTCTTCGGGCTTGGCTTGTTGGCCGAATTAATGATCGTTCCATCGGCAGTGGCACCGTCGATAGCACCGGAGTTTCCTGTGTCGGCCCAGCCCCAACCATCTTTCGGAGCAAAGGTCGCGGAGGTCAATCCCTGCACAAGAACATGGTTCTTGCCTCGGAACAGGCCAGGACGACCAGCGGTTTCGCAGACCATCATTGTGTTGGAGGTGCCGTCAGTGATGTCACGGATGTATGTGGCCAGCGTCGAATGCATCGCACAGGCCCATCGATTGTCGTCAGGTACAGAAAGAACTGCAGCGGGTGGGGAAGCAAAGCCACCTTGGTAATAAAGGCTGAAACGGACACCGCTTAAAGCCATGTAGTCACACAGTCCGAAACCGGCAGCAGGCGGAGTGTTGATACCGTCTGGTGACAAAAGACCGGCGATCCCGGCGGGATTTGTACGTGCAGATTGACTCGGAGCACTTGGACAGACCAACATGGGGATATTGACCGTGGTCAGCGCAAATTGCGAAGGATCTGCCCAGCTCTTGTTGAAGTTGAACTGGTTGTAAATTGGTGCCTGATCCATGTAAGGAAGAACCATTTGAATCCAGTTCTGATTCACACCGGTCGTGCACTTTTCATAGGGGAAAACACCGGTCGTGCTTTCGTAGTTCATCAGCGCCAAACCCACTTGCTTGAGGTTGTTCTTGCATTGTGTGCGGCGGGCTGCTTCACGGGCCTGTTGTACGGCAGGCAAAAGCAGAGCGATCAGAACGGCGATGATGGCAATGACCACCAGCAATTCAATCAGGGTAAATCCACGGGTCAAAGGTTTCTTACTTCGAAGCATCACTCAAAATCTCCTGAAAACAAACGGACAAGGAAAAACTCGCACAAGGTGGGAAGAGAACGCACAGTCGCACCTACTTATTTTTTGTGCTTATCTCAAAAGGGGGCAGTTCGTTATCACCTTCTTCGATGGTCACTCGAAGTTCTTTCAATCCCGATTCGGCGGGATTCTGGTATTTTTTGGGAAGCAGCTCAGGTCCATATTCCACTTCGCTGCGATTGGGATCGATTGGCTTGCACAAAGAAATCGAAACCCAATACTCTCCAGGTTCTGCTCCATCAAATTGTTTCAACGTCGTCAGGCGGAACTCGCCGTCTTCGTTTACCATTCCGCCCGAAGGGAGCCGACCGTCATTTTTATCGACTGGCGTCAAACTGACTCGAGCGTACTGACCTGGCTGGCCATCTATGACGACGGTTCCACGGACAGGGTGCATACCTGTGGGCGTTCGCCGAGAACAGCCACCAATCAGTATTGATAAAAAGACCGCTACCACAAGCGGTCGAGCCAACCGCCCGAACATTCTAAAGGTCCTCTAAAAACCGACACGGCCTATAATTTTAGGAGTCTCAAGATAGGGTCAAAATGAGAATAGCAGATGAATGAATTGTTAATAAACGATTAACTCAAGGCATTGGCCGAAACCTTTAGCGACGCCGTTTGTTAGCAAAGGAACAAGTTTTCAGTTATTTCACGCTGAATGCGTATATTTCTGTATCCTGATCACCTCTAAAGTCGTTATCGCTAGCTACGATGAGGACTCGGGAACCGTCCGCCAATTTGGGACCGAAGGCGATCCCTTCGATTTTTTCTGGAAACTTGTCACCAGCGAGGCCATACTTCGGTGCCAACAGGTCAATGAACAGCTTCTTGGCCACCGGACGAACTCCTTCAGGAACTCCCTTCACTGGAAGGCGTTCAATCGAGCTGATGTCGGTAGCACCCGACAGATCAATCTCATAAAGCAGTTTTGCCTTCGTTTCGTTACCAGGCTTGCCGTCCCGTTCAATCACGAGGAGTCGGTTCGGAGACATCCACTCGATGTCGCTGCAGCCGAGCGACTTATCATCCAGTTGATAAAGAAATTCACGCGATCCCCCGGTCTTCAGGTCATGTTCCCAAATTCGGACGTTGATCCCGACTCGCTTATTGTTTTCGTCGAGACCTCCATCCTGGATCAGCGGACTTTGAGCGATGGTGTAAAGTTTCTGTCCGTCGTCACTGAGAGCCGCCCCTTCCCAGCCGCGATTATTCTGCCGACCGGACGTGTTATTAGGAGGCAATTCTTCTTCAGGCGTGCCGGCAGGTGATTTAATCAGATATCGAGCAGGCGTGGTCATCACTCGCAGTTGCTTTCCTTTCGAATCGAACTCTCGGACCGTCGGACCGTATTCTTCGGCGATCAGAAACGTTCCATTCTTCGTGGCGCGAATCCCTTCCGGATCGAGTCGCAAACTTCGTTCAGGATGATCTTTATCGAATTGAGTCTGCCGTCCAAGAAAGTTTTCTCCCGTCGGCGTGGTCAAGTGGTGTGTTTCCAGCAATTTCGTGGTGACCGTATTTGCCGAACGGGGATCAACCACGATTTCGACAATTTGAATGCGGCAGCGATATGAGGTCGCTCCATCATCCGGGCCACGATCAGGCAGCATGACATATTTATTCCCGGTTCCCAGCCACGCAATCGCTGAACCATGTCCGCCGAGTCGATTTTGCGGAGTACCGTTTTCTTGCTTGTCAGTTTCCCCCGATAAATCGGTCGCCGTGGCCGAGATGGAGGTTCGACCGATCAAGGCAATGTCCTGGGCTAAGCAGCATGACTCGGCAATTGCGAACAAGAAAAAACTTGCGAGCAGACTGAGTGTTGATCGAGTTAAAGCCATGCCACAATTTTCCTGTAATTCGCCAAAAAAAGCCCGACAACCACGATTGTCGAGCCACACCACGTCTATCCGTCGTAGCGTACAATACGAGCCAATAAGAATATTAGACGAACGAATTGTGTGTTTTTGATGAAACCCCATTCCGATGGACGCCGGGAAGCATTTTTAGAATTGAAAACAGGTGTCATCGCAAAACGCGGTCACGGACAATGCTCTTCATCGACACCAAACACCGTGGGAACCATATGTACAGATAATTAGTCAACGCGCGAAAGTTTGTCCTATTCTGAACCCATCTCCCGACGCGCGTTAATCACCTGTGCCGGGGCGGTGCCGAGGGTCGCTACTTCATTTGGGATTTATTCGCTATACTGCCTCAAATGTTCGTAGATCAAGTCAGTATTTTTTGTAAGGCGGGGGATGGCGGTCCGGGGGCGTGCAGCTTTCGGCGTGAGGCTCATATTCCGCGCGGTGGTCCGGACGGTGGTGACGGCGGTCGCGGCGGTCATGTGGTGATCGAAGCAGACGAAAACGTCAGCAGCCTGGTCCATCTGGTCGGTGTTCGTCACTGGAACGCCCAGAATGGTGAGCCTGGCCAACCGACTTTGAAAACGGGAAAAAACGGCGAGGACACCGTGATTCGGGTTCCTCCCGGTACGATCCTGCGTGATTTAGCCCGTGACTTTGTCCTGAAAGATCTGGTCGAACATGGCGAACGAGTGATCATTGCCAAGGCGGGCGAAGGGGGCAAAGGGAACACGCGGTTCATGTCCTCCACGAATCGTGCCCCTCGTGAATTCGGACCGGGTGAACCAGGTGAACGCCGCGACGTGGTCCTGGAACTTAAGGTGATTGCTGACGTCGGTTTGATCGGCAAGCCGAATGCCGGAAAATCGACGCTATTAAGTCGGCTTTCCCGTGCGACCCCTGAAATTGCCAATTATCCCTTCACGACGAAATACCCGAATCTCGGCATCGTCCGTGTCGGGCAGGAACGTCAGTTTGTGATGGCGGATATTCCTGGTTTGATCGAAGGTGCTCACGCAGGGGTCGGTCTGGGGCATGAGTTCCTGAAGCATGTGGAACGAACAAAAATGTTCATCCACCTGGTGGAACCGGCGCCTGATGATCAAACTGATCCAATCGAAAACTACTTGAACATCCGCGAAGAATTGCGGCTGTACGACGAAGAACTGGCCAAACGTCCGGAAATCGTCTGCATCACAAAATGTGAACTAGAAGACGCGGATGCCGCAGCGGAACTGCTGGAAGAACGGATTGGTCGTCCGGTCCTGAGGATCTCGTCCGTGGCGGGCAAAGGTCTGCCTCAATTATTGCAACAGACGATTCGGATGCTGGACGAACTTCAGCACCCCGATTCGGTGTTTCACAAGTAAATCGGCTGCATCTGATCGAATCAGGATGTCAGTCGTTTTTTGTAATTTGGTCTGAGCCGACGGCGAATTTCTGGCATCAGTCCATAGGCCAGCGCCAGAACCTTCAATGGGTGTAACGTCGGGGTTGTCGACTGTTGTTCCATCTGAAGTTTGCAACTACTGCATTCGGTGATGCCGAATTCAATCTGGTCGGAACGCATCTGTTCGATCAACTTGCGACCAATGGCCAATGATTCGTCGAAGTGTGCTTTCGTGAGGCCGAACGTTCCTGCGAGGCCCGAACATCCGTGGTCGGTACTTGATGTCTTTAGCTGCGGAATTAAACGACAGAGTTCAAGTAGCGGCGTGGTCCGGCCCAAGGCACGCAAATGACATGGCGTATGATAGGCTGCGACATGCGGCAATTCCTCGAAATCCGTTCGCAGTTCATTTCGTGATTGCAGCCCGGTGAGAAATTCTCCCGCTTCCACAACGTGATCGGCAACCAGTTGAACATCGGGATGGTCCAGGAATCGGGGGTATTCAAACTTCAGGCAGACTGCGGCGGCAGGTTCGGTACAGACGATCGGACAACCTTCACGGGCGAATTCTGCCAAAATGCGAACATTCGTCATCGCCAACGGACGGGCCGCTTCCAGATCGCCGGTCGAGATCATGGCCATGCCTGATCTCATTTGCGTTGGAGGAATGTGCAGTTTCAGGCCCTGATGCTCGATGATTCGGCCAAATGCGAATGCCAGTTCGGGGTCGTGCGCATTGGCATAATGGTCCACAAAATAGATGACTGGAACAGGATCTTTTAGCGAGACGGGTGGTGATAACCATTTCCGCGGAGCATTATGCAGAAAGGTCCGTCGACTGAATGGAGGAAGTTTGCGACGGCAGGAAACGCCGACGGTTCGCTCCATGATCCAGCGGAAACTTCTGGCGTTTAGCAGCGGATTGACGAGCCACGACAGTCGACAGAGCGCATCGCTCCAGGCATGGACTCGCGAGAGAAACCATTCGGGAGTCTTCGGTCCGTTGGCTGCCACGTACTGTGCTTTGGCTTCGAGCATCAGGTGAGGGACATCGACTTCGGTTGGGCATTCGAGCTGACATTGTTTGCAGTTAAAACAGAGTTTTGACAACTTCTGCATTTCGACCGACGCCAATTCGTGTTGCGGCAGCCTTCCATCGACGATCGCTCGAACGGCATTGGCCTTGGCTCGCGGGGACCGCTCTTCGGCGGGGTCTGACCGAAAGAACGGACACATTCGCGAATCGGATTCCTGAGTCCGGCAGGCTCCGCAACCGTGACAGGCCATCGCGGTGGCAGAAAATTCACCCGGAGACCAATTGAGCTGTAATTCCACCAGTGGTTCCAGCGCGTCAGATTGCGGACGCAGATGACTAACCGTCAGGTGAGGATCATGGCTGAGAACTTTGTTGGGATTCAGCAGATGATGGGGATCGAACAGAGTCTTGACCTCTTGGAAGACTCGATACAGTTCACCATATTGCGACTGAAGAAAGGCAGTTCGCGAGAGACCTAGACCGTGTTCGCCACTGATCGAACCACCGACGGAAATTGCCGCGTGATACAGATCTCGCGCCAGTTCCTCCAACAGGGAAGGGTCGAATGGCGACGGCAAGAACGGGCGCATATGGAGTTGGCCGACCGCCGCGTGGGCGTAAAGTGATGCCGTCACCTCATGTTTTTGCCAGATACGTCGTGCTTTGGAGACGAATTCAAGCAACATTTCAGGGGGGACCGCGATGTCTTCCACAATGGGAACCGGCGATGTTTCGCCACGTACCCGGTTCAAAAGTGGGATCACGCGATTTGGCAAAGACCACAGAAATTCGACTTCGTCGAAGGTCGTCGCTTCGTACACCGAGTGACCGGCGTCCGGCAATTCTTTGAGTGCTTGCAGCAGGTCATGGACACTTCGCGTTGTTTCCGCCTGACTGAATCCCGTCAGTTCGACGATCAACGCTGCTTCCGCAGCGGCCGGAATCAAGACCCTGAAACGGGGGTCGAGATCGCGAGCGAGCGTTAACAATCGGCGATCAACCAGGTCACAGGCACTCGGATGGTGTGCCGCCGTTGTCTGCACTGCCTGAATTGCCGACTCAATCGATTGGAACACGATCATCAGAGCAGAACGGTGAGCAGGTAATGCGGATGTTTTTAGTGTCGCCGCCGTAAAAAGGCCGAGTGTCCCTTCTGAACCAACCAGCAGGCGAGGGAGCGAGACTTCGCGATCCGTAAGCACATCCCGCAGCATATACCCCGCTCGGTTACGTATTTGACGGGCCGGTTGTTTTTCGTGAATGAGATCAGCATTTCGGTGAAGCAATATCGCGAGACGATCCACCAACGTCTGTTTGCTGACTTCGACGCCCCCACTGTAGATTGATTGGAACGCCTTTTCGGTTGCTACTTCGAAGCTGATGCCGTTAGCCATGACAAGTTCGATGCTGACGACGTTGTCTCGTGTCGTACCGACTCGAATCGAATGTGAACCAGCGGCATCAAGAGCGAGCATGCTTCCAACCGTGGTCGTCGCCGTGTTCGACGGATCGGGAGCAAAATAACGGCCCGACTCTCGCAGCAGGTGATTCAGCCGGCTATGCACAACACCGGGTTGAACTCGAACAGTCTGCGTCCCGATTTCCTCGACCTGATGCATATGACGGGAAAAGTCGATCACGATTCCTGGCCCGAGAGCTTCGCCCGCGACGCTGGTTCCTGCCCCACGAGGTACCAGCGGAAGGTGATTTTCGGCTGCATAACGGACGAGGGTCACGACATCGTCTCGATCGCGGGGGTGAGCCACGCCCAGAGGAGTGATCTGATGCAGGCTGCCGTCAGATGCGTAAAGTGCTCGCGCAAGCGGGTTACAAAGAATCTCCCCTCGGAAGATTCCCGCCATGTCTTCAATGAGTCGCGATTGACGAAAGTCCACGGTTCAGTTTTTTAGAGTTCAGTTTGCTGTGGCATCCTTAACCCGATGTGGCAGGATATGATTTGCTGAGTAGAACTTCTGCAAGATCGTTTCATAGATTGCGTAAGGGTCTTCGTGAAACACCATATCGCGACAAGCCGGATGGCTCAGCCAGTCGCCTCGGGCGATCTCACCTTCCAATTGTCCGGCTCCCCAACCGGCGTATCCTGAAAAGACACGGAACGAATGTTTAAGGCTGTCACTGGCAGCCGCTTCTCCGATCACCTGCTCGAACGCGTCCGGGCTTCCACCGACGAATAATCCGGGCAAAACCGACGGACTATCGTCCTGAAAGGCCGAATCATCATGCAAGATCACCAGTGCTGATGGCTCGACAGGTCCACCGCAAAAGACGACGTCATCAGTCTCGGGCAGATCAAAGTGGCCAGCCAGGGCATGTGCGACCTTAATCGACGAGGGGCGATTGATGACAAGTCCCATCGCACCCTGTTCGCCGTGCTCGAGCAGTAAAACAACTGTCTTATAAAAATTATCGTCTCGCACCCGTTTGGCTGCGATCAGAAACCGACCTCGTAACGATTCGGTCATGTTGGCACCGTCGGAATTGCATTGACTGAAAGGAACCTAAATCGACAGCAACGAAGTTCTGTCGTCAGGTGATTCTATCGATGCCCTGCCGCAAGCGAAACCAGTTCGCCTGAACTGGCTACTTTGAGTCAGATAAATTTCGTGCGACTTTTAATTAGAAAACGGATCGGAATCGTCGAGTGTTTCCGAACCGAAAGAATCAGCGCCCACGCCAACCAGAGCGGGGATGTCAGCCTCTTCCGAAACTTCCTGGCTTTCACCGCTTCCGTGTCCAAGCGGCCAAATATGGAATCCCCCTTTGAAACTCGGGTTGATCTCCCAGACGCCCCAGATTCCTCGGCCTTCGTTATAACCCTGGTACGCCACGTCGTGTCTTCCGAGATATCGTTTAGACCACCAGCAATTGCCAGAATCTCGTTCGTAACTGCCGCTGATCAAGAATTCGCCCACGATGTCTCGACCCTCACCGCGCATCTTCCCTTCGCGGAAGGTTAGAAAGAGTTCCATCGTCTGACGACCGGACAATCCGGGCTGCAGAAAATATCCTTCCCACGGTCCGGATGGGAATCGGTCATCCTGTTCCAGGGTTGGATCGGACTCTTGATCATTCGGAGAAGGCATTTGAGAACCCATCTGTCACATTCGGCATCGAGAAGTTTTTCGGCGCAATCAGATTTGGATTCTTCGGGCCTGACCAGTGCGGGTCAATGGGGTTTTCTACTGATCCGCGTTTCGATTTGCCCCTGGAACCCAGAGAACGTCACTTTTTCCGTCGTCGTTGGCCAACCGGGCAACCACAAAAAGCAGGTCAGAAAGACGATTGAGATAGATTTGGACCTGCGGATTGACTCGTTCAACTTGCGTCAGTCGAAGCACTTCGATTTCAGCTCGACGACAAACCGTTCGAGCCACGTGCAGATTTGCCGAGGCGACGGAGCCTGCCGGAAGGATAAAACTCGTTAATGGTTGCAGTCTTTCGGTGGCAGAATCAATCCAGCGTTCGAGTTGTGTCACTTGCTCGACGGTCATTCGTAATGGGGTATAGGCGGGTGGTTCATCGGTTTCCGGAACACAAAGGTCGGCTCCAACGTCGAAAAGATCATTCTGAATCAATGTCAACATGCGAACAATTTCCGCTGATGGCCCAACGGCGAGCACGCATCCGAGCACCGAATTCAATTCATCGACCGTGCCGTAAGCCACGATTCGCTGATCCGTTTTGGGAACTCGCCGACCGTCTCCAAGGGAAGTTTCACCGGAATCACCTGTTTTGGTGTAGATGCAGTTGAGATAAACCATGTACAGGCTTCATTAAATGAGAATCGGTTACGAACTTTGCCCTCGAAACTTTTTCAACGAAGGCTGTTTTATCATAGTTCAGCCGCAGGCTCTGCCCACAAGACTTCACCAATTCGTGCCGACAAGATCGATGAACCGGTGTAGGTCAATACTGTTGCGCTGACGACCGGAATCGAGGTCGAAACTTGGGGTGGCACGGTTTTGGAGTCTTCGACAAGGCCGTGACTTCATGGTTCGATAACGTGTCCGAAGAGCACGGCCTTACCGAAGACGGTAAAACCGTGCCACCCTTTTCGCGGATTTCTTTTCCAAAATCACTTCGTCTCCAGCAACCCGAACGTCCCAACTTCTCGTCCTTATTCAGGCTAGCAGTTGGCCGTTTCAAGACGCAAGTCACGCTGCGCGACGAATGCCTTCTGTGACCGTTTTCAACTGGCAACAGAGGCCTTGTCCGGTCATGAGACCCCGTCTGCCGAAGTCGCGCCAGAAATTTCGGTGCAGCTTTTCCGGAGGAGATTGCAGGGTCACGGTAAAATAATTGCCATGTTCCCGTGCACCAAAAAGCCAGTCCCAATTGGAGCGTTCGAGCAACGATTCACAGTATGTCACTGATTCGAACTGACCTGGAAAACAGGCGAGATGCCGCTTCCAGCATTCTGGACCGTGTTCTGAATCAGTGCCGTGAGAAGCAGGTTCTTTTCGGACGAAGACCAGATCCCCACCTGGTTTTAAGCAGGAAAGAAGATTCGCTGTTGCTGTTCGAGTCCGCAGATCGAGTAAATTATTGCGATAAACGGATAAGTCCTGGACGACGACCAGATCGAATTCCTCGTTGGCAACCGGAAACGATTCATCAAGTCGCGTCAATTGAAATTTGAATTGAGGAAATCTCTGTCGCACGTCGTCGATGACATCCGAGGAATCGTCGATCGCATCCACGTGGTATGCGAGCCCATCAAGGAATGGAACCAGTTCGCCGTCCGTGCAACCTGCGACAAGGACACGACCGCCGAATCGTAAACCATGACCGACCAGCACTTGTTTCAGTAATCGACTGGGATATTTCAGACCAGTGATCGCTTTGGAATCGGAGGAGGGTTGATATAAGCGAACCACGAGCCGCCTCCTGTAATTTTCGTTGTGATCGTATTTGACTGAGGAAGGGTTAAGCAATGACGGTCGAGATCGCGAATGATATTTGGACGATCCGAGGGATTTGGGCGTCCTACCTTATTGATGTGAAGGCGTGGTATATGCCTACGTTGAAACATGGTCAAGATCGCTAAGCATCAGTCGAATAGGAATCACAACTCGACCCAGCGTCGAGGGTGTGTCATCGACGATTGGTTGATCTGCCAATGATCGTGCGCCGAGAATCAGGTCATCCAGGTTCAAACCGCAAAAGTTTCCGTGATCCGCCGGTCGTGCGGTATGGATCAACTCAAGCAACTCGACAGCCCGCCGCGCATGGCGCTGGACTCCGTTGATTTGGCCCTCGCGTGCCTTCACACCCGCCGCAGCCAGTTTGATCAGACTCTTCAGAAAATCAGCGATCTCACCCTTGCGACCGGCAGCGATCCATAACCCTTCCCAGGCTTCGTGGGCTTCCCAGTAGTAGCCCGCATTGAAGAGATCAACGGCCGAAAGAAACTCAATTGAGTTCCGTGGCCAATAGGAATCCAACGGATCTGGCACGACGTGTGAATGCCCGAAGCTGTGACCGCGAGAATCGGTGACAGGATGAGGATGCTTTCCAGGTACGAAGGCGTAAGGGGGAAAGGAGACCTCAGGGGCATATCGCGTAAGAGGCATAAAAAAATCTTAGTTAGTACTAACGATTTGTTTCTTCGCTCGCCGCGAAGCTTGTGTAGAAAAAAAGAATCCGGGGGCTTACGCTCGACTCATTTTTTCGTGTATTTCGTCTGTTTCGTGGTTCAAACTCTTCTCGTGATGGGGTTGCGGGTAATGCCAGCACTCAGGAATTCGCGATCAGCTCGGCATACTTGACCGATGATTAATGAAAGTCAAGAAAAAACATTTCGAAAAAACAGGAAAAACATGTTGACAGACTTTGGCCTTGCCGATACACCTCGCCCGCCTTTCTCCAACTCCCAAAAAACAATTCGATTCAACCGCCAGCCATTAATTGGAACACTGACAGTTCGTCGTTACATTTCTAACGCGATGTCTGGTTCTCGTTAATGACTGGCACCCCGGTCACGAGCATTCGTTCGTTGCCTCATGTCTGTTTGTCTGTTGGTTTCTCCCCCAAAAAAATTCGTTTGTATCGAAGTCGTTCACGGCGTGACATTCACGTTTCTTGACCGCTTTCGGTGCGCTCACATCCCTTCGCACGGTTTCCTCCCAGACCACGGTGCCAGTATGAACTTTTCGCATCCCGATGTGATCCCCTTCCCACAACGAGCCATTTCGGCTCCAGTTGCTCCAACCGGCGAGCCGGCACCTTCCGTGCTGGTCGTCTCGTCTGATCCCGACATGGCTCGGCGATTGTGCGAAGACGGTCAAACGCTGGGAATGATCTGCCGAACGGTCTCATCCGTCGAAGCGGCTTTGCAATCACTGCATACGCAAAGTGCCGACATTTGTCTGGTCGGCGTTCTCTCAACCGGTGAAACGGTCTCGGGATTAACGAGTCAAATTCAACAGAAGGGTTGGTCAACTCAAGTCGTTTGTGTGGTGACCGAAGCCTCGGCTGATGCACCGCAACTCTTCTCGAGTGCCACAGGTGTTGAACATCTGTCACAGCCTTACTCTCCGACCACGTTTTCTCGGGTGCTGACCAGTGCCAGTCAGCGATCCCGATTGCATGCCGAAAATCGCCGACTCAAACGACAGCTCAGCAATCGCAACTTACGCGATATGGTGGGGCACAGTCAGGGAATGCAGGTCTTACGGCAGCAAGTTCAAAACAGTGCAGAACAAACTGGCTGCGTGCTGCTGAAGGGTGAACAAGGAACAGGGATTGATCTTGTTGCCCAGGCGATTCACGATTCCAGTCGGCGTGCCCATCGTCCATTCGTTAAAGTCGATTGCAGCGTGTTATCTGCCGAAACCCTGGAAGAAGAACTTTTCGGTCAACTCGAACATGAACCCGGCGGCATGGCCCGCCACAAGCCAGGCCGCCTCGAACAAGCTGACGGTGGAACGCTGCTGCTCGATCAGGTCCAGTACATCGCTCTTCCGGTCCAGAAGCAACTGGTCAACCTGCTTCGCGAACAACGCTTCGAGCATCCTACCAGTCACGAACGGGTTCGGTTTGATGTTCGTTTCGTGTTCGGCTCGCATGTCGACCTGGAAACACTCGTCGACCGCGGACTGTTCCGTCGCGATTTGTACGAAGAAATCTGTCAATCCGGGATTGAATTGCCAACGCTTCGTTCACGAAAAGAAGATATTGGCTCTTTAACCGAATATTTTCTTCGTCGCGTTGCTGGTCGCGAAGGGAAGCCGCCACGTTCCATCATGATCGATGCACTGCATGTTTTGCAGAGTTACGATTGGCCTGGCAACGTCCGCGAACTCGAAAACATGGTCGAACGGGCTTGTGCACTCGACTGGGGTTCGAAGCTGACCGCTGAAATGCTCGTCCCCTGGATGTCAAAAGAATGTTCCAACGACGGTCCTGATGCACTTCCCGGTATGACATTGGCCGAAATGGAACGAAAGCTGATCGAAGCAGCCTTCAACCGTTTCGCAGGAAACCGAGAAAAGACCGCTAAGGCCTTGCAAATCGGAATTCGCACACTTTCCGGCAAGCTGCGAGAATACGGATATCCTCCTCGTGGCGGGCCGGGCTCAAACGTGAAAGCCTGGTCGCCGAGCGATCAGACGACTGTTCCTGATGCTGGCGTCTCCGATCAAATTGATCGCCGTGCCGCCTGATACCAAGATGCCCCCAACTGCACTCGCAGTTGAATCGTAAAAAACACAAATCCCTTCGTATCAGTTTTTGGGAGAGAGCTGGTACGAGGGGACTGTGTTTTCTTTGGGCTCCGAAACCGCTCTGGAATTTTCTCAGCGGTCAATTCCATTGATGCCGATGGCGATCATTTCTTCTGCGAGGCTTTCGACGCGGCTGAATGACCATAAGTCTTTGAGGCTGGTCTCGAACAGGGTTGTCGCCGAGTTCCTGATTCAGGTCCGATAAATTTGCTGAGGATCTCGTCTAACAGTTTCTCGATTTTCGGATTCATGGTTGCGGTTGTCATTCGTAAACCTCTCTTTTTCTAGATGACCGCGAATATTCTCTTGATTGAAACTTAGTTCACAAAAAGAAACGTGCGGCAGCATCGTCGTTGTTTTCCAGAAACATCCAGTTTCAACCGGGCCGTCTGAATCGATTAATCCGACAAGTACGACTCTGCCCGCGCGGGAAGACAATTCTCACCCGATTTCCAGAGAATCGGTTCAAGAATAGAATTCCGAAGTCGGGTCGCGGCGGCACGTCCACCTATTTCGCAGACGGACCTGACATGGCTAGAATGGGAATCCATTGCTTCTGAACGTATGAACGTAAGCGTCTCACAGAGATGCAGAAATTGGTTTTCGAAATTGACTGTCGAGAGCCTTGAGACGAAATATGGCCAAACCTGCTGACTCCAAACCTGACTATTCACTTTCCCGCGTGGTCTGTCGCAATCGTAAAGCGAAGCACGAGTACGAGCTGACGCAATCGCTGGAATGCGGAATCATGCTGCACGGCAGCGAAGTGAAAAGCGTACGAAATAATAAAATCTCGATCGAAGAGGCCTACGTACGAGTTCAGGGTCACGAGGTCTGGCTGGTGGGATGTGATATCGCAGAATATCCCCAGGCGACCTATCTGAATCACGATCCCAAACGGCAACGCAAATTATTGCTCCATCGTCGAGAAATCCGCAAATTTGCCGAGGTTGCAAGTCAGAAGGGACTGTCAATTGTCCCGCTTGAGGTCCATCTCGTCCGCGGAAATGTCAAAGTCACCATCGCGGTTGGAAAAGGTCTGAAACGACATGACAAGCGGGACAAACTGAAAGAACATGACGCTGATCGAGAAATTCGGCAAGCCATGCGTCGGCAACCCGATTGACTCTGGACCCGTTTTGTGAATCAACGTTTGAAAGCGTCTCGAATACAAGTGAAATGGATAGTGATGGCGAAGTTGACTCCTTTGCAGGCGGCTCTGGAACGAGGTCTGGCAGACGGCGGAGATTTATTTGAGGCTCTTAACGAGCTAAGAAATTACGAAATCGAAACTCTCGACGACGCCGAATCTCTTGTGGATGCCCTGGAACAGTATCTCGACCGGCCGATGGAAGCCCCGGGGCTGTTTACGGCATTTCACCAGTTGGTCTCATTATTTCAGTCGGTCACTGCTGTCAGCCCGTTTCAATACCTGGTCAAACGAGGCATTCCCCTTTTGATTCAAGCGTATGACGCTCGACTTTCTTTTGCCGAAGAACAACAGAACGAATTGTTGTTCGCGATCAAGATTTTTGCTCGCTATGGATTGGAAGAAGGGCTGGATCGACTGGTGCAAGCCGCCTATCACCCGATTCTAAGGGAAGGCTATCTCTGGTCCGTGATTTTTGAGCAGTTGGGTGATCAAGATCCCGTGTTACCGGAACTGATCGATCGACTGAGTGACCCATTGCCCGACGGATTCGCGTGCGTGGCATTTTTGGACTGGGTCAATCGACTGGCTCGAGAAGATTTTATCTCTCAACACCCGTTCAACACTCATGATGGCGTTCAACGGTTAAAGCACTGGCTGAGAAGCAGCAAGAAGGACGAATTCAGTTTTGCTCACAGTTCTGCGGCATCCCTTCCCTTTATTAGTGAACCGGAACGGGAACAGTTATTGGCGCTTGCGATGGATCACCCTGATCCCGCTGTTCAGATGGAAGCTGCCTGGGCATCTGCCCGGCTTGGCAGCGATGCGGGTTTAAAATTTCTCGTTCGTACATGCCTGGACCGCAATTATTCGACAACGGCTTGCGCTTATCTCGAAGAACTCGGACGAGACGATGCGATTCCCGATGAGGCCAATGAACCTGATTTTCGGGCCATGGCCGACATGTGTGACTGGCTGGCTCATCCTCAGGAATTTGGTCGACCGCCAGATGAGATCGAGCAGTACGATACGAGAGAGCTTTTCTGGCCACCCACAAATGATGTCCGGCAACTCTGGTTATTTCGCTATCGTTACATCGCGGAAGAAGCGGGTGAATCCGACGATTCTGGTCTGGGATGTTACGGCAGCGCGACGTTCTCGTTATTTGACGAGACTAATCCAGACATGTCTCCCGAAGATGCCTATGCACTCCATTGTTGCTGGGAACTGGAAATGAATGACGATCTTCGTGCTCCGGATGAACGATCGATTGCCGCCGGTCGAGCGATTCTTGAAGCGGGTGCACGAGGTGAATACGCGGAAGATGAAGATGAGGAAGACGAGGAGGACGACGACTTCTGAAAACTTTTTCTCGCTGTCTTCAGTGATTCGAGACACACTAATTTGCAATCAAGAGTTAAACTGATTTGGTGCAGAACACAGTGAAACATTAGCCCGACGCGCGAGCGAGGGATCTTCTCTTCGTTTTTGAAGCGGAATACGATCCCTCGCTTGTGCGTCGGGCTAATAAATAATCCGGGCTAACCTCCCAGCTTGAAGGGTGATCGATGAAAGATTCGTTTTGCAATCGACGTCGTTTTCTTGGCCTTGCAACCGGATGGTCAGTCAGTTCGGGGTTGGTTTCGCTGCTTCAGGCCGATGATCCTGTCGCTGGCCCTGAAGGTCGTCCTCGAGTCACGAAGGCGCGTGCCACGTCCGGCGATAAGAACAGTGAACCTGATTGGGACCAGCGGTTGACGATTTCTGTGGGACAGAAACAAGGTGATCTTGTCGGCGATTCTCATAAGGTGATTCAATCGGCAATCGACTATGTAGCTCGGCTGGGCGGGGGCACTGTCCAGATTTTGCCTGGCACCTACATATTGCGCGGTTCTGTTCATCTACGGTCAAACGTCCGGCTGATTGGAACCGGCGACGAGTCCATTCTGACCAAACCAGCGTCTGTCAGTACCAAACTTGTGGCCGATTCGGATTGGTACGACCAGGAAATTACGCTCGACGATGCGAAAGGTTTTGAAGTTGGTGACAGTGTTTGTTTGCGGACACGAAACCCTCACAACGGGAGCCCAACGGTACTCAAGCGGACGCTTATCGCCCGATCAGGAAATCGATTTAAGCTTGACCGCGCCTTGAGAGAAAACTTCTGGACGATCGGCGAATCAACATGCTCGACGCTGTTCCCATTGGTCACTGGAGAAGAAATTGACAACCTCGTCATTGAACGTCTGACACTCGATGGTAATCGAGCTAACAATGAAAACCTGGATGGCAACTATGGTGGCTGCGTCTTCTTACAAGATGTCAATCAGGTGCTGATCCGTAACGTGACAGCCAGGCATAACAATGGCGATGGTATCAGTTGGCAAATTTGCCACGATGTCACGGTCGAAGACTGCCACAGCCATGATCACGCGGGTCTCGGCCTGCATCCTGGATCAGGTTCCCAACGGCCTGTCATGCGGCGCAACAAGCTTGAACGTTGCCAAATCGGGCTCTTCTTCTGTTGGGGCGTCAAATACGGTCTGGCCGAAGAGAATACGATCCTCGATATCAAAGGGCAGGGGATCTCCATCGGGCACCGCGATACCGACAACATCGTGCGGAAGAACGTTGTTCGAAACAGCGGCCAGACCGGGGTTCTGTTCCGACCCGAACGGGGAGCCGGATTTTGCGGACATCGCAATCTGATCGAACAGAACGTCATCGAAAACAGCGGGCCAGCGGATGGTGTCGCCATCGATGTTCAAGGTGGGACCGAACTCGTCACACTGCGACAGAACACGATTAAGGAAACCCGCGAAGCAGCCCAGCGCATCGGCATTCGCCTGGGTAAAGAAACCAAACAAATCAATCTTCTGGACAATACTTTTGCCGGTCTGAAGCAGGATGTCTTGCAAGTCTAACTAAAATCACGGCGCGGGCTTCACCCTCAGCCCGATGGAATGCTTACGTTGTTGGAGACGACCTGCCTTTGGGACAGAAAGCCACGATGATGGGTGCCACGGTGTTACCGTCTTCGGTAAGACCGTGCTCTTCGCACACAGTGTCGAACCACGAAGCCACGGCCTTGTCGAAGACTCCAAAACCGTGACACCCCCGCGTTTCTCCCCATTACGCGCTACAGTATTACCCGACGACGGTTTCACCGTTTCATGAGGCCAGCCTCGCCCTCCCAATGCAAAATCTTCGCGGCACGCGAAGAAACAAAACTTTAAGTACTACAACGACGTCGGATCGGAGTTTAAATCTGGCTGCGGGGCGTGAGGGTAATCAACCGGCTGATACCGTATCGCCAATTCAGGCGTCATCAGTTTTTCCTGGTTTTGAACTCGCGATGTCAGGGCTCGGTCCAGTATGCCGCTTGTCAGCAACGTTCGCTCAACGGGATAGCTTGGCTTTCCCGTGTGAATCATCCGTTCGATTCCCTTCAACAGGTATGCGAAATGAGGGTAATACGGCTCAGTTCGTTCTTCGAAGCGAGTTGCCAGCAGTTGATCCTGCCCTTTGAACTTCAACGCGACTGCCGACCCCGTGGCAAAACCGGGTAACATGAAGACAGAGCCCAATAGGCCGTCCCGGTATTGGAACAGGAATAGCCCTGCTTTTTCACTCTGTCGAACTCGTTCTGGCTCAGTCGCAACCAACGCGAGTGCTGCGTCAAATACTGCTTTTGAGACGAGACCGTCGTCAATCGCCTTCCAGATTGCGTCACCTTGCCGGAACTGCACCCAATTAACCCCCGTCTCGGCCCCTTGCCGCCGTTCAACAAGCGTCTGAAAGCACTCCAGCGCATGGGAACCGTAGACATCCAGGCCTGAATACCCAATTCCGACCGCTGCCTCAATCGGGCTCCCCATCGGAACAGTGATCTCAGGCGTACGAAAAGTCACCGCCAGCGATGATCCCGCCATGAAGGAAACTTTCATCTCTTTCGAACGATCGTACATCCACTTCGCATCTTGCCAGGCGGGTCCCAGATGCTTGTCATTGAAGACCGGGACGACGCGATTGTACTTCCGAAATGTGTCGGTGATTTCTTCGAAGAATCGGCGACGAGGGTAAAGATGTTGCTCTTTGTCGTTATAAGGATAAGTACCGTGTTCGCCGATGCTGATCACTCCATCGACCGGGATTTTGTCGCTTCCTACGGTGATCGCTTTTTCGATCGTATCGAAGAGCGGGACGTTGTACTTTTTGGACATGGTTCGGGCGAGATCCCGATCCGTAAACTGATCGACATACATGGAAGCCAGCGTTAACGCAGGCCCGACACCACCGTCCTGCTTCCAGCCTTCCAGGATCTTGCCGATCAGAACATCGGCGTGCAGACCTTTTGCGTAGGCTGTCAGTACGGCTGCAACCGACTTCGGCTTCTTCTGTTCTGCATCCGCTACCGAGTTTTTCACTAACAGGCCGGACACAGCCAAAGTTGCAGAAGTTTTCAGCCATTCTCGGCGAGAGAGATCATCCGTCAGACCCATAGAATTACCTTTTCTGCGACTTGTGAAAGGGAAAGACAACCTGTCATGACAAACCTCTTTTCAGCGAGTTCGGGTACATCAGTATGACAGCCATTTTTGTAACGGCAACTTCCCGCGAGGCGCATTCAGTCGTCGGCTTCGGTATCCTCACAGAACCGTTTCAACGTCCTACCTGATCGGGGTTGTCAAATGATGAATTCGTCGAAAAACAAACTTCCGCAACTAGCCCTCAACTCAAAACGAAATCGCGTTTTTCCAGTGGGGATTCTCCTGCTGACTCTTATCGGATCGCAAGGCTCGTTTCATGCCAGTGCGAAGGACAGTGACCCGCCGTCTGTCTGGACGCCCGCTTTGATGATGGAGGTGAAGCGGGTTGGTAGCGTGGTCGTTTCGCCCGATGGAAAACAAGTGGCTTACACTGTGCGGCACGCAGTCATGAATGGCGATGACAGCGAATATCGGACTCAAATCCATCTTGCCGATATTCAACGAAAAGAAACACGGCAACTGACTCAAGGGGTCAAATCATCCGACGACCCGCAGTGGTCACCCGATGGAAAGTGGATTGCGTTTGTCTCGTCTCGCGTTGGTAAGAAGAATCTTTGGGCGATTCACGTTGACGGTGGTGAAGCGTTCCAACTGACGGAAGTGAAGTCAGACATTGGTAGTTTTCGTTGGTCACCAAAAGGTGATTCAATTGCCTTTACGGCCATCGACCCGACAACCGACACCGAGGAACGCGCTTCTCGCCAGAAGAATGATGCAAAGGTCGTTGACGAGGATGTGAAACTAAACCGCCTGCACATCGTGAACTTCACTGGACCGACAAACCGCCCGTTGTCCTCGCGACAATTGACAGCGGGAACACTGAGCATCGTCAGTGAGGCTCGAGCCGGGCGATCAGGATACGACTGGTCGCCTGATGGAACCACGATTGCTGCGGCACATACGAGCTCGCCACGTCCGGATGACTGGCCGTCGGCCGACCTCTCGTTGATCAACGTTGCCGACGGAACGGTCAAACCATTGCTCAAAACAAACGCTGCGGAGACATCGCCCCTGTTTTCACCCGACGGGAAGCAGATCGCGTGCACGGTCAGCGACGATCCCCCGACATGGGGCGGAACTCGAACAGTCCATCTGATCACTGTCGCTGATGGTTCCACGACAAAACTGGCCGAAACTTACGATGGTTTTGGTCGATATTCCGAGCTGGTCGGCTGGTCCGCAGATGGAAAGCAGGTATTCTTCACGGAAGTTCAAGGAACGAGCATGAAGTTGCTGGCCATGCCAAAACAAGGGACACCAGTTGAGGTCAGTCATGGATCGAAATTGTCGTCCGCCGGAATGTCCTTAGGCGGCGTTTCACTCAACTCGACTCGAACTCACTTTGGTTTCGGCTGGGAACGGCTCGATCAGCCAGTCGAAGCATTTGTCAGCGCGGTGTCGCAATTCGAGCCTGTCGTTGTCAGTAAGGTTCATAACGATCTGTCGATGCCTCCGTTACCACGAACGGAAGTCACCCGCTGGAAATCTTCCGACGGATTAGAGGTCGAAGGCTTACTCACCTATCCCAATGACTACAAAAAGGGCGAGAAATACCCTTTGTTGCTCGTTGTGCACGGTGGGCCGATGGGAGTGTTCACCCAGACATTTGATGGCGCTGCCGGAACCTATCCGATTACGGCTTTCGCATCGAAAGGCTATGCCGTTCTCCGCCCTAATCCACGCGGAAGCAGTGGGTATGGAAAGACGTTTCGCCACGCGAACTACAATGATTGGGGTGGTGGTGATTTTCGAGACGTGATGACCGGCGTCGATCACGTGATCGCTCAAGGGATTGCCGACCCGAATCGATTGGGCGTAATGGGCTGGAGCTATGGTGGCTTTATGACTTCGTGGGCAATCACTCAGACAAAACGATTTCGCGCGGCGTCCGTCGGGGCAGGTGTCACGAACTTGATGAGTTTCACTGGGACCGCCGACATCCCGGGATTCCTTCCTGATTACTTTCAGGGGGAGTATTGGGATAAGTTCGACACCTATCGCAATCATTCGGCCATGTTCCAGATCAAAGGGGTCACCACACCAACACTGATCCAGCATGGTGAACGGGATGAACGAGTGCCGCTCTCTCAAGGTCTGGAACTCTACAATGCACTTAAGCGACAAGGCTGCAAAACGAAAATGGTCATCTACCCACGGACGCCGCACGGCATTGAAGAACCTCGATTAATGCTCGACTGCATGAATCGGAATCTCGAATGGTTCGATCAGTATCTTGGTGGCTCGATCACGAAGAGTCCTTGAACCCACCCATCAACCAACGACGGTGTTAACTGTAAGTGACTTGGAGCGAGGCTGAAGGTTTCGTAAAGTCACGCATCGCAATAACTGATACCTCACTCAAACGACAAAGATTTTCACAGATGGACGTCATTTCGCTTCTTTCACGCTGGACACATATTGGAACAGCGATCGTTCTCGTTGGAGGAACTGTCTTTCTCAGGTTTGTTCTCGCCCCGGCTGCAGCTCAATTGCCGGATGCCGAGCATCAGAAACTGAAAGAACTGGTGATGAATACGTGGAAGAAATTCGTCCACGCGGGGATCACGCTCTTTCTTTTGAGCGGCTTCTACAACTATCTGGTTGTTCAAATTCCAAAACATAAAGGAGACGGGCTCTATCATGGACTGATGGGTGCCAAGATGATGCTGGCATTTGGCATTTTCTTTCTTGCATCGGCACTTGTTGGCCGATCGAAGTCGTTCGAAGGGATGCGGAAGAATGCAAAACTCTGGCAACTGGTCATCATTATTATGGCAGCAATCATCGTCGGCATCTCGGGATATCTGAAAATGGCAGGCCCGAAGCTGGTCGGCTGATTGCACGAGTGACCCCGGTGACGCCGCTTGCACCAGGCGTGGCTCTCATTAGTATGCCGCCAAATGCCAACGAATTCCCGCAAAAGCCCTGAACCATCAGACGAACCGCTCATGCGTCTCGTGTTTAAGCAGGTGGATGATTCTATGCTGCGCGAGATTGCCGAGGCGGATTATGGCATGGACGCCGACGCTCATTTGCGGGCATTACACGCGGCGAAAACCGGCAATCTACCAGCCCCGATGCCATGGGAACCGAAAGAGGTTCTTGAGCTCGTTCGTTGGTCTGAACCTGAAGACCATACATGGAAGCCCGGTTCGACTGGTGAACGCGGGCATTGGATGCGTCTATTCGCTTGCGCGATCTTACTTCGTGCTGCGTCTGAACCGGAAAACGTCGGATATTTCGCCGGTGAAGACTCCACAATTATTCAACTTGTCGACAGCGCAATAACGCTTGGAGAGAAATCATCGCAGGCGGCATTATCATTCCTGCTTTGGTGCAACAAGTATCGTGAACTTCATGACGGTGATACGGGTTACTTTGCCGAAGCGATTCTCTGTTTAGCCGTTTCACTCGGTCAATGTGATGCTGAAATGGCACACGCGTTGATTGCTGCCGCAAAGAGCGATGACGTCAATCATACAATGACATTTCGTGATTGTCAGAAAGCGCAGACGTGGAAAGATGTCGTGCGTCGAACACTTGTTGAGGCCAGTGCTGGCAACAAGGAAATTGAAGAGTTTGGCAGAGTCTTGATCGGTGAATAGGGCGTGCTCGCAATTCCACAAAACACGCAACTTATCTCGGCGTGTTTTAAAAATGTCGTCATTAGATCGCCACGCCGTTATCATGGTTTTACGGAATGACTGAATTCCAGTCGATCGAACTAATGTCGCTCTGCGTTAGACCGGAGAATCATGATGTACCAACCTCGACGGATACTTTGCTTGATTCTGTTGGTTTTTGGTCATTCAATGACAGTTCTCGCTCAAGTGGGTGGTGGCGGCGGCCTCGGCGGCGGTGGGTTTGGCGGGGGCGGGGGAGGAAATGGCCAGGGTCAGAACAACAGTTCGGGGATCAAGATCGACGGCGACGGTGTGGTGTCGTTAACGGTCGCTACTGATGGCACCATGACGCTCGACAAGAAACGCCGTGAAGCATTGGCCAGGAAACATCTTTCTCAAGATGTGAATCAAAAAACAAAACAGCGTTTTGTGTCACTCGTCGAATTGGAAAAGCGACTTGGCGAAATTCTGACTCAATCACAGCCTGTGCCCGATGAATTGTTTTATCTTGCGGGACTGCAGCGAATTGAGCACGTATTTGTCTTTCCTGACGAACAAGATCTTGTCATTGCTGGTCCTGCTGAAGGCTTCGTACCGGATATTGTTGGACGGATGATCGGTGTGGAATCGGGTCGACCAACGTTGAGACTGGACGATCTCGTCATCGCCTTGAGGACCGTCGCGAAATCACCATCGAAACAGTTGGGTTGTTCGATTGATCCACTTCCAAGTCAGATCGCTGAACTCAAAAAGTTTATCCGCGAGGGAACACCTGGAACGATCGACGAAGTGGTAGCTCGATTCAATCAGATGGACGATATTCTTGGCCTGCAAGACGTCAGGATTGACGGTGTTCCCGTAGATTCTCATTTCGCGACCATGCTGGTCGAGGCAGACTACCGGATGAAACGGATTGCCATGGGATTAGAAGATCCGGCAATCAAGGGGTTGAAGAGTAACCTGACCATGCTTGGGTCAGGTGGGAACGTCATGCAGCGCTGGTGGTTCGTCCCTTTCTACGAAGCAATCTATCGCAGTCAAGACGGCCTCGCATTTCAGTTCGTGGGTCAACGGGCCCAACTTCTGGCAGAAGACGAGGTCATCGATGCTGCGGGAAACCGATCGAGTGCCACGACGACGCGTAAGTCGACGCACGGCTTCGCCAAGCAGTTCACTGATAAGTTCCCTCAACTGGCCGATAAATCGCCTGTATTTGCTGAGTTACAGAATCTGATCGATTGGGCGGTATTCGCCTCACTTTTGCAGAAAGACAATATTCCGGAACGGATTGGCTGGAAGCGGGAACTTCTGCTTGATCAAAGTCGACTGGCGTATCCCACCTTTGATACTCCCAGGAAGATCCCCTCATTAGTCAGCTATAAACGAACTGGAAACCTTGTCGGTGGACTTGTTGGAGGAGTGATCGTTAACCCCCAAAAAGCCCTCGACAAGGCCTTATTCGACTCACGCGACTCAATGGCACTTGAGACATCTCGTACGGCTGTCACCGCTGGCACGAGAAGCGATACCCATCGTTGGTGGTGGGATGCCGTTCAGACACGCAAGTTGCCAGAAAGATAAGGCGCTGTGTACTGAGAGCTTTGTGAATCCTCTGAATCAAAGTGCCACTGCTTGACCATCTTCGGTCAAGCAGTGTTCTTTAATGCTCTTCGAATTTAGCGAAGACACTGCGTCGGAGAAGACTCCGATGCAGTGGCACGGAACCCCGAATTCGAAGTTCGAAAAAGCCTTCGCTTTGTTGTAAGCGTTATTTCACCGGGACAACTTCGAATGTATTTGCCTTCAATTCGAGCGCCTTCGCGATTTCCGCGTCGAGTGCAGGAAGTTCAGCGAGTCGTCTTTCAATGATCGCTTTCTTCTTCGCTTCAAGCTCTTGTGCCGGGATGATTTCATGCACCCAGCCAGGAACGCCTGTCAGGACGATGCCACGAAAAATGGCGTCGTGATGGAATGAGTTCTTCTTCTCAATGGCCGATCGAACCGCTTTCACTTGATCGGCAATGGGACCGTCTGCCAGCGCGCCCGCAGCCAGGTTTGCTCCTGCAGCAAGTTGTTCGGCGGTCAGTTCGGCAATCTTCTTGCCCCCCACTCGAATTTCATAATTCCCGACGGCAAGGCCCGTCACTTTCAAACGATAATCATTCAGTTCTTCCAGAATCGACGCCGACGGCAGGATGCTCGCAGCATCCGCTGGAAAGAAAGGCAACGCTTCGTCGAGCCGCTTGAAAGTGACTCCCTGGCCATTCACATCGGCGACTTCGACGACGCAGTTCGTTTGAGAGACGACCCTTTTTGTTGAGGCATCGATCTCAACGGACGAGACCAGAGATGGAAAGTTCAAGCCCTTGAGAATTGAAGCGGCCATCAACGCCTGTCCTGGGGGACCGGGGTGAACGGCATCGCCGCCGGTAATACGGTCATACTTTGGTCCTTTACCACGAGCGCGATCGAGTGTCGCCAGGTAGGGATGAAACTGGTCAACGAACAACCCGCCGTTCTTGTCGGCGATTGCTTTCACACCTTCTGAGAACTTTTCGAGCGTCTGGTTATAGGCGGTCAATGCGGTGGGTCCCTGCTGATCCGTATCGAGCGGCTGTGGAGTGACCCATGCCGTGCGGATGTTAGCCGCTTTGGCTTGATTAGCCATTCCCTGCAGGCCATCCATATACGGTCTGAACGTTCCCTCTTCAAATCCTCGGTAGCGACCGTCGTTCATACCAAAGTCGACTGTCATTGCGGTTGGCTTGTGGACCAGCACGTCGCGAGTGAACCGACTGTTTCCACCGCCAGAAGTGTCGCCACCGATTCCGACATTACGGAAAGTGAGCTTCCACTTGGGAAAGCGAGTCGACGTCCACATTTCCACATAATTGGAATACAGATGTTGTTCGGTAATGCTGTCGCCGATCATCACAACCACATCGCCAGGCTTAAAGAAGAACTCGTCGGCGTGAGTCGACGCCGAAGCACACACGAAAACAAAGACGAGGCACCAACGCATGAACAAGGACATTCTTCAAGCTCCTCAAGGTAGGCAACGATAAAAATGCGAGAACTCGTGGACGGCTCGCGATTGTGAGGTGATCACCCCTTTTGAACAAGTCACCGCTGATGTTTGTGCGACCTTTTTCAGGCACCGGCGGCCAATGTTGCTCGTACATCCGATTCGGGAATGTCTGAGAAAGTCTTGACTGCCCCGGCGCGAACCGGCAGCACGAATCGCAAGCTTCCCGAGACGCTTTTTTTGTCCAGTCGCATTCGTGAAATCACGTCATCTGCCGAAAACCTCAGGCCATCAGGTAAAGTCGTTGGCAGATGGATCGCTTTAAGTAATTCGATCTGGCGATTGGTCAAAGTCGCATCAACAAGACCACGTCGTTCCGCCAGTCGGCTGGCATGAATCATCCCGATTGCCACTGCTTCTCCGTGCAGCAGCTCACCATATCCGGCCAGTGCCTCGAACGCATGGCCGAAGGTATGACCGTAATTGAGTGCCGCTCGAAGACCCTTCGTCTCGAATTCGTCCTGCTCGACGACATCCGCTTTCAAACGGCAACTTTGTGCGATGATGTGTCGCAATACGACCGGTTCTCTCGAATTGATCGCGTTAACATGATGCTCAAGATACGCCAGAAATTCTGCATCAAGGATCACGCCGTACTTCACAACTTCGGCTAGACCGGCACGGTATTCCCGATCAGGCAACGTTTCGAGTGTTGCCGTGTCGATCAAGACCCCGATCGGCTGGTAGAAGGCGCCGATCATGTTCTTGGCACGTGGGTGATTCACGCCTGTCTTCCCGCCAACAGAACTATCAACAGCCGACAAGAGGGTCGTGGGAACCTGAATGAAAGGGAGACCACGCATGAATGTCGACGCGACGAATCCCGCTGCATCTCCGACGACACCCCCGCCGACAGCGATGATCAGTGTCCGTCGATCGGCGTTCAGATCGATCAGCCGATCGTAAACCTTCGACAGAATTTCGGGCGACTTTGACATCTCGCCGGCGGGAAGAATTTCGGTTTCACACCTCCAACCATCCGCAATTAAAGATTGACGTACTGTGGACGCATGCGTCTTTGCCACGTTTGCATCGGTGACGATCAGCGCGAATGGCCGCCCAGCATTGTGCTTGTCGGTAAACCAGACACTTCCATGAGGCGGCGGCTGCGTGCAAAACGCTGAGGACATGCCATCGCGAATGTACCACCATTTCTCAAACAGTTTTGCGCAGTGGGCCAGTTGGTGACTGACGATGGGGATTTCGTATGAACGAGGACCCAGATCCACACTGATGGAATCGTCGTGATGGATCAATTTCGGTCTCCTTGGCCCGCCGCTTTATTCGCCGCGGTCACTTCGTCGATGATCCGTCGCATGTAGTTAATACTTTCGCGAGCGATATATTCGGCACCCGGTTTGTAGTCGAAGACTTCGACGCTGACCCAACCGGAATAGCCGGTTTCAAGCAGTGCCTTCACGATCGGGTGGTAATCCGTTCGCCCCATGCCAGGCCCCAAAAGATTGTCGTCATTCACATGGAAATGTTCGGTAACGTTGGCGTATTTCGCGATCAGTTCGGGAATCGGAGTTGATTCACTGAGCATCGCCTTCACGTCCTGGTGCAGCACGAAGTTGGGATGCCCAACCCGGTCGATCAGTTCCACTGCTTCGGCGCATGTGTTCACGAAATCGGTCTCGCGAGTCGTGAGCGGTTCCATGACAATCTTGACGCCACGATCCGCAAATGCCGGAACCGCCTCTCGAAAAACTTCAGAGGCGTTGTCATACGCCTGGGCACGGGAAACGCCTGGCAACAAACTCCGCTGACCGGGTGAGCCGAACACCATCACGGTTCCACCAAGGTCCGCACAGGCATTACCCAACTCGATCAGGTACTTCGTTGTCGCTTCACGGACCGATCGGTCACTGGTCGTGAGATGGAATCCCTCGGTCTTCGCCAGCAGCCAGTGCAAGCCACAAATCGTCAGCCCGTATTCATCGGCTTGAGACTTCAATTCACTGCGACGCGCTGCGGAAACATCCGTGATGCGAGACGCCAGCGTGAACGGCGCCAGCTCGATTCCGGTGTACCCGGTTTCGGCGATGAACTGACACTGCCGCTTCCAATCCCAGTTCTCAAACAATTCCTGGCAGATCGCAAATTTCATGAAATGTCTTTCGTTGTAGAGAGGCTATTGATCGGGTGACGGGTTCGCATCGCGGCGCTGCGGCGCCCACAGCAGTTCCAATTCGAATGGCTTCCCTTTCAATTCGGCGAATTGGTTTCGCTGAACCTGAGTCAGGATCTCATTGACTTTCGATTCCTGTTCGTCCCTCGCTAGTTTCATTTTCTTCTGAATCTCAGGGGGTACAGGACCAACAGGACGACCATCCGGTGGGTTAAGCAATTCCCTGACAGTTTTAAAAAAAGCTAACTCTGCGGCAGCAAGTTGTTCCTTCTGGTCTTTCGTGATCGCGAGCGCCTTTGCCACGTCAGCATCATTCAAGGCCTGCAAACCCAGTTGTTGCCAATGGATTTGGCGCAGCCGAACGAACTGTTCTGCGGTCAGCAGCTTCTGTAGTTCCAGATCATACTGCCCCTGGAGCCTGGCTTCTGTTTCCTGGACTCTTTCGCGGACAACGGGATTAATATTCCGCAATTCTTTACGTAATTCCGTTGTGTGCGATTCGGACAATTTCCGTATTTCCGGAACGACTGGTGAATCATTCTTAATTCCCAGCTCCTTGAGAATTGGTTCTCTTAACGCAAATGCCATCAACCCACCCGGTCGAGTTCGAATTGGGCCCCCAACAGCGACGTTGGCCGGCGTGGTCGTAGTCGTCGGCGCCGGCAGATCAAACGGTTTTCCTTTCAACTGTTCGAACTTGGCCAATTGTTCGGGCGTCAAAACTTCGGTGTATTTTCTGTCCCGTTCTTGGTCGAGTTCTTGAACCTTCGCTGCGCGATCGTCGCCCCCCTGGGCTCGTATTTCTTTTCGCTGTTTTTCAATATCGAGATTCACAGCAGACAGTTTGTTCGACTGATCCGCTGTAATCTCTAACTGATTCGCGAGATCAGGGTCCTGGATCGCCTGCAGGCCCCAACGCTGCCAGTGGATCTGTTTCAAGCGGGCAAACTGTTCGGGCTTCAACAACTTTTTCAATTCGAGAACAAATTCGCCTTCGACCTTTGAATAAAGGTCTTGAGCGTTCAGGCGTTCGGTTTTGTCTTCTTCCGTGGGATAGTTCAATCTTTGATTAAGTACAGTAGAAAGTGGTTTCAGCAGCTTTCGAATGTTCTCGAGTTCTGGCGAATCGTTTTCGATTCCCAATTCCCGTTGAACGGGTTCTCGGACGATAAGACTGATCATCCCCCGCAAAGGGACTGGCTTGTCTTTCCGCGGTTCCTGGGCAGTCGCCACCAGCGCACCGGTCATCATTAAGGTCAATATCATCGCAGTAATCCGCACCGACAACCGATTTCGACTCATGGCCAGCCCCCGGAATCTAACGACAAGAACGCTTACATAACCCGTAGCATGGGCTTCAGCCCGTGCGCCACAAAACGTAGTACGGGCTAAAACTCACGTGTCAAGAACGGACAACTTCATCATTCAGCTTAAAACGATCAAAGAACAGAAACAACTCGCGATTGTTTTGCATTCTTGTGTCCTGGAAGGACTAAAGCCATTAGACCAACCGGCTAACCCTTCTTCGAAGCCCCCTTCGGTTTTGCTCCAGCGTCGACTGTCTTACGCAGGCCCAGTTGAGTTTGAATGTCCTTTTGAACGGTGGCGATGTCCCGGCTGCCATCTGTCTGGATGACCAGTTCTTTTCTCGCGAAAATATCGAGTACTGGTTCGGTCTGTGACCGGTAGTCGCGAAGACGTTGACGAAGCCCTTCTTCGTTATCATCGCTGCGAATCACAAGTTTACCTCCGCAGACGTCACACTTGTCGATGGCCGCCGGTCGGTGATGAATTAAGTTGTAGTCCAGGCCGCATTGACTGCAGAGCCTGCGGGCAAGGACCCGTTCAAACACCACTTCATCAGGCACCACAATGTGGATCACCGCATCAATGTCGTAGCTTTCGAGAAAGAATTCCGCCTGGATTTTTGTTCGAGGAAATCCGTCCAGAATGAATCCAAAATTCCAGTCGTGCTGGTCGAGACGTTCGCGAATGATTTGTTCGACCGTTTCGTCGCTGACCATTTGCCCGTCGGCAATCAATCGCTTGATCCTCGCACCCAGCTTCGTGTGCGACTGGATATGCCAGCGAAAGATATCACCCACAGAAATGTGAACGATGTCAAATTCTTCCTTCAGCAATTTCGCCTGCGTCCCCTTGCCGCAACCCTGAGCACCCATGATGACGTATTTATGCATCTCGAATCCGATTTCGCGTTTTAAAATAAAAAAGGAAGCACTGACTTTTTACTTCGATCCGATCGCTGCTCGAAGCTGCTGCCCGAGTTCCCGCACGGCGATCCTTGCGCATTCGAACTGTTGTACCCGACGAACAAATGCGTGAATCATCCCATCGTAACGCTTCAGAGCGACATTGACCCCTGCTGCTCGAAGAGCTTCAGCATAAGCTTCGCCTTCGTCACGTAACGGATCATACTCGGCTGTGAGAATCGATGCAGGGGGAAGCCCCTTTAGTGATTTGGCCAGAAGTGGCGAGGCGTACGGATCACGCATCTGATCGGGAGACGAGACATACTGGTTCCAGAACCACGTCATCTCACGCCGCGTCAGAAAATAACCATCGGCGTTTTCACGGTACGAAGGTCGTTCAAAGTCACAATCGGTGATCGGATAGATCAATGCCTGAAAGGCAATCGGCGGACCGTTACGGTCGCGCGTCATCAGGCAGGCCACAGCAGCAAGGTTCGCTCCCGCGCTGTCACCCGCAACGGCGATGCGATTTCGATCGCCACCGAGATCTGTCGCATGATCATAAACCCAGCGTAATGCCGTATAAACGTCTTCGGTGGCCGCCGGAAATTTGTGTTCGGGCGCCAACCGATAATCGACGTTTACGAATAAACAACCCGACTCGGCAGCCAGCCGTCTGACAAGATCGTCGTGAGTGTCGAGATTGTTCAGAACCCAACCGCCACCATGAAAATAAAGACAGACTCCAAAAGGTGCGGACCCCAGCGGGGTATAGACCCGAATCGGCAAGGATGTTCCGTCAGGCTGTTCGATGGAACGGTCTTCGACTTTGGCCAGTTCTGGCGGATTCGGGCTGGCGCTCGCGCCGACGATGGCAGCACGCCGTAAGGTATCGACCGGCAATGTCTCGAAAGGATGAGCTTTCTGACGAGCAATCTGCTCGAGAAAAGCTGCGGCTTCGGGATGTAAAGGCATTTCAAATCTCTTACCGTCAAACTAGCGTGGCCTGATCTTCTCAGATCAAACACGCATTTTTACGAAATCTGCGGGTGTTCCAACAACACCACGGAGGGGATTTGATAAAATCCCGCTGGTAAATTGCATTCATCCCAAAACGAATCCTCAACACCCGACTTTATCGTTTTCAGCGTTCATTCTCCGGAAAGAAGTGATATGACTGCTCATCCCCCATCGCCGGCATTATTTTTTGACACGATCAATGCCTACCAGAAAACGGAATCGCTGCGGACTGCAATTGACCTTGATCTGTTTACGAAAGTCGCTGAAGGAAGACGAACAGCAACCGAAATCGCAGAGGCGTGTCAGGCTTCCCCGCGAGGTATTCGAATATTGGCCGATAGCCTCACTATCAATGGCTTTCTCACCAAGCACGAAGATCGATACGAACTGACACCCGATACGAACGTCTTCCTGAATCGCCATTCGCCAGCCTTTGTGGGGGGAACTCTGGATTTCCTGCTGACGCCGCAAATCCGTGAGAGTTTCAGTCATCTCACAGCAGCAGTCCGCCGTGGTGGAACAGCCATCTCGGATGAAGGGACGGTGTCGTACGACAATCCTGTCTGGGTCGCCTTTGCCCGGGCGATGGGGCCGATGATGCAGATGCCGGCTCAATTGCTTGCCGGGCTCGTTGGAGGTAATCCCCATCAACCGCTGCGAGTTCTCGATGTCGCAGCCGGACACGGTATTTTCGGGATTACGATCGCCCAGCAGTATCCACAGTCCCGGATTACCGCGCTCGACTGGCCAAACGTCTTGACCGTCGCCACGGAAAATGCGGTGCGCGCTGGCGTCGTTGATCGTCACTCACTGATTCAGGGGAGTGCATTCGACGTTGAATGGGGTGGGCCGTACGACATCGTGCTGCTGACCAATTTTCTCCATCACTTCGATCAGCCAACTTGTGACAAGCTGGCGAGTAAGGCCTTCACGGCAACCGCACCGGGCGGCAAAACGATCACGCTGGAATTCATCCCAGAGCCTGACCGGATTCACCCACCTTCCACGGCCGGATTCGCGCTGACAATGCTGGCCACGACGGCACACGGCGATGCCTACACCTTCGCGGAATACGAACACATCTTTGATCGAGCGGGATTTGGACGCAGCGAGTTTCACGCTTTAATTCCCACAAACCAGCAAGCCGTTGTGTCTTTCAAATCGTGACGCTGTAACAAAAAGGGATCGAATATGAATCGGTTTTTTGCGTGTGTGTTCTGCCTGAGTGTCGCACCTGCATTATTGGCGTCGGAACCGGTGGCGGTCGATGTACGTCCCGCGAAAGCCCCGGAGGAATTGACCTACTGGCTGACCAATATGCTGGCCCATCAGTGTTCGACGGAGGAAATCGGCAGCGTGCTGACGCTCTCGACGCTTCAAACCAAAACGCTTGTCGATCGCATTCAGCAGTCAGCGGTATCAGATCTGTTGAAACCCGTCGAATCACACGCATTGGTCGTTCTCCCCTACCCTGGCGGCCGACATCCTCGAATTGGCTTTTTAGACGGAGCCATTCAACCTCAACGCGAAACGAAATTCAGTGTGTTCGCTCCGTGGAAAGAGGGTGGGTATCTGGTGGTCGATGTCCCGGAAGCGGTGTGGCATTTGCGCAACGGAAAACGCGAGCTTTTATACCTTGCCCACACACATGTCGCGACGATCTGGGATCAACAAGGTTTGCGGCTTGAACGACTCGAATGGAAACGAGACGAACCTGGCAAGCTTTCCATCACTCGCAAACTGCCGAATCTGGTGGCACTCAGCACCAAGGTCAAATCGGTTAAGGCAGGGGTGCGGATGGAATTCTCGATCACGAACCCGACTTCCGAAAAGCTGACAGGGCTGGATATCCAGATGTGCGGGATGCTGAAGGGGCTGACGGGATTTGTGGAACAGACCAACGACAACAAGATTTTCGTCGCTCCCTTTGCCGCCTGTAAAAACCAAGATGGAAATCGCTGGGTCATCCTGGGGTTTGATCATTGCGTCCGAGCCTGGGGCAATCCCCCTTGTCCGTGCCTGCATGCAGACCCGAAGGTCCCTGACTGCGAACCGGGTGAAACGCAAACCGTTCGCGGCTGGGTTTCATTTTTCGAAGGAACGGAAATCAACGACGAATTGAAGCGCCTCGAAAACGTCGCCTTTGAACCAATCACTGAGTAATCTCGACATGACCAGCAACGACCGCAAACCCGATCGCATTTGCCGGCTTACCCCACAAGGGATTTTTCACCAATAGTCAGAATTGTGAAATCCTGAGCCGGGTGCGATTTGATGTACTCAAGCACGCTATCGGTGGTGAGCGCTTCGATCTTCGAACGGACTTCGTCGAGCGTGACAATGCGGTTCAGGTAGAACCAGTTGCGGGCCAATGATCCGGCACGACCACCGGTCGATTCCTGAGCCATAATCAGCGAACTTTTCGCTCGGGCTTTGCAGCGGTTGAGTTCCGCTTCTTCGATTCCATCGCCGAGACGTTTCAGTTCTTTCAGCAGGACATCGAGCGTTTCTTGTGCACGTTCGGTGGTCGTTCCGGCGTAGCACAGGACTTGTCCCTGATCTTTCAGTGAATTCAATGTCGCATAAACCGAATAACAAAGTCCCCGTTTCTCGCGGACTTCTGTAAACAGACGGCAGCTCATACCGCCACTCAAAACATTGACGGCAGCCCACGCGTGATAGTAATTCTCGGCACCGTACGCGACCGCCGGATAGGCAACGCCGATGTGCGTCTGGGTTGATTCGTGATCAATATGATCGCGAAAGGCACCTCGGTCACCGGTTTTCAATGTGATCTCGTTCGCGCCCGTCCAGTCGTGATAGGTCTCTTCCAGTACGGGCAGAATCTCATTCAACGTCACGTTCCCCGCGATTCCCAGGATGGCACCCTTTGGTCGAACACAGCGTTGAAACTGGGCTCGAACGGAATCCGGAATTATCCGTTCCAGGTCAGCCAACGTTCCCTCGGCGGGCTGCCCCCAGGGTGAAGGAAAACAGCGACGGATCAGTTCAAACATCACTTTTTGACGTGGGTCGTCTTCAATTCCGAGTAGCGACTGTTCGACGCCTGCCATGACCGCTTCGAAATCCTCTTCGTTAAATTGCGGTCGCTTGATCACGTCGCCGTAAAGCTTTAACGCAGCGGGAAGATTGCCAGCCAGGCACGATCCACCAATCGCCAGGTGATGGAGCGACGAGGATTCATGCGCCTGGATTCCCAGCCGGTCAAAGGCCGAGAGCAGTTCGCGACTGGACATTGTACCCGCGCCGCGCGTGATCCAGTCGGCCAGCGCGTTGGCGATCCCGTTTTGACCAACGGGATCGAAGGCACTTCCGGCGGGAATTAATAAGGAAAATGCCGCTGATTGAACCGCAGGCATCGTTTCGACAAGAACCGTCAGCCCATTGCTGAGCGTGGCTTGTTGGATTTGGTGTCCAGTCATGAATCCGCTTTATAAATGTCCAGTTTGCTTTGGGGCGCTAAAGCGAACGCGACAAAAACCACGGCTGAACGCTCAAATATCGTAGTACATGGCGAACTCAAACGGATGGGGCCGTTGTCTCAGGGCGTCGACTTCCTTTTCTGTTTTGTACCAGATCCAGGTGTCGATGACATCCTCCGTGAAAACATCTCCGCGAAGTAGAAATTCGTGATCCCGTCGCAATGCCGCCAGTGCTTCCTCCAGAGAGGCGGGCGTCTTGGGAACATCCTTAAGCTCTTCCGGAGCCAGATCGTAGATATCTTTATCGAGCGGACGACCGGGATCGATACGCCGCTGAATTCCGTCGATTGCCGCCATCAACACAGCCGACATCGCCAGGTAGCCGTTCGACGATGAGTCGGGACAGCGGAATTCAAACCGTTTATCTTCGGGACTTGGCGTGTGAACCGGAATCCGGATCGCTGCCGATCGGTTGCGGCTGCTGTAAGTCAGGTTGATCGGTGCTTCAAAACCGGGAATCAATCGTTTGTAACTGTTGGTGGTCGGGCAGCAAATCGCCATCAAGGCGGCCGAATGCTTCAGGATTCCGCCGATTGCGTGCATGGCGATGTCTGACAGTCCAGCGTATCCCGAACCAGCAAAAAGATTTGTACCGTTTTTCCAGAGTGAAAAATGGAGGTGCAAGCCCGAACCATTATCATTCCACAATGGTTTAGGCATGAAAGTCGCGGATTTCCCGTGTCGTGCAGCGACGTTTTTCACAATATATTTATAGAGCAGCAGATTGTCCGCCGTATTCACCAATGATGCATATTTCATATCGATCTCGCACTGGCCGCCAGACGCGACCTCGTGGTGCTGCGCTTCCACTTCGACGCCACAATCTTGCAGCATCAGCATCATTTCGGTTCGAACACCTTGCAGTGTGTCGGTAGGCGGAACGGGGAAATAGCCTTCTTTGTGCCGGATTTTGTATCCGTTGTTACCATTTGCCTCGCTCCGTCCGCGATTCCACTGCCCTTCGATGCTGTCGACGTGATAATAGGCTTCGTGCTCGTTCTGGTCGAAGCGGACGTCGTCGAAAACGAAGAACTCCGCCTCAGGACCAAAGAAGGCGGTGTCAGCCAACCCCGTCAGCTTCATGTAATTTTCTGCTTTGCGGGCAACATTGCGCGGATCTTTGGCATAATCCTCTCGAGTGATCGGATCCTGAATGTTGCAGGTCATCACCAATGTTTGAGCCATGAACGGATCGACGAATGCGGTCGAAGCTGCTGGAACAACGAGCATGTCACTCTCGTTGATCGACTGCCAGCCTCGGATTGACGAACCGTCGAAACTGAACCCGTCTTCAAAGCTCTTTTCCGTCAAGACAGTCACTGGAATCGTGAAATGCTTTTGAGTTCCGGGAAAATCCATAAAACGAAGGTCTACGGCACGCAGATCTTTCTGCCGACACAATGCCAAAACTTCACGCGGGGTCATAACATGCACGAGGAAAATCTCCGCAGAGCGTTCGCGGTCAACTCAAATCAGTGTTTACAGATCCACGATATGCAAACCCAATGCCGTCAGGCAAGCTGGTTGAATTCCGAGCGACGTTTAGTTGCCGCGCAATCAGGCAGGTTTTCAGATGCCAGCAATTGAACCCATTAGTGTCGATTGATGCGTTTTGGGCAAGGATTGGGAATAATCTTCTTGTGCCTCTGCTTGACCGGACTCGATCAGGCAGTACTTTTCGTCCGGTGTTGAGGAGAAGCCACTGCTTCTCAGAGGACTCCGAAGCAGCGGCACAAAATTCTGATTTCGAAGTTTGCCAAACGATTATGCAACTCGCTGAACGTTGCTGGAAATCGCGACGAATCCAATTCGGCTTGAACGGATCGAATTTGACTGATCCTCCGATTTAGAAACGGACGAACGTCGAACCGTCAGCCGAGCTCCGAACGGAAACACGGCGGCAACCCGAATTTCGAGTCCATTACCGTCGAGATCTTCCGAATCGATCGTGGGAACGGAATGAAAAGGGGGACAGAACGAAATATGAACCGTGACATCTCGCTGCCGGTCAGCGAATTCGACTCGGACACCCCCTTCGATGATTTCTCCGTCAGTCGTATTTGACCGAGTCAACCATTGTGTGACTTCGTCTGGCTGTGCAAAATCCGATGAATCACAATCGGGTTTTTCAGAGAATTCGTCCAGGATCGACAACGGCGTCTGAGAGAACGGAACTGTGGACGCTGCTTTACGAGTCTGCGCGACAGTTCGTTCCAGTGTGGCTTTAATTGCAGTTTCGAACTGGCAACGATTGTTGGCCGCTTGGTCCGTCGCCAGGATGACTTTTGCAGGAAGTCCGGAAGGCGATGTACGCCAGATCGCGGCAAACACGACGGGGACAAGCCCCACGATGGCTGACCCGGTACATTCTAACGGTCGGCTTCTCTCGCCGAGAAAAATTGCCCATAAGGCAACGATCACGATCGAGATTGCTACCGGAATATCTCCTCGGAACCTCGAATTCGGTCCCACGTGCCTCTGTCTATCGTCATCAATCAAAATTGCCGCTGAACATAACAACGAGACCAGAATCAACACCCAGAACGACAACTCCGAAGAAACGTGCGTCCCGGTTATGGGCATCAACATCACGAGAAAGGACCAGATTCCGACCGCCAGTGGTCGGCGTCCGCCTTCAATTTGAGATCTGATCAGACTCATGACTTCCCTGCCGCTGCAAACGTGTTCATCCGACTTTGACGAACAAGCCGACAGTTTAGTGGAAATGGCGACTTTGCGGCGAGATGAGTCTCGCGATAATAGAGAATGCGAATGAATCTTGTGGTACAACAATTTACTCGAATTATTCATCGACAAATAAAAACAGAAGGCCAGACGTTCAGTGACCGCAGCAGATCCGTCTCAACCCAGCCGATATGTCGTCGGACTCGATCTCGGGACGACGAACTCCGCGATGGCGTTCGTAGACACGACCGAAAAAAAACGCACCATCCACACTTTTCTGGTCCCCCAGGTGGTGGCACCTGGTCTGGTGGAAGCGCGTGAAACCTTGCCGTCGTTCCACTATCAACCGGCCAGCGGAGAATTTCCCGCCGAATCGCTACACCTACCGTGGTCAGCAACCGGAAACTACACCGTCGGACATTTTGCTCGCGAACATGGTACGCTCGTTCCCGGAAGACAGATTTCTTCGGCGAAGTCGTGGCTCTGCCATAACGGAGTCGATCGGACAGCAGATCTCTTGCCCTGGCAAGGAGCTGAAGATGTTGATCGACTTTCACCGGTCAGGGTTAGCGCCCGTTATCTCGAGCATTTTCGTCACGCCTGGGATGCTCAATTTCCCGAACACCCGCTTGCCGATCAGGACTTCGTTCTGACATTACCGGCATCGTTCGACGAAGTTGCTCGAGAGCTGACGATTAAGGCCGCGAAAGAGGCGGGACTGAATCGTGTCGTGCTGATCGAAGAACCTCAAGCCGCGTTTTACGCCTGGATCGATAAACATGCTCAGACCTGGGAACAACTTGTTTCACCGGGTCAGAATATTCTGGTATGCGACGTTGGTGGAGGAACAACAGACTTTACCTTGATCCGGGTGAGAAGCGGTGCTGACGGAAAAATCCAATTCCATCGAGTTGCCGTGGGTGACCACCTGATCCTCGGCGGCGATAACCTCGATCTTGCGCTGGCACATCACCTGGAAAATCGGATCAAACCGGGTGGGCAACTCGAACCACGGCAGTGGGGTGTATTAGTTCGCAGTTGCCGCCAATTGAAGGAAGTGTTGATGGGGGAAAACGCCCCCGAAAAATGGACACTGACCATGCCAGGCAGCGGTTCCAAACTGATCGGCGGTTCGATCCAGATCCAGGTGACTCGCGAGGAAGTTGAATCATTATTAGCCGATGGTTTCTTTCCAGATGTGCCACTCGACACGAAGCCCTTGTCTTCAAAGTCAGGATTCCAAGAGTTTGGTCTTCCGTATGCCTCCGATCCAGCGATCACAAAATATCTGGCATCGTTCCTGTCAGCACATCGTGACGTTGCCGCAAACGACGAATTGATCGCGGGTTCCGTTCCATCACCAAGCCAGCAAGTCGCAACGTCCAACACCCCACCAAAGAAGTCAGTCTCTCCAGAAGAGCCGCAACGCGCAAGCGATCACCCTATTCTGAACCCATCTCTCATCGCGCATGAACCGCCTGTGGCGGCGGCGGTTTTGTTTAATGGGGGGGTGTTTGCTTCGCCGGTTTTGCGGGATCGATTGATTCGAGCCTTGGAACGCTGGTTCCGCGTCAGTGATCCGAACTGGTCGCCGATCGTGCTTGATAATGAGCGGCTGGATCTTGCTGTGGCACGAGGAGCTGCGTATTACGGAATGGTGCGGCGCGGTGTTGGGGTCCGCATCAATGCCGGGCTGGCCAGGTCTTATTACATCGGGGTTGAAGGTTCTGCTGCGGACCTGGAATCGTCGACGATTGACGGATCATCAAGCGATCAGCCGTCCAATTCTGAAGTCTCAGGACATTCGGCATTGTGCCTTGTTCCTGCTGGGATTGAGCCAGGGCAAGAAATCGATCTGAGTCGTCATAAGTTTCATTTGCTCGTTTCACAACCGATTGAATTTCCTTTGTACGTTTCGAGTACCCGATTGACGGATCGGCCAGGTGACTTGATCCCGATTGATCCCGAACAGATCAAGTCATTGCCGCCGATCCGAACGGTCCTCAAGACCGGCAAGTCGAAAGAGGCGGCCTCGGTGGCCGTGATCCTGAAGGCCAAGCTCACGGAAATCGGCACGCTCGACCTCTGGTGCAGCGAGGTAGATGGCAAACGTTCCTGGAAACTCCTGTTCGATGTACGATCAGCAACACAAACCGATGTGTCAGCACATGACGCGTCAGGTGAACGCCAGGGATTGTTTGACGACGATGTCATTCAATCAGCACGAAATGTCATCATCAATACGTTTTCGACACCGACTGCTGAAGCAGCAGTCGGTATCGAAAAATTTAAAAGCCCACAACGCGCGAAAGATATTCCAATACCCAACCCGTCTCGCGACGCGCATCAACCGCCTGTGGCGGCGGCGGCGACTGTTGTTAAAAATCTCGTGGAGGTTTTGGCGCTTGATCGTGAGGAGTGGCCAACGTCTCTGTTGCGGCAATTGTGGGAAGTGTTGATCGAGTGTGAGCCGGGTCGGAAGATGAGTGCTCAGCACGAAGCCCGGTGGCTGAATCTGGTGGGGTACTCGTTAAGGCCCGGCTATGGCCTGGCGGTTGATGACTGGCGGTGTAACGAAACATGGAAACTGCTTCAGACCAATCTGGCATTCGCGACCACAGCCTGTCGCGCCGAATGGTATATCCTTTGGCGAAGGATCGCGGGGGGGCTGACGGCCGGACAACAACAAGCGTTGTCGGCCCCACTGATCAGCCAGCTCAGACAAGCCGTCCGACAACCGGGATCAAAGGGGAAGAGTGTGGATTTCGGAAGCAATACGCATGAATCCGCAGAACTGATTCGGCTGCTGGGTGCGTGCGAGCTTCTTCCGATCGCAATGAAGCGAGAACTGGGCGATCTGTTGCTGGAAATGTTGGAAAAGCCCAAGTTCGCGGCGTTACGTCCGTCCGGCTATTGGTCACTCGGTCGAGTCGGTGCACGTCGTCCGGTTTACGGACCTTTAAATACGGTCGTTCCAGCGGACATGGCATCACGATGGTTAATGGGACTTGTGAAACACGATTTCACCGAACATCTGGTCGCATTCGCCGCCATGCAACTTGCCAGAAAGACCGGTGATCGCTACCGGGATATCGATGAATCGACACGGAGTCATGTTCTTAAGTCCATGGAACGAGCTGCCGTTGCAAGCCACTATCGCGAATTGGTTTTTCAGGTTACCAACCTTGAAACGGAAGACGAATCACTGATCTTAGGTGATTCGCTACCAAAGGGATTAAGAATACTTTAAGCCGGGTGGAAATCAGGTCGCCATGTTACAAGTCAAGCTTTTCGCGAAAGCTCGCGAAGTCGTTGGAAGTCCGGTTGCAGAGGTTCACTGGACGGACGGGCAGACTGTTTTGCAGTTGAAACGGGTGCTTGTGGAAAAGCATCCCGATTTACAACCGATGATTTCGCGACTGCTGGTTGCGGTGAATAATGACTATGCGGCAGATGATGCGCCCATAAAAACAAGCGATGAAGTCGCCTGTTTTCCACCGGTCAGTGGAGGATAGGGTATTCTGGCTTTTGGGAGGGCGGATGCTTAATTTCATTGCCAGTAACAATCGTGTTTGATGCAGCGCAAATACACGATTTGTGGTTCGTTAAAGGTTCCTTCAACTTTCCGCTGGCCCGTTGGGCCGGAAGACAGCAATGCAAAAATTGCCCTAATCAAACCTCTGGTTTGGAAAATTTGTTTGCCCTAAGCAAAACAGGTCCCACAAGACGTATTTCGCCTAAAAAAGAATTTCCATCAGCTTTGTGAGGAATCGGCCTGAATATGATCGCAATGACAAATGCACCGATCGATTATCATGCCTTGACCGAATCAGTTCGGTCGTCGCAATCAGGGGCCGTCGTGCTGTTTCTAGGAACCGTGCGGGAAATGACTGAAGGTCGTCGAACGATGGCACTGGAATACGAAGGTTATCCACAAATGGCCGAAGCCAAGCTTGCCGAGCTTGAGTCCCAGGCCAGATCCAGATGGCCCATTGATCGAGTTGCAATTATGCATCGATTAGGTCATCTGGAACTCGGCGACATCAGCGTCGCGATTGCCGTCAGTTGCCCTCATCGAAAACAGGCCTTTGAAGCAGGCCAGTTCTTGATCGATGAATTAAAAGTCTCGGTCCCAATCTGGAAAAAGGAGAATTGGGATGATGGTACAACAGAATGGGTTCACCCGAATTGAACAAACGATGATCGGTCAGATCGATCGCTTTGAACCCTAAACCGATGGAATTTGCAAAGTGAGACGAAGACTCATCGACTCGGCCATTCGGCGGGCCTACCCCTCAGATTGGGTTGCTGATGACGATGATGCTTGCGCTGAGCTTTCGTTTGCAAAGAAAAAGAAAACGGCATAACCGAATTCGATTATGCCGTTTTCAAAAGACGTAGGTCACGCAGCGCGACGCTGACTTCGGTTTGCTCGCAGCTCTTTGCATGCATCACTGACAGCAGCAACGACCCGAGCTTGATCGCTCACCGGCAATTCGGGGTAGCTGGGCAGTGCGAGGATGTCACGTGAAGCGGCTTCTGATTCCGGGAATTGACCGGGTCGGTAGCCCAGGTGCTTGAAGCATTTTTGCAGATGCAGCGGCTTTGGATAATAAACGGCACAGCCGATTTTTTTCCCCTTCAGGTGCTGCATCAATTGATCTCGGTGGCCCTGACGGACTCGGATGCAATACTGGTTGAAGACATGTCGCCGGTTCGGTTCAATCTTCGGAAGAATGATCGTGTCGAGGACACCTTCCTGTCGGAACATTTCGCCATAATGATTAGCGTTCTGCTGGCGTGCTTCGGTCCAGGAATCAAGCTTTCTCAGCTTCACTCGCAGGACTGCGGCTTGCAGCGAATCCAGGCGGCTGTTCATTCCGACTTCAATATGTTCGTACTGGCCGACGTCACCGTGGACTCGAAGGCATTTCAGTCGTTTGGCCAATTCAGGGTCGTCGGTGGTCATCATTCCGCCATCGCCCGCTCCACCGAGGTTTTTCGTCGGGAAGAAGCTGAAGCAACCGACAGATCCCAAAACACCCGTTCGTCGGCCCTGGTATTCAGCACCAATCGCCTGACAGGCATCTTCGACAATTTCCAGGTCGTACTTCTGGGCGATCCGCCACAGGCTTTCCATATCGCAGCATTGCCCGAAGAGATGCACTGGCATGATCGCTTTAGTTCGCGGCGTAATCGCATCTTCAACGGCATTGGCATCGAGATTGAACGTTTCAGGGTTGATGTCGACAAAAACAGGTGTCGCACCAGCCCGGCAGATCGAACTTGCAGTGGCGAAGAACGAGAACGGTGTCGTGATGACTTCGTCACCTTCGCCAATTCCCAAAGCTTGCAATGCAATAATCAGTGCGTCAGTTCCCGAGTTACAACCGATTGCGTGACGTGCATCGCAGTATTCAGCGATTTCGCGTTCCAGCTCGGAAACCTCTTCGCCCAGAATAAATTTTTGTTCTGAGAAGACTTTTTCGACGGTGGCCATGATTTCTGCAGACATGGCGTTAAATTGAGGCACCAGATCGATAAACGGCACCGGTCGATCTTCGGTCATAGTCAGGGTGTAGGTCATCTGCGATTCCTTTCGCATCCGTTGACAACGATTGACGATCAAAGTGGCGGACTCTAGGCCGGAAATCCATTGAGGTCAATAACGGAATTCGCATCCGAACGAAAGTCCCTGCAAAGTGGCTCCCGAGTAGTTTCTGAGCAGACCGAAATTCGAATGATTCGCATTCAGGATGTTGTACTGAATATCGTTGTAGCTTCGATTAACCTGACCCGCCCAGATGTAGTTGTAAGCGACGTAAGCCGAAAAGTTTTTCGTCACGGCCACGTTTGAATAGAACTTGGCGTCAAACAACGGTGTGAACGTTGTTCCCTTCTGAACAAGGCTTTGAGACGGATCGGTTGGGCTTAGCACATTGCTGGTATCGAGAGTCGATTGCCAGGAGTTCATACCTAACATGATCTTTGGTTCGACCCCGAACAGGAACCGCGAGTGCATTGCTTCGGCTCGCACACCGACCTGAGGTCCAAAAATGTGGTTCGTTGCGGCAGAATTAATACTTCGGGAAACAACCGAGCTTACCGCTGGGGTTCCGGTTGCATAATTGTACTGACCGAACTGATCAAGGCTGTCTCGGAAGTTAAAGTAGCGTGCACCGAAGACAGGACGAAATTGAAACAGCGAATTCGGGTCAGGGCTGTCGGGGACGTAGTTGGCTTCCGCTCCCCAAGCAAACGTTGTCAGCCGAGCCTGGTAACTCACATCATAGTCGAGGCCAGGCGAGGTCGCTGTTAAGGGCTGCTGAACGCCGTTAACCAGTAGTGGCTGCGTGATGAACTGAGCTTCCTGAGCGTTGCTACCGACAAGCGGGAACGTACCGAGTACGGCGGGCGTCGCCGTCTTCTGGACCTGGATGAAGCCTGTTCCAACGCCGGGGGAAACATTCCCCTCGTAAACGTTCGCGTTAATATTCCCACCGTTGTAGGTGTCGGAACTCGATTGAAGTACGAACGAACTGATTTCTAACGAACCTGTCGCAACGGGCATTCCAAACGTACCACGGAACCCGTTCAGGTTATTGATAGAAAAGTTGTCAAGCCCCGGAGTCGTTGCCACACCCTGAATCGTGTTGACCGTTCTGGCAAACACCACGCCATTGGCAAGATTCTGGGGGCCTGGCGCACCATAGTTCGAATACGGGTTGAATGCGTTTACCGCAGTCACACTTCCGTTCTGCGGTTGTGCACCGAGAATGCCGTGTCCTGGAGCCGAGATGTTCCATAGAAGGTATTCGCTGCGGAACCAGGCGTGCCGGAACGTATCTGTCAGCATCCGGCCGAGCGGACCTTCGTCCAAGCCCAAGCCCTGATCATCCGGCAGTTCTTCATAAATCGTCGTTGGCTGAGGGCCAGGAGGGCCTGCAGGTGTTCGCTGATATCCCAGCGGAATACCGTGATATTGGCCTGGGCTGTCCGCTTCTTGAAACGCGTGAAACCCCGCAGGTTGCACTCCGTTTCCGGAAGGCGGTCCCATTAGGTCCTGAGCCTGAATTGGTGCACAAATCAATGCCGTCAGCATTGTGAGCAAACCAAATGGAATCCGTCCGGTCATGATGGTTCCCTGACAAGTGTAGCCCGACGGGTCTTCAGTGCGCTGAATCCCTACCGTCAAGGACTCGACGCACCGACACTAACGGCTATACCAGCAGTATCGGTTATAACGATTGCCGAACTTCTGGAAAAACTTTGCCGTTAAGTCAAAATGTGACGAAGATTCCGGTTTTGAGTTCTCGCAGGGCGACCATCTTCAGCGTTTTCGGTCTCTGTATTCCTCTTTCCAGAGAATTCCAAATCTGTTAGAGACTCACCTTTGCTGGTCTGGCAGAAACCGCCGGATGGATTTGCGCCTTTGTAAACTGCATTTTTCTGTCAAACCGGCAATCAAACCGCTATGCGGTGGTTTCGCGAGTGTCGGGGGGCATTTTGGGGAAGGGATTCCCATGTGGAATGGAATCTGGAAACTCACCGTCATGGTGGGTGTCATCGGGGTAGGACTTTTTGCGGTCTATCAAGCACAGCAGGGAATGAGCCGAGTAGCGACCTCGACCTCTTCCGACGATGAGCGTGCTGAAGATGCAGACAACTCGAATGAATTCAGCCGATCAGCCGACCGGCCTGGCGACGCATTGCCTGTTGTTTCAATGGACCAACTTGACGAAGGTCGACCACTTCCAAAAAGGCCACGGCCATCGAGTTCTTTGGAAAAAAATCGAATTGAGCTCGTCAGTAATTTCGAACCTGAAGCGTCGAACATAACGACCGCTGTTGGTTCAAATGATCCGAATCGTCAAAAACGTGAGCCCATTAAACGAGGACCGCGACGCCTGGGATCCAGTTTGCAAGACGAAGAAACTCCCGCTGAAGACGAGAATTCAGATGAGTTTGCCAGCGAACCGAAAAACCTGGCGGACGCCGATTTTTCGACGAGTCACCCTGAAGAAACACCTGAAGCACCCCGGCAGCCAATTCGGCAGGTCAACGAGATTTCGATTGAAGGTGAGAACGGGACGCCGGAATCGAAGGATGATCCCTTTGCCGATGCGGTCATTCCAACGCCCGGCAACGAGACACCTGTCACGACAGAAGAGCAACAGCCACCTCGCACTCTCGATTTCGGCGATGAGGCAGATATTCCACGGTCTCGACGGGCAATGTCCAGACAACAGAAGGCCGAGATGAAGGCCGATGAGGAATTGAACCCCTTCGACAACGACCCGAAAACAACGAAGCCCCCTTCGCTGGAGCTTCCCGACTCGGACATTCCAGAACCGAGCTATGAATCGACGCCCCTCGAACCATCGAACTCAGACAAATCGCCTTTACCGGCAACTCGTCGAAATTTGCCTGCTGAACCGTCCAGCATTTCCACCGAAGGTGAGACACCTGTGGGGAAATCGCCTTCAAAGAATCGCCCCGCAATGCCGACGGAGTTAGGGGGAGAATTCAACGACGCCCCGCCAGATCGTTCACCTGCCACGAAGAAGCGTCGTGCGGATATCGATCAACCGACGACCATGGATCTCAGCGGAGACGGTGTCGTCGGCGATGCGTCGCAGAAAGGTCTTCAACAACCCCGGTTGACGATCGAGAAAATCGCTCAGCAACAGGCCGTATTGGACCAGCCGTTGATCTACACCATCATCGTAAAAAACACGGGGTCCGTCGTCGCGCATAACGTCGTGATTGAAGATCGAATTCCGAAAGGGACAGAACTTCTCGGAACTTCGCCACGAGCCGAACTTTCCGGTAAACGGTTGATCTGGAATGAACCGGCCCTGAAGCCAAACGAAGAAAAGAAAATCTCGATTAAAGTGATTCCTAAGCAGGAAGGTCCGATCGGTAGTGTTGCTCGCGTTTACTTTGCTACCGAAGTCTCGGCCGAAATTCAGGTGGCCAGTCCGCAATTGGAATTCACCGTAAAAGCACCGCCGGAAGTACGTCTTGGACAAACTTTCGACATGGTCTTCAATCTGAAAAATATCGGCACCGTTGATGCCAGCAATATTTCGGTTCGAGACATCATTCCAGGACATTTGAAACATGAAGCCGGTACTGACATCGAATGTCCGATCGGCAAACTGGCCCCAAACGAAGTCCGAGAGATTGTTTTGCCTGTCACTGCGACTGCGACAGGAAGCGGCAGCAATCGAGCGTTTCTGACTGCCGATAGCGGGATCAAAAAAGAACTTGAAAGTACGATTAATGTTGTGGGCGAACTGCTGGTGCTGACGCGATCAGGCCAGAATCGAGTTTACGTCGAGCGACCAGTCGTTTTTACAAATAACGTCCGCAACGATGGGAACTTACGCGTCGCCAACGTTCGCGTGGCCGAAGTGGTACCTGCCGGGATGGAATTTGAAACGGCTTCTGATGGAGGGAAATACGATCCCAGTTTGAAAGCGGTCGTCTGGACTCTCGGTCCACTGGCACCAGGCGATGACAGAGCTGTTACTGTGAAGTATGTTCCTAAAGAGACCGGAACGCTCGGCGGAAAGATCACGGCGACCGGAGCGACAGGAAGCACAGCTTCGGTCAATTCGACCGTCGATGTCGTCGGTCGACCGGAACTGCAAATGGAGACACTTAGTGCAACAGGTGTCGTGACGGTTGGCGACCGGATCACATCCAAGCTGCAACTGAGAAACGCAGGTACCGCTTCCGCAAGGAATGTCCAATTAAGTATTCGGCTTCCATCCGAGTTGCGACTTGTGGAGGTTCGCGGCCGGAATTTTCAGAAGAAGGCTGATCGGATTGTTTTCGATTCCATCGATGAACTTGCCCCCCGGACGAACGTTGCCTTCGAATTGATCCTGGAACCGACTTCAGAAGCGGATGCTCGGATTCAGCTCGAAATTTCCGCCGAACACCTGACCAAACCACATCGACGCGACGAGACCATTCAAATCGTTCAAGATGCATTGAAGTGACGGATTTGACTGCCGAACTGGTAAGCTCGATGGTACAGTGCTGTGGACACGCACACTGTCCAGGGCACTCGAATCATGTGGAAGAGTTTTGTTTTACTCTTATTGATGTGTCTGGCGACATCGACCGGCATGTCCGATGAAACACACGCGCGGTACTTTGAGCAATTGCGTCAGCGTGGTCTGTTTTCGCTTGCCGAAGCAGAAGCGATTGCCCGCCTGGCAAATGCGAAGCTTTCCCTGGCCGACAGGTCCGTCTTCGCCATCGAATTATCGCGCACGCTGACCGAACATGCCGGGTTTGTTTCCGACGAACAACGCGACGAACTTTGGCAACGAGCTCAAAGTGTGATTCAGGATCTGCTCGATCAAGAACGCCAGAATCCCAAAGCGATATTATTGAACGGTCAACTCGCTTCAGTTCTGGTTTCCCAGGGAGACTGGTTACGTGCCGAACGAGAACTTCGACCGTTTGACGAATCAATGTTGAACCAGGCTCGAACTGCGTCGACGAAGGCAAACGAGCAATTGCAGGTCATCGAGAAGAAGCTCACCGAGCCGCCGCGTGACGTGAAGAAAACCGGGTCGGGGACACCGTCAGGTCACGAATTGCGTGCGCTCTTGCATCAAGTTCGGTGGCAGTTGGCTCAGTCATCACGAAACCTCGCGGAACTGGCACCAATCGGTTCCGTCGAACGATCGACAAACGCAATCAACGCCGAACAATCACTCAGGCGACTGATCGGAGTCGCAGACGAACCGGTTCAATCACTGGCCAAAGTTTTGCTGGTGACTTGTTCTCGACTGAAAGGCGATGTTCAGCGCGCTTCGGACATGCTAACCGCCCTGGAAAAGAGCCCTCCGAACGCGGGCGAAGCGGTTTTGGACGAGATGGTTGCCGAAAGAGTACGCGTTTTCATGGAACTTCAACGCCCAACTGAAGCTGTCCAATTACTTTTAAAGACGCGCAGCAGGCGCCAACGACTGACGGGCGAAATGTGGTTATTGCAAACGCGGGCGTTAATCGCATTACGTGAGATCACACTGGAAAAACAACAGGAAACATTAGCAGAAAGTTTGACCGAGCAAATCATCACGGCGATCGAGCGCTGCGAAGAACAGGTGGGCGGCTTCTGGAGTCGGCGTTGTCGGCAGCTTTGGGACAATGTTCAAACAACAAAAAAATATGGCCCTGAACTTGATTCATCGATGCAACAGGCAAGGATGGATTTCACCGCAGGAAGAATCGAGTCGGCTCTTTCAAAATATGCCTTGTCGGAAACGACCGCCAGAAAGGATGGTCAAACGGAACTTGCGATGGAACTCGGATTGACCCGAGCCTCCATCTTGCTCGATCAAAAGCAGTTCGAAACCGCCGCTTCAGAATTCTTTCGTTTAACATCGGAATATTCCAAGAATCAACGCGCAGCCAAGGCGCATCTTCTTGGCATTTATTCTCTTGGTAGACTGTTCGATGAGAAAAAGTCTGAACAGCGCCGCCAGGCTTACACCGATGCAATTGATCGTCATTTGAAGGACTACCCGGTTGACGCAACTGTGAATGAGGCCCGATTTCTCAAGGGGCAACTGGAAGAACAACGACTGCAGGCGACTCAAGCGTTGCCGCTCTATTTGCAAGTTGAAGCGGGCCATGTTCGAGCAGATGATGCGCTGTACGGAGCCGCGCGATGCTACGAAACGATCCTGCGACGATTGAACGAACGGCATCTTTCGTCAGCAGATTTCCAGCGAGAAGCGATCGAACGATTATCACAATTTCTCTCAACTCGCGGCGATTCAACGGAATCATGGACCGTTTCCACGGCGGAAACTGCACTCCGGCTCGCAGCGATATTGCTCATGGAATCGTCGGAAATTTCTCCCGTAGCTGATGCCGGAACTCCCCGCGTTACGACGCGACCTCAAGTTGATATCGCATCCCGATGCCGCCAAGCCGAAAATTGGCTGACACAGGTCACCGCGTTTGTCAGTCAACATGCTTCCGATCTGTCGAATGAAACGACGATGGAGGCATTTCGAAAGAGAATCATCCCGCTTCGTATCGTTGCTTTCACCGGCATGGGACGAATAACCGACGCAGAACAACTTTTGAATCAAAAGTCGGTCGCCCCCGCTCAAATGCTCGACGTTGTGGAAAAATTAACCGGGTTCCTTGCGGGGACTGTTGCCGAAGAACGAAAGCGTATTGACTCCTGTCAACGGCTTGTCATTCAACAACTCGATCGTCGTCGTGACGAACTATCCGCAGAACAGTGCCAGCTCCTCGATCAATGTCTGATCAGCACTTACGCCGCGACAGGCGAAATTGGAAAAACCGTCGAACTTGCGAAACGATTGTCAGAACAATTTGCCAAAGACGCCGACAAACAGCGCGAGCTGGCCCAGCTACTTTCCGAGACACCAAAACCAGAAGCGGTCTCTCTGACGAAACAATGCTGGCGTCGAGTGGAGTCACTCACGAAACCCGGCTCGCTGGACTGGCTGACTGCCAGAAAAGAAGTCCTTCGAGCCTGCGTTCGGCTTGACCAATTCGACGAAGCTCGCAAGTTAATTCAGGTGACCAAAGTCCTGTACCCTGACCTTGGTGGCGAACCACTCAAAGCTCAATTTGAAGCGATCGAACGAGATCTGAAGGTGAGAAAGTAGTGATCGTATTTGCATTTAACTTGTGCCATTGCTTGACCCCCCTGGGTCAAGTAGTGCTCTTCGGGCTTCAGAGGCTGGACAGGCGAAGACACTGCTTCTCCGAAGACTCTAAGCAGTGGCACAGGTCGCAATTATGAAGTGACACTCGATGTGACAGCATTCGGGGCTGACGGTTGCGGCTTTTTCCGACTCTGTTATCGTGTGACGACAGGATGCTGGTTATTATCAAATGCGGGAACGGAGTTGCCGCTGGATACAGAAGGAAACGACGATGAGTTTGATGGCGGGAAAAAAAGGGCTGGTGTTTGGGATCGCCAACGATTACTCGATCGCATGGGCGATTACCGAGCAATTGCATAAAGAAGGCGCTGAACTTGGTTTCACACATCTTCCTGACCGAGACCCTGCCAGTCCGAAGATGGAACGTCGCGTCCGCAAGCTGGTCGATCCCATTGGGGCCAAGATGGTGGTGTCGTGCGATGTTCAGAAGGATGACGATCTGGACAAGACATTTGCCCTGGCAAAAGAAACATTTGGAACGATCGACTTTATCGTTCACTCGATCGCTTACGCTCCTATGGAAGACCTGAAAGGTCCTGTCTACGCGGTCAGTCGCGAAGGTTTCAAGACCTCGATGGATATCAGCGTGTACAGCTTGATGGCCATCTGCAAGCGGGCTCAAGAATTGATGCCGAACGGAGGCAGTATCATTACGCTGTCATATCTCGGCGGCGAAAAGGTGATCCCCGGCTACAACGTCATGGGGCTATGTAAAGCGGCGCTGGAATCATCCGTTGAGTACCTGGCTGCCGAATTGGGTCAAAAGAAAATTCGTGTGAACGCACTCAGCGCCGGTCCGATCAGGACCCTCAGTTCATCCGCCGTCAGCGGCATTGATCTCATGCTCAACTTGTACGGTTCGATGTCACCGCTTCGCAGGAATGTCGATGTCGAAGAAGTCGGTAAGTCAGGTCTGTATCTGCTAAGTGATCTTTCCAGTGGTGTGACTGGCGAAACGCATCATTGTGACAGTGGTTATCATGTCATGGGGGCTCCGCCACTTGACGTCAAACTCGGATAAGGGGTCCGCGCGTCGATCCGGGACATTACAGCAATGGAGTGTGTCAACTCCTTAAATCTTCGCCGCGAGCAATAAAATCGTGTGTGGACGAATTAACCTGTGGATGTCGTCGGTCGAGTTGGCCGAAGTGTTTGAGTTGTTTCGTGAACCGGAATGGCTGCCGCGATACAACCTTTGTCCGATGCAGCAGATCCTGACCGTTCGGATGCACCCCAAAGGGGTGCGTCTCGCAGAACCGGTGCAATGGGGGTTGGTCCCAAGCTGGACAAAAAGTTCTGTCACCGGCCCACCTTTGAATAACGCTCGGTGTGAAACGATTACGTCAAAACCCTCATTCAGCGATTCCTTTCGCAAGCGCCGATGCTTGATTCCCGCCAACGGGTTTTATGAATGGAAGCGGTTAGACCACAAATCCAAACAACCCTGGAATATTTTTCGCGAAGATGGTCAACCGTTGGCGATGGCAGGAATTTGGGACCACTGGCAGGCACCTGATGGTGATACACTTGAGTCCTGTGCAGTGATCACGACCGAGGCCAATGAATTCATGGCAAACATTCATGACCGTATGCCCGTGATTCTTGCGAAATCGGATTGGGACCATTGGTTGAATCCCGATGTGACGGACCCAGGCTTGTTAACAAATTTACTTGTCCCTTGCCCGAATGAATGGCTGCGGGGGAACCCTGTCAGTTCGCTGGTGAACAGCGTGAGTCATGATTCCGTCGAGTGCATTCATCCTGTCAAAGAGAATCGCACACTGTTTTGAAAGAATGCTGGTGCGCTTCGAAGACTCGACCACCGGATGAAACCCGAAATTACCGGGGATCTCCGGAAACAATACCTACCTGCAGGGTAGGGTGGTGGATATACTTATCCTGGCGTTAAGCCAAGCGAATCACGGCTTCATTTTGGTATTCGCTTTGATTCGGTCCTGCTCGGTTTAACGAGGGATTCGAGAATGATTCGTCAACCATCTCACCGTTCAACATGCCTGACATTTGCAGGATGTGGACTGTCAATATTTCTCGCGCTCATCCTGTGGCACGGGCCGTCTTCGTTTGCGGATGATAACAACGCCCCCCCGGCACCGACCGAGGCGCAAGTTCGAATCCTGCAGGATTTTTTTCGCGATCTGTTCGTTCCTAAGGGGAACCCCGGTCGCGTCCCGCAGAAAAAGCGACTTTTTCCCGATCGTCAGCCCGACAAGGAAGGCACAGGCACCGGACACGATGCGATCGACAGTCGAGCACCACATGATGCGAAGATTGAACAACTGCTGCAGGCAGCAGAACTGTCCGTGAAACAAAAGAACTGGAAATTAGCGATCGAGCTCTTCCAACGGCTGCTCGATCAACCTGAAGACTCGCTGCATCGATCGGCGAATGGACCGTGGCAATCGGTCCGGCGAACCACGAATCAGATGCTTGGTCAACTTCCTGAGGCGACACTGGTTGAGTATCGGTCGCAGTATGGTGGATTGGCTCAGCAGCAACTCGCTGCCGCTCGTCGAAGCGGTCAAACGTCCGAGTTCGTCAATGTGGCGACCCGATTTTTCCACACCCCTGCCGGGTACGAGGCGGCCAACTATCTGGGGATGCTGCACTTTGACCGGTCGGAATTTGGCCTGGCGGCGAGGTGGTTTGAAGAACTGGCCGCGTCGCCTGCACCGATTGCGAAGACTGATTCCTGGCGATTACAAGCCGCGCTCTCTTTTGCTCGATCAGGAGATCCCTCAGCAGCCAATACGATCCTCAGTCGACTTTCCAACGGTCCGAAGACACTGGTGCGTGTCGGAACCGGGTCTGTGAAAGCCTCGGAATGGCTCAGCCAGCTACAGGTTGAAACGGCCTCGCACTCGATCGCTTTGGCGGATTGGACCCAGCTTTATGGGACAGCAGCTCGTGTCGGCACCGCAATCGGTGGTGATCCGCTGCTTACTCCTGACTGGTTCTTGCCACTCACTTCAAGCCGCCTGGTTCGAGACTCGCTCAAATGGCTCGTTCATGACTTGCAGGATCAACAGCGATCAATGATTCTGACTTCGATACCCCTGGTCGTGGATGGCAAGGTGATTTACCGGGATCTGCGCGGGATACGCAGTGTCGACATCGAACGAGGTCGCCCGATTTGGGAAAGCGTAGAAGGGGTATCCGCAGAACGGATTCTTGGCGGACTTCCTCCTCAACAGATTGACCCTCAAGACGCCTGGCGGTTTCGTCAAAATCCATTCCAACATGTCGGCGAATATCAGGGTTCGGCGGCGGAATTCAGTCCGCTGACAAGTCTGTTGTTTCGCGACGGCGTTTTCGGACTGATCAGCAGCGACGGAAAACAACTGTTCGTCATCGAAGATCACGGAATTCTCTCGCGCAATCAGCCTGGTCAACACTGGGGTTGGGACGGCAATAACGAAACACACGATCCGTTTGGACTCCCCTGGAAAACAAACCGCCTCGTCTCGTATGACCTGCAAACCGGACGAACGTTATGGAGCGTGGGAGGAAACGAGTCCCGCGAATCGTTTGATCCGCCCCTTTCCGGATCATATTTTTACGGAACACCTGCGGTCGATGGTGACGAATTGTTTGTCGTTGCTGGTAAGGGTGACGATATCAAGCTTTGGTCACTCGACCGGCAATCCGGTGCACCAAAATGGTCGCAATTGATCGCGTACGCTGATACCAAAATCGATCTTGATATCGCCCGGCGTTGGATTACATCACAGGTCGCTGTGGGGGACGGAGTCATCATCTGTCCGACAACTGTAGGTTGGCTGGTCGCGATCGACCGCATGCGGCAGTCTGTCCTTTGGGCTCATCGATACGCACCGAATTCAGGTGGGGATCACAACGAACAGGAAAATGGTTCACAGCTTCTTAAACAACGTGACTTGAACGAGCTATGGTCGCCTTCGGCACCCGTCATTGTCGGAAATTACGTCGTTTACACCCCGCAGGAACACCCTATTCTTGTCTGCCTGAGCGCAGTGGACGGACGTCGTATCTGGGAACAGCCGAAAGATCAGGGACTTTACCTGGCTGGAGTATTTGACCAGAAAGTATTGATCGTCGGTGAGACAGGTGTCACGGCGTTCAACCTTTCCGATGGTGTGACAGTCTGGTCGGCACCCCATGACCAAGGTATTCGACCGTCCGGTCGTGGGGTTGTCGTTGACGATCGTTTTTATCTGCCGTTGAGTAACGGTGAATTGCGTTCCATCGAATTGGCGACCGGAAAGAGGTTATCGCAAACATTCGTGGCCCCCCAGCAACCATCGCTTGGTAACCTGGCAATGCATCACGGAAAGCTGGTTTCACTCAGTCCGGCAGGATTGACGGTCTACAGACAACGCGATGCATTGCTCGCCGAAATTCAACAACGACTGACCGCCGATCCAGACGATGCAACGGCCTTGTTGCGTTCAAGCGAGATACAACTTCTGAACCACGAATATTCTGATGCTCTTCCTTTGTTACGACGGATTGCCACTGATCGACTGTTACCGGAAGAACGATCTCGACATCACGCGGCACTCGTCGAATCCCTTTCGACCATCATTGAGAACGACGTACTTCATCGCGGCGAAGAACTGCAAGAGTTGGGCAAACTGGCGCAATCGCCTGCTGAGAAACTCCTTTATTGGGAATTGACCGCTGAAAAACTTTTGGGTGAGCAAAAACCGATCGAGGCATTCGATGTCATCCGTAAACTGGCGGAGGAATCTGGCGATACCGAGATCACTCGTTCCGACGATCGCCGCATCACCGCAAAACGAACTGTCTGGTTGAGTGGCCGAATGATGGATCTGTGGTCAGCGACTCCAGAAGCCGAACGCCGAGTCATTGATGATCGAATCATTCGGATTACTTCTGACGCGGCACAACGCAGCCTCAACGACTGCCAGCGAATTGTCACTCTGTTTTCATTCCATCCGGCGGCGATCGGTGCACGGCAACGACTGGTGGAATGGCTGGTTTCGGCCAAAGATTTTGCAGGTGCCCGAATTATCTTGCAGCAACTGGTCGACGACCCGAACCAGACGGTCGCTGCTCAAGCGATCGAGCGATTGGCCACGTTAATGATGCAGAGTCAACGACCTGCTGATGCCGTCTATTACTATGGGTTGCTGAAGTCAAAGTACCCGGACGTGATGGTTCGCGATGGGTTGACAGGGACCAGGCTTGCAGACGCCGCGCGGGAAAAGAACGAGCTTATTTTTCAACCTCAGACCCGCGTCGTGACATGGCCTGAGACCCCATTGCGCCCAGTGCATTCGGTCGTCAATAATCTGCAGCCGCCGCAAAACGTGATGCTCGACACACCGTTACCGTTCTTTGATCGAATCAGCATCGACGCTTACCAGAACGAACAACGCCTGGTCGTGGAATCGTCGGCAACGGGTGCCGTCGAGTGGCTGGTCCCTCTTCGTGCCGCCGGTCGAGGATTCGACGAAGGTCAGATGAATTGTCGGCAGATTGGGCATCAATTGTTCTTCGTCAATCGCGGGATCTTGCACGCCATCTCGCCCGTCGAGAAACAAGTCCTTTGGACCAGGTCGCTTGGCGACCACAGCGACGGTATTGCGTCAGGACGTCACTCGAATCGCATTCCCGTGAAATCAATGACGGTACCCGGCCAGAATGATGGAGCCCAATCATTGTTTTTACAACGGGCACAAAACACGGGAAGTCTCGCGATTGTTCAACCAAACTATTTGTGCGTCTACGGGCGTCGGTCTCTTTCGATTCTCGATCCTCGAACCGGAGAGCAAGTCTGGGAACTGGATGGACTTCCGACGCATGCCGTTGTGGTTGGCCATCGCGACGCAGTGTTCGTCATTAATCCTGGCAAGGACGAAGCAATGGTCTATCGCGCGCTTGATGGCAAGCCGCTCGAGATTCCCGGTGCCGCAAAAGTATTAAACAACGCCATCATGGCAAACGGCTCTTCTTTCTTATTGCTTGAGTATGCTGGTTCAAATCCTTTGCGAGTGATCGGAATCGGCCGGCAAAAAGTGCTATTGAGACTTCACGATCCTGTTACAGACTCCACAAAATGGAAACTCGAATTCCCACCCGGAACGTTCGTCAGCCCGCTGGGTGAAGACGAAGTTGTCGCTCTTTTTGCGGATGGTCAGGTGCAACGAATTAATGTCGCGACAGGTCAGATTAACGCTCTCGAATCAATTCCTGGAAAGAAGGCCGAGCGACCTCAAGAAAGGTACTTGCTTTCGGACGACGACCGGATTTACCTGATCCTCAATTTTCAGGATAGCGGTCATCAAACATACGGCGAAGGCCTTGCTTCGATTCGAATGAACGGGACCGTCTATTGCTGGAATCGGACGGGTCATCAATTTGCCTGGCCGCCGCTTGAGATCAAACATCAGAACCTGGTCATCGATCGATTTTCGCACCTGCCTGTGTTGCTGTGCGTGTCACGATCCTGGAAGCCACGTGGTCCTGCCAATATCGGAATAGGGACATTAAACATCGCCGCCATTCACAAACAAACCGGCAAGATGCTGATTAATGCCGAGATTCCGTCAGCTTACAGTGGATTTCACGCGGTCGGCATTAACCCTGGCGAACAGTCGATCGATCTCAAGTCGTTCAATATGCGCCTGCGGTTAGTTCCCGTTGATGGCCCGGTCGCGGTCGTCCCCAACAACGCCAGACAAGCAGTTCAAGCGAATTAAACCGGCGCAGCCGGTTGATGCGCGTCGGATGATGGGTTGAGAAATGAATCGCTCGCGCGTTGATGTGATGTCGATGCGTATGCTGAACTGCCTGTGTGTAAATCATCAATGACACCGCCGCTACGAAGTGAACGTCACTCAAAACGCAGGATCGAAAATGACTGTGGAGGGAAAACATAGGTTGCTTCCGCTGTGTCAAATTCCGGGTACCAGACTCGATCGGTCGGGACGATCCGATCGGGATCGGTTTCGAGATTTCGTTCGTCAAGGTGGCCTGTGATCTGCGAGATTTTCACGACTTTGCCCGCCAGCTTAAATCCCGTGATGTTCAGGCGAGATGAAATCGGCCGGCTTTCAGAATTCACAACCTGAAGGACCAACACCTTTCCGTCATCACTGATGCGGGAGGTGACATCGAGTGCGTCATTCGGACTTTGGTATTCTGTGGCGATACACCGAGGGAATTTGTTCGTCGAAATCATTCGTGTGACGTGAGCCGACGATTGTGACCAGACATGCGATGGTGACAGAAACACCAGACCCTGATCCCAGCCATTGTCATTCTGACCGTCGGGTTGAAGACAATTTGCCGCACAAACAATCGGCACTTTTTCGCCGAAGCGCTGCAACTGGTTCACTGTTCTTGCATGGGCCAAGCCCCGTCGCCAAAGGTGATTATTGGAGTTTTCTTCGAAGACACAGACACGAAAATCAGCACCGGGACTCAATTTTCCCAACCAGTCAATCAATCCGCCAAGAACTTCAATCTGCGGATCGGCATCGCGTAATCCGTCGTTCCAGATGTGGACATCGAACCAGACCGGCTTGCCGTGTTGATGCGCGAAATCAAGAATCTGTTTATGAGCCGCCAGGCTCTTGATACTGGGTGCACCGGAAAAGTCATAAGGATCGGTAATCGGCTTTCCATAAGCAAAGTCCCCGACAATCGGAATGATGTTCGGATCGCGACTCCAGATTGCCTCGGCCAGCGGCTTGAATTTTTGCCAGTAAACTTCGTTGACCGCTTCTTCGTTTCCAAGCTGGATGTATTTCAATCCAAACGGAGCCGGATGCCCGTCGGCAACTCGGCGTTGACCCCACTCGCTATCAGCCGACCCATTGACGTAATCGACGAAATCAGCCATGTCCTGAGGAGTCTCATCGATGCTCAGATCCGGGATACTCAGGAACCCCGCCGCCTCGCAGAAGTTGATGAAATCGATGATCCCCCATCCATTGGTTGAATACGGATACCACGTCCCCTTGTACGGTGGACGCCGTTCTCGCGGTCCGATCATCTGCTTCCAGCGGTATTCGGGGCAGTTCACCATCGAACCCCCATAGCGAAGCACTGTCAGACCTTGAGCAATCAATGCCTCGCTGACGTCTCGGCGAACGGGCAATCCTTTGAACCGACCCCATGTACCAGGTTGTACAGAAACATACCCAAGCACGACGGAACCAGGTTGTTTTAGTGACACAACCAGGTTGCCTCGTGAATCGGCATCGGTCGGCGTCAGAGTCAATTCAAGACGTTGCCAATCCCCGGGCTTCACGGTCGCCTGAGCTTCAGCCAGGATGCGACGTCCGGAACGACCTTCAAATGCCACATCGATTTTTGCGGAACGCTCTGCTTTCGCCCAGACAATCACTTCGTATGGCTTACCCGCGACAAAGTTCATGCCCCATCGATTGAGGCCACGGTTTTCTACTCCGATCTGACCATCACCAGACGTCAATGTGATTCGTTGACTCTGTTGCCCTACAAAACCTGTTTTTTCTAACGCGATTTCTCCCTGACAATTTCCACGCCTGACGGCTCGCCACATACCACTGACGGCGTCGACATCAGTTGGTGAATCCTTAAACGGGATCTGTTCGGAACTGTCACCCGTTGTGACACGCAGATTGCGGAAACGAGCTTCGCGCCGCCATGTTCGCAATCCGACTTGTCCCTCAAGTAGAGGATGTTCGTTGTCCTCGTACTGAAGTTGAACTTGACCATGAACGGTGATCGTGATCGATCGACCCTTGAGTTGAACCTTCAGTGGAATCCATTCGTTGATGGGAACGGGACAAGGGACTGTTGTGATCGGTTCCCAGTTCTGACGATGTCGACCAAGCAGTAGCGTACCGTTCTCGGGGTACAAAGCGATTTCGTAGCCCGTGAAGTGATCGGCACCGACAGCAGGTCGATCGACCCTCAGAATCAAACCGGCATTGCCCGACTTTTTATCGGGAAACAGGATCTCGATAGAGGCTTCTCCATCAGAAAGTTTCGTCTTTTGATGAATCAGCTTCGGGCCGTCACCGGCTGCTGCGACCACCTCGCCATTCTGCACACGCCATACTCCTCCAAAGGCCGAAAAACCAGGCGGACTTTCAGCGATCGGCGGTTCCTGAAAGCTTTCGCCAAAGACCATCTGGCTGTAAAGACCGCCATAGATCTCGTGATTGACATCTTCAATACAGGCCCCCGCTGTGAAAGGGGAAATCTTGGCGATAGTCCGATCGGCATGCACCTGAATTACCGCATCTGGCTCGGCTGCAAATACAGGGCTTACTGAGAACAATAAAATCGTTCCAAAAATTCGCGTCAGCGACATATGTGCCGTCCTTAACAGACAATTCAAATTCAGATCATTTCGCAACGGCGACACTCATGATGGACTCGTCCGTCCATTCACTGGCCTGGCGAACTTCACGAAGGACGCCGCCAGACATCACACCGATGCGATCACAGACCGCCAGCAGTTCCGTCAGATACGAACTGACAAAGATGATCGCTTTACCGTCCGCTGCTAATTCGCCCATCAATCGATAAATCTCTGATTTTGTTCCGACATCGATTCCGCGAGTCGGTTCGTCGAGCAACAACACGTCGGCCTGTTGATGCAGCACTCGAGCGATGGCAACTTTCTGTTGGTTACCCCCCGAAAGTTCGCCAATAATCTGATCGGGAGAACCTGCTTTGACCTGCAACCGTTTCATCCAATGAAGAACTTCGGTCCTTCGTTTGCCATGCATCAACATGCCCAACCGGGTGTAGGGCTGTAAGCGACTGTAAGTCAGATTGTCGGCGATTGATCGCGTCTGCGCCAGTCCTTCGGTCTTGCGGTCTTCAGAAACAAGACCCAGTCCCGCACGAATCCGCGCTTGTGTGTTTTGATCGATTGAAACACTCGCGACTTTGACTTCTCCGCAACGGATGGGATCAAGCGCGAACAGGGATCGCAACAGTTCGGTGCGGCCTGCCCCGATTAATCCGGCCAGGCCAAATATCTCGCCCCGTTTCAGTTCCAGAGAGACGCTGTTTGGACTCCGTTCACCGCTCATGTTCGTAATCGATAAAAGTGTCTCACCTGGCGTATGCGATACTGTCGGAAACAATTCTGTAACACCACGTCCGACCATCAATGAAACAATTTCGGCATCGGTCGTTCCCGCCAGATCGCCATGTCCCACCGAATGACCATCCCGAAGCACCGCGTAACAATCACAGACCTGACGAATTTCCTCCAGAAAATGGCTGATGTAAACAATTCCATAGCCTGCATCGCGCAGTTTACGGATGACAGCAAAAAGGTGTTCGACGTCTTGCATCGTTAACGAACTCGTAGGCTCGTCAAACACAAGGACTTTTGAATCAGAGACCAGAGCGCGAGCGATTTCCACCAGTTGGCGTAAGGCAATCGACAGGTCCCGTACGGGCGTTTCGGGTCGCAGATGGGGATGACCCAGCGTGTCCAGCGCCACGCGAACCTTTTTTCGTTGCGTTCGCCGATCTCGCAGGCCGAGCCAATGGGGTTCCTGCCCGAGCATGATGTTGTCTTCAACCGACAAATCGGGCGCGAGGTTCAATTCCTGATAGATCATCCCGACACCCGCCAGACGGGCATCCTGCGGCCCTTTGGGGGAATACGTCTGACCTGACAGTTGCATACTTCCCGAATCGGGCGAGTGCGCACCGCTCAGTACTTTCATCAAAGTGCTTTTGCCAGCGCCGTTTTCGCCGATCAAAGCCAGAACATGTCCGGCGCGAACGGTCAGTGAAACCTCGTTAAGCGCATTGGTTGCTCCAAACCGCTTTGAGATCTTCGACATCGTCAACAGTTCGCTTGTCGTCATCACAAGACCTTAAGACCTGAAGCATAAATTCACTCGCGAAAATTGCTTCCGCTTCGCAATACAAGCTTGGTCAGTTCGGGGACACAATTATACCGGATCGGTTCTCGACCGCTGATTCCGCGTGAAACATACATCAGCGTCGGATTCAGCCAGAACACGCCTGACGCGAAACGGCATCCGTATCGGCTGGGTGCGTAAACGGGCCCTAACAGCGGTAATCGAATCTGACCGCCGTGCGTGTGACCGGCCAGCATCAGGTCAAACTTCTGCTTCTGCGCCCAATAGACGTTGTCAGGAGTATGGCTGAGCAAGATCCGAAACGTTTCAGGTGAAACGTGACTCAGATCGGGGTGCTTTCCCATCCACGGCGTTTCATCCCCAGCAATGACGATCGGCGGACCTGATTTGTCTGATTTCAACTCGATACATCGACTGGAAAGATCGACCCAGCCATGTCGCTCGTACTCTTGTCGAACGACGTTCGTGCCAAGATACCAATCGTGATTCCCCAGAATAAAATACTGTCCCAGCGGCGCTTTCAGTTGACCCAGTGTTGGCTCAAGCCAATCCAGTAGCGCCAGATCATCGAAGAGGTCGCCAGAGAAAACGAACAGGTCCGGTTTGAGTGCCCGAGCGTGTTCGCAAACTTTTTCAAAATATCGGCGAGTCACCGCGCCGCGAAAATGAGTGTCGGCAAAATGGACAATTGACAGACCTTCCCAAGCCTGAGGCAGTCGGGGCAACGAATATGTTTTTGTACTGACTTCCAGCGAGAATTGTTGATTACCTGGAAGTAAAGCGACTCTTCGCCTCGGTCCCGGTCCGACAAATGTGGAAAGCCAGTCGCTGGGGGCAGAGACCTGATCAGCAGCGATTGCTGTCAGGGGCGTTCGAAAGTCGACGATTCGCGAGTCACAAGTGATTTCGCAACGAGGGGGCCGATAAGACTGAAAAACGATCGTGGAATGAACCAGAAATCCGAACCCGATCGCACCTGCCAAAATCAGGACCAGTTCCCAGTAACTGATTGTTTGCCAGCTTAATCCGCCGAATCCCGCATGGCGGGAATAGAAGGCAATCAGCAAGATCATCGCGTAGGCAGGCATGGAAAGGAGTTGAATGATTTCCAGCAGCTTGTTCGCCCACGTCGGTAGAGTCACCGCCAGCATTCGATTCAAGACCATCGTCGACAGCTTCGCATACCCCGCGCTCAGCAAAATGGCAGCGACAAGAATCAACCCGGTCATCTCGAAATCCTTTTTATCGGCTGGCCTGGATTTTCAACGACTTCGGTTGGGCAACGATTGGTCGCAGATTCAGCGATTGCGAATCTCGCAAAATCGCCTCGTTGATGCTGGGTATACATGATCAACAAACCTGTTTGCGGCCATGAAAGGGGGCAAGTTTCAACTGTACCCGCTGTCACCGATGTCGATTTCGGCAGGGGGTTTCGAACGGGAACGGAGACACCAACAAGAATGGTTAAAGAGTCCATCAAGTGCAAGCCGCTCGTCCCTGAAGTCGTGACTGAGAAACCCGAAGTGAGTTTAAGATTCAGTTGAAATGACAGTCCTCAAGGAACGCTCCGCGAGATTTCATCGAACGGAATGCGCATTGAAGAGGTTTCTGTTATAGTAATGGTAACATCACATTGTTTGACCCCGAGGAGAGTAGTGGATGAGTTCGACTTCAGCTGGCATGAAACAGTTGCATGACTTGCGGATAAAGCTGCGTGAGATTTCTGACCAATTGGAAAAAGGACCGCGACAGATTGCGGCTCGAAAACAATTGATCGAGAAGAAAAAAGAAGAACTTGAAGCGCAGCGCAACAAGCTTAAGACAACGAAGGTTGCCGCAGATAATAAGAATCTGCAACTGAAGACAAGCGAAAGTCGGATTTACGACTTGTCCGGAAAGTTGAACTCCGCTGCCAATAATCGCGAATACGAAGCACTACGTTCTCAAATCGCTGCTGACACGATGGCGAAAAGCGTGCTCGAAGACGAAATCCTGGAAGCTCTTGAAAAGGTCGACGCGGTTCAGATCGAAGTCAAGAAGGTCGAATTGGACGTTGTTGCGATCGAAAAAGAGCTGCAAGTCTTGACTGCAGAAGTTCAGGCGAAAGAGGCGGGGCTGAAAGCGAGTGCCGCAGCATTGGAGCTTCAGGTCTCTGAAGCAGAAAAAGTTCTTCCGCCAGATCTCGTTCCTCAGTACCGCCGTCTGGTGCAGGCCTACGGCTCCGATGCACTTGCCCCCGTTGTGAACAAGTCGTGCAGCGCGTGTTACGTTTCTCTCACCACCCAAGTCTATCTTGAACTGCGTGCCGGCAAGACTCGCTTTTGTACGTGCGGACGATTGATGTACGTTCCTGATGAGGATTAGTCGGTTTTTGAGGCTGAAATAGCCCGACCGAATGATGCCCACTCGCCACGTTGTCTGTTCGCCACGTTGCCGAATATCAACGGTGGCGAGACAACTGAAGACCTCAAACAATCCCTTTCTTTGCCACAACAATATACACGTCAACACTTTACAATTTTGTTCAACCTTGATGTTGAACGAATTTATTTGTCGGCCCGGTGTTTGCGTTACTGAATGTGCGTGCTCGCAAGACTTGTCTTTCGAGATTTACATTCGGTCAACACACGACACGACGGGGCCAGGCATGATTGCTCAGCGACGCTTTAAACGGATGCTGATCGACGTTCGAAATGATTTCCTTCTTCTACATCTGGGCGAAATGGAAATCTGGGACGGAGCTGATCTCGCTTTGCTCCGTGAAAGCCTGTTTTGTCTGATCGACGAAGAAGGCTGCGAGTCGATCGCCATCGATATGCTTTACGTGAAATACATCCCCAGCGGATTTTTTGGGATGTTATTCGACTGGCAAGAGAAATGTGGTACCCGGTTCGCCTTAACACCACCGCAACCCAACGTCCAGAGAATGCTTTGGTTTCGTCAGTTTTTCAAACTGAATAACGACGGCATGTACGAACTCTTGCTCGAGCCTACCGAATCGCTTGTCATTCCGGAGCCAATGTCAGAGAGTTGTCTTTCCAGTCAATCGGTTTGAGCGAACCGCATCAGTCGGGCAAAAGTTGGGGTTTTCAGACAACGTTGTTCCAACTACAAAACCATCAGGGACTGCTCGGTTTTGGTATGTCCGTCCAAGAGATTTGAAAACCATCTCTCGCGTGGAGTCGGTAATGCGTTGTCCTCGGTGCAAACAGAATGACGTCTATTTGAGCTCCAGCGGGAATCCAGGGATCTTTTGGTTTTTGACCAAGGGAGCAAGGTGTCATCGCTGCTGTCATCTTTTCCGGCTTTTCTTTTGGGTAAATGTTCCCGAAAAACCGGCAGTTGACCTGTTAGAATCGCGAACTGAAACGAGCCGTCAATTGGCAAAACAGATTATCAGCTAAAGACCGGGTGCCACTCAAAACAGGCCACCCTTTTCTTTTGTCGGTTTGGCCAGACATCTGAACTATCCCCGAAGGGGTTGTCAGTTTCTATCTTGAGGCTTTCTGCCTGCAAAAGATTCTCTGCTGCACGCGCTGAAGCCCATGCTACCGATAATCGCTTTCGCCCGTTCGGGAAAAAATGCAAGTCGATAGGACTCCTCGCGTTTTTCCCCTTGCCTGGCCTGGCCTCATTCGCTCTCAATGATTGCTGGCACCAGAAAATAGCTGCCGTCCGAACGAGGTGCGTTCGACAAGGCCTCGGAACGTGGAAGAGATTCGATAATCGTGTCGCTTCTCAGCACGTTGTGCAGTTCAACGGCGTGAACCATCGGTGCCACATCAGTCGTATCAACCTCGTTTAACACCTGCACGTAGCCAATCATGGCGCTCAGATCGCTGACGAGCGAGTCCAATTCGCCTTCCGACACCTTCAGGCGTGCCAGGTCGGCAACTTTACGTACGACATCGCGCGAGAGTTCCATCGACGGTCTCATTCAAAGACAAAACAGGGGGCTGACACCAAAGTCATCCCCCCAAATTTGCGACGGCGGTCTGACCACAATGCGATCAGCCTTCGATCGTGAATGGCTTCTTCACGACGCGCTTCACGACAAGGCCTGAACGCAGGCATTGAACACAGACGCGAACTCGCTTTGAGGTCTCGCCATCCTGCATCCGCAACGACTGAAGGTTTGGACGAAACCATCGCTTGGTGATTCCCGTCGTTTTACGACCGTTACCACCCAGGTATTTCGCCTTACCGCGTTCGACCTTCTGGTTGCCGCGAACCGGTTTCTTTGAACAAATTGCGCATTCCGAACCCATGACAACCTCAAATCGCGTGCTGAAATCTCTTGTTTTTGAATGCCACTGGCCAATTGCTACCAGTGCGGAACGCAAAAGTATAACTATTGCGTCCGGGGATGCAAGTTGAACGCTGATTAAGCGCGAAGATCTTCAAACAGAGCGGTCGAAAGGTAGCGTTCGCCGCTGTCTGGAAGGACCGTTACAATGATTTTGCCAGCTGATTCCGGACGAGCTGCGACTTTCAGAGCGGCTGCCATGGCAGCGCCACAACTGATACCGCAGGTGATTCCCTCAAGTTTCATCAGCTTTTTTGCCGTTTCGATCGCTTCATCATCAGTCACCTGCATCACTTCATCAATGATCGATCGATCAAGGATATCAGGAACGAATCCCGCTCCAATCCCCTGAATCTTATGCTTTCCAGGAGCACCACCCGACAAAACCGGGCTGTTTGCTGGTTCGACAGCAATGGTTTTGATCGGCAGGTGCTTCTCGTGCTTAAGATACCTCGAAACACCTGTGATCGTGCCGCCAGTCCCCACTCCCGCCACAAAAATGTCGATCTTGCCGTCGGTGTCGTGATAAATCTCAGGACCCGTCGTCTTGAAATGGATCGCGGGATTGGCCGGATTCTTGAATTGCTGCGGCATGAACCAGCCTTCCTGCTTGGAAAGCTCTTCAGCCTTTGAGATCGCCCCCTTCATCCCGTCAGCACCGGGAGTCAGGATCAGGTTCGCACCGAAGCTGCGAAGCATCATACGGCGTTCGACAGACATGGTTTCGGGCATCGTCAACGTCAGTGAATACCCGCGAGCGGCACACACATAAGCCAGAGCAATCCCGGTGTTACCACTGGTTGGTTCGACGACATGCATTCCTGGCTTCAAGGTTCCATTCGCTTCTGCATCCCAAATCATCGCCGCGCCGATTCGGCACTTGACGCTATAAGCTGGATTTCGGCCTTCAATCTTTGCAAGGACAGTTGCGTTAAGACCTTGCGTTAAGCGATTGATCTTGATGAGAGGTGTGCGACCAATGGATTCTGAATTATCCTTGAAATACGCCATCAGCCAACTCCTTCTGAATTTCGGTTACTCGACTGTAGATTTGACCCGACTGTAGATTTGAGCAGTGTTGATGAATCTGAAAGTTATTGAGCTTCCAGAATTCGTCCTTTCGCCTTGAACGTAATAGGTTCTTCCTGGCCGCTGATCGTCAGGAAAAACGTTTCTTCAAATAAACCAGGCTTGTTTGGCGGGGTGAATGTCAGCGTTAACTGATGCAAGGCTTTCATCTCGTCCGTTTTCTTCACTTTCACAGACGAATCCTGTTCAGTCCGCTCGAACTTTTCAATCTTGAACGGTTTGGCCGGGACCTTTGTTGATCGAACGATCACCTGAGCGTCTTTTGGCTTACCTGGAACTAATGTTCCAAAATTTGCATCGGTAACGACGATGTCCGGTTCAATTTTCCCTTCGACTTGAACAGGAATTTGAGGATTGTTGGCATCGTCGGTGACCAGCACCATTTGATCGCGAATCGGGCCGATCGGAGCTGTCTCTTTCAATCTCACAATCAGGTCATAGTTGACCAGCCCGTTTCCACGAGACTTTTCGACGATTTCCGCTGATAAATAGGGACTGTTGAATTTGGCAGACGACAAGGTCCAGTTATTGCGCCCGGCATAGTTGACGGTCAACCGCTGTTCGGCCCCTTTATTCGGTGAAACTGACCCGAAATTGACGGATCCCGGTTGCAGCACAACATCGGTTCGAATGTAACCTTCGGCATAGATTGTGGCCAAACCGAACTGATTCTTGGACGGAATAAAGAACGTCACCGTCCCGTATGTCCCTTTCTTCTCTCCGTGATGACGAATCGTGTCGAGTCGAAGCGTCACGTTTTTTGACTGGCCCGCAGGAATACTGATCACCGCCGGCAGAACCAATTGACCGTTCGGGGCAACCCGGTTTTCGTCCCAGGAAAGGCAACCGCACGACGTCGACAGTGCGGTTACCTGAATGTCATCGGCATGAACATTATTGATGCGGATCTTGAAAGAGACATCTTGCCCCTTCGCGACGCTTTTATAGTTGATCTTCAACTGATCCTTGTCGATCATCGCTCGCGCCCATTCGGCGTCTTGTGCGTGCAGCGTCGAGACAGCGGTCAGAAAAATTCCGATCGACGTTAAACACCGGACAACGAGCGTATTCGACATTGCTCAACTTCCTGTAAACACGAATAGGATCGTGCTGAGCAACTTCACGATTACGGTTGTGTCACCGATGGTTGAACCACCGGTTTTGCAGCCGTGACTGATTGTTCTACGACGCGACCTTTGGCCTTAAAGGTCACCTGTTGCTCACGACCGGAGATAGTAAGAAAGAATTCCTCTTCAAACAACCCGTCTTGAGCAGAAGGAGTGAAAGTCAGCGACAACATGTGGACTTGCGAGACCGCTTCAGACGGTTTCACCTTGAAATGCTCGTCCTGTTTCGCAGATTCGACTTTTTCAATCTTGAACGGCTTCTTGCCTCGGACCACAACCATGACTGTCTTTGGCTGACCGGCAGCGACCTGACCAAACTGCACGTCTGCAACAACAATGTCTGGTTCAACTTGCGCTTCAACACTGACGGCATATCCGGCGTCGCCGACGTCATTTGTCACGATCAACATTTGATCTCGCAGCTTTGAAACAGGGGTCGTTCCGTCCAAAGTCACCACAACGTCGTAGTTGGCACTCCCGCCGTTCCGCCCTTTTTCAACGATTTTCGTGGTCAGATGAGGATTGTTGACTTTAACCTGGGTAATCTTCCAATCAGGCCGTCCACCGGAATAAGCGACGTTCAATCGATGTTCCATCGGACGACCCTGGTCGACCTGACCGAAATTAAGAGTATTGCTTTGCAGGACGACATCCTGGCGGATGCGACCTTCGACAGGAATCGAAACCGTCGAAGTCGAACCGCGTGTCGGCTCTAGCAGCGTTGCAAAGGCGGTGACGTGCTTGTCACCCTGGTGACGAACCGTATCGAGACGAATTGTCAGTTCTTGCGATTGTCCGGATGGAATCGTGATCGGCGATTTTTCCTGCCACGAGATGCAACCGCAGGACGTGGAAAGGCTGGAAACCTGAATCGACTCCTTGAAAATGTTCTTCACCGTGAATTTGAACGTGACATCAGAATTCTTGGCAACGGAGCCAAATTTGATGTCCCGTTTGTCGAACATCTTTTTGCCCCAATCCTGGTCCTGTGCGGACAACGGGGCGACGGCAAGGATTGAGAACAATACACAAGCAGGGCGAACTAAGGCAGGGAAATACATCGTTGTCTCGCTTCTCTGAAGCTAAACCCAAATCGATCCACAAAAACGCCTCAGCCGATCCGCAGCATGGGGCACGAGGACAACACACGTCAGCTCGTTTTGTAACAGTCTTCGCTCACTCCGTGGTTCCCATTATGCGCGCTATAAAGATCTGTCAACGGATGTTTTTTAGTCCTGAAACAAAAGATTTCCAAATTGTTTTTGGACGCCGCGACATTTTCCTCAAGATCGCTTCGGTTTCGTGAACCGCTATAGATTTCCACTGTTCCGAAGAAGTTCGGGAAACGAAGAACAACCGAAAACCACGAAATCAGATTCCACTCAACAGAGGTAACGATCTGGTCCAGGAAAAATTCTTCTTTTTTTTCGTTTTTTGTGTCGTGGACGGATTAAAGCCAATTGCCGTCGGTTGAGCGAAGCATCGGCCCTTGGACAATTTCGCCCTCTGATAGCCCACAGAAAAAGCCCTTTGCCAGTCGGTCGTTGGCAACGCGTTCACATTTGGATTACAAAATAACGCTGTCGAGGGGCAAAATTGAGATCAACGGGCAAGTCGGTCAGGGTCAGTCACCTTGTTCGTCAGCTTCGAATGTCTCCTCATCCGTCGATCGAAAACTGCGTCCGCTGGCGCCACCTGCCTCGCCAATCCTTGAAGACAAATTCGTACGACTGCGCCGCGATGGCTCGATAATTGACCACATTCATTTCCGAGAGGTTCCTCACCATGTCAAGCAAACAAGTCAACGTCGCAATGATCGGTTTGGGTTTCGGTGCCGAGTTCATTCCAATTTACCAGGCGCACCCCAACGCCAATGTCTATGCCATCTGTCAAAGGAACAAAGAGCATCTCAATACGATCGGTGACCGGTTCAAAATCGAAAAACGCTTTACCGACTACAGCGAAGTCCTGAAAGACCCGAACGTCGATTTCGTCCATATCAATTCGCCGATTCCCGACCACGCCAGCATGTCGATGCAGGCTCTTCGAGCGGGCAAGAACGTCATGTGTACGGTCCCCATGGCAACGACCGTCGAGGAATGCCGTCAGATCTGCGAACTGGTCAAGCAGACCGGCCTGAAATACATGATGGCCGAAACCGTCGTCTATTCGCGCGAGTTCCTGTTCATCAAAGACCTTTATGAAAAAGGTGAACTCGGCAAGATTCAGCACCTGGCCGCTTCGCACCCGCAAGATATGGATGGCTGGCCTGCCTACTGGGAAAAAATGATTCCGATGCACTACGCGACGCACGTCGTCAGCCCGTGCCTCGGCCTGGTCAACGGCCGGGCCGAATACGTCAGTTGCTTCGGCTCCGGGACCGTTCGCGATGACATCGCTCAGAAGTCCGGTAACAAATTCGCCGTCGAGTCCTGCCACATCAAGATTAAAGACTCGGATGTTTCAGCTCATATCTGGCGATTCCTCTACGACGTCGCCCGTCAGTATCGCGAAAGCTTTGACGTTTATGGCACGAAAAAAAGCTTTGAATGGACTCTGGTCGAAGGGGAACCACACGTGATCCACACAGCGAAGAAGCCAGAACACGAAATTGCCTCAAAAGTCGAAGTTCCTGACTTTGCCCATCGGCTCCCCGAACCGATCCGAAAATTTACCCAGACGATCCAGGATGCCGATCACCTCTCCTTCATCCAAGGTGGTGGTCATGGCGGCTCACATCCGCACCTGGTCCACGAAATGGTCAGTGCCCTGATCGAAAACCGTGACCCATGGCCGAACGCCACGTTGTCGGCAAACTGGACCTGTGTTGGTATCCTCGCTCACGAATCAGCGCTCAAAGGTGGCGAAGTCATTCGTCTGCCAGAATTCACCCTGACGTAATCAACATCGAGATGAACGAGAAAGAGTGACGGTCGAATGTTCGTCCGCACCTTTTCTGATTCAACTGTTATCCTTCCGTTAGATCCTATTTTTCAAGGTTATTCCCGACATGGCCGTCGAAAATCGCATGGACAAGATTGTCGCGCTCGCGAAGCGACGGGGTTTCGTCTTTCAGTCATCAGAAATCTATGGTGGCCTGAATGGCTTCTGGGACTACGGTCCGCTCGGCGTCGAATTAAAGCGGAATGTCCGTCAGGCCTGGTGGTCGGACATGATCACCGAACATGACGAAATCTCGCAACCGGCAGGTGCCCCCAGCAGCTTTGACATGGTCGGCGTCGAAACATCGATCATCATGCACCCCCAAGTCTGGAAGGTGTCAGGTCACTTCGATCTGTTCGCCGACAAACTGGTCGATTGCCGAGAATGTAAAGGCCGTTTCCGCGCCGATCACATCGGGACCAGCGAATGTCCGCTCAAGCCATCAAAGCATCCGGGCGAACACGACAAGTGTCAGTTGACCGAACCTCGCGACTTCAACCTGATGTTCGAAACGCACACAGGGGCTGTCCGCTCGGACGATACCAAGGCGTTCATGCGGCCCGAGACGGCTCAGGGGATGTTCGTCAACTTCAAGAACGTCTGCGATTCCAGCCGGGTCAAGATCCCCTTCGGGATTGCCCAGATCGGCAAAAGCTTTCGCAACGAAATCACGCCGCGAAACTTCACGTTCCGTTCCCGTGAGTTCGAACAGATGGAAATGGAATTCTTCTGTCATCCGGGTCAGTCTTTGCAATGGTATCAATACTGGCGCGACCGTCGTTACAACTGGTACATCAAGCACGGGATCTCGACCAGTAACCTGATTCTGCGCGAACATGCTGCCGAAGAACTGGCACATTACTCCGTCGGCACCGCCGATCTCGAATACGCCTTCCCATTCCTGGAAGCGGGTTCGTATGGAGAACTGGAAGGGGTTGCCCATCGTGGTGACTTTGACCTGCGTTCGCATTCGGAAGGAAAGCTCTGCAAGCAGGATGGCAAGCTGGTCGTGGAACTTGGTCCCGACGGCAAACCAAAATATGTCGGTAGCGGTAAGGATCTCAGTTACTTCGACGACCAGTCGCGTGAGCGATTCGTGCCTCACGTGATCGAACCGGCGGCAGGCTGCGACCGAGCGACACTCGCCTTCCTTTGCGAATCGTATTACGAAGACGAGCAACCCGACGAAAAGGGGGTCATGCAGTCACGCGTGATGCTGAAGCTGCATCCGAAGCTGGCTCCGATTAAAGTCGCCGTCTTCCCTCTGATCAAAAAGGACGGCATGCCCGAAAAGGCCGCCGAGATTTACCGCGCCTTCAAACAGGCCGGGATCGCTGTGCAATACGATCAGCAGGCAGCGATCGGTCGCCGTTACCGTCGTATGGACGAAATCGGTACCCCGTACTGCGTGACAATCGACAGCGACACCATGTCTGCCGACACGGTCACAATCCGCGACCGTGACACACTCGAACAGATTCGTGTGCCCGTGAAAGAAATCGTCGATCACGTCAAAACCCGAATGAATTCGTGATCGGTAAAAATTCATGTGCCACTGCTTGACGGTCTTCCGTCAAGCAGTGCTCTTCTCATCGCAGAAAGAAAAGGCACTGCTTCTCCGAAGTCTCCATTGAGGCTTTACCTCACACCAAAGTTGCCATCATCGCTCCGCGTAATGAGCTTTGTTCGAGAAGCTATCAAATTTCAATACGCAACGTCTCAAATCAGAAATTCAAACGGAATATCTGTCCCGAAGCTTCGGCAACGTTTGAATCGTTTCAAAAATGATAGTCTGCTGTTGTGGGGTCGGTCTTTGCTTGTTTTTCCGATTGGGGCCGGTCTTTCATGGGACTTATGGGACGAATGGGACCTATGGGACAAAAACAGCACGATCGTCGTCATACCGTCCCATAAGTCCCATCGATCCCATACCGTCCCATTCTTTTCTTCCCACCAGCAGCTTCCAAACGTCAACAATCTATGTCGTGCTTTTGTGTTGACATTACTTGTCGGTGCGGTATATTTCTTGTCGTTGTGTTGTGTTATTTACTTTGACAGGAGATTTTCAGATGGTTCAACGATTTTCCACTCGGGAAGAGGCTCGGCAGCATGCGATT
>CAIVEI010000145.1 GCA_903904835.1 uncultured Schlesneria sp. | reverse complement strand
GCGAATGTTGGCAGTTCTTAACGCCCGTTACCATCCGTTTGAACTGCCGTGGAACGGCGGAACCTGCCGTTCTGCGGTCTGACAAACGGATTGCCAGCGACAAATGATACCCGATTACCGACTTCGATCGTACCAACCATGGGGTTTTCGGCGATTGGGAAGTTTGGGTGCTTTGGCAGATTTCTCGTGATTAAGCCAAAAGTGCACGACTTAACGGTTTTTGCCTCAACCGGCGATCACGACTTTTCCGAAAACTAGAGATAACCGCTAGAGGCGGAATAGCCGTCAGAGTCTGACATGCGCCGGGCTCGTCGGAAGAAGCGGTAATTTAGGGCAGGTTTTCGCAGCAGGACGCTGGAGCAACCGATGAATCTCTCAGTCAAACGGTGTCTATTGGGCTTGGTTGCCTGGGCAACCATGTTCGGAATCGCACGGGCTCAATTCAATGAGCCGGCCGGCACTGTGCAAATCGGCCAGCCCGCCATAAATGGCGGGCAGGTGATGCCACAAGGTCCGTCGTCGATTTCCGACTACGGTGCACAACCGCTTCCGAGCGGTGCCGGGTCACTTTACGGCATGTCCAGTGTGGACCGTATATTCGCACCACGGGTCAACATTGATTCGCGTGGTGGTGGCCTTTATGGTTACCAGGCGGGATACACGAACATCGGTATCTTCGCCCCCTACAAGCTCGATGAAGACTCAATCCTGTTCGTACACGGGATGGGAATGGTGACCTACGACAGTCGCGGTGGCGCGACGGTGGGAACCGGCTGGCGACACTGGATGGAAGGACTCGACCGCATCGTCGGGTTTTCGGTCTGGTTTGATTTTGACAACGGTCACGCACAACCTTATCAGCAGGTTGGCCTCAGCTTTGAATCGCTTGGTCGATATGTCGACTATCGCGTCAACGGATACATTCCGATCAGCAATGCGGACCACGTACTCTATAGCCAATTGACGCCAAATGCGGTGCTTTATGGTAGTGGGATTGGCCTCATCCGTAACAACACTGTTGAACAATCCTATACCGGATTCGATGCCGAAACCGGTGGGCCTGTCCCGTTTCTTGGTCGTTATGGTTTGAATGCCTATATCGGTGGCTATTACTTCACCGGCAATGGCCAGAAGGGTGGAGATTTCACCGGTGTGAGCGGGCGAATACTGTCCCAGATCAACGAAGACGTGCAGTTCGGTGTCCAAGTCACCGACGATCACGTGTTTGGTCTGAACACGCAGTTCCAGGTTTTTGTCAATCTGCCGAGTGGCAGACCTGGTCGTTGGTTTCGCAACACACGAGTTCACGACAAACTGGTTCAGAATGTCTTCCGCCAGAATCGCGTGATCGCGAGAACAAGCAGTTATACAACGACAGATGTGGCCATCGACCCCAGCACACACCGTCCATACTTCGTGGCTAACATTAATCCGAATCTCGCCACCGGGGGTAACGGACAGGCAAACAGCCCATTCAACAGTATCGCCCAGTATGAAGCCCTCTCGCTTGCCCAGCGTCAACAATATGACACGATTCTGGTCCAAGCACGAACTGATGCGTCAAACACTAACCTTGATACGACAACGACACTCGAATTGTTCAGCGGCCAGCACCTGTTGAGCACCTCGATGGCGCACACGTTCACGACCGCCAATCTGCCCGGGCAAACCTTGACGTTGCCGGGCTACACAGGCGGTTCTGCACCGATGCTGTATAACAGCACGGGAGGTGATGTCATCACCTTGGCCGGCGGAAACACACTCGGCATGGAAGTCTCTGGCTTCCAAATTACCGGAAGTGCGACAGGCAATGGAATTCGCGGCAACAACAATTTCGCCGTGAACATCAACAACAACGAAATCTTGAAGGGGTTAAATGGCGTATCGCTGACCAACCTTTCGGGGACGTTCACGTCTGGCACCTATCCGACTGGAAACATCCCAGCTGGTTCGGAAGCGCAGTTCACCAACAACAATATTCACGACAACGTCAGCGACGGCATCAACGTCACCAATCACGGTTCACCACCGTTTGTTAATCCTCTCGAAGTCCTTGTCCAGGGGAACACATTCAATAAGAACGGTAACTCTGGTTTGAAACTGAACGCGGAAGCAGGTGCTTCAATCGGTGGTCTGATCGGCGGGACAAGTACTGCGGCCGTCGGAAGTACTCCGGCTGTCGTGGCACCGAACACGTTTAGTAACAATTTGCAGAACGGGCTGGAACTGGACGCTAACGGAGGAACTCTGAACTTCAAGACTCCGGTCTCGACAACTGCTACTCCTGTCACCCCAACGGGAATGACACTTGTAACACCACCGGCTTTTGGCATCATCAACAACGTCTTCACCGCGAATACGTTGGACGGTTTGCACATCTACACGACCAACAATTCGGTTAGCACCTTCAATGTGGTGAATAACGAATTTGGTCTGGCATCAACGTCAGCGATTAACAATTCTGCAACCGGAAATCTACAATATGGTATTGGCCTGATCTCTGACAGTGGAACAACAGACATCACCATCGGTGGCCAATTAATTAAAAACGCTGACGGCAGCATCTCGAACCCTGGTAACGCCTTCAATTTCAACGTAGTTTCTGCAATTAACCTCGCGGCTTCCGGAACGGCGGCACTGACTTACGACATCACCAACAATACGATCTCCAATTCGGCGTCAGTCTCGACCCCCGCGCCGCACGATGCGTTTTCGTTCTCCTTCAATGGAATCAGCGGAACCGCTCCGTTCACGATCACGAACCTTTCCGACCCAGGTGTCAATATTACGAGCGTACTCTGGGACCTTACTGGAACACCTGCGAATATCGCAAAGACGAACCAGGGCTTGCTAGGCACGATCAACCCTGTTGTCCTTCAGCCGATAAATGACACGCTGTTAAGTTCGCTCAATAATAGAAATGTGATCGCAGGTTCATCGCCGCTCCTCATGACTGCGACTAACCTGCCAGCAACAAATGCCAACTCTGGACTCGCCGCGAATACTCAAATGTTGCCTATGGGCTTCACTGGATTCGCTCCGAAGGATGTCTTTAATGCCACAGCCAGGTTTGAACAGAATGGCGGCAGTACGCCACTCACTTCGGCGGCAACGAACAGTTCGTTGCTGACCGTCACCTTCAGCAATGGCTTGACAGCGACCGGCAAGGTCAATCAACCGCTCGCTTCCAGCGTCGCAGTTGAGGCCTCTGGAGGCGTGTTCGGCTCATCAACACCTGGTGCCGGAAATGGAGGTGATGGGATTCATGTTATCGCATCCGGAAACGCGACACTTGGTAATTCGTCCGCACGGTCATCCATTATTGACACCAACACAGTATCGGGATACGGCGGATTCGGCATTCATGTAGAAACAGCAGGAACTGCAACTGCTTCAAATGTCGTCATCCAGAACAACACATTGACGTCAAACGGACTTGGTGTCGTTGACGGAAAGCCGGTCTTTTCGGGAGGCGGCCTTGAGATTGGTCGAAGCGACAGCTCAAGTCTGAACGCGATTCTCGCCTTCAACACAATCAGTTCCAATTTCAACTATGGGGTTGTGTTGTCAGCCGATGGGACTTCAACTGGCGGGTTGACTGTGTATAGCCACGACAACACGATCACCAACAACGCCAATAATGGACTGCTGTTGCAAAACTCGGGTAACGCTGTTCTCAACTACTCGAATAACAATGACACGATCAGTGGCAATGGATCGGCTTCAGGAGAAAACTCCTCAACCACTGGTGGCGACAACCTCTCGATCGTCGTCAACGGAAATGCTGTTGAAAACATTACACTGACCAACTTTGTCTCCAGCAATACGTCTGGCAGCGGATTGAATTCCAATGGACTCGCCACGGGCAGTGGTCTGTCTGCAACGACCAACGACAACAGTACGTTAAACCTTCTGATCCAGACAATACCCAATGCAAACTTCACAGGGATGAGTTCGTTCTCGAACAACAAAGTGAACGGAATCGTGTTGAACAGCAACGGCACGTCGTACATGCACGCGAGCATCTACGATACCTTGATGAACGGCAACGGGGTCAATGGGATATTGTTCAATCGAACATCCGCATCGCTGGTTCAAGCGAATATCGTGGATAGCTTTATGCAAGGTAACGGGGTGAACGGCCTGCGGTTCTACGGACTTGGCAGCGACCCTCAAGATCCTAATCAGCAATTCACGGGAACTCCGAATCGAATTAACCTGATCGGGGACTCGCTAAATAACAATGGATTAGCTGGCGTCGGACAAGGCGCACGAGTCGACCTTTGTGGCGATTCGCTTCTGGTTCTTAACGCATACAATACAACGTTTGACACGAACGCCCAAAACGGTCTTCGAATCAGTCTCGCACCTGGATCGTCGTTCGGGTACGAGCTTGGAAACGAGCGGTCGACCCTGGATAACGTTCAAATTAATGACAACGGATCGAACGGTATCTTCGTGACCAGTACGATCACACCGACCGATGTGGCGAATAACAATCCATTCCTGACGTTTGACGCACCGTCGATTACATTCATGCAAGTCAGTGCGAATACAGGAAACACGGAAATTAACCACAACGGTTTTGGCGTCAATCCGACGGGCTTAAGCGGGGTCCTGCTTCAGTATCTCGGCGGTAATCATGACGTCCTGATCGAAGGGGATGTTGCTCACGCGACACCGCTTTACTCGACCGTGATTCAATCTAACGCCAGTGACGGTATCCATATGCAAGCGGGACTTGAGGCTACTGCGACCGTGTCAGTCGACCGAGTCCTGATCGGTGGTCCTTTGCCAACCAATGCAAACGGTGGCAACGGTATCAATTTCGAGGCACTTTCCAGGCTGATAATCGTCGACGGAACCGTGAGCACGCCGTGGTTGTTCAACGCTGCTGGAAAAGGAACCTTGAATGTCAACGAGTCCATTATCCAAGGGAATACGCTGAACGGAATCAACCTCCACGGGAACGACTTTGTGGATAACTCCGCAACATCGACGGGTACCGGGGACGGTGAAGGTAACCTGGGTGGCTTGTTAAATGCGAATATCACCAATTCGAGCATCATCAACAACGGAGGAACAGGTATCAATATTCTGCTCGAAGGTAACTTCAGCGACTACCGTTATCCAGGTTTTACAAGCGGTACCTTCAGCACGTTTAACATTTCCAACAACGTCATCGATAACAACGGTAATCTTGGCGTCAGGATGGAACTGAACGCTGGATATTCCCTCACGAACGAATTCACAAACTTCCTCGATTCGAATGCAGCTTCCAATCCTCCAATTCCATTTAATCCGAACGATCCTGAGGCATTCAACGGTGGCTTCTTCACGAACACAAGCACAACAGCACCGATCCTTGACGCCGCATACTTAAGTAACTACCTGTGGCTGCCCACCACAGACAATGCGGCACTGAACCTCTACAACAACACCATCCAGTTCAACGGAACTAACAAGAACTTGAGAGCTGCGGACGGCGTGTTCATTCGAGTCAGTACGGAATCGTATCTGGCTGCGGATATCCAGGGAAACACGATTTCCGGTAACGTCGCCAATGACCTGCACATCGAATCGTTCGTTCAGTACAATCCACAAAACGGATTGGCCTGGCAACCGCTTCCGAGTGTCCGAGTCGCTCTACCAGGACTCAGCACGGTCTATTGGGACTACACGGCTCAAATGGATCTCCGTCTGGTTGGCAACAAGGGTAACACGGTCAACATCCAGAGCCCATTCGTCAACACAATATTTGTTAACGGCATCTACTCCCCGCTCCAGGGAAATACGTCGCCAAACGGTGCGTTCCTGGGGGCACGTAATGCCACGGTCAGTGATCCACTTAAAGACAACTTCAGCTATGCAAATCCATCACCACGGCTGGTTCAGTTGTTCCAGGTTGACGACTCAAACAACCTCGATTCAACCAACAACTTCCAACAGAACGGCACGACTCAAAGCCTTTTCAATGCCTTTCAGAATGCTGACTTCAACATGCGAGCAGCGGCCGACCCATTGTTCCCGAACCCGCTGTTCCCGCAAGACTACGCTACCAACCCCGGCAATCCATTCCTGCCTTAATCAGTTGAAGCCGGTCTGATTCAATTCCGCAAGAGCCGTCCTCAATTTGGGGACGGTTCTTTTCATTCCACTCGAATCTACCACTTATCATAGATTCATTCCCGATTGATATGGTATTCCTAATGTCCAAAGAGGAACTCCATGTCATCGGGCGATCAACCACAACCAAATAGCCGTCACCGGGAATCGACGGGAACCAAGCCAGGTTCCAAAGGCCGATCAAGGGGACCGCGCACCGTTGTTTCTATCGATTTCGATACGATGGAAAGCCCGAAGGAGAACCGAACATGGCTTGAGAACTTCCGTCAATGGGCCAATTCAGGTGGAAAAGGACTGGCCGTCAGTCTGCTGGTCCATGCAATTGTCCTTGTGATTCTCGGCTTGATTGCTTTTCAAACCCAGCGGCGAAGTGACGTCGACACGCTGATCCTCACCTGGTCTGAACCGGGTCCGCTGGTCCAATCAACAGCCTCCAAATCGCACCGGCCCGTCGCGACGCCGGTCGAGGTCGCATCGATTGCAGGCAGCGCGGCTGCAGAAAAAAACTCGCCACCCAGCCCTGGCAGCGACGCATCACCCGGTCCCCTGGGTGTTGTTCCCGTGGGCGTCGGCGGAGCCCTGGCTGGTAGAAATCAACGGTTACGCAACGCAAACCTCGAACAACTCGGGGGATCATCGGACGCTGAACGAGCCATCAAGGCGGGACTCGGATGGCTCGCGCGACACCAGACAAGTGATGGACACTGGGAGTTGCACCAGGGATACCCGGACGCGGGGCGGTCCTATGTCAAAACCGATACCGGAGCGACCGCTCTGGCCCTTCTGGCATTTCTTGGTCATGGTGACACTCACCAGTCGGGCGATCACCAGCAGGTGGTTGAAAAAGGTCTGAAATGGCTGCGGGAAATCCAAGACCCCATGACGGGGGATTTGCACGACCAACGCCAGGAACAGGGGCGCAATGCGGCTTTCTATGCACACTCCATGGCCACGATCGCTCTTTGCGAGGCACTGGCGATGACGCATGACGCTCAATTGCAACCCGCTGCCGAACTCGCAGTGAAATACCTCATCGAGTCACAGCATCCTGATATGGGAGGCTGGAAGTATCGACCGTTGACGCAACGAGTCATGTCCGGTGACATCTCGGTCACTGCCTGGGCCTTGATGGCGCTCCATTCTGCTCGAATTGCCGGGATTTCTGTTCCACCGGAAGAATTCCAGCGATCATCTGGATTTCTCGATCGCGTCCAGGAACACGGCGGTGCGCGTTATAAGTACGAGCCGAACGAGCCTGAGTCTCGCGTGACGGTTGCTCGGACTGCGATCGGATTGCTTTGCCGCCAGTGGCTCGGCTGGCCCAAGACGCATCCCCCATTGGTCGACGGAGTCAAATTCCTGATGGAAGACCGCAATCGTCCGCAGTGGTCTGCAGGCAGACGCAATGTGTTTGAGTGGTACTACATCACCCAAGTCGTCCACAACATGGGAGATGACGACTGGAAGCTTTGGAGCACCACGATTCTGGATGCCGTAGTGAAAAACCAAGTCACCGCAGGGAGTTCCAAACCCGGCCAGGATGTCCGCGGTTCATGGAGCCCCCGACCAGAAGGCGAAGGAGAGGAATACGCCGATAAGGCTGGCCGTCTTTATCTGACCGCGATGTGCATCTTGATTCTCGAAACACCGTACCGTCATCGTCCGATTTACGGAGAATGACGGTCTTCGTCAAACTGCTGCCACAAGGCCTGCAACCGTTTCATTCGCGAATGCGACCATCATTGAGGGATCGATTGGCTTCACAAAGATTCGTGAAATTCCATAGTTAAAGGCCAGGCTTTCAGCGTTCGCTTTCAAATTTGGGGTGCAGCAGACGGCCATGGGTGTTTCCGTCAATCGAAGGTCCTCGCGGACGTGACGACAGAATTCTGCTCCGCTGATGGCTGGCAACTCAAGACTTGCGATGATCAGATCGAATCGTTGTCTCGCAGCAAGAATCGACGCTTGATCGCCATCGTGTGCCACGTAGACCGAATACCCAGCTCGCTCCATGTGAAGACGCAGCGCTTGTGCCATCGCTCGATTGTTCTCGGCAATCAGTATCGAACGGGGTCTCTTGTGCATGGATGACCTTCAGCAAATACAGTATTCGGATCACTCGAAAGTTTGAACAGCTTTTCGATTTCCTCTCAAGTCCGGATAAATCTTACGAACTGAGATTGGTATCGAGTCGCATCTGACTCTTTCGTCAATCCGGACGTTCGACGTTCAATCGAATTTACTTTCATTGAGAAAACGTAAGCTCGACTTTATAGGACGTGAGAAACAGCACTGACCAAGGCACTTTTGGGGGCTGGGGTAAACGCGGTTTTCTACTTGCGCCCGATTCGATCAGCGCCTACGCGTTGACCTTCATTTCAGCATTCCGGTCTTTTCGCGAGATTTGAGGCCATCAGGACCGCTGCCAACAATTGGCGTCGGCAAAGCGACTTGATTGGCTTTCGACTGTTTTCGTTCCATCTATGCGCTTTCTTTATGCAAAGTCGCTCAGTTCTTACCCCCATTTTACACGGGTATGGCTACGATCTTTTCATTGAAAGACTTGGAAACGGTCTGATTGAAGTCTGAATGAATGAGGTAGAGCAATGGATCTTGTTTTTTTAATGATCGTCGGCGGCTTCTTTCTGTTGAGTGGCCTACTCGTGACCGGATGTCGTCACCTTTAAAGGAAAAAATAATGGACTCTATGCAGTTGTTAGCGGCGGTTCTCGCCGGTGGTCTTTTTGTCTATCTGCTCTTTGCCATGCTTTGTCCGGAGAAGTTCTCATGAATACGTCTGCCTGGATGGAAATCGGATTGTTCTTTGTCGTTTTGATTGGGCTGGTCAAGCCGTTGGGCTGGTACATGGCTCGCGTTTACGCCGGTCAGCCCTGCGGATTAGATCGTGCCATCGGTCCGATCGAACGAACGTTGTACCGGCTCTCAGGTGTCAGACAGGACGAGGAAATGACGTGGACGACTTACGCGTTTGCCACGCTCGTCTTCAATGCCTTGGGAGTTGTCGTGGTCTACCTGCTTCAACGGACACAGGAATGGCTACCGCTGAACCCGCAACAACTCGGAGCCGTGGCTCCTGATCTTGCCTTCAATACGGCGGTCAGTTTTGCCTCGAACACGAACTGGCAAGCCTACAGCGGCGAAAGCACCTTGAGCTACTTCACTCAGATGATCGGACTGACTGTTCAAAACTTCGTTTCAGCGGCAACAGGGATGGCCGTCCTGATCGCCCTGATTCGTGGCCTCACCCGACGGATGACGGAGACGATTGGTAACTTCTGGGTCGATCTTACTCGAAGTACGCTCTACATCTTGTTGCCGTTATCGTTCGTAATGGCAATCATCCTGGTTTCACAGGGTGTTGTTCAGACATTTTCGCCAGCAGTGGAAGTCGCCTTACTGGAATCCGCAACCGACGCCGAAGGTAAATCTGTCACAACGCAGACCATTCCGCTTGGACCTGCGGCATCACAGATTGCGATTAAACAATTAGGAACCAATGGTGGCGGATTTTTCGGGGTCAACTCGGCGCACCCTCTCGAAAACTCCACACCACTCAGTAATTTTCTGCAGGTTCTTGCCATTTTGCTGATCGCGGCAGCTCTGTGCTACACGTTTGGTGACCTCGTCGGTGACCCTCGTCAGGGTTGGGCTCTGCTGGCCGCGATGCTTGTCATTTTTGTACCGATGCTGGTCGTGTGTGTCTGGGCCGAACAGGTTGGGAATCCTCGATTAAGCGAAATTGATATCGACCAGACCTCCAATGCGTTTCAAAGCGGCGGCAATATGGAAGGAAAGGAAGTTCGGTTTGGAGCGGCGGCGTCCGCACTCTGGGCGACCGCCACAACCGCAGCTTCAAATGGTAGCGTGAACGCGATGCATGACTCGTTTACTCCACTCGGTGGCCTCATTCCCCTGTGGATGATGCAACTGGGTGAAGTGATTTTCGGGGGCGTCGGGAGTGGCCTATATGGCCTCATAATCTTTGCAATCCTTGCCGTCTTCATCGCTGGACTGATGGTCGGACGAACCCCCGAATACCTCGGAAAGAAAATCGAAGCTTATGAAATGAAGATGGCATCACTCGTCGTATTGATTCCGCCGATGGTCGTCCTGGGTGGAACCGCAATCGCAGTTTCGCTGGATGTCGGGCGGGCCAGCGTCACGAACCCTGGTCCTCACGGGTTCACTCAGATTTTGTACGCGTTGTCTTCTGCGGGAAACAATAACGGCAGTGCGTTTGGTGGATTTGGAGCCAACACGCCTTTTTTCAATTGCTTGCTGGGCGCGGCAATGCTGATTTCGCGGTATTGGTTGATCGTACCAGTCCTCGCAATTGCCGGTTCACTCGCCAGGAAAAAGTACACGCCACCCTCGGCGGGAACCTTGCCTACACACACACCGCTGTTCGTCGTCCTCGTCGCGGGAATGGTCTTGCTCGTTGGGGCTTTGACATTTGTTCCGGCGCTCGCACTCGGACCGGTCATTGAACACTTACAACTAACGGCCACTCACTAAGGGCCAGAAGGAATAACATTATGTCTACACGAACTGTTCGACCTCTATTCGATTGGCCGATCGTCAAGCAGGCGATCTGGGGAGCGTTTTACAAACTCGATCCTCGGCATCAGCTTCGCAATCCCGTGATGTTCACGGTACTGATCGGCAGTATTTTTACGACGATTCTCGCTCTTCGTGCAACGACAACTCCAGGAACAGAATCCGCCGCTTTCGTCGGAGGAATCGCAGCCTGGTTATGGTTCACGCTTCTTTTCGCCAATTTCGCCGAGGCCATGGCGGAAGGACGTGGCAAGGCTCAGGCCGATGCGTTACGCAAGTCACGCCAGGAGGTCATGGCCTGTCGCCTGACAAGTAACAACGTTCGCGAATCAGTTCCTTCATCCCAACTGAAGAAGGGGGATATCGTCATCGTCAAAGCGGGAGACCTGGTCCCCATCGATGGCGAAGTTATCGACGGTGTTGCGTCAGTCGACGAAAGCGCCATCACCGGTGAAAGCGCGCCCGTGATCCGCGAAAGTGGTGGTGATCGTAGTGCGGTCACCGGGGGAACAAGGGTGATCTCGGATTCGCTCACAATCAAGGCGACATCCAGCCCTGGCGAAAGCTTCCTCGACCGGATGATCAGTATGGTTGAAGGAGCCAAGCGTCAAAAGACTCCCAACGAAATCGCTCTCGATATCCTGCTGGCAGCGATGACGATCGTGTTTCTGCTCGCTTGTGCCACGCTCGTCCCGATTTCGGAATACAGCGTCGTTCTGGCTGGAAAAGGAACACCGATCACGCTTGCCGTTGTTGTGGCACTACTCGTCTGTCTGATCCCAACCACAATTGGTGGGTTGCTGTCTGCGATTGGAATCGCCGGCATGGACCGAATGATTCAGGCAAACGTGATCGCTACATCGGGGCGAGCCGTGGAAGCAGCCGGTGATATCGACGTGTTGTTACTCGATAAAACAGGCACGATCACACTCGGAAATCGCCAGGCAGTCGAATTCATTCCGGCCGATGGAGTGACGGCAGAACAACTGGCCGATGCCGCACAACTGTCGTCCCTTTCTGATGAGACGCCAGAAGGTCGCAGCATTGTGATCCTGGCCAAGACCAAATACGGACTGCGCGGACGAAACGTCGAAGAGCTTCGAGCCAAGTTCATTGAGTTTTCGGCAAGAACCCGAATGAGCGGTGTTGATCTGGATGGCCGTCAGATCCGAAAGGGTGCCGTCGATGCCATGGAAAACTATGTTCGAGAACAGAACGGCGATTTCCCTCGCTCGTTGAAAGACCAGGTCAGTCGTATTGCGAACCTCGGTGGAACTCCCCTGGTTGTCGCGGAAGGAAAACGAGCCTTAGGGGTGATCTACCTCAAAGACATCGTTAAGGGGGGAATCCGCGAACGATTTGCCCAGTTGCGACAGATGGGGATCAAGACGGTCATGATCACCGGCGATAATCCTCTTACTGCCGCAGCCATCGCTGCCGAAGCGGGTGTCGATGATTTCCTCGCCGAAGCAACTCCCGAAGCAAAGCTCGCCCTGATTCGGGAATACCAGGCAGGCGGTCGCCTGGTGGCCATGACAGGCGACGGTACCAACGATTCACCCGCGCTGGCTCAGGCCGATGTCGCGGTCGCCATGAACTCGGGAACACAGGCCGCTAAAGAAGCGGGCAACATGGTTGATCTGGATTCGAACCCCACCAAACTGATTGAAATTGTCGAAATCGGCAAGCAATTGTTAATGACGCGAGGCGCTCTGACTACGTTCAGCATCGCAAACGATGTGTCAAAATACTTCGCGATTATCCCAGCGGCCTTCGTCGGGACCTACCCCGAACTCAACCGCCTGAATGTCATGGCTTTAGCAACACCTTCGAGTGCGATCTTGTCCGCAGTGATCTTCAATGCACTCGTCATCGTGTTTCTGATCCCTCTGGCGTTACGTGGCGTCCGATACCAATCAGTCGGAGCCGCGACACTCTTGCGCAATAATCTGGTTGTCTATGGCCTGGGTGGGTTCGTTGTTCCCTTTGTCGGGATCAAAATCATTGACCTGATTCTCGTTGCCCTGCATCTGGCTTAAAAGGAGATTTCAAATGTTTCAAATTTTACGAACAGCAATAACATTACTGGCTCTGTTAACCGTCATCACTGGCGTGGCCTATCCATTCGCGGTGACCGCAGTCGCGCAAATCGGCTTTCCAAAGGCAGCTAACGGAAGCCTGTTTGAAAAACCGCTTGGAGCAGGAAACTCCTCCGTACACAGCAACGCACGCGATTGGCGATCTGCGACCGATCAGCCACCAAAATGGGCCGGTTCAGAATTAATTGGCCAGCCATTTAGTGACCCGAAGTACTTCTGGGGAAGGCCTTCCGCTACGGCACCGGTCGCCTACAACTCAATGGGGGGAAGCGGATCAAATCAGGCAACAACCAATCCTGCTCTCGTCGATGCCGTTCGAGAACGGGTTGCGAAGTTACGACAGGAAGATCCCGATAATCTCGCAAAAGTCCCGGTCGATCTTGTCACCTCCTCGGCAAGTGGGCTAGATCCGCATATCTCGGAAGCAGCAGCCCTATACCAGGTCGGGCGAGTCGCTCGATTGCGAAAGATCGAACCTTATACGTTAAACAAGCTCGTCCTCAGCCATTTGGAACGACCAACGATCGGAATTTTTGGCCAGACACGAGTGAACGTGCTGAAACTGAATCTGGCCTTGGATGCAAAAGCCGAGGAAGTATCAAAGCTTGTGATTCCGGCGCCCCAATGAACGACCTTGGGTTTTGATCAAGCGATAGGCTTCTTGACTGAAAGAATGGGACGTGTGCGACCGATGGGACTGATGGGACACTGAAAATCGGTTATGTCCCATAGGTCTCATAAGTCCTATCGGTCCCATTCTTGACTTCACTTTACGCTCATCTGGCTATTCCCATGACAAACGACCGTCCGAATCCCGACGAACTTCTCGCACGTGTCCAGGCTGAAGAAGTCAAACAAAAGCGGGGCAAGCTGAAGATCTTCTTTGGTATGGCACCGGGCGTTGGCAAGACGTATGCCATGTTGCAGGCTGCCCGCAAGGCGGCGACAGAACGAATCGACATCGTTGTTGGCTATGTCGAACCTCACGCACGTCCCGAGACCCACGCACTTGTTCTCGGCCTCGATTTGATGCCGCGAAGGATTGTCACCTATCGGGGCAAGACGACGGAGGAATTCGATCTCGAAGGAGCTTTAGCACGCAAACCGCAACTGATCCTGATCGACGAACTTGCCCATTCGAATGCCGAAGGATCGACACATCCCAAGCGATGGCAGGATGTCGAAGATTTGCTGGCGGCGGGAATTGATGTCTATACAACACTCAACGTTCAGCATCTCGAGAGCCTGAACGATGTCGTCGCACAGGTCACATCCATTCCAGTTCGTGAAACGGTGCCCGATCATGTTTTCGAACAAGCCGATGAAGTCGAACTTGTGGACCTTGCCCCAGACGATTTGATCGAAAGGTTACGGGAAGGAAAGGTTTACGTCTCGGCCCAGGCCTCTCGCGCACTCGAGAACTTCTTCCGTAAGGGGAACCTGTTTGCGCTACGCGAACTCGCGCTTCGAAAGACGGCCGAACGTGTTAACGAACAGGCTATCGACTATCGGCAGCAACACGATGTTTCCAGGATCTGGGCAACGTCCGAGCGACTTCTGGTCTGCGTTGGACCCAGCCCGATGTCGGCTCGGCTCGTTCGAGCAACCCGTCGAATGGCAGCCAGTCTCCGCGCGCCGTGGGTCGCTCTGCACGTCGAACTGGAACGGGGAAAGGTCCTGACTCCTGCTGATCAGCAACGTCTGGAGAACAATCTTCGACTGGCACAAGAGTTGGGCGCCACCGTCGAAACCACATACGGCACTGAGTTCGCCGAATCAATCATCAACTATTCCCAACATCACAATATCACCAAAATTGTGGTTGGCAAATCCCGCATGTCAAAGTGGCGAGAGCTAGTGCGAGGTGCTTTTGTCGACGATCTGATTAGGCAATCGGGCGACATTGATATCTATGTCATCAGTGGCGATGCGGACCATCCCGTCGAGAAAAAGCCCATCGTCGAAAAGAAGCCGATCCGATGGTTCCCGTATCTCGCCGCAGGTTTGTCCGTCGCCGGGTGTACGCTGATCAGCTATGGATTATTCCAACTGTTCGCTGCAACAAACCTTGCAATGGTCTACCTGGCTTGTGTCGTTGCTGTTTCACTACTGTGGGGACGTGGTCCGTCAATCCTGGCAACCGTGCTTGGTGTTGCGGCGTTTGATTTTTTCTTTATTCCGCCGTACGGAACATTCGCCGTAGCCGACACCCAATACCTGTTTACATTCGCTGTGATGCTGGTCACGGGAATGGTGATTAGTGCTTTGGCCTCCCGTGTCCATTTGCAGACGGAGGCGATTCGCCGCCGGGAAATCCGGACGGCGGCGTTGTTCTCACTCAGTAAAGAACTCGCTCGCCTGCCGACGCAAGGGTCTGTTGCCGTAGCGACGCGCCGAATCATCGGAGATGCCCTTGATGCCCATGTCTGGATGATCGTACCCCAGAATGACGGCACGTTTGCTCCTGCCGATTCGGCGACTGATGGTGTTCCGCCACAAAAGCACCTGGGGGTCATACGCTGGGTGTTCGACTACCGACGTCCTGCCGGATTTGGAACCGATACACTTCCCGGCACCGAAGGAACCTATTTGCCGCTTCTGGGAGCGGACAACCTTGTTGGTGTTCTCGGCGTACAGCCAAAGCATGCCGAGTCGAAGCTATCAAGTTCCCAGATGAAATTACTGGAGACATTCGCGGGACAAGTTGCGGTTGCGATTGAACGATGCAATCTTGCCGTTCAAGCCGAACAGGTGCGGCTCCAAATGGAAACCGAACGAATGCGAAATACTCTTTTGAGTGCCGTCTCGCACGACTTACGAACGCCGTTAACGGGGATCACAGGCGCCGCAAGCCTGCTAGTTGAAGGTAACGAAAATCTTGGTCCTGCCGCTCGACTCGATCTGACCGAATCGATTCTGGACGAGTCTGACCGCCTGAACCGGCTGGTCGGGAACTTGCTCGACATGACACGTCTCGAGGCTGGGGCGATCTCCCTGCAACGTGTGTTGCAGCCGATCGAAGAAGTTGTCGGCGTGGTTCTCAGTCGTCTTGAACGACAGCTTCGAGATCATCCGATTGAAACAAACCTGCCCCTCGACCTTCCGCCCGTCATGATTGATAGCTTGCTGATCCAGCAGGTGCTGACAAATCTCGTCGATAACGCCGCCAAGTTTTCCGCACCTCAAACTCCGATCACCTTAAACGCCTACCAAAAGGAAAATGAGTTGATATTAGAAGTGGCTGATCGAGGTCCCGGCTTTCCGCCAGGTGAAGAAAAGCGAATCTTCGAAAAATTCTATCGTGTGGAAGGTCAGTCACGAACCGGCACTGGAATCGGCCTGGCAATCTGCCGAGGGATCATTGAACTTCATCAGGGTAAGATCACTGCCGAGAACCGATCAGGCGGCGGTGCGCTGTTTCGGTTCTCGTTACCTCTCACGTCAAGCGAAACTCTCGCCGATCAATCGTGACTCCTCTGATCACGAAACGTCTGTCATGACCTGTGACCGCAAACCACGAAAGCGACAAAAAGCAGGGTAATTTTCGAATTCACAGAAAAAGCAATAGTGACTGACCGTCGAAATAATCGGATTATTTCAACCCTTCGAGAAACGAAAACCTTTCCCGCGAGCTTGCAGACGGGCGACAATTCGGTTGTATTGTTCGCCTCACTAATCACTGAACAAGCCCTTCGCGAACAAGGTTTTATGCCATGCACGGATTTGAGACTGCGGCACCCGCTGATGTCCCCTCAAACTCAACAGGCCCCTGGTGGAAAGAACTGAATCGATATCACTGGTTCGTACTGGTCGTCGCCGCTTTAGGATGGCTGTTCGACACCATGGATCAGCAGCTTTTCAACTTAGCTCGGGTTCCCGCCATGCGCGAATTGCTCGCTCCCGCTCCGGGTGTCTCACCGGCTCAAGCGGACGTTGAATTCTATGGCGGGATTTCGACATCGATTTTCCTGCTTGGCTGGGCAACAGGTGGTCTCGCATTCGGAATCATGGGCGATCGAATCGGTCGCGCAAAAACCATGCTGTTGACAATTCTGCTCTATTCTTTATTCACCGGCCTCAGTGCCTTGTCATGGGACCCGTGGAGTTTCGCGGGCTTCCGCTTCTTGACAGGACTGGGCGTCGGCGGCGAATTCGCGGTCGGCGTCGCACTAGTCGCGGAAGTCATGCCGGTTAAAGCCCGGCCATTTGCATTGGGATTACTGCAAGCTTTGTCTGCTGTCGGCAATATCTCGGCAGCGATCATCAGCCTGGTGCTGGTTGACCTTGAGGAACGTGGTGCGGTTGGGAGTGCCTGGCGAATCATGTTCGTCATCGGAGCCGTTCCGGCATTGCTCGCGATTTTGATCCGTCGCCGATTGAAAGAACCTGAACAATGGCAAGCAGCCTCTGATGAACAGCTTAAGAAACAGCTTGGCTCATACCGTGAATTGTTTGCAAATCCCCGCTGGAGAAAGAACGCACTCGTCGGGCTTACCATGGCCGCTTCTGGCGTGATCGGGCTGTGGGGGATTGGCTTTTTCAGTATCGACCTGAATCGCTCGGTCTTCCGCAAGACATTCGAATCGGAGCTTCGCAAAAACGGAGAAGCTGAAAAGGACCGTGATTACTTGCGGGCAATCGTCAGCAATCCTCAAGGCTTTAAAGACGCCAAGTCAACTCCTCAGCCAAACCAGTTACTGGCACTCGTCCCGGGAAATAAAGACGCGGAAGCCATTTATTCTGCATTGCTCAATCGCAGCAAAGCAAACGAAGATCTCTCTGCTGCTGAAACAATTGCTTCAATTTCTCAATCGGATGAGGAAAAAGCTCGCAGGCTTGAATACCTGACGGGGACGGAAACCAGTGCAGAAGCCAGTTCCTTTGACGACCACGCCAACCGGATTAAAGCACGAGCGAAAAAGTTGAACTACAAACTTGGCTTATGGGCCGCGATTACATCGATCATGTTGAATATCGGAGCCTTCTTCGGCATCTACGCCTTTACTTACGTGACACACTATACAGGACGTCGTCCGGCATTCGCCGTGGCGTTTATTCTGGCTTTGCTGAGTACGGTGATGGTATTCGGATATCTGACCGAGTTCAGCCAGATTTTCTGGATGATCCCCATCATGGGCTTCTGTCAGTTGGCACTGTTTGGCGGTTACGCCATCTATTTCCCTGAGTTGTTCCCGACTCACTTGAGAAGCACTGGAACATCGTTCTGCTACAACGTCGGCCGATTCGTCGCCGCGTTAGGCCCGTTGGCACTGGGAGCACTCAGCAAGTACATCTTCTCAGGTTATTCCGAACCCATGCGCCCCGCAGGCGTGATGATGAGTTCGATTTTCCTGCTGGGACTTTTGGTACTTCCATTCGCCCCTGAAACCAAGGGAAAACCGCTTCCCGAATAAAAAACCCCTGCCAAAACGAAACCCCACCCCCCTTCGGAGGTGGTTAACGGGCCTTTGCCCTAGCGAGTTGTCACGGCTTAAAGTTAGGGTTCTGTGCCACTGTCAGTTTTCGTAGGGTGCGGACAAGTCTTCGAAGTCCCAACGAATCATCGAAAAAAAGTTGGCCAAGTTGGCCAACTTCCATATTTTATAGGCATTTTCGCGAGTTCGAACTTGGCCAACTTCGTAAACATAGACGAACGGCATTAAGAAGAGTCTTCCTGCCAAATGCCATCTTCTTCCCTTCGTTACCTTCCTTAACTTCTGTTCAAAATTCTTCTCTTCGATTCTGCTGTCGTCGCGCTCCGAGAAAATTGGTGTCAAAGTTCGATCGACTTCGACCATTCCTCATAATTCATAGGGTTTTCGCGATCGTTTCCCCGTTTTTTGGAGGTGTTCGAGTTCGATCAAGTTCGAAGCAGTTCGATCGAGTTCGAATCCCATCGCTCCTTCGAGGCGAGCCGAGCGGCGTAAGCCTTCGGATTCTTCATTCACTTCAGTTCTGCTGTCAACACGCTAACGCAGAATTTGCTGTCAAAGTTCGAGCGAGTTCGCGCGAGTTCGACCATTTCCCATAATTCATAGGCTTTTGGCGGCCGGTCCCCTTGGTTCCGTCGTTAAAAAGTTCACCCGACCTCGCGCGACTTCGATCGAGTTTGCCTTCCTCTTTTTCGTGATTTCGAACTTTCGTGTTTTCGTGATCCGTTTTCATCTTCATTTCCCAAACCTCGAAAATGCAAAGAGGATCACGAAAACACGAAAGAATGAAAGCACGAAAAAACGCAATCTGTTGTGCTGGAACAAAACCGGGACTGACTCCGAGCTTCAAGGTGGATGTCCCATTTTTTGTTCTCCAGAACATCGAAACAAAAGTTGGCCAAGTTGGCCTACTTCCGTATTTCATAGGCTTTTTCGCAGGATTGAACTTGGCCAACTTCGCCAACATGATCAACTATGGACGAACGGCATTGAAAAGAGTCTTCCTGCTAATTGCCATCTTCTTCCCTTCGTTACCCTCCTTAACTTCTGTTCAAAAATCTTCTCTTCCATTCGGCTGCCATCGCGCGCCAAGGAATTTGGTGTCAAAGTTTGTTCGAGTTCGACCGACTTCGACCATTCCCCGTAATTCATAGGGGCTTGGCATTTTGTTACCCCGTTTTTTAATGTGTTCGAGTTCGTTCGAGTTCGACGCAGTTCGATCGACTTCGATCGAGTTTGCCTGCCTCCTTTTCGTGATTTCGAACTTTCGTGCTTTCGTGATCACTCTTCATTTTCATTTCCCAAACCGAGAAATTGCCAAGGCAAGCAACGAACCGCCACGGATCAGCCCGCAATGAATAGCGTTTGCGGGGGCGATCCGTTGTTAATGCATTCCGAGATGTCAAAGATCAATTATCGTCGTCAGGTTTTGGTTTTGGAAATCCAGGCGAGCCAGGCCGTAACGGCCAGAAAGTAGTTGATGAGAGAGTGGTAAGTAGACTAGATCAAGATAAGAATTCGTTTGCCCGGTCTTTCCGTTCACTCTCAATGCTTCCGCCGCTTCGGCTCGATCCTTGCGGATTTCTTCGCCCCCACCTCACACCATGCGACATCACTTTAATATCATTTTTGTCGCACGTCAATAAAAACAAGAAATATGTTCTTAACGTTTGGAAGGTGCTCACGAGAGATTTTTCGCTGGTGGCTGGTGGCGCAATCCGTTTCCCACGCCGCCCCCGAACGGAACGGCTGTCTGATCCCCTTCGCGCCAGATCGATATGTCATTGACTGGGCATTGCGTCTTGGCTGTAGACAGTGATGCTCTGTGAACCAAACTCGCCCGCATTCGCGGCGAAATCTGATTGTAAAACGACATCGCGTAGCGCACCTCGGCTCGCCTCGAGCGTTTTTTTCGTGTTTTTCGTGGCTTAAATTCTTCTCGTGATTGATTTGTCGCCGAAGCCCGCGCCAGGTCATTCGTGGTCGATCTCAGGTATCGGAACATCCTTCGAAGACGCAATATTGCAGATCTTTTTCCACGTGGTTTCATCGATCGGAATTCCCGCAGCTTCGCGACGGGATCGTTCGCGAGATTCTGGCTCGCCCGGCAACAGAATCTCATCAAACCCGGTCATCAGTCGACTCGATTTGACGAATTTCCCCAGGGCTTCAATCTCGCTGGCGTAAAACTCGGTTCCGCAGAATGCGGCGGGATCGAGTAAAAACGCCATGAAACCGTTTGCCACTCGTGACGCTCCAGACTTGCTGCACCCTGCCCCAGTCAACGCACCGGCGAACACTTCGCAGAACATGGATAACGCAAATCCCTTATGGCCTGACATTGGCAGCAACGCGCCGGGTGGGTCCGCGTAGTACTCTTCAGGACTCGTGGACGGCTCACCTTGGCCGTTGACGAATAGCCCAGGGGCCAGTTGCTCGCCCTTGTTCCTGGCGACTTTGATTTTTCCCTCAGCAACGGTACATGTCGACATATCCATCACGAGAGCAGACTCATCCGATAACGGTGCACCTCCCACAAGCGGATTGGCACTCAGTCGCCGTTCGCAACCACCGTGCGGAGCAACGAGAACTCCTGCACCATGAGTATTGGTCATCCCAAAGCCGACAAGCCCCGCTTCGGCCGCCATTTCCATGAACTCGCCGACTCGGCCAAGATGGCCGGAGCAGCGTAATGAGAGGATACAGGCTCCTTCTTGCTTCGCCTTTTTGATCCCGAGCGTCAATGCCTCGCGGCCAACCACCTGACCGAAACCGAAGTTTCCGCTCAAGATCAAAATACAGGGTTGTTCTCGAACGACTTCCAGATGACCTGTCGGAACCACCCATCCTCGTTCAACCCAGTCAACGTATTCGATGATTCTGATCACGCCATGAGAATCATGGCCCTTGAGGTTGGCCAGCACCAGCGATTGAGCCACCTGTTGCGATTCCGCAGACGGGATGCGGCTTTTTTCAAAAATTGCCGTAGTAAATGACGTCAGATCCTGTGCTTTAATCGTTGGCATCGATCAATCCTTTGAGTGTCATTGCCGGCAGACGTGGTAAAATTGTTTAAGCTCTCATCTTCGCTCCGAACGACGTGCCTTTCAAGAAAGGCTGCAACTGAACCAATCTGCCGCCGAACGTTTCCGCATATCTGGTGTCTCCACTGAAGCTGGCGCCCACAAACCAATGGAAGTCTTATGTTCTGGGGTCGGGCGTTCAAAGAGCACGGCCTTACCGAAGACGGTAAAACCGTGGCACCCATTTTTGTGGCTTTCAGTCAATCGTTACATCATCAAAGCACCCCAAACTTCCGACGATCTAATTGCAAGACAACGTTGCTGGCAAGCAAGCTTCGGGTGATTGTCTCACATTGCTGTTGCACCAATCAACCGAGTTCGTCCATGATCAGGGAAGCCAATTGGGAGTCGGGCTGGTAGGATACTCGCAACGTTTTATTCAAGCAGGAAGTGTCAATGACGGAAAACCTCGTTCCCGAACGATTACAGAGCTGGCAGGAGCGCCTCGCTCAAATCATGGAAACAATGCGGGAACTGAGTACACAAACTGATCCGCAATCGATGGTTCATGAATATTATGAACGGATGCGGCAGGTGAATCCCCATATCGACCGCAGGCTGGCGATGAGTCGCCGCGGTCTGACCTACCCTCAATTTCGAATCACTCGCTATAGCGAATGGGATGTCGACATTAATCCGTGGAAGGAGACCGCACGACTTCCGTTGTTATCAGGTGGAATCCTGGCCGATTTGATCTACGGGAACGAGCCTCGAATTATCAATGATCTGGTCGTCGCACCCGATGATCCTGCCGCTGAGTACTTGTCCGACCAGCGATCGTTGCAGGCACTGCCACTGATGGATCAGGGGCTGTCTCTGAACATGTCATTGCATACTCGCCGAGTCACAGACGGGTTTTCCTTCGAAAAATTGCCCGAGGCAGTCTGGCTGGCGAATTTGTTTGGTCGAGCCACCAATAACCTGGTGCTCGCCGGTCGATTGAAAGATGCCTACGAAGAAATCGACCGCGAACTGAAAGCGGTCGCACGCATCCAAAGATCGTTGTTACCGATCACGCTTCCTGAGATTCCTCATTTGCGACTGGCCGCTCATTACCAGACGGCTCGTCGCGCGGGTGGTGACTATTACGACTTCTTCCCGTTAGCAGACGGTCGATGGGGGTTATTGATCGCTGATGTGAGCGGCCACGGAACCCCGGCGGCCGTCATGATGGCGGTGATGCACAGCATCGCACATGCCTTCCCGGGCACAACGATTTCGCCCAGCCATATGCTGAATTACCTGAATAACAAGCTTTGTCAGCATTACGTCGGTTCGAGCGGTACGTTCGTCACGGCGTTTTATGCCATTTTTGATCCACTGACACGCCGTCTGACGTATTCCTCAGCCGGGCATAATCCACCTCGCTGGCGATTATTCGAACAGGGGAAAATCTACTCACTTCAGCATGCACAACACTTTCCGCTCGGTGTGACCACCATGTTCGAAGCGGTCGAAGCCTCTGTCGAATTGAATCCTGGCGATCAATTGATCTTGTACACGGACGGCATCGTTGAAGCCACGAATCCCGAAAACGAGCTATACGGGTTGGGAAGACTCGATCAGGAACTGAGCGTCAGTACCCCCGATCCGGAAGAGATGATTGCCACATTGCTGAAATCCGTGGAAGAGTTTACGGCCGGCGCCGCACCATCCGATGACCGTACGATCGTGATCGGAACGATTTCATAATGACATCAGAGCGTCCCAATTGGTGCTGATGCGGCAGATTTCGGGTCGTGTGCCACTGCATCGGAGTCTTCTCCGTCGTAGTGTCTTCCCTATTTTCCAGGCGATCGATGAGCACTGGGCGACCGAAGACGGTCATCCAGTGGCAGACGAATATTGAGATTGGACGACGCACCAGGATTATGGCTTGAACTGTCGCGGATGTATGACCCCAGACGATTCAAGCGAACTTGTTTTACCCAGACCGGCGATCCATTCACTGACAACGTTGACCGCATCGTGATCGACGCGTCTGGAAGCGATGTGTGGCATTCGTCCTAAGCCTTCGAGCTTCATTCGTTCGAGCACCAGTGACCGTTCTGGTTCACCGGGGACGATAATCCGCGGGTCGCGAAGCTTAAACGCCCCTTGGCCCGGGCGAGTGTTGACAGTTAATGTCTCTGACAACGGGCTTGATGCCTGCAGCTCGAATTCCGCGTTCCCTCCACCCCACTTGCGGTGACAGTGCGCACAATTGGCATGGAGATACGATCGAGCACGCAAGTTAAGACTCGCGGTTGAATGATGATAGTCCACTAGCCGTGGCAATTCCTCGGGCGGCTTTGGCAACTTCGTTTCAAACACGCCAAGTTGATCCAGGACCGACAACTGATTCCCAACCTGACCGCCGTAATCATGAGGCTTATTCATCTGCAGCGTCGTAACACCCAACGCATACTTCGAAGCCATGGTGTGACATAGCATACATTCGGCCCGACTGGGAAACCGCCAAACTTGTTCCCGCTGGCCACCCGGTGCTGACACATCTTTGATGGTCAATTGGCGATCGAGTCCTTCTGCAGCCAGCAATTCCGCATCTGTCTGTTCGGCATTCCAGACATATGTGTATCCTGTCCAATATTGCGCACCGTACTCGTCGTCGTTACCCGGCATTTTGCGATATTGCATAATGCGAGTTTCCAGTCGCTGACTGCTGTCTGGTTTCCCCGTCTCCATTTCGATCGAAAACGTTTTGACCAACACCGTCCCATCGGGGAATCGCCAGCCCACGTCGGGGTATTCAGGTCCATGCGGATAGACAACGCTATCGAATTGAATGCTGGAATCGCCCGGCAACGCGATGAACCGATCCTTTTCCGCTCCATCGGACCAGAGCGGTGCATTGACAGAATAAGGAATCAATCCGACCGCTGGAATATGATCTTTGGTCGATGCAAACAGGCCTGTCTCACTCAACTTGCGCGGAAACGGTTTTGACTGGACCTGCGGTGGCGAGACCACAATCCGATGAAATCCCCCTCCGGCAAAGTCCACCAGATAGACTTCACCCGTTGAGTCCTGTGCAAATTCCACAATTCGAATCTGCGTGTCCGCCAGTTCCCGGCTTTCAGTGACTTGATTTCCGTTAACCTTCAGCGACCAGAGCTTGCCGGTGTCGTAGTCACCGTAAATATAGGCTCCCTTTAATTCCGGAAGCCGGTTCGATTGAAAGACGTAACCGCCCGTCAGCGATCGAAAATCAGTGTGCGAATGCTCGACCAGCGGAGCTTGAAAATCGCCCGGCCCCTTAGTTCGTTCAGGTCGAAACGGGTGCTTTCCCTCGTTGACGCTCCAGCCGTAGTTGCCACCTTTCTGAATCAGATACACCATCTCCCACAGGTCCTGGCCGACTTCCCCGGCCCACAGGCGATTCTGGTTGTCAAAGCTGAATTTCCAGACTTGTCGATGACCGAAAGACCAGATCTCACCTCGTGCTCCCGGTGTTCCCACGAAGGGATTGTCCTTGGGAATCGAATACGCCTGATTTGCATCAGGATGATCGACATCGATTCTCAGGATCGAACCCAGCAGATCGGAAATATCCTGCCCTGTCTGCAACCCATCAGCGATCCCACTACCATCCCCGGTTGCCACGTACAGGTATCCATCCCCGCCAAACCGAATGCAGCCACCGTTGTGTCCCCCTGACGGCCATTCAAGAATCACTTTTTCGGTCTTGATGTCAGCGACAAGCAGACCAAGCGGGTCAACCTGGAATCGAGAAATCCGGCTGCCGTTCGGTTCGGTCGATCCCGGATCGCGAACGTACATCACAAAGAAGTATCCATTGGTTGCGAACTGAGGATGGAAAGCCAGGGCGTAGGTGACCTTGTTGAGATCCAGCAGTAACTTCGGCTGATCGACATCCGATCGAATTTCAAAAGTAAAGATTTTTCCCGGCCGAGTCGCCACGCCGAATCGCTGCTGACCCGGCACAAGACCAACCGACAAGGGCTCGAAAAAACGTAGCTTCGGAAAGGCATTCTCGGTCGTATAGGGATCAGATGGTTCAGGCGATCCGTGAATATTGCCCGTCGTCCACAATTCGCGGCGCTGAAGATTGAACGGCTTTCGAGAGCCCGCTACGGGTTTCGATGCCTTCTCGTCACCGTATCCGACCGACTCAATTACGCAAATCGCAAACACCAGACACACGATCAGACGCAGTTTCGCCATGTCGCACCTCGTGCCTATCTCTTGAGGAATCTCCGAGTATTCTGAGTGGCGTGGCATTCTACCCATGACGAAGCACTCAAGCCAATTGACTGGGTTACTCATCGAATTCATGTCAGACGAAGAATTCGGTGTCATTGCGTTGAAATGTTATCCAACGAGGAATTCCTTGCAACTTCATTGTCAATCTCATCACGTCTCGTAACGATGTCTAAGGCGACTTCGATTTCATAAATCAAACAACCGAATCACCAGTTAACCATACATACGATTGTCATCCATCAGGAGATTTATCATGCCCCAGACGCCAGACCTATTCGTCACGACTACCTTTTCGATTGAAGGCTACAAGATCGTTGAATATCGAGGATTGGTTCGCGGTATCACGGTTCGCGCACCCACTATTGCACAGGGAATTTTTGGTGGTTTGAAAAATATCATCGGAGGCCAGATCGGTGCTTACACCGAAATGTGCGAGCAGGCCCGCGGCCACGCCTACGATCAAATGGTTCAACATGCCAAAGAAGTCGGGGCGAATGCAATTGTCGGTGTCAATTACGACGCAGCCGAAGTCGTCAGCACCGGTAACGCGACCGAAGTCCTTTGTTACGGAACCGCTGTCGTCATCGAGCCATTGAACGGAACTGCGTGACTTTTTCGATTGGGGATGCTGTGGATCGAACGAATCTCGCGGTCGTCGTGACCCTGCTGTTCAGCGTCATTGGGGTTGTGGGTGATTATTTCCTCAAGCTGGCCAGCCAGGAAAAGAACTCGTTTCGGTCCCCCTGGTTCTATATCGGCTTTTGCCTTTATGCTTCGACTGCATTCGGGTGGCTGTTTGTCATGAAGCACCTGAAGCTCGCGACGGTTAGCGTCGTCTATTCCGTCGCCATGGTCTTGTTGCTGACGACGATCGGCGTCGTGTTTTTCCAGGAAAAACTCAACGCCTACGAAGTCGCAGGCCTCGCGATGGCCATCGGTTCCCTGATGTTACTGACTCGTTTTTCCTGATGCTGCTGCCAATGGACGCGGAAGTGGACACGTCTATACTTCTGAATGATACGAATCTCGATCAGAAGAAAAGGAGCAGTGCGATCCATGTCTGATGAATCCTGGGACTTTCTCCGAACAACCGACAATGCCGAACGCGACGATTCTACCCGCTCGCCAGCGGAGCCTGCTCGTCCCGGTGCCGACGAAACAGATGTCCTCGATGCCTATTCGCGTGCCGTAATGCATGTCGTTGACACCGTTTCACCGGCGGTCATATCGATCACAGGTCGCCCTGGAACGAGCGACGGCGGTCAAGGTTCGGGATTCATCATTTCGCCGGATGGCCTGGCGATCACAAACAGTCACGTCGCCAGCGGACGATCGCGACTGATCGCCACAACAACCGACGGCGACCGGCTGGACTGCGAGGTCATCGGCGATGACCCGTCAACGGATCTCGCACTGTTGCGATTGTCGGGGCGTGATCTGCCGCATGTTCGTATCGGAGATTCTCAACTTCTGCGAGTCGGACAATTGGTGATCGCGATGGGGAGTCCACTGGGCTTACATTCCACCGTTTCAACAGGAGTCGTCAGCGGTGTCGGCCGAAGCATGCGAGCGAGTGATGGTCGCCTGATTGACAACATCATTCAACACGCGGCCCCGATCAATCCGGGAAACTCCGGTGGTCCCTTAGTCGATTCGCGAGGTCGCGTGGTCGGCGTGAACACGGCCATCATCGCCTTAGCTCAGGGGATTGGTTTTGCCGTTCCCAGCAACACCGTTCAATGGATCACAAAAGAGTTCCTGCAGCACGGCCAAGTCCGCCGTCGGCAACTGGGGATCGTCGGTGCCGTCGTTCAATTACCGCGAGCGATCGTGATCGACCTCGACCTCGTCTCTGACTTTGCGGTTCAAGTGATGGAAGTGGATTCGCGAGGGATCGCCGGTCGGAGTGGCGTGGAGGAAGGAGATCTGATCGTGTCAGTCAACGATCGAATCGTGACCAGTATCGACGATCTGCACCGCTTTCTCGCCAGACTTCCCATCGAGGCGACACTTGAGCTGTCAATCATCCGCGACGGACAACAAAAGCAAATCCCGCTAAGACAATAATCGCCTTTCGCTCACGCGTCACGGTATTTCATTCGTTACTTTCGCATCCGGTACGAACAGCGACTGGCCATAAAGTTCGACGCCGAAGGACCCGATGATTTTCTTCGCATTCGGCGACATCAGGAATTCTACGAAGCGATTGGCTTCGTCCTGGTGAATGTGTGAATGCTTTTGGGGGTTAACAGTGATGACCGAATAGCGATTCAAAAGCTGCTCGTCGCCTTCAAACGAAACTTTCATTTCGATTTCATTTTTCAGCGTCAAGTACGTGGCACGGTCGCTCAAAACGAAGGCTTTCTTTTCGTGAGCCATTCGCAGTGCTTGAGCCATCCCAGCCCCGGCTCGGATGTACCACTGCCCATCCGGTTCAATATCCGCCGACTTCCAGATATTGATTTCCTTTTGATGAGTACCTGACTCATCACTTCGTGAAATAAATGGGCTCTCTGCTTCAGCGATGATTTTAAATGCATCTGCGACGGTCGGCGCATTCTTCAGCTCGACGCGTCCCTCTGCAGGACCGACGATCACGAAATCGTTGTGCATGACCGCCTCCCTGCTCGTCCCCCAGCCTTCCTCCATAAACTTTTTCTCGGCCTGCGGTGAGTGCGTCAAAAGAATATCGGCATCTCCTCGACGGCCAAGCTCTAATGCCTGTCCACTGCCGACTGCGATGACTTTCACTTTAACGCCGCTTTCACGTTCGAAGGCGGGAAGCAAAACATCAAGCAGACCGCTGTCCTGCGTGCTGGTCGTTGTGGCGAGCGTCAGCTCCCTGGATGGCGGACTTTTGGAAGCACAACCGAGAAAGAGACAAGCAAACAACAAAAACGCGAGATTCAGGCTGCGAAACATCTCAATACACCATTTTCCCTTGAACGAAATCTTTCGTCCTTTCATCGGACGGGCTGTCAAAAAATGTCTCTCTGTCGGCGACCTCGATCAATCGACCGCTCAAGAGGAGCGCGATTCTCGAAGCCGTTCGCCTGGCCTGGAACAAGTTGTGCGTCGCCCAGACAACCGTCATTCCGAGCCGCTGTTTCTGTTCTTGAATCACATCCTCGACTAAGGCGACGTTAGCAGGATCAAGATGGGCAGTCGGTTCATCCAAAAGAAGGACTTCCGGCTCGACCACAAGCGCTCTTCCAATCGCCAGTAATTGCAACTGTCCGCCTGACAGCGTGCGAGCATCCTGTTTAACCAGACGACTTAGACCGAGCCTTTCAAGCATCGGCTCTGATCGGTGATGCGCGGATTTCACTCCTCGAACGTGCAAACCATATTCGATGTTGTACCGCACGGATTCCGACAACATCAGCGGGCGCTGGTGAACCATGGCAATTCGTCGAAAAGACTCAACATCACTCCCTTCATTGCGGCGTCCCCACAGAGTGATGGAACCTGAAGATGGCATTTCCAACACGGCGAGAAGACGCAGGAGCGTGCTTTTGCCCGCTCCGGTTGGCCCGACAAGACCGACGGTTTCGCCAGAGGCAATCACCAAGTTGCTGATTTCGAGGGAAAACGAAGCGCTTTGCCGTTTGCAAATTGCGTCCAGGTCGTAAACGGGCGTTGTCGTCATGGCAGCACCCGCCTTTGGAAGCGGACGATACACAGATTGATCGTAAGAGCCACGATCAGCAAGATCGCGCCGAGGGACAAAGCGATTGCAAAATTCCCCTTTCCCGTTTCGAGGACAATCGCAGTCGTCAACACTCGTGTCTGGCCTTCGATGTTTCCACCGACGAGCCAGACAGCTCCGACTTCCGACAGGCTTCGGCCGAACGCCGTCGCCACGGCAAGTAGAATCCCAGCGCGAGCTTCTCGGACGATTTCCCAACGGGCCTGGTTGGGGGTCGCTCCAAGCGAGCGAAGTTGCCATTGCAACTCGGCCGGGACACTCGCCACAGCAATCATTGTGATCCCGATGACAAACGGCAGATCAAGCATGATTTGAGCCAGGATCATCGCCTGGGACGAGAAAAGCCAGCCCAGACTTCCCAAAGGGCCGCTGCGAGACAGAAGCAAGTAGAGCAACAAGCCGACGACCACGGGCGGCAGTGCCATTCCAGTATGGATTAGACTGACAATCAATGGCTTGCCACGGAATTGGCTCAGACCCATCCACACGCCTAAAGGGAGTCCGATCAACGAACTGATGAGAACAGCAAACCCGCTCACTTGCAGCGACATCCAGAGGATTGGCCAGACTTGAAAGAAGGTTTGCATAAGCGAGTATTACAGCCTGTTGAAGAAATTTCGAGCGTACGCGAATTCGATTTGCTACGACCGTTTTTCAGTGATCGAACTTGAGTTCGCAATTAGGAAATTATCAATTTCCAATCCATGAATTATCTGACACCTCACGAATGTGTTTGGGAACCGGCAGCAGAGGTTCGAACATTGTTCCGGTTTCAGCCTTTAGTCTCAATTCACCCGGCATCTGCCATCGAGCACGGCTGCGGTGTATTCTTGACGAACGACGCTCAATTGTCGCGCCGCACAGCAATAGCCGTACAGATTCTGACACAGGTATGGGACCATAACTGTCGAGCGCAGTCAAAATGCTGTAAAACTCGCCGCCAGACCGGTGCGAATTGTTAAAGCCCCGCTGAACTGAAATTGTATTGGCAAGCAAAAGTGTCGGCTTTGGAATTCGTCGTTATGAAAAATCAATACCCCCGCGTTCCGGTTCCACGATTCGGATTTACGCTGATTGAACTACTGGTTGTGATCGCCATTATTGCGATTCTGATCGCATTGCTACTTCCGGCAGTTCAGCAGGCAAGAGAAGCCGCACGGCGGGCGAGTTGCCTGAACAACCTCAAACAATTTGGCCTGGCGTTACAGAACTATCACGAATCGCACAACACGTTTCCACCCGGATATGTCTCGAACTTTGATGCCACGGGCAACGACACTGGCCCCGGTTGGGGTTGGGGGGCGATGATCCTTTCGGAAATTGATCAAGGACCACTTCGTTCAACCATTCGCTTTGAAAGCCCCATAGAGAATCCGGTGAATTCAACGGCACGAGTATCTTCAATCAACGGCTGGACATGCCCTTCGGATGTCGCACAGAAGACATGGGTCGCCATGACACGAGACAAACTTGGGAATCCGCTGTCGACAATTTGCTCTGTTGCATCTGCAAATTATGTGGGAGTGTTCGGAGTCCCCGAACCGGGCATTGACGGGGATGGCATTTTCTTCCGCAACAGCCGCATCGGAATTCGCGACATCTCGGACGGTTCCAGCCGAACACTTTTGGTTGGAGAGCGGTCACAGAAGTGGTGCGTTGCGAGTTGGGTCGGCGCGGTGACCGGTTCCCAGCTTTTCCCACCAGCGGGTTCTCCGGCTGTGCCCCTCGTTGAGAACGCATCCGGGATGATCCTGGGACACACTTTTGAGGGACCGCCGAATTCAGATGGCCTTGAATGTAATTGTTTTTCGAGTCTACACGTCGGCGGAGCGAATTTTGTTTTTGCGGACGGACATGTTCAGTTTCTTTCAACATCAATGGACAAAGCCACCTTCAGGGCTCTTTCAACTCGGGCCGGAAGCGAAACAATAGGAGAATTCTAATGAGAGCATTTGCGTACGGCGTATTTCTGATTTGTATGGTCACAGGCTGTGGCAACGTGTCGAAAAACCAGGCGATCTCGATTGACGACGTTCCCAAAAACCTTTTAGAGATCGCCAAGCAAAAACTTCCTGACGTCAATTTTGATCAAGCGGTCAGGAAAAGCAACGGCGTTCTCGAAGTTCGCGGCAAGGACAAAAAGGGAAAAGTGCGCGACGTCGAATTTTCAAAGACTGGCGAAGTCGTAGAAATCGAGTAAATAACGACGTTTTCGTCAACCTCACTCAGGCGGCCTGCGGCATCAGAATTCGCCAACGACATCCCCCGTCGCTCGACTTGCCAATGCGTCATAGACGGTCAGTGAGATGACACTGCTGATGAACCTTACGCTTCCGTCCCCAAGTAAAAAGTGTGCGCCTCCGACGTGCCCGCTGGATGTTGCGTCTGCATCGGTCACCTCGGGGTTATTTGGCGGATGTGGGCCGCAGTGACTGACAACGAGCGCGGCCGAGCCTTCGATGGCACTCGTCGAAGGATCTCGAATATCAACAGTCCCGGCACCCGTAATGGCCCCGACCCAGGTGGTGTAAGACATATTCGCACTTCGTTCGCCGACGAAAAACGTGTTGCTCAGGCCATCAAGAATGTCTGCATGGCGGAAGCATTGGTTCTCAAGAAATGCGCCGTCATTAACGGCCTGATTACCCGTGACCCCCAGGTTTCCATTGACTCCCACATAATTCGAGTGGGCAACCAGGACCGATGGAGTAAGTGGATTTCCGTTGGGATCGACTGAGATTGTGAACGTGTTTTGTGCAGCGTCTGAAGGACAGACAAAGGCCGGAAGGAATTTCGTCCGTACGGCAAGGTTGGCGAGATTTGTGATATCGACGTTGTAATTAATTGTCTGCTGTAAGGGGGCCTGATCGATATCGGGCAACAGAAACGAGCACCAACCCCAACCGGGACCGGTATCGTTTCCTGACGCATCAATTTTTGAAAAATAGGCCGGTGGAAACCTCGTCGTTCGTTCGGCGTAATTGTGAATTGCCAACCCGATCTGTTTCAGGTTGTTTTTGCATTGAGTCCGCCGAGCGGCCTCCCGAGCTTGCTGAACGGCTGGCAACAGTAACGCAATCAAGACCGCGATAATTGCAATCACCACCAGTAGTTCGATCAGGGTAAATCCAGTTGTTCGAGCGATTTTTCTTTGACAAATCATCTTACGATCCCGACTAGAGAAATTTGGCGGTGAATTCGTGATTTTTAAGTTCTAACACTTAAGAAATTATCGAAGTTCATCGGATTGTTTTGGGCAGTGGTAGTTCCAATTGCAAAGTCTCATCTCCCCCTGCCCAGGAGACCTTCAATGGAGTCGTTTCGGGTTTGCCATATTCCTTGGGTATCGGGATTCGGGAACCAACAGAATTGAGCGTACAGCAGTACTCGCCGGGACCGAGGTACAACGGACCGTCGCCTTCCGAAACCAACAGCTGGAACTGCCCCTCACCGTTTGTATCTGCAAACCCGACGACCTCGTACGAAGCACCATCCGTCTGATAAATCCGTACTTGAATGTCGCCGATGGGGTTGCCAGCTTGTTGGAGTTCACCGTTCGTTCCCCCTTTCACCGGCTTTGGAGCTCTACTGCACCCGATCATCGAGATTGCTAGCGCCACGATTACGACCAATGAGCTTTGCCGAAAACGAAACAACGCAAACTTTCTTTTCCAATCATTCACGCTGCAGCCCGAGTCTTTCCACCTTGAAGCCCCAACCATTCACGCAGGCCGGGAATACGACGCAGGATCAGCCATTCGATCACCAGCACCAATACCAGGGACGCGCCAAACAACGGCAAATAGATTCCGAACAAAACGGCCAACAGGGAAAGCAATATCGATACTTCTGGATTCGGCGGAATCGGCGGTGCCCCCAGGACGCCTCGGTGACGTCGTCGCCACCACATGATCGCTCCGCTGACCGACACAAGAATCAAACCCATTGCCGTTAATAACCCGAGCAATTGATTGGGCCAACCAAACAGTTGTCCCTCGTGAGCGGCAATGCATGTTCCGACGACCTGATCAACCCAATGTTTGTCTTTGAAATCTTTGCGACTGACGATCTCGCCCGTCGAACCATTCAATTCCAGATCGACCCGGTTGGGGCGGTTTTGAGTCGTCGATTTTGCGGTCCAGTTTTCCGAGCCGCGTGAAGGGGGCGCAATGACAACCGGGTACTCCAAACCGAGGGGCTGTACCGACTGAAAGACTCGGTTAAAACCTTCCATATCCTTTGGCATGCTTCCGCCGCCGCGTCTTGATCCACGGCCTCCTCCGCCGTGATCACCATGTTCATTCGACCGTGGCGCATCGCCTTTTCCTTGGCCGCTTTCTGCAGGTCGACCACCTCGCGCCGACCGTTCGCTTCCCGTAGTCCAGTCCTGTTGAGCCACAGCAGTGCCTGTGATATTGCGGATTGTTTTTAAGTAGTTTCCCCAAAACTTGGCCCAAGGTAGCCCCGTCACAAGTAGAAACAGGACGAAGACCGAGATCCAGACGCCGGTTACACTGTGCAGATCCCGCCAGAAAATGCGCGATCCCCCACCAAATCGCGGGAACAAGACGCCACCAAAGAGCCTCTGGTGTCGCGGCCACCATAAGTAGAGTCCCGTGACGATCATGATGATCGTCCAGGAACTGGCGAGTTCAACAAGGTTCGACCCACGGTCACCCATCCACAATTCGCCGTGCAGTTTGAAGATGGATTTCATGATTCGCTGGTTTTCTTGAACCGAACCCAGCACGGTCAGTTTTTCCGGATGAACGTAGACTCGCAACGTTTCGTCATCCTTGCGAATCAAAACACGCGCTGCAGAACGGTCGGTTCGACGCAGCTCATAGCCGTTTGGCGTCGAACCAGGAAACGCGTCGAGAGCGGCCTTCACCTGGTCCGACACAGGTGCGATACGTTCGGTATCAAGCGAATCGTACGCACGGTCATTCCACGCCTCGATCTGCGGTTTAAAGAGATAGATCCCACCACTGATCGAAAGGATAATGACAAATGGCAACGTCAACAGGCCCGCATAAAAGTGCCAGCGCCAGACAGTTCGATAATCGGGCAACCAGCGACTTCCGCTGGCTGTGGCTGCCAAATCAAGCGCTGGTTCGTTGGTTGGTATGGTTGTCGACATCGGCATTCCATGTAAAAGTTAACTGGATAAAGTCGGTTCACACGGTGCTACGGTGGCGTCCCCCGGCGAGGGAAACGCAGTGACGGTTTTTTGAGGCGGCAACAATCGGAAGTGCCGCTGCATCGGAGTCTTCTCCGACGCAGTGTCTTCGCCTTGTCAGCACACGTTCGAAAGACACTGATTGACCGAAGACGGTCATTCAGTGGCACAAAACCCCCAACAAATCACATGTCGCGATCAGAAATCGCCGACCGTTTCTCCACCATTTCGGCTGTGAATCGCGTGGCAGATGTTTTGATCCAACGACTGGGCCAGGAACCGGACGGCACCATCCCCCATTAACGCGTGGGAACCACCAACGTGCCAACTTCGTGGACCGAACCAGCCGCTGAAGTGGGTAACGCAATCGGGTACGGTGCTGTTTGGCGTGTTGTAGCCGTTCGTCAAAGTACTGACAGCTCCCGAGCAGGCCCATGAGGTCCCCCGCCCGCGCAACGTCCCGTCAGATGAAGAACCACTGACACCGCGCCATCCATTGAAAGAAGCCGCGACGTTGCTCAGATTTGGATTGTTGCAAGTTCCGTTCGGGCCGGTAAACGTGATTCCTGGGACAGAAGTACCACCCGCTGTGAATCCCTGGAAAAGCTGAGTCGCCGGAGGGCTTGTAAACCCGCCAGAGCAATTCAGGGTCATCTGATAGGGAAATAGAGGCAATGTTCCGAGAGCAAGAGTCTGGTCCGGGCCGGTGCTCCGAACTGTTTCACTCATGAAAACCGTATTGGAAAGTCCGTCACTCACGTCCGCAAGCCGGCAATTCGAGAAGTTCCAGGCGATGCCGTCGGTTGGAAATCGAATATCGGTGTTCACTCCGGTTCCGCTGCCATCGCTCACCATGTAATTGATTCCGCCATAAATGTTGCCCTTCCAGTCTGCCTGTTTTGGGGGAGCGGAATCGGAGGGACAGAGGAAGAATGGAATCGATTGAGCGAAGATTGCAAGAAAATTCGGGTTCGGTTGCAGCGTGTTATAAGCCGAACCGGTCCAGGCTGGTTGCGAGAAGTCGATTAAGTTCTGAAGATTGGCCTGATCCATGTAGGGCAACAATCGAGCTTGAATTGAAAACCCGTCTGTCGTTAGCGTACCGACCGTCGCCTGGGTATCTTGCATCGGCAGTCGAGCAAAGGTCCCTTCATAGTTGTGCAATGCCAGTCCAAATTGTTTGAGATTGTTTTTACATTGCGTGCGTCGAGCAGCTTCACGAGCCTGCTGAACGGCGGGAAGAAGCAAGGCGATCAATACGGCAATGATTGCAATTACGACTAAAAGTTCGATCAGCGTAAACCCGCGACATCGGCGCGGACGAACAACATTTGTCATCATCGTCTCCCGAAATTCAAAAGAGGAATTCTCGTAACGAAAAGCGGTTAGCTTGTGCGGCCCGTAATGGCACGCTCACGAGTTGGGTTGGTTCGCACTTGTGGAGAGCTAATCAATGGCCAATCGTGAGCGTGCGATATCAGACCGCACGAACCCCTGTGGCGGCGAAAGTTGAAATCACTCGTGTGCCAGATTCTGTTGGCAACGAAGCGTGTTTCGATTGACGGCAGGAGAGATCTGTCCGGTACCCAAGTCCAGACGGTTTCGCCTCGACATTACTTTGGCGACGGTGTGATAATGAATCATCCGTGTGTAAGCGTCGGGACTTTCAGGTTGTAGCGCATGGCGTCACAACTTGGGACAGATCTAGGCCGCTGCGACACGAGGGGGCGGAACCGGTGGTTCAACAATCGCCTGAACCACGACTGAGGCCCGGTTGATGAATCGCTCAACGATCGAATCAACCAGTGGATTCAACGAGATCATCGGAGGAATCAAAAAGACGGCCTGACCAAATGCGGTCTTTACAAGGCCCTGACAGTCATCCGCGACTGCTCCAATCACAATTTTGAATCGTGATTTTGGAGTCGACTTTGCCTTGGGCTGGCGGTGTGCAACTTGTGCTTTTGAACCGTTCTTGATCGTACAGCATACCGTAGGAGATGATTTGGAAGCCGCACCGCGTTTCGTGATCGAGGCCACAACTTCTGACGGGTCCACGCCATTTCGTTTCGCCCAGACGAGTTTTTGCTGATCAGAAAAGCAGCAACACTTCTTTTTGCATTGCGCAGCAGACATACAGCCGCAGGGACGATACTGGCAAGGAAAGGGTCGCGAAAGATCCTTGCCATCTTTGGGAGAAAAAGAAATTAACGGGATCGGCAGCAGCGCAATAACGAACCCCGCCAGCAGCAAAATCGATACGTTTTGCCGTCGCGAACGATGAGTCCAAGCATGCCACGAAAACGAAAGCACAGAAATTGCCTTGTCCCTCACGGACAGTCTGATTGGCTATCGATTCGCTCTCCACATGCGAAAGTATAACCACGATGCCTGAAATTCTCTCTCGTCCGATTGTATCGAAACCGATTTTCCCATCAGCGAGAACAAGCCAATGATTTAGAAATCGCCAACCGGGTTGCCATCGTCACGCGCGACAAGATTTCGAAGCGTGAGCCAGTTGAGGTTTTCCGAGATGAATCGAACGCTTCCATCCCCCATCAGAGCCTGTACTCCGCCCACGTGAAAGCTGAACGGCTCCATATTTGGACCGCAATTAAGCGTGGTCCATGGGCAGTTTGCAGGACCGCCAAGCGGAGTCTTATTGCCATTGATGTACTGCAAGTTTCCTCCCGCGACATTGGTTAACTGGCCATTGATGCCGGCGCTTGCGTCGCCATCCGCCCAGCGATTCGGAGCGGTGTACTTTCCACTTGGCATTTGAGCTGGATCGATCCCAGGGCAATTGCCAATCGTAAACGTGAACGCATACTTACCGAGAAGTCCCGCTGGTTTGCCTGCACATTCAATGACGGCAATCGTATTACTCAACCCGTCCGACACGGCCGCGATCGGAGGGGGAAACAACCCGTGCATCCCTTCTTTTGTGGCGTTAACGCTTGTTCCACCACCCGTCGGGAAGGGGCCAATCGTATTCCCGGTGAGACCGTTCTTTAGTCCCGAACCGGGATCGATATCAACGTACTCCGTTGGATCATAATCCGTCGTTCCAAACCCCTGAGGGTCGGCTGTTGTCACAGGATTGGAGGGACACAAGAACGCGGTAATCCTGGTCCTTGCCGCCGTGGCATTGGTGGATGCTGAACTATTCGTGTAATGCAGCGAAAGGTTGAACTGATTGTAGACGGGAGCCTGATCAAGAAACGGCAAGATCTCGGTGAAGAAGGAATCTGGAAAGCCGTACAGATTAATCAGAGCGAAGCTGACCCCCTTTCCTCCCGAGGGGAGCAAACTGTATGTGGATTCGTAGTTTGCCGAGGCCAAGCCGATCTGTTTCAGGTTGTTCTTGCATTGAGTCCGGCGAGCCGCTTCGCGGGCCTGCTGCACAGCGGGAAGCAACAAGGCGATTAAAACCGCGATGATGGCGATGACGACCAACAGTTCGATCAGGGTGAACGCGGTACGCCGACGGGAGAAGGGGCAGGAGTGAGGCATTCAACAAATTCCTGTCGGGAAAAAGATTTGGATCAACAGAGAGTCACGAAGGTGACATGCCACATAATTGTCGGTTCAAAATTGTTCGTTGACTCGAAAGCCTTATGACATGTTCGTGCCATTGATTGTCAGAATCATAACAGCCTATTGTCTCGTTTGCATCCAATGCGACAATCCTTTGAAAGGGTAATCGCAATTATGCAATATTAAAAACCACGTATCTGCCATTGGCACAAAATAGTAACTCTGGATCGGGTCATGTCGCAACAAAAACAGAATCAAGTACGAAATCGCCGCCGGGCAAGGGAATGGAGTCAGGCGGAACTGGCTGCCAGGGCGAATATTTCGCGTGCTGCCGTCAGTGCGATCGAAGGACAGCGGCTGATTCCGTCAGTCGCGACGGCGTTATCATTAGCGCGCGTGATGGAGTGTTCGGTCGAGGAGCTTTTCAGCACCAACCTGACCGAGAGCCCGTTAAAATCGACACCTCGATGGGCATGGCCCAGTTCGCCCCAGCCGGCTCGTTACTGGTGCGGAACAGTCCAGGGGCAACTACTGTTTTATCCGGCAGAGGTGACACCTTTGGGAGAGATTCCACACGATGGGTTTGGTCTCCCCGAATCCAATCCGAGCCATCTTCGACGAGCCAATGAGACGTTGGTAATCGCAAGTTGCGATCCGGCATCCGGGTTGTTGGCTCGTTTGTATGAGCGTACCACAGGTTTCCGGATACTTGTCGTGCAGCGATCAAGCTGGCAGGCGTTACAACTGCTTGAACAGGGCTTGGTTCACATGGCAGGTGTCCATTTCGCGGCCACAAATGATCCCAAAGGAAATGCAGCGTCGGTCAGGCAACTGGTATCACAACCCGCGCGGCTGCTGCGTGCCGCCTCCTGGAAGGCAGGCGTCGCCGTGGGGTCAAAAATTGGAACTCGTTCCGTGCGCGGGTTATTGAATAGCCAGCTCAAATGGATTGGTCGCGAAGAGGGTTCTGGAGCACGGAGGTGTCAAGATGAATTGCTTCACGATCGTCCAGCCCCGCGGCGCACTGCACGAGATCATCGTGGTGTTGCCGACGCCATTCGCTGCGGTTGGGCTGACGCGGGCGTTTGCCTGGAACTCGTTGCCAGGGAAGCGGGCTTAAAATTCATTCCCATCCGCACGGAAGAATACGATCTCTGTTACCAGCGTTGCAACGAAGACGATCCGCGCGTTCTGACACTTTTGAAAGTGATTCAATCCTCAGAATATCGGCAACTCTACGGTGAGCTTTCGGGATACGACACTCGAATGACGGGAGAAAACACGCTCATCACATGAGTGAAGATAACCACCTGCGACGTCATGGACGTAAAACTGGCGCGCCGGATCACAATCCCCTTCTACAATTCAGAATCTTTCAGCCGTCACTGCTGCGCAAGGTGACGTGCGGACGGACTGATTAGCGCCAAAGTTGGCAACGCAAACCCGATTTGGCTAATATCTCTTTTGGAACGATTCATTCTTCGAATTCAGATACCCACTAACGATTTCGTACAAAAAAACGTCTGAACTCAGAAAATCTGGACCAGCTTCCAAAATGGACGCGAGCAGACATCATCGCAACCGACGCGGATTCACACTTGTGGAGCTACTCGTAGTCATCGCGATCATCGCCGTTCTAATCGCATTGATTCTTCCCGCAGCCCAGCAGGTTCGCGAAGCGGCTCGCAAAATGGACTGCCAGTCGCATTTGAGGCAGATCGGCTTGGCCGTTCATCAGTATTACGAGATCTACAATGGCCGTTTTTTTCTGCACCACCCATTTGATGCCGATGTGATCGCCAATAGCGGAGCGGCGGATTCGTTTGCCGAAATCTACTGGTCGGACAAAATCATGCCGTTCGTGGGAAGTGCTGCGGAGTCCGATGAGTTGGTCGCGAAAAAGGGGATCAATGTCGGGACCAACAAGATTTATCGATGCCTTTCAGACACGTCGATTCCGACTCCGTACATCGACTCAGTCACCGGTCAGCCAGACGGAATCGAGCAAAGGACCAGTTATATGATGAATTCGCTGCTCAGCCATAAGACTCGACGTTATGGCTTGTGGACGTTCCCCAGGTTCCAGATCGAAATCGGGCTCTCCAATTTCATCTGTTTTTCGGAACGGGATGCGACTGCGTTTTCGCCCACATCAGAAAATGATTCACGTCAGGATGATTACGACGTCTGGTTGGGAACGGACTTCCTTCAGCCGTGGTTCGCCTACAAACGTCACAACGGTGCCGCCAACTACCTTTATCTCGATGGACACGTTTCCACGATGATTTTCGATAACGGCATCATCGATATGTACCCCGACAAAAAAGTTCTTGTAGAAGACGGCAGTTATCCGAACTGACGTTTCGACCAGTTTTGTTGTTCTCCGGCCATCATCAAATGCAGATGATTTGACAATCCATCGCTTCACAACTAAAACCACGGCGTCTTTACTTAGACATTCCGACTTAAATTTTCGCCGACCAGCAGATGAGTAATGCCATTTCACAAACACGCAAACCATCGAACAGCGTTCACGCTGATTGAGTTGCTCGTCGTAATTGCCATCATTGCCGTTTTGATTGCGTTACTGCTTCCGGCGGTTCAGCAGGTGCGCGAGGCCGCAAGACGTGCACAATGCAAAAACAACCTGAAGCAGCTTGGACTTGCCCTTTTTAACTATGAATCAAGTATGGGTTGCTTGCCCCCGTCGGCAGTGATTATTCGACAGCCAGGCGGATCGCTTTACACGAGTTATCTCGGCCCTCTTGCTCGGATTCTTCCTTACATCGAACAAGGGAATACGTACAACGCGATCAACGTCAACTCGTCCTACGGTGATCTCGCGAACCAACCAGCGGTGGCGAATCTGACGAAGATATTTCTCTGCCCAGGCGAACCGAACCAGCAGCTAGAGCCGAACGTGTCGTTTGGCCTGATTGGCGGGAACAATTACGGGTACTGCATGGGGGACTGGTACGTCTGGGGCGGCCCAGGCGGCACCGTTCAAACCCGATCGGCGTTCGGAGTAAACCTCAGTCGCCGCTGGAGCGATTTCACCGATGGGACCAGCCAGACGCTGTTCATGTCAGAAGTGAAGAACTATCAGCCATATATCCGCGATTGTGGATCTTTGGCCAACATCAATGATCCGAATAACATTCCATCGCCCAACGCCAATCCTGATACCGTTGCACCGGAGTATCAGGCTGCTGGCTGCACGTTTTTGTTGAACGGACATTCGCAATGGGCAGAACTGGCCGTACATCATATTGGATTCACGACGGCGTGGCCTCCCAACAAGAAGACACCCGGCGGACCGGGAAATGCCTACCCGGATGTCGACCTGAATAGCGAACGAGAGCGGATTGGCGGGCCGACATTTGCTGCCGTGACGTCCCGCAGTTATCACACGGGAGGGGTCCATACGCTGTTTGGCGATGGAACAGTAAAGTTCATTTCTTCGTCCGTCGACGGAAACATCTGGCGAGCACTCGGCACCGTTGCAGGATCGGAACTTATCTCGGGCGATGCTTATTGACGCTGGCGGTTATCGGTTGGTCGAAACAATTTCCGAATTAAAACGATTAAATCCGCGAAACCGCTGCGTAGACAATTGCAGCCAGAAGTGCAGCGCATGGAACGGTACTAACCCACGCGAGCAATATCTCAGTAACTTTACGCCATTTCGCTTGTCCCGTCGTCGCTCCCATTCCGAGTAATGATCCTACGCTGACATGCGTTGTACTCACAGGAAGGCTGTGCAAGCTTGCGGTCGTGACAAGTCCAGCGGTCACAAGACTGGCGGCGAAACCCTGACCGGGGTTCATCGCGGTGACTTTTTTGCCAAGTGTCTCGGCCACTCGCTGAGCGTCGAGCAACCCGCCAAGTGCAATCATGCCAGCAACCATGGCAAACCCCCATTTCAGGTCGACACCGGGCGCAATAAGCAACAGCGCAGCCATTTTTGGTGTGTCGTTGAGACCGCGGGCAAAGCTTGCGGCTCCGGTACTCGAATAATGCAGGACATCAAGAAGAGGCGTGCGATGGTCCGGCGCGAGACGCAACAACTTGAGTATCAGATAGACTGCCCCTCCCAAGACGGCCGCGATCGCCGGGCTGAAGAACAACGGGAAAAGGAAGTTCTTTCCCAAGGCGGCAAATTGAACATCTGTGCCGCTGCCGGCTAGTCCTGCGCCCGTCAACGCACCGACAAGAGCGTGCGTGGTGGAGACTGGGAAGCCAAACCGGTTGGCGAGAAAGCTCGTTAGCGCTGCACCCACCGCGACCGCGACAATGAACTCGGGTTGTTGCACCAACGCATCGGGGACAATTCCACGACCACTGAATTTTTTCAGCATTCCGCCCGCCAGAAACGCTGAGGCAATCGAGCCAACAAGGGTTGTTGCCGTACCCCACCCGAGCGCTCCCCAAAGCGTGGTGGTTTCGCTTCCATAGAGCGATGCCACCCCCTTGAAATTGGCATTGGCCCCATTGGTAAAGGCGACGAAACAGACAGCGAGAACGAGGATCGTGGTTAACATACATCAGGCCTCAATTGGCCTTGTTTTCTTTCGTCTCTGCCGGAAGTTGCTTTAGCGACACGTATTCTTTCCACGAGCCTTCATAGAGACGTACTTTGGGATATTTAGCGACATGTCTGAGATAAAAACGTAACAGGCTTCCTTCGCGTGACGTACCGCAGTAAACGATAATCTCTTTATTTGGCGTCAACCCTGCGGCCTCCAGGTCAGATTTCGTTTGCTGGAACGAGCGAAATTGATGAGTGTTATCCTGTTCCATCAGACGGGCCCAATGGAAACTGATCGCGCCCGGAATGTGGCCCTTCCGTAGCCAGACGTCATCGTCACCGAGATACTCGTTGCGTGGTCTTGCGTCGACAAGGATCACTCCGGGCCCCCCTTTTCGTTCAAGTAGCTCTTCGATCGCAATCCCGATTTCCTTTTCTTGGTTTTCTGGCAGAGTCCCTGATGGATTACCAAAGTATTCCTGCGTCACTGGAAATTTCGACTTGTGCCAGGCGGGAAGCCCACCATCGACGATTCGAATTTCCTTGACACCGAATTTTTCCAGCACGTAGGCCACCATGCTGGCACTCAGAATTTCGTCGTTTGGAAGCTTATCGCCGGTCGCGTAAACTAGATGGATTCGGTTGCGGTCCACGCCCGCCCGAATCAACAATGCCTTGGTCAATTCGTCAGGAAGATACTGCACAGGGACACCATGATCCGTACCGCGTAACGTATCAAAATTAAGGTGATGCGCCGTCGGTAAGTGGCCTCGAAAGTAGTCTTTATACCCGCCACGTGTGTCAATGACGACCGGCCTTTTGCTGACCTCCGACGACTCGATGAGCAGTCTGGCATCTGCGGGCGAAATCGTTCCGATTTCCGCTCGAGCCATATTCACTGCGAACAATAATGCGATGGCCGCGACACTTATTTTCATGAGCTTGTGGTGAATCCTGTGCGAGAAGTTGGATTTGACTGTATTGTTAGTTGGTGAGGCAGATTAGTGAATTTCAATTTTTTCCAAAAACGGTTCGAATCTGGCTGCAAACGAATTGGGACAGCAGAACAACAATTGAAACTGTCGCTCTTTACTCATAAACCGCTTGCGTCCTGAAAAACACGCCACATGCACAATCCCAAGGGAGTGATTGTTGTCGACCTTAGTGATCATTCTAACGTTCATAAGATTACCTTCATCGAAGTGGAATGTGAAGGAATACTTCGTGGAGACGCAACGAATACGGTGTGACGTCTGAAGAAGTACACGGTGGCCAGCAAAACGACATTGGCAGAAGCGAACTGGTGCAGAGACTCTTGAATTCAGGCTGTTGTCATAAGGGTGGCCGCACTCGCTTTAACGTTTCTTCAAGTAAGAATCAGCCATTACCTCGCCCAACATGAGCGTTCCCCTGGTTCCGAAATGAAGTCGCGTGTGAGGTAACTCAGACGTCTTGATGATCGTGATGGATGGATCGGTGCGAGCGAGTTCGTGCAAAGAGGCGTTAACCGCGTCGATATTGCCCCACGGGGAGTTCTTGTGCTGCTCGGAGATGAACCATGGAAGATCGGGCTGTTTAAGTTCAGCCCTCGTCCGTTCGATTAACTGTTTCAACCACTTGGCAATGTTCTGCGAGTAGGGTCCAAAATAAGTGTCATTCTCACCGGTATGCCAGAATATCCCTTCCAGGCTGCACTCCACGCCCTGCTGATTCAGGTCGTCCTGAGCCGCTTGGATAAAAAGGAGTAGTTTTGGATACAGATTGCGATGTGACTCAGGTGATTCGTTCGGAAACCAGTCCGGCCCCTGTGCTCCGCTGTGTGTAAACTTGATGATGGCCACTCCTTCTTTGGCGTCAATCGACTTCCGCAATAGAGCTCCAAAGCTCAGCTCTGGGCCGAAGTTGCCGAGAAAATCGACAGGACCAAGCGGTTCCCAACCCGATGATAATTTTACTCCACCTCCCAGCGAGTAACGGAACAAGACGTTATTCTGAACTTTGACCAACGACTCGTAGTCAGGTTGCTGCGTGATTTCCGAGACGAACGAATCTTCACCTTCCATGTTTCGCTGGCCAGCCAGCACGAACAGATGTACGCGGACCGGCTTTGAAATTGGCAATTCCTTTTTGAATTGGCATTCGGTCGTTGCGAGTGGCTTCCCGATATCGCTCAGATACGCTGACGCAAACGCTTCGCCCATTTGAAGCTGGCCCTGTGTGCCGAAGTGATAATGAGGCTGACCGCTTCGCATGACCTCGAAGGCGAGATGCGAAGTCGGCACCCAGCGTACAAGCGGGTCAGCCTTCAACACTTGTTCTTGTTGCTGTCGGAAGATGCCAAGATTACTGCGGTGATCCATCCCCCAGATCCCCTTCTCGCTGACCTCGCCAATATACCACTTCAGGTCGGGAGCCTTGAGGTCCGCGCGCAGACGCGCGACAAGCTTCGTCAGTCCTTCGGCATATTGTTTGTAAAGATTGCGGTCGAGCATGTCGTTCTCACCCTGATGCCACATCACCGCTTCAAGTTGATACCGAACACCGCGATTGTCCAGCTCGGCAAGCGAATCGCGAATTAGCTTTAGCGTTCGCGGGTAAAGCTTCTGTCCCTTTTCCGGGGCATCGGGATTCCAATCGAAGGCAACCGTCGCCCCTCCGACCGCCGATTTGATGATGGCGATCGGGAATTGAGTCTGCTGCCGGACTCGTCGAGCAAACGTCACTTCCGGACCAAATGCCGTTAACGGTTTCAGTGATACCCAACCATTGGAAGCTTCATCGCCATTTCCAAGGATGTAAGAAAACAGAACGTCGCTCTGCGGTTCGCCAGCGCTTTTGAAGTTCGGGTAGTCATCGATGCGATCCGCGAGCGCATCTGACCCGACCATATTGGACTGACCGGCAAAGAGGAACACTCGCGTGACTTCCTCGGCCATGACCAACTGCGCGGCCATGAAGGACGTTGCGATTAACGTCAGCGCAGTCATGATCGCCTTGAGATAAAACAAATTCATGGTGTTCCTCGTTAATCATTCGTCGCTGGTTTTGAGATCGTTTTATCAGCGTTCAGGCGCTTCATCGGTTTGAACTAATGACAGGGGAGGATGACCGTCACCTGATGAAACAACCAGAAGAAGGGAGGTTTGTGGCGATGGAGTCGATCTGCTTTTGTAACAAAAAGCTGAGGAAAGGGTGCCACGGTTTTACCGTCTTCGGTAAGGCCGTGCTCTTTGGGCACGACATCGAATCCACGAAGACACGGCCTTGTCGAAGACTCCAAAACCGTGGCACCCCGATTTCGACCGCTATTTTGTCCATAAGTCGCAACAGTATTCTCCAAGCTAATTTGGCCATTTCTTCAGACAAAGGTGAGAGTGAGCGTGCGTTTCACGGAAGCGGCTTCGCAGCGACCGTACGGCCGTCGGCTTTACTGGCATCCAGCAGCATCTTGAGCTCCTTCACCTTCTCGGGGTGTTGGAAATAGAGATTCATAGTCTCGCCAGGATCGGTTTTCAGGTGATAGAGCTGGCCAGGGGCTTCGGGGGCCGTATCGGGGAGTGCAAACGGCAGGAGTTCGCCATTCGCGTAGTTGTTGCCGCCGGAGCCTCGGTGATCGAGATACTTCCAGTCACCGCGTCTGATGGCCATCGCAAGGCTGATGGTCTGATGAAGGGTGTAGTCGCGCTGCGGCGTCGTGCCTTGTTTGCCGGTGAGGGCCGGAAGAAAGCTGATGCTGTCTTCGGCGGCATTGTGGGGCAGTTTCAAACCCGTAACATCGGCGCAGGTAGCCATGACGTCGGTGAGACATACAGTGGTATCGGACACACCTGGGCTGATTTGGCCGGGCCAATGCACGATGAGTGGCACTCGGTGACCCCCTTCCCAGTCGTCTCGCTTCACACCACGCCAGGGTCGAGCGGGGTCGTGATTGAAGTCGGCACGCATGTGGACGACGCTGGTTGTCTCGGGGCCGTTGTCGCTGCTGAAGAAGACGAGGGTGTTATCGGCGACACCGAGTTTCTGCAACGTCGCCATCAGTTCCCCGACGATGAAGTCGAGTTCCATGATGAAGTCACCGTGAGGTCCAGCGTTGCTTTTTCCTTTAAACTGCGGGGCTGCGAACGAAGGTAAATGTGGGGCTTGCATCGCGTGGTAGAGGAAGAATGGCTTCGCTGGGTCGCGCTTCACCTGTTGCTCCAGCCAGGCCTTACTCTTGTCGAGGAACATCATGTCGAGCATTTCGTGATTGAATCCGGGAGCGACCCATCCACGTCGGCAATCATTTGCGTATGGGTGCTTTGGCAAAGTAGAGACATCGAGCAAATGATCGGGCGGTATGGGAACTCGATCATTTTCCATGTAGGCATAAAGCCAGTCTGTGCCAGGACAGCAAGCCGTACCAAAAAAGTATTCAAAACCGCGATGCACTGGGCCATCGGTAATCGGCCTGGTGAAGTCGATGAGCTTCACTTGATCCAGTTCCCTGGAGTTGCCCTCGACTTTCACTTGATGCACGGGCTTGTCGTCCTTTGTCTGAAACGTCATTCCAACGTGCCACTTGCCGACACATCCCGTCGCATAGCCCTGGTCACGCAGCATTCCGGGCAAAGTCATGCGGTCCTTCTCGATCAAGCTCGGACCACCTGCACCCGTGAAAACGCCGCCGCGATATCCGGTGCGAAAACACATGCGCCCCGTCATGAGGCTGTAGCGTGACGGTGTGCACACAGTGGAGGCAGAATGAGCATCTGTGAACCGCATGCCTTCGCGCGAAAGCCGGTCCAGATGTGGTGTGGGAACCTTTGACTCGGTGTTGTAGCAGCCGAGATCACCATAGCCGAGATCGTCCGCAAGGATGACCACGATGTGAGGCTGCCCGGCCCAGGCACTCGACGCGAACGCAAGGATGACGAACAGGATCTCGATTTTCATTTCGCGACACCCGCATGAGCTTTGAGAAGCTGTTTCATTGCCTCGCCCATCCCCTCACCAATGAGGTAGTAAGTTTCTGCATTCGAGTTCCAGTGATAGTTCTGCCCGCTGGGGGATAGTTCTTTTGGGCGCCAGAAGGCTCTTGTGGCGACAAACGCTACGTTTCCTTGGAACTCTTTGTGCTCCGCCACGGCGGCCTGTGCCTTCATGAGTGCCAAAGCGCGAGGATGAGTTTCTTCAGGCCCACCCATGCCGGTTTCGGCGATAACAAACGGCAGCGCGGGTTCGCCGAGGTCTTTTCGGATGTCTTTGATGAAGTGAACCATGTTCGTTTCGTATTCGGCGTTGAATTTGTCGCTGATTCGATCGTTCCAACCTTGATGCCAGCCAAAGCCTGCCAGTACATATCGACCGTCGCTGCCAGGTACAAGATCTTTGATATTGGCGAGCGCGGCCTTCGCTTGCGTCAGGATCTCGCGATAGTATTTTCCCAAGATCGTCGGATCTGCTGTAATGTCGGCTTCCGTCTTCTCGCCGAGTGAATAGGGCGGCTTGCCCGCACTGGGCGGACGGAAATCAATCGCGAGGCTCTTGCCGCCCCAGGCACATTTAATCAGCAGCACAGGTTCGTCGAGAGCATCACCTATCACCCAGCCAAAGCCGAGTTCGGGACCGATGGTCTCGTCCTTTCTGGCGCCAAAGCCGACCGTGAGCGGCCCTTTACGGTCGAGGAAGGAGATCCACACGTCGTCGCGCGTGCACCACTGCCCCGCAGAATCCACGAGCGGTGCGAAGTGTTTTGCCGTAGCGGGATCTTTCACCAGAAACTCCAGCGAGCCTTGGCCACCGTTACGTTTCGGGTCGGACTTGATCTGGCCCGCTCCCTCCATGTTTGACTGGCCGGCGAGAATGAAAACCCTTACCGGCTTCTCCACCTCCTGGGCTGAGGCGATTGCAGAAAATGTCATGAGGATAATTGCGGCAACCTGTTTCATGATTCCCCGACTGAACTTTTCTTGGTGCTTTTTCGTGGTACTTCATATTTATAGAAGCGGTTTTTTCTCGGCACAATACAGTATTGCTTATGGTCAAGCTCCCGTTCGGTTGGTTCGTATTCGGCAACGAGCGATGACCTGGCCACATTAGTCAAATGTGCAACCGTCGGACCCACTGACTGATGTTTCGAACGAAGTGCCATCGTGAATACGAATTTCGCGTGTGGGCTCGGATGTTTTTTCGTGTAGCGAGCAGTATATTGCCCGATCTTCAAATTTGATTGACAACGTAATCAGGAGAGCGAAGTTGAGAAGTCTACTTGTCGCGGCGGTACTTTGTTTGTCGGCCACTGGGTCACTTTTCGCCCAGTCGATTGAATTCAACAAAGGAGATCATATCTGCGTGATCGGAAACACGCTTGCCGAACGGATGCAGCATTACGGGTGGCTGGAAACTTTGCTTCAGGCTCAATTTCCCGACCACCATCTGGTCGTCCGAAACCTTGGTTACAGCGGTGACGAAATTGATGGATGGAAAAACAATAGTCATCGGCTTCGCTCGATGTCGTTCGGTTCACAGGACGAATGGCTTGCCGGTGTTTCGCCGGTTCCACAGATTAAAAAGCTTTCCCCACGCGATGAGGGGAAGGTCCGTGACAACCGTTTCGAACTAACGAATACTAAAGCCGATATCGTCTTCGCGTTCTATGGATACAACGAATCGTTTGCGGGCGCAGCGGGTTTGCCAAAATTCAAAGCCGATGTCAAAGAGTTCATCGAGCACACAAGGGCACAAAAGTACAACGGGCGCTCGGCCCCGAAGCTGGTGTTGTTTTCTCCAATCGCTCAGGAATTGCTCGCCGATCCGAACCTGCCAGGACGAGAGGCGATCGCCAGTGCCAATGTGCGATTGAAACTCTATTCCGATGCGATCGCCGAAGTGGCGAAGGCGAATGATGTGTCGTTTGTTGATCTGTTTGGCCCAACCGCCCAATTTGGTACTGAACTCCCCAGTTCGCCGGCTCGTCCGATCACGATTAATGGAATCCACATCAACGAAAAAGGGGACAGGTGGCTCGCCGTCTATGCGTTGGATCAATTGGTCAAATCACCTCATTCCTGGGAAAAAGGTGAATGGTGGAAGACGCTCGAACCACTTCGGAAAGCTGTTCTCGACAAGGATTTTTACTGGTTTAACCGCTACCGGGTGACCGACGGATTTTCGACCTATGGCGACAGGGCATTTCTGAAATTTTCCGAGGGACCGGGGGGCTACGGCGAAGGTCTGTCGAACTATTCCGTCGCTCAACGAGAACTCGACGTGCTGGACGTACTCACCAAGAATCGAGATTCTGTTGTGTGGGATGCTGCGAATGGAAAGACATCACAGGCTTACGATAAGGATCTGCCGGAATTCATTCCGGTCATCTCCAATAAGCCCGGCCCGCTCGAAGGGGGAAAACACATCTTCCTGGGTGGCGAAGAAGCCATTTCCAAAATGACCGTTGCAGAAGGCCTGCAAGTCGGACTTTTCGCTTCCGAAGAGAAATTTCCTGAACTGATCAATCCTGTGCAAATGGCCTTCGACGTAAAGGGTCGATTGTGGGTCGCCTGCTGGACGACCTATCCACACTGGAAACCAACGGAGCAGATGAATGACAAGCTGTTGATTCTTGAAGACACGAACGGGGACGGAAAAGCAGATGTCTGTAAGACTTTTGCGAGTGATATCCACAACCCCACCGGGTTTGAATTCTGGAACAACGGAGTTCTGTTGGCACAAGGTCCCGATTTGCTGTTTCTGAAAGATACTGATGGTGACGACAAATACGATGTCAAAGAACGAATCGTACATGGACTCGATACGGCCGATACACATCACACTTCCAACAGCTTTACACTCGAACCAGGTGGAGCGGTTTATTTCCAGGAAGGGACGTTCCATCATTCGCAGGTTGAAACTCCTTGGGGTCCTCCTCGTCGAGTCGCCAACGGTGCGGTCTTCCGTTACGAACCGCGTGCTCAAAAGTTTGACGTTTATGTTTCGTTCGGGTTTGCCAATCCGCACGGACACATCTTCGACCGCTGGGCACAGGATATCGTCTGGGACGGCACGGGAGCTCAGCCTTATCACGCGATCCTGTTTTCGGGCGACATTGATTTCCCAAACAAACATGCGGCCCCACCTCAAGTTTATAAACAGCGGACTCGCCCCTGTGCCGCGACTGAGGTGCTGTCGAGCAAACACTTCCCTGATGAATATCAGGGGAACTTGCTTGTCCTGAACGTCATCGGTTTTCAAGGAATCTTGAGATACAAAGTCGAGGACAAGGATTCGAGCTTCGGGGCGGTTGAACAGGATCCAATCCTGTCATCTACCGACGCAAATTTCCGACCTGCCGATATTGAAATGGCACCCGATGGTTCGATGTATTTCGTCGATTGGCAAAACCCGATCATCGGCCATATGCAGCACAATCTGCGCGATCCAAGCCGCGATCGAATACATGGTCGAGTCTATCGAGTGACGCATAAGACGCGCGAACTGAGTAAGCCAGCGAAGATCGCTGGCGAGCCCGTTGAAAAACTGCTTGAAAACCTGAAATCTTCTGAAGATCGAGTGCGCCATCGGACTCGAATCGCCTTGTCGGGACTTGAAACGAAGAATGTGATTCCCGCCACCAAGAAATGGATCGCCGCGCTCGACAAGTCTGACGCCGAGTACGAGCACCACCGCCTGGAAGGATTGTGGTTGCATCAGAATCATAACGTCGTCGACGCGGACCTGCTGAAGCAGGTACTTCTTTCGCCTGATTTCCGAGCTCGATCCGCAGCAACACGAGTACTTTGTGCATGGCGCGATCGAATTCCGGAAACGCTGGATCTGCTGCAGGTTCAGGTGAATGACGAGCATCCACGAGTTCGCCTGATGGCAATTTGGGCACTGAGTTACTTCGACGGAGCGAACGCAAAGAAGGCTGCTGAAATTGCCGTCGAAGCGCTGATTCATCCGGAAGACCCGTATATCAAGCATGAATTGTCTGAAACGAATAAGACTCTTGATCGTCGTATCCAGGCAGCGGCAAAATAGTTTTGTACTGCCACAATTTCGAAATCCAACTGTTCTCAAGTGCCATTGGTCCTACCAGTGGCATCTTGCTTATAATAACTCGCAAAATTGGGACGATTAAAGATTTTTGTGATCCGCTTTTCATTTCCGTTTTTAAAAGTACGCGCGATGGTTTTCCGGTTTTCATTGATGAATTTGGTGTCTCGCTCGACGTCAATTGCAGTCCTCATTGTTGGATGTCTGCTTGGTCATATTTCCGCCCAGGAACCCCCTTCGGCGGTTGGGCCATTATTAAAACTTTACCGCAGTGGCAAGTTACCGCCGGAACGACAGCCGGCGGTCGTCGAAATGATTTGTGCACGAGGTAACGAACACGACTTGCGAGTTGTGCTTGAGAAACTGATCGACCCTGTTGCAATGACGGCAGAAACACGACAGAAAGCCATCACCGGATTGACCGACGCAGCGGCAACCAGAAAGATCAAACCGGCCGGAGATTTGACGGATCTCGCGAAGTTACTCGACGAGGCTGACCCGAATGTCCGTCTGGGTGCCGTGCAACTGGTGGCCGCTTGTCATGTCCCCCAGGCAACGCCTTCGCTCAGGAAACTGGCACTCGATGAGAAATCGGATCACGACCTGCGCCGTGCTGCAATTAATGGACTTGTGACGTTCGGAGGAGACGCCAGCCGCGAGACACTCACTGAATTGGCACAGAAATCCGCTTCAACACGGGTTCGACTTCAGGCGGCAGCGGGTCTGGTCGGATTCGACGTCAAACTTGCGGCAAGCCAATCAGCGTATATCCTCACGGGGGCAACTCCTCAAGATGACTTTATTCCGCTGCTTGAATCATTTTTCGCTCGCAAGGACGGTTCTCTAGAACTTGCGGCCAGCTTGAAGTCGTCAAAGCTTTCAATTGATGTTGCCAAGCGATTGTTACGGACAATGTACGGAATGGGCCGCAGTGATGCCGAATTATCGTCTGTTCTCAGCCATGCTGCGGGGATTGTTGCGGATGCCCATCCGCCCAAACCAGAAGAGGTTGCGGCGCTGGTTCAGGAAGTATCGGAAAAAGGGGACCCTGCTCGCGGCGAGCGAATCTTTCGGCGAGCTGACCTCAGTTGCATGCGCTGCCACAGCGTCAGCCGGGCAGGTGGTCAAGTCGGACCGGAACTCAGCGCTGTTGGCGGGACTTCACCGGTCGATTATGTCGCGAACTCGATCCTCAATCCGAATCTGGCTGTCAAGGAACAGTACGTCACTCGAATGTTTGAACTGAGCGACGGGAAAGTATTGAGTGGCATTGTCATCGATCGGGATGACACAAAAGTCAGAATCCGCGACGCACAAGGGAAACTGGTCATCATCCCCAAGGCCGACATCGAAGAAGAAACAGCAGGCGTATCGATGATGCCACAAGGATTGACCAAATTTCTAACACACGACGAACTGCTTGACCTGATTCGTTTCGTCTCGGAACTCGGCAAGCCAGGCGATTATGCTGTTCAAACCGTTCCGCGGATTCAACGTTGGCAGTTGCTGGCGAATCCCGCCAAAGAACTGATCGCAGAAGTGCCACATCTGGACCATCTGCGTCAATTTGTGACGGGCCTTGGTCCCGACGCGTGGTCGTCGATTTACGCTCGGGTGTCTGGCGTTCTCCCCCTGGAAGAATTGCGTCTGGCGGACAAACCAACGGTCGCCATTCTTCGCGGTGAATTCGACGTGAAAGAGGCGGGTGTTGTCGCTGTTCATCTGGAAAATACCGAGCATTATCAGGCGTGGATCGATACAGAACCAGTCCCGTCAACGCCGGATTTTGAAATGACGCTCCAACCGGGACGACATGCTCTGATCCTGCGAGTCGAAATCTCGAACCGCCCGAATCCCGAACTGCGTGCTGCGATTACTCACCCTGCTGGGTCAACCGCAAGGTTCGAAATTATCGGCGGAATGTGAACAATGCACGGCGTCGGTCATGAGAACTCGTTCTGTCAATTCTCGATTACAATGATCATGCGAGAGTTTTTCAAAGGGTGGAGAAGAAAAACGGGGCTGGTGACGCTCGTGTTGGCCTGTATGGTGATGGGCATCTGGTTGAGAAGCCGTTTGGTCGTAGACCAGATCACGTTCGCACGAGGGAACGCTCTTCAAATTTTGAATTCTGACAACGGCACTTTCGTATGGCTCGCAATTGAAATGACTGCCGATGAGATCAGGGCAATTCGGTTCGTGTGGCAGTCGGGCCCGACCAAGTCATTTGATAAGGTCGAACAATCGGAGGACGACACAAAGTTGGTGCGTGAATGGAAGTTTTGTGGGTTCAGCTTCGGAGAAGGCCCCTTCGCTACGAACGGGCAATCGCTCAGATTGAAATACTTAGGCATTTTTTACTCATCGATCACGATCCCGCTGGCCGTGATCTCAGCGTGGATAATTCTCACCCCTCTTAAAAAGCAGGTTATCCGTCGAACATCGGATTAGGTTGGGATTTTTTGTTTCGAGAAAAAGAGGTGATCGCTGAAATTCGACTTGGAAAACGGATTTCAGTAAGGATTTCGGCGAATTGTATCGCTATCTCGTGTTGCACTCGGAGGTTAAAATAATGAGGCCTAAGTCACTTCAGGCGGAAGCAGTTTTTTTCGCAAAATGCGCCGACGATGACGATAGCGTTGCAGGCTGGTCCGTGCTTCGCTAAACTTCTCGGTCCTCGCGTTCGCCTTCTTTGTGGGTAAGGCTCTCACTTTGAACCGGCGACGGGTCAGAATTTATCATCAAGGTACGTGTTTTCATGTCGAAGGAAGCTAAGCTAGTCGTCAAGACGCGAACGGACAAAGAAAAAGGTTCAGCAGCGTGTCGGCGATTGCGTTGGAGCGGTCAGGTTCCCGGTAATATTTACGGGCATAACGCACCCCCGATTTCTGTCGTGATCGATTCCGACGCTTTAACACCCGTTTTGATGTCGGGCGCAAAAGTCGTTGACGTTGAACTCGACGGCAAAGTCGATAAAGCCGTCGTTCGCGAAATCCAGTGGGATATCTTCGGTCGACGAATCAATCACTTTGACCTGTTGCGGGTCGATCCGAACGAACGAGTGAACATTATCGTTCCGCTGGAACTCAAGGGGACGGCTCCTGGCGTTCTGATGGGTGGAGTGCTGGAACACGTGATGCACTCAATCACCATCGACTGCCTCGCGTATCAAATTCCTGATACGATTCATGTTCGAATTGGATCTTTGGAACTCGGGAAATCGATCCATGTTTCGGATCTGGTTCTGCCCGAAGGTTCGCATGCTCACGCGGCACCCGATGCGATTGTGGTCCACATTGTGACAGCTAAGGCTCAGGAAGAAGTTCCTGCCGGTGCTGGCCCGATTGAACCGGAAATGATTGGCAAGAAACCAGCCGCCGATGCAGCCGAAGCCAAAGAAGATAAGAAGGATGCAAAGAAGAAATAGGCCTGGACAGGTGAATGAAATGCCATTTCGGACAGGGTTTGACGGAAATCTGATTCCCGTAAGTCTAATACAGTTCGGAATGACGTCATGAAGCTGGTCGTCGGGCTGGGTAACCCGGGGTCAAACTATGAAGGAACCCGGCATAACATCGGCTTTGATGTAATTTCAGAGCTGGCCCATCGATGGCAGGCAAATCGGCCAAAGCTCAGGTTTGAAGCCAATTTGACTGAGGCCAATTACGAGGATGAAAAGGTGCTGCTCGCGGCACCGCAGACGTTTATGAATTTAAGTGGACGCAGCGTCCAGCAGATCGTTAAGTTTTATCAGATTCCACTGAACGATGTGCTGGTGATCTGCGATGATATGAATCTGAAGCTCTGTCAATTGCGATTGCGGGCATCAGGTTCTGCTGGTGGTCAGAAGGGATTATTGAGTATTTTGCAGGTCTGCGGAACGGAGCAAATTCCCAGATTACGGTTCGGAGTGGGTCGTCCTCCTGAAAAAATGGATGCGGTCACGTTTGTTCTAGCAAAATTTCGAAAAGATGAATTGGCCGACGTCGATGTGGCTGTCAGAGGTGCAGCGACGGGAGTTGAAATCTGGATTCGGGAAGGGATTTCGGCGGCGATGAATGTCGTGAACCTGGCTCCTGGCGATTCTGGTGACAACCTGGCCGGGAAGCCGATTTAAGACGAGAGTTTGAATAACAAGATTGTTTGAAAAACCAGTACGGGACGAACGCGGGCTTCAACCCGACAGTGAACGATTTTCGCCGGATGGCATCGAAGATTTTGGGAGAGAATTTTGACCGAGTACATGTACGAAGGAATGTTCCTGGTTGACAGCAACCGATATGCTGCCGATCCCGAAGGGGCTCAAAAAGCGGTGCTTGGGATGCTGGAACGGGTCGGTGCCAAGGTGGTTGCCTCACGCCCCTGGCAAGAAGGAAAGCTCTGCTATCCGATCGAAGGTCAACGCAAGGGGTTGTATTACCTTGCCTGCTTTACGATGGACGGCGGTGCCATGACCGAATTGAATCGATTGTCCAAATTGAATGAAACAGTGCTGCGACAGTTGGTGCTCCGTCATCCGAAAGTCATCTTCGACGCAATGGTCGATGCCTTGACTCAACACGATGGGGCCATCCATAGTCCAGAACAGAAGGCGGATCGCGATGCACGTGGCGATCGTCCTATCGAAGATGTTATTGAAGAAACGCGATAATCAGACGCGGCAAACGAGGGAAAACGACAAATGGCCAGTTTCAATAAAGTGATTCTCGTAGGCAATTTGACGCGTGACCCGCAGGTAAAATACACGACGGGTGGCACGGCTGTGACTGAAATCGGTTTGGCTGTGAACCGCCGATGGCTCGACAAGCAGTCGAATCAATGGAAGGACGAAACAACTTTCGTTGATATCACGTTGTGGGGCAGGACTGCTGAAATCGCCGGGGAATACCTGGCGAAAGGGCGGTCGGTCCTGATCGAAGGCCGACTTCAACTTGATACGTGGGACGATCGCGAATCGGGTCAAAAACGAAGCAAGTTGCGAGTTGTCGGCGAAAATATGACGATGTTGGGTGGTAAGGGAGACAATCCTGGTGGCGGTGGCGGCGGTGGTACTCCTGGACGACCTCAATCCGCTGGCGGCCCCTCCAGAAATGCTCCCATCGAACCAGATCATGACCATGGCGACTCTGGAGGTGGTTATTCTCCGAGTTTCGATGATCATTCGGCTGGTCCGCAAGGTGATGAAGTCCCGTTTTAATTTGAATTGAAACCAGTTAGTTATCGCGACGGAATTTAAATCATGGCTCGTAGTACACATTCAGCTTCTGGACGTCCACGGATGACTCGGCAGGTCGAGTTATTGCTTGCGGCAGACGTCGAACACCTGGGTAACACCGGTGATATTGTCCGCGTCAAACCCGGATATGCCCGCAATTACCTGATGCCTAACGGGCTGGCCACGGTCGCGACCGAAGTCAATAAGCGAATGGTCAAACGTCACCAGGAAAACCTGGTCGAGCTCCAGAAGCAGAAAATGATCGCTCTGCAAAAGCGAGCCGACGCGATCGGGAAATACAGCGTTACGCTGGAAGCCAATGCGAACGAAGAGGGTCACCTCTACGGTTCGATCATGGGTCCAGATATCAGCAAGGCTCTCGTGGCCGCTGGTTATCAGGTCGACGCCGATCACGTCAAACTGGATGGCCCGATAAAGGAACTGGGGATGTACACCGTGAAGATTCAGCTTCACACAGATGTCAAAACCGAAATCAAGGTTTGGGTCGTTCCCGCAGCGAAGAAGTAAGCCGCCAAGCCCTTTCGGGTTTGATCAAATTTGAAAAGGACGCTTCCGGTCACCGGAAGCGTCCTTTTTCTTTTGTATTTCACAACCGGTACAAACGAAGACCAAACCACAGATCGTTGAACTGTCAGTTACCGATCTCGTCTGCGATGTAATACTCGTAGAAGAAGCGACCAATTTCATCGCTGAGGCGAGTCAGATATTCGCCTTTGAACGTCGTATAAGTCTTGTCACCCGAACTGACCGCCTGGTGCATAGGATACTTCGACGTCTTTTCCTGGCTGAAGATCTTCTCTGCGTGGTTGTCTTCATCCATTTTCCAGACACTGACAATACTTTCTGACCGCCCTCGATAAAGATTTGGGCTTCCTTCTTCGTACAAAGTGAACTCATTGAGATCGATGTAGATCACATGTGTTACTTTGAAGTACGCACCAATTTCCTCTGGCTTGTCCCAATCTTTGTTTTCTTCCAACCAACCCTTGACCAGATCAGGAGGCACCACCTTGATCTTATGAGCATGCAACTGGAACGAGACGTACTGAGCCAGTTCGTGATCGATGCTTTCAAAGCTATATTTGATTTCATTGGGTGCAAAACAGACGACGACAACGCGCACGTCCGGGTCCGTCATCGACTCTTTGGTCTCTTCGTCGAATTTCGGTTCGATGGAAGGAGGACCACCAATCAGATAGCCGAACATCACAAGATAATTACACCCGCTCGCCGTTGTGCAAAGCAGCAGTATGGCCAACAACGTCGATAATCGATTCGGGATCGCGCGCATCGTATTGCCTTTGGGGTATTAGAAACTTTTGCCCGGCCGGTGGTTATAAAATCGTTCGGCCAGCAGGTCGCACAGGCGGGCCAGGTATTCCTTGTGGAAGACAATGGCCGATCGCCCGGTTTCCGACACGGGTTGATGTTCAGGATAATTCATGGCGAATTCACGGTTGTATGCCATCATGGCTCGCCGCTGACCATTGAAGTCTTCGATCTTGGCGACGCGGATATATCCACTGGTCTGTCCGCGAAGCAGGTTGTGGCTGTTGGGCTCTCGCAAGCTGAATGTCTGAACTTCAATCCAGGCGATATAGTCGGTGTCAAAGTCCTTTGCCAGTTTTTGCAGGTCTGGGACCGACGTATCTTGGCTTTCAAGCCAATCAGCCACTCGGTTCGGATTGATAATCTTCACGCCATTCAGTTTCATTCGATGAGTGACGCCATCAATCAAGTCCAGTCGCAACGTCGAATTATCAGCGTCTACCGACTCGGGCGTCGAACAGACAACAAGAACAGCCTTGTCCCCCTTGCAGAGGTCAACCTGAGTCAATTTCGTAAATTCTGAAGTGATCTTTGGATCACCAAACAGAATCTTGCCGCTGCTCAGAAGAAATTTGGAGCACCCTGTTGTCGATACCATTGTGATGCCACCCGCAATGGCAATCAGTTTCCTGAGTGCATCACGGCGCGAGTGGTCGATCGAATAATCATTGGTCATTTTAAGGCGATCCTTCGCCGAGTGGATTCAAATTAGATTCATCGTTTTCGTGTCGTGGAAACCGAGTTCGTTCTTAAAAGTTTTTCGTATGCCTGAAGAGCAAGGACTTAGATCACTGCGATCATCCGGGCAACCCACATGAGAACCGTCAAGGTTGCCAGGCAGATCGACAAGATACCTGCCACCGATACGGGATCAGAAACCATCCACAATTGACCACTCCGAGCACTCCATAAACACCAGGGAATTAACATGGCACAGACAGCAGCAAGCAATGTTCCCGCCAGGTTTGCGCGTGCTGCTTCAACAAATTGACCTCGAACAAAATATGAAAAGCTAGTCGTCATCCCGCAACCGGGACACGGACGGCCAAACAGTAAACGAAAAGTACACGGAGGCAGCCCTAATTGCTGATGAGTCCCAAACCCTCGGGGATCGGGATCGAGCAATAAGGCGATGCCAAAGCCGACAACCAGAAACAATGCGATTCCGAGCAAAGCTGCTCGGCCACCATTTCCGACCGGTGCTTCAACGGGCTGCCGAAGTTCTGACATGAGTTTTAAAATGGGGAGGAGCGGGTGATAGTATCTGGGAAAAACGATGGCAAGAGCGATTTCTGCAGTTTGAGACGGTTTTGGTCGGCTCCCTGACGAACTTCATTCAACTTCGGCAGGAATTGCGATCACTCACGCTTCGTCCGTCCGGTAGAACCAGGCCGCCGTAAACTGTTCCAACGCAAAGACAATGACCAGAAGTCCGACAACAAAACTGTACATTTCCTGGCCCAATCGATTGGTCAAAATGTTCCGCTCAAGACTGCGAGGATCACGATTGACTGTATATCTCCCTTCCCCCAGTAGCGAATCAAGCTCACGAGGCTCTAGACGTCGCAAATCACTCTCGCTTGCAGGAAGATTCAGGCTGAAGCCGCTATGGTAAGTCACCTCCCCTAGGGCCGAATCCACCTGATATGAGCCGATCGTCGTAAGATCTTTCAGCCGAAGGTTTTTCGCTTCGGCAGGAATTTCTTGCGTCCGCTGTTTAAAGTCAGGCATGCGAAGGACCACTTTTCTCAACTTTTGCTCTCGGTCCAGTGGCAACGTCACCTCATCACCCACAAGATAATTTGTTCGCAGCGTTGATTGTTGTGACAAATATTGGGCCAACTGATCGGCAAACACAAAAGAGAGCCCGGTACCGACCAGATCGTTCCATTTGTCATTATTGACAGAAGTTGTCATCAACATTACTCGCCCGCGACCAACTCGCCGCTCAAGCAACGCAGGATTTCCTTGTGTTCCGTCGAATTTGGCGACCGTCACCGCTGATTCGAATGGCTCGACTTTCCAAAATCCACGGACTTCCACGGCACCCAAATCCGCTAAAACCCCAGAACCCTCTAATCTTTTAAGCAACAGATGTTGCGAGTTCCGCAGATCCATCGACTGCGGTTTTGTATTTACCACTGATGCCTTCAGTTCCCCTGGCAAAAGACTTTGAGCGGCCTTCTTGTTGTAGGCGACTGGGTCAATCTGGTCTCGGCCCGGCTTCGCACTGAGTGCGGAACTCGCAGCTCCAAGAAACACACCCAGTCCTCCCCCAGCTTCAACATAGTCACGCAACCGGGTCCAGGTCGTCTCGTCAGGAGCATTCAAATTGATGAGAAATACAACATCGAACGTCTTGAGATCTGTATCACGCAACTGACTGGACGTCAGAAATTTCGTTTGAAAATCTGTAATTTTCGCGGACGATACGTAGTCGATGGCCGACTGCCAGTAAAAGGCGACCGACGCATTCTCGGCAACGACCAGCACTTTCAATTGGGGCAGTGTTCTGACGGTAAAATACCCGACATCATCGATCGCCAGCGGGTCAGATCCGACAATCCGAAATTCCCCTTGCAGAAGCGGTCCTTCGACTTGCGGTATCTCAAACGTGAGTTGTCGCTCAACACCGCTGTCGACGGCAACGGTTTGTTGACCTCGTTTCACCAGCTTGCCATCCCGCCCACTGAGAAAGAATTCAACCGTCTGTTCCGGTTTGAAATGTCCGACGGCAGTCAATCCGACATCCAGCTTCAATGTTCCACCATTCGGAACAGATTCCGACGAGAGTTTTACGCTGGAGATACCAACGTTTGTGGGATTCGATTCACCGACGTCGATTAAGTAAACCGAAACGAATTTGAGACGCGCCAATTCGTCCCGCAAAACGCTTGAAGATTCGTCTCGCCATGCCGAACGCGTCAGATCGCAGAAGAGATAAATCTCGCGCAGGTATCGATCTTGTCGTTTTTCTTCAGGAATCGAAGTTTGTTCGGCTGTGACTCGTCGACGATCTTCCTCATGTGCCAGGATGACCGTCCGCAACCGGTCGTTCAGCGAAAGTCCGCCGGCCCTGATTTCAAAACCGTCAATCCGGCTTCGTGCTGCTTGCAGATCGAGTGAAAATGGTGGTGCCGTAGTTTCATGTGAGCTTGTGACTGCAACTTTGCTACCCGCAGACAAACGGCTGAGGTGATCGCGTGCGATCTGTTGAGCCGATTGTAATCGACTCTGGTTTCCCTGCCGGTAATTCATGCTCGGGCTGTTATCAAACAGGAAGACCGCCGCTACAGGAAGGTTATCGGCCGCTCTTGGCGCGGGGTCTTTCATCTCTGCATTAACGCGACGAACGTAGGGCCAACCGACACCCAACAGCAACAGTGTCGCCACGGCAGCACCGAGACCGCCGCGAAGCATCGTCCGGCGAGTCAACAACTGGTTTCGAGGCCAATTCAGTCGCTGCCACCATTTCATGACGCCGAAATAGCTACCCAAGCCTGCTGCGATGATCCCGAGAATCCCCAACCATTCGTACCAGAGAAGCGAATAATTTGCCGCGGGCAACGAAGGTCGAGTCAATCCAAACGCCAGCAGTGCAAAGACGAGCATTCGCAACAGAAGCAACCACAAATGCCGGAGTTGCATCCGCCTGACATTTTGCCGACGACTCTGCTGAATCAGCCGAAGTGCCGGGAAAATTAATCGCTTTGGTTTGGACCGCAGCAATAAATGCAGCAAAATCGGGATGGCAGAAAATCCCAGCCCTAGCAACAACGCGGGATGCAGCAACGACATAAAATAGTGATCATCCGGACGCGGAAACCATCAATTCGATCATGACCGCATCAGTGTATGCAGTGAGCGTTAGAATTTCACTCACGATGACAAACCACAGCAGGGTGGATTTGCTGTCAAACTGAAGTGAGACCGTTTTGGAGGCATAAAGCAACGCCCCGCGAACCAATGCTGGGCATTACGTTTCTCGCGAATGTTCGAGATTTCAACTCGTGGCAAATTGAAGTCAATCAACCCTTAAACGATACTTCGCCGTAACCGAAAACCTAATCGAATAATCTAACTCTGATGTCCTTTTGAGGAGCCACAAAAATGCGGGGAAATCGTGTTCTCGATTTCATATTCATTCTTGTCCTCTCATCAATCCGAATCGGGGCAGACCATGTCGTCCGGGCGGCTGAACCCGTGGTGATCACAAACAGTATCAATATGAAACTGGTTGAGATTCCCGCAGGAGAATTCCAGATGGGGGCTGAGGAAACGACGACAACGCTGTTGAAGAAATATCACAATTTTGACCGCAGTTGGATTGATGCCGAACTTCCCCAACACACCGTCCGAATTACGAAACCGTTCTTCATGGGACAATATGAAGTCACCTTGAATCAGTTCCTCAAATTTTATTACGACGCGAAATACAAGACTGAAGCGGAAGTGGATGGCAATCCAAGTTGGGGTTTCGACAAAGATGGAAACATGGTGGAATCGACTCGATTTCGCCCATGGGAACCGATCGCATGGAAGATTGAACAGACTCATTCGGTCATCTACGTCACCTGGAACGATGCCGTCGCATTCTGTGAATGGTTAAGCGAAAAAGAAGGAAAGACCTATCGACTTCCCACTGAGGCCGAATGGGAATATGCCTGTCGGGCGGGAAGCGTACAACGATATTCGTTTGGAGACGAACCCGAGCAACTTTTCCGGTTTGGGAATTCTGCGGATTCGAGTCGACTGAATGCGCTTTATCCAAAATCACCAGAAAAAAAAGTGCGGTCACTGTATCTCATCGGAAGTGACGGCTTCGTCTGGACGGCACCCGTGGGCAAGTTTCTGCCGAACAAATTTGGCCTGTACGACATGCACGGGAACGCCTGGGAATGGTGCTCGGACTGGTACGACGAGAATTACTACGGCCGATCAACCACCGATGACCCCACAGGGCCGCTGAAGGGAACAACGCGAGTCCTCCGCGGAGGCGGTTTCTATAATAATTCGTTCCATCTGCGATGTGCTCGACGTAATAGTGAAACACCGACATATCGAGACTACGGAAACAGTTTTCGAGTCGTCCGGGAAAAATGAATTTCCCCGATTCATAGGGAAAGGAAAAAAACAAAGATGTCGTGATGCTTCCCCACCAAGCTACTGGATGTCCACCGCAGGGACATCCAGTAGCCAGATAGTCGATGCCCACGTGCATCACTCCCCAAGTGATCATTGTTCTGCATCACACTGGCGATGACATCACTTGCCGACATCGGCCATGTCTACCGTCCGAATTGTTATTCCCTCAAAGAGATCGTTCTCCTTGATCTTGTTGACTCGGGTGTCCTTGCCGTTCGTCCATAAGGGGGTCGTTGTGCCGTCAGCATGGCGAATGTTCAGGTTGTCGATGTAGATTTTGTAATGACCCGGCTTGGCTCCTTTGAACGTGATCCCGTGCCCCGGCAGAATCCCTGGCCCATAGCTGGAAAGACCGATGATCCGATGTTCCCACACCCCGGCCCCTCCTTTGGGTTCCGGGCCTGTCGCCTGATCGCGGCCAAACTGATCGACACCTTCGCCACGTTTGAATTCGTTCCGGGGTTGGTCATTGGAGTTGCCCTTGAACGGTGTGTAATAGAAGCCTTTGAGTGGGCTGCCGGTCCCTACGGCAATGTCGTACTCGATATAGTCGGTCGCAAACACATTCCCTTCGTATCGAGCGAATTGAACCAGTAAAGAATCCTTTGGTTTCGCCTTGCCAGTGACCGTCACCGAGATCTCCAGCACTTCCTTTTTTGGCTCTGGCTTGGCATCAACCGTCGCCGGTGGGGGTAGATGACTGAGCGCCACCCCCATCGACATGACCCAGTCGTTCATCTTCTTTTCCAGTGATGAAACGATGTCTGGATGCTTGTCAGCGACATTGACTGTTTCGCCGATGTCCTCGCGAATATCGTACAGCTCCACACGGTCGGCGAAACGATGCAGCCGCCAATTGGCAGTGCGGATGGCATCCTCGTTGTGCCACGACCAATAGTAGCTTTCCACCGGGCTGGGACCGCGATCACGCAGTGCGGGCCAGATGTTTTTGCCGTCGAGCGGGCGCGTCGAGGGCATCTTGAGCCCTGTCATCGCCAACAGCGTGGGGAACATGTCGAGCGCTCCGCACAAGCCGTCCCAACGACCATTCACGACTTTTCCGTTGGGCCAATGAACAACTGTCGGCAAGTGGGTGCCCCCTTCAAAAAGAGAATGCTTTCCGCCGCGGAACGGCAGATTTCGACCGTCCTTCGTCGCGCCATTGTCGCTCGTGAACACGACGATGGTGTCGTCACGCAGGCCCAGTTTGTCGAGTTCGGCCAGGATGGCGGCGACGTTCTTGTCCATCGATTGCACCATTGCCGAATAAACGCGCTGAGTCTGATCCGTTACCTTCTCGTCCACGCCAGCCAGGTCTGAGTCTTTCGCCTGCATCGGCGCGTGGATCAGATGGAACGGAACATAGCAGAAGAACGGACGATCCTTATTGTCGCGAATGAATTCCACGACGTGTTCCGTGATCAAGTCCTCGGTATAGCCGACATCTTGCGGGCGATGTTCGCGATTGTGCCACCAACTAATCGGGCCGCGTCCACCGCTATTGCGCCGGTTAAAGTAGTCAGCTCCGCCACCGTAATAAACCCAGGCTTCGTCAAAGCCGTGCTCATTGACCCCCAGACCACCTTTGTAATTTCTGTTCGGTCGCTCCTTCCAAGCCTCCTCGTAAGCTTGCTGGAACTCTGGCGTTGCAGGATCAGCTCCATTGTGCCATTTGCCGAAGACCCCAGTGTGATAACCATGCGACTTAAAAGCCGTGGCGATCGTGGTTTCTTGTTTCGCCAACTCACCGCCGGTCTCTGGGCCAGTGCCCACCCGATACGGATGGCGACCCGTCAGCAGCATCGCGCGGGTCGGTGAGCAGACGCACCAGCCCATGAAATTCGTCAGCTCGACACCCTCCGTAAAAAGCTTGTCGATGCTTGGTGTCGGCAAGCCGCCATGCACGCTCAAATCCCCCCAGCCCAGATCATCAGCCATGATGTAAACGACATTCGGCGAGTCGGTGGCGAAGGATTGCCCAGACAAAACAGTCAAAAACATCGCAACCAAAAGTGAACGACAGCTCATGGATCTGACCTTGGAGATAATCAATAGATTTGTATCTGACGGCTATTCTATTTAAACCCTGGAGATCACAGCAAGTTTCGCATGATCGTGTGCGCTTCGAACCGCCCCACTCCCCCCATCAACGCTACTTCAGATGTTCAAGAAACCAGTCGATGGCTAATTGCTGAGCCTCGCCCCGTTTTTCCCGGTAAATCCCGTAGTGTTTGATCCCTGCGACGGTGACGAGTTTCTTTACCCCGGTCGCGCGTTGATGCGCTAAAATGGCATGATCCTTATTGTCGAACAGCTCTTCGTTTTCGGCGATGATGAACAACTTCGCGCAGCGTTCGCAGCGGCCGATGTCTTCGATCGGAGCGTAGCCGATGAATTTCTCGATGACAGGTGCCCCATTCAAAGTGCCGAATTTCTCGCCCGGTTTGGGGTACCCGATCTGCCCACGTGTGCGGCCAGTCCCCTGGCTGATCGTGTAGGCTTTCAGTTGGGGATTGCCGAGCACCCAGCGACCGTCCATCGATCCGACCTGGCTGACAAACGCTTTCACACGTGGATCACGAGCAGCCACGTATACAACGTGTCCGCCAGAGAAGGAGGAACCCCAGATGCCTATCCGATCGGGATCGCACCGTTTCTCGCCAGCAACCCAGTGAATCGCATTCAGAATGTCGGTCGTCTGGTCGATCGGGTCGACAGCCCCCCGGACTTCTTTGACTTCAGCAAATAGTTTGTCGTCCTTCATTTCAGGCTTACCGACGGCGACCAAACGCGAGTCGCTCTTGCCCCAGCCGCGATAGTCGATCGTCACGACGAGAAATCCCGCTCGAGCAAAGACAATGGCATCCGGTCGAAGCGACTCAGCTGTCCCGCCCCAGCCATGGCTCATGATGATCGTCGGCAGCTTGCCGTCGGAATTGGTCGGCGAAAACAATTCCGCCGCGATCCGGGTCCCTTCGCTGTTGATGTCAGCAACGCGAAAGGTGACGTCATCAGGGACCTTGAACGTGGCATCCTGAGCATGCATCTCTAAGCTTGCGCAGTTCAAAGCCAGCAGACAGTAAAGCAACATGCAAACGGTTTGATGAGTGCCGATAGGAGCGCGGTTGTTCATGGTTTCCTTTTTCCGGTCTTCGACCTCTGGGGTACTACCCATTCAAGATCGGGACAAAAGGTTCGGGCTGCGAGTTTTTGGAAGAATTTCTTGAATGCGAATATAGGAAATTGAAGGTACAATTGGCTACGTCGGCGTCTCGTCAGAGCGACGGAAACAGGATGCGTCGTCAGCCACCAGCCACGCGCAGCCTGCGTCCAAAATCAAGACTGTCGACGTGTTAACAAGACAAGCAAAAGGTCATACGTTATCTCCCAGATGAACCGATCGCTGAGTCATCATCCTTTCTCTCGCCTGAAGCCCGTAAAAAATCGCTCTTCCTGAAACAGGAAACTCTCATGATTCAAACCGCACCAATCTTCGTCGCCACCCTCGTGTTGCTGCTGAACGCTCTCTCAACACGAGCGGAAACCGACGCTGTTGCCCCGAAAGCGGCACCTTCCGCCACCCCGGCTGTTTCCGTCGATGTGCCCGTGAAGTCGGACACCAAACCCAAGGCCCCCGTGAAACCCGCCGATCCGCAACCCGCCCCAACGCACGCAAACGTCCCCTACGGCACGCATGAGCGGCAGGTACTCGATTTCTGGCAGGCGAAGTCTGACCGGCCCGCACCGCTTTTGTTCTTCATCCACGGCGGGGGCTGGGTGGCGGGAGACAAGAGAAGCGTCGGCCCCAAGGTTCAGAAGATGCTTGATGCAGGGATCTCGGTGGTTTCCATCAACTACCGTTACGCATGGCAGGCACAACTCGCGGGCGTTAAGCCGCCAGTGAAGGCGCCACTTGAGGATGCAGCGTGCGCACTGCAATTCGTACGCAGCAAGGCAGCGGAGTGGAACATCGACAAGTCACGCATCGGCGCGAGCGGCGGCAGCGCCGGCGCGTGCTCCTCGCTGTGGCTCGCATTTCACCAGGACATGGCCGACCCGAACAACAGCGATCCAATCGCGCGCGAATCCACGAGACTTTGGTGTGCAGCGGTCGATGGAGCACAGACGTCACTCGATCCAAAGCAGCTTAAGGAATGGACGCCGAACAGCCGCTACGGCGGACACGCGTTCGGCTTTATGGACCCCAATGACATCAAGACGCGCGACACTCGCTTCGCGGAATTTTCGGAGCACCGCGAAGAGGTGCTGCCGTGGATCAAGGAATATTCGCCGATCGAACACGTCACCGCTGACGATCCGGCAATCTATCTGAATTACACGTCCGCCCCCGCACTCGGACGGGAACAAAAAGACCCGACGCACACGGCGAACTACGGCGTGAAGCTCCAGGAAAAATGCAAGGAGGCCGGCGTGCCGTGCGAGCTGGTTTATCCAGGCGCACCGGACGCGAAACACGCCACGACGACGGAGTTCTTGATCGATGCCCTCAAGGGCTTCCCCAAACCGCTGATGCCGCCGACCGCCTCGAACGCGCGATAAGGTCCACACGACTGCAATTTCTTCGGCTTCGAACCAGAATATACGCGCTCGCCGATCTGCGGATTAGGCACATTGAAGGGTAAGATCGCCAGGCGAGATTGGACACCGGGTTTTTCCAGCCAGCTTGTCGCGGATCGATTTCTGTCACCGTTAATGTTCGGGACGTTGTGTGATCCGATCGGTTCCGATGCTGGCGGCATCGGCCACGTGGCCGACGCTGCTAGCGTCTAAAGCGACCTGAACCATTACATGTCGTCCCCCAAACGCGGCCTTCGTCGCGCACTTTCAGAGGGCTGACCGTCAGGCAGAAATTCTTTGCGTTTCTGACTGGGTTTGGTCCAGAACCAACTCGTGCTCGGTGACTGAACTGTCGATCGCGACTGGCACAGGAACAACGTTCCAAGCAAGTCCCATTCGTTTCATCAGCAGAATTGTCATGTAACTCATATCCAATTCCCACCAGCGGTGGCCGTGACGCGCGACTCGTGGGAACGCGTGATGGTTGTTATGCCAGCCTTCGCCCCATGCCAAAAGACCAACCCACCACAAATTGCGACTGTCGTCCCGGGTTTCATAATTGCGATAACCCCACATGTGTGAGGCTGAGTTCACCGCCCACGTGACATGCAGCATGTAGACCAGCCGCAAAAACATTCCCCAGGCCACCAGCGAGATCCCTGTCCGGAGATCCCAGATCAGCCAGCCGGAGCAAAACATGGCGATCCCCAGCCCCAAATGCAGCCACAAAAAACTTCTGTCCAGTAACCGCAGCGAGCGGTCCTTCATCAGGTCAGGAGCATACTGGCGGTAAAGACTCGCCCAATGCTGTTTCCCGTAGTTCGGAAACATCCAGTTCATGTGACTCCACCAGGCGCCGTCGCGGGGAGCATGCGGGTCGTTCTCCTGATCGCTGAAACGATGATGTTTACGATGTACCGACACCCACATGATCGGAGGACCTTCACCTGCGAGCGTGCCAAACAACGCAAGAATCCATCGAATGGGGCGATAAGTCTCAAAGCTGGAATGAGTCAAAAGACGATGAAAGCCGAGACAAATACCAAGACTACCAGTGACCCAACTCATTACTGCGAACACCGTAAAACCGACCCAAGAAAAGAAAAACGGCGCCGCCAGAGCACCCAGATGCAAGGTGCCAATCCAAATCACGGCAGGCCATTCCAGCCCGTTTTTCCATTTGCTTTCGACAACACGGTTTGCTTTCCCGCCCTCAGTCTGCGAACCAGCGTCCCCGTCCATTAAATCTCACCTCTTGCTCGTAGTTATCTTTGAATCAGTTTCGTCGCTTAAAGACCGGCGAATGTTTGTTTCTAGCGTCGTCTAGTGGATAAACGAGATCCTGACTAGACGAAAATGGAATTTCGAATCTGAATCGTTAGGTTATTCGCTTTCCACTTCAGGCCGATCAGAACGCAATTTGTCCTTCAAAATTCGCGTTTCGTTCAAATTCCAATATCAAAATCAGGTTTTGTAATAGGGATTTGCCGCCAGTTACAGGGGAAAATGTTCGATTTGCAGCGTTCTTAGTGATTATTGCGAAAATCCCCCCATGCTGACCACTTCCCAAGGGTCAGATTCCAGTTTCTGGGAACACTTTTCCTGCGTCAGGGCGCCGAATTGTTCGAAAGTTGGCGAAAAGCCCATTCCAGCGGCCCGTATTGATACCGATTTCGCCAGAACGACGAAGCGAAAATTGCAAATACGAAGAATGCAGATCCGCCTGCGATCGCGAATCCAATTGATCGATTGCCGATTGTGTGAAAAATTACCAACATCCCCAAACCAAAATAGATATGAGCAAAGTACCACGTCAATGCCATCTGACCGGTCGCAGAGAGCGACCTGACGACAATCGAGTGCGGAAAGGTTTCACCCATGTAAATGCTAGCGCCAATGACCGCTACCGACAGCCCACCTGCCGCTGCCAGAAACAGCGGGAGCGGCGGCATTGATTTCGTTCCAAACAACGAAACGATTTCGTCCCGCCGTCCACGGTCAAAGTTCGGTTCTGATAAAAGATTTTCGACGCTGGTCGCTGACACGGCTTCCGCGATGAGCATGACCGCGAATCCGATCGCCACGCACTTCAGAGTCGCCGCGCGATTCCTCAAGTCGTGTCGACCCAGCCACATTCCAAAAAACAATAATCCGCTCCACGGAAATACGGCTCGGAATCCGTCATAAAACAGGTTCCGAAATAGTCCTTCGGTCGTCCAAAGGTGATGATAAGTCATCGTTTTCCAATCCCAGTTTTTCTCGTAATCGAGTAAGAAAAGCAAAATGGCAAACCCCGCTGCAAAGAAAGCGGAAACGCAAAGAAGTCGTCGATTTGAAGCGTCAATCAGCTTTGAGGCCAGCAATAAAGACACTCCATAGACACGAAGAATATCACCCGGCCAAACGAGTAAATTAAGAAACCCAAGCAAAAGCAGCAACCACCCGCGTTTCCAGACATTCACAGACTCGTGTTCAATGAGAATGCGATCCCTGGCTTCCACGGCGCGATATGATCGAAGCGTGATTCCGACGCCTGCCAGGATCAAAAACATCGCAGCGGGACGACCGTCCACAAGAGATGTCAGTATCGAGAGCCACGATGAACTTTGCTGATCTAGCGCCGAAACAATGATAAAGTGATGGACAATCATTCCAAAAATGGCGATCGCACGAGCCAGATCGTAACCCGCAATTCGTTGGCGTGATTGAGTCGCGTTCACGATGACATTTGCTCGGAACAATTGAATTCAACAGAAGTTGTTCAAGCTTGAAACGCTCGGCAGCTTCATCCCAAGGTCGTACGCTGATTACTGACCAAACGCAGTAGTCATCGTTTTGACTTACCAACAATCGAATTGATCGTGGCGGCGATTTGAGGCAGTGGCACAATGGAATCTGCCTGGCCGGCGTTGATCACCGACTTTGGCATGCCAAATACGACACATCCTTCCGCATCCTGCACAACCACTTCGCCACCCTTATCACGCACCAGACGGCACCCTTCAGTTCCGTCGCGTCCCATTCCCGTTAGAATAACCGTCAAAAGATGCCCGTCATACGCTTCGACTGCGGTACGAAGAGTGTAATCAACTGCGGGACGACAGTTGTGCTCATGGGGATCTTCCGTCAGTTGTACGACGACCTGATTGACACTCCGGCGTTCCAGCCTGAGATGTCGTCCCCCGCGCGCAACAACAGCCATCCCCTTTTTCAAAGCAAGTCCGTCGGATGCTTCGACAACATTGAGCTCGCTGGCCTCGTTCAAGCGTTTGGCCAGGGAACCTGTAAATCCTTCCGGCATATGCTGAACGATAACGATCGGCACCGGAAAATCCGGGTCAAGGTAGGGCACAACCTGTCCTAATGCATCAGGACCACCGGTCGAACACCCAATCACCACTGCTTCACATCTTGTTGTTCGTCGACGATTCGACTCAGGCTTAGCTTGGGTCGGGGCTGGCGAAACCGTAGTTCCAGCATCGTGTCCCGTATTTTCCCGAATGGCCGTAATTTTTTCCGAAAGAGCGTGCTCCAATTCCGATCTATTGGCTGCCGGATCCTTGCTTGACGGTTTGAGAACAAAATCGAACGCCCCCTGTAAAAGTGCGTCCGTCGTGATTTGAGCACCCGCCGACGTGTGTCGGCTGACGATGATGACTTTGGAACGGATGCGTCGGCGTTTCAGTTCTTGCAGCACTTCCATGCCATCCATCTCAGGCATTTCCATGTCGAGCGTCACCAGATCAGGCTCAAGCTCGATAATTTTCTGTAGTGCGGTTTGGCCAGTCGATGCCGTCCCAATTACTTCACAGTTTGGTATGCCGCGAAGGATGTTGGATAACAATGTTCGAAACAGTGCCGAATCATCGACAATTAAAACTTTGAGGACGGTCATAGATCAGGTGCTTTGCCGATACTGTTCAAAAAAGGCTTTGAGATTGGCTGGATCGAATGGTTTGACGACAAAATCCAGCGCACCACTTTCAATACACTCGCGGAGTTTCTCTTTCTGATTGACGGCGCTCACCATGACGATGTTGGCAGCGGGATGTAGTTTACGGATTGCCTTCAGCGCAGACAGACCATCCATCCCGGGCATGACCATGTCAAGTGTCACGAGGTCTGGTCGGTGTTCTTCGAACAATTGGACCGCTTCTTCGCCGTTGGTCGCTTCCGCGACCACCTGCCACCCTGCAGATCGGGCAATATCCCGAATCTTCATCCGCATGATCAAAGCGTCATCAACAATCAAAAGACGGTTCATGGACCTTCTCCGAGCACTTATTTTAAACTTCAACGGTAGACGAACCGACAACATCGACAGTGACACGTCCGGTGTCGACTTCAAACGCCACGCGACGGCCAGACCGTCCTCCGCAATGACGGCCGATCACGGGAATGCCAGCCGATTTCAGCAAAAGTTCAATCGCAGCGAGGTTTTGATCGCCAATCGTCATTGGTCCCGATGTCGCAAACATGTTGGCACCCCCGGTTAACTTAGCCGACAACTGTCGTTCGCGACCACCTAGTTCAATGATCTGTTTCAACAATTCTGCCAACGCCGTATCGGCATATTTGCCCGGCGTACCGACCTGGCCATTGGAATTTGGCAGAACGATATGCGCCATTCCACCCACCTGGTTCCGCAAATCGTAAATGACTAACCCAATGCAGGAACCGAGCAAGGTCCTCAACAAGAACGCCCCTCGGGTCACTTCGATATCCCCCATGCCAACTTTTCGTTCGGTAAGTCGACGTTGTTCTCCCGCGAGCAATAGCCCGCTCCGATCGAGTTGATTCATGTGCTGGTCTCACAATTTGAACCGAGGCTCGAAAGGATTTGCGAAAGCTTCAGCAGCGATCCGGGGTCGGGTATCAGCAGAAAAGTCCAGTTGAGCGGACGCCCATGTAGTTCAAATCGAGCACGGGCGAACAACACATGACTTCCCTCGGCAGCCTGCTCCATAAACGCACTCTGCAGCAGACTCTCCGCAAAATCGCGATAAAAGACCGGTGGCGACGGAATCAGACTGACCGTTTCTCGACTCCCCTTCGACAGAAAACTCGCCATTCCGTTCAAATACGAACTGCCGAGTATATTCATCGATTCCAAAGCTGAAGAGATCTCAACTTCCCCCCATTCCGTCGCTGTTCCGGGCGGATTTCCGAGCAGAAGATCCGTCAGCGAGAGACCGCTTCGATCGTCAAATGCAAGTACCATTTGACCAGTCAGCGTCCCTTCCATCTGCATTACACACATGCCGACCACATCGCCAGACTCGCCGAGAACAGCGGTCGCCATATCGAGTGGGCACTCGTCTGCGGAATCAATGGAAATCACGGCTGGCGCCATCAGCCACCCCTGGATAGCCTGAGAACCCATCGCGGCACCAGAATGGAAAGCCTGAGTCAGTCGTTCAAGTTGATCCGACGTCAATCGCGGAGCGTGGTTCAAAAACGGATCCCCTTATGTATAGCCAGTTATCGCCTGCCTGCGCCGTGTGCCACGGCTCGTTCCGATGCCAATTCGATCAGGGACGCACAATCGAGCATCAAACAGACGGTGCCATCACCCATGATGCTGGCCCCCGAAAGACCGCGAATCGCAACGAAATTCTCGGAGAGTGATTTTATCACGATATCAGCTCGGCCGACGAGTGAATCGACGCATAATCCGAGCGTTCTGCCCCGAGAATACAGTAGCACCACGTTGATGTTTCGATTCGACGAATTGCCGTCCGTTGACTGGGATTCGGCAGAAACGTTCCAATCGAAGATATTTTCCATCGTCACCAGCGAAATTAATTCACCGCGAACGTCAATGGTCAGGTGACGATGAACGGCATGAATCTCGTCGGGCGAGATCGATACGATTTCCCGCACGTCGTCAATCGGAATCGAAAAATAACCACTTCGGTTGCGGATTAGCAGACTACGAATGATGGCAAGGGTTAATGGAAGTCGAATCGTAAAAGTCGTTCCCTGGCCTGGAATTGAAGCGACATCGATCGTCCCGCTGAGGCTCGTGATCGTGCTGCGAACGATATCCATTCCAACGCCGCGACCAGAGATGTCGGTCACCTGTTCTGCAGTGCTGAAGCCTGGGTGCCAGATATAATCGACGATCTGCTGCTCGCTCATTTCGCGAACCTGAGATTCAGTAGCGATCCCTCGCGACACGACTCGTGCCCGAATTTTCTCAGAACTGATCCCTCCTCCGTCATCTCGTACAGTAATCAAAACGTTATTACCTCGATGTGACGCTTCAATCGAAATCGTGCCGACTTCTGGCTTTCCGCAGGCAACACGCTGCTCGGGCGATTCGAGACCGTGATCGATCGAGTTCCTGACAAGATGCAATAACGGGTCACCTAGTGAATCAATCATCCGACGATCAAGCTCTGTATTTTCGCCGTGCACCAGAAGCTGAACGCGTTTACTTCGCTCGACGGAAAGGTCTCGGATGACTCGCTTGAATCGGTTTAACAAAGGACCGACGGGAACCATCCGGGTGTTCAAAACCCCCCGTTGCAGATTCTTTGAGACGCGTGTCAGTTGATCGACGGCTTCCGTAATCTGAAGGAAGTGACGGTGCCCTTCGTTAAACATGGCCGTTTGCTGGTCCAGGCCTTCCAGCTCGTCTTCTAAGCCGTGGAAAATGGAATTCCAACTCTCTTCGGCAAATTTCGACGAATTCATGTGCTGGCGAACAAGTTCCAATCGCTGACGTAATCGGTCGGTGACGTCTTTGGACTTGTTAAAAACAGAATTCCGCCGAAAAATCGGGCTCATGTCGGAAGTGATCTGGGCAAACCTGGCATTAGTGACGACCAGTTCACCGGTCAGATTCATCAGCCGATCGAGACGCTCAATATCGATCCGCAATGTTTCATTGACCGGAGCTTTCACTTCGGTTGTCTCGGGTACGGCTTGAGCCGTCGTCTTTGCGGCTGGCTTCGAAATCGCGGCAGGGGGCGATGGAATCGCCGATGTTTCTTCAAGAGTTACCGACGCGAGGCTTGTCTCTTTTGTTTCTGGTTTTACCGGAACCGTTTCAGGGGTGGTCTCGTGCTTGACCGGTGCGACCAGCACTTCACGTGCTGCCGTTGAGGCTTCACCAGAGACATTGGGCCCGCCAAAATCAACGGATTCGACGCCGTCGACGTTCGCGAACTTCCGGATCTCGTCTAACTTGCGGTCAGTCAGCAATGTCAGTGAGAACAACGGCAAATCATCAAAACTGCGAACGTCTTCAATCTTTGGTTCACACTCAACAACTTCGCCAATCGACGACAGTCGTGAAACGATTAACCGTGCTTTCAGATCTGCGAGTTGCAATCCCGGTTTGAATTTGATTTTGATCAAAATTCCGCCGGAAAGCGTCGGGACCGCGACTGGCTTTGAAGCCGTTACGGGGATCGAAGGAGTTGGCGGCGATTCAACGACAGGACTTCTTAACAGACTCTCGGGAATGAACAGCGTTTTTTCCGATCGTGACTCCAATTGTTGCTTCAGTTCAGAAGGATCACCTTCGCTCGCGTTTCCTTTCCGCAGGCGATCGATAAACGCTCGAAAATAATCCACACACTTGAGCACCAAGGTCGCAGTGTCACGATCAAGCAGGTCTTTCCCTGATCGATAGTTTTCAAATCGATCTTCGAGTGTGTGAGCAAAATCTCCCACGACCTCGAAGCCCATCATCCCGCAGGAACCTTTCAATGAATGCAGCATCCGGAACGCTTTGTTAAGAGACTCCGCATTTTGAGGATCGTCTTCCAGCAGCAGGATTGCCTCGACCAGTGAATCCAGCTCTTCGGCCGATTCATCCAGGAATACCTGCATGTATTCGGACAAATCGTCAGACGAGGACGCCCCTGATTCGTTCGGATTGTTTGTGTCTGATCCCATCTTATTCCTTCTGATACAGGAAGGTGGATCGCTTCGTCAGCATCCCCAACATTTCGAAGATCCCCTCAGACGGACCGACGACGAGATAGGACCCTTTCGCCATCGCATGAACAAGATTCTCGATGACCTGCTGCTTCGACTCTTTGCTGAAATAGATCAAAACATTTCGAATGAAAATACAATCAAAACCTGACTCAGGATGACGTTCCATTAAGTTGTGACGCTTGATCGTCACCATCTCTTTTAGTACCGGTTTGACTTCCCATGTTTTGGATTCTGCATGTTCAAGGAAAAATCGTGATCTTAGTTTGTCAGGGACCTCACTGCAGATGTCATCACCGAAAATGCCGCTCCGAGCTTTGGAAATTGCATGTTCGCTGATATCCGTACCCAGGACCGAAATCTTCCATCCCGCCAGCTTGTGCTGATTTTCCGCCAGACAAAGAGCGATCGTGTAAGGTTCTTCCCCCGTACTGCAGGCAGCCGACCAGATTCGCAGGGAACGCTGACGTTCACCCGCCTTTGCCTGATTGACGACCTGATCGACGAATTCCGTTCTCAACCAGTCAAAGTGTTTTTCTGTCCGAAAGAATGAGGTTTCATTCGTCGTAATCGCACTCAAAAAACCTTCCAGTTCTTCTTTCCCTGCCGGAGACTTTAAAAACTTGAAATAGCCCTCGAAATCCGCGATGTTTGTCGCTCGCAATCGACGTCGAATTCGATTGCTCAGCAACGTAATTTTGTTATCAGGCACACTGATGCCGCACAGCTTCAAAATAAAGGATTGAAACTGCTGAAATTCCTTGAGTGTCAGTTGAGACGTATCCACAGCGACCATGCCTTTTATCGACCAGGGAATCCGTTATTAAACTTTGAAGCGTGCGACAAGTTCCTGCAATGTCGTGGCTTGAGCACCCAGTTCCTCTGCACTGGCCGCCATTTCTTCCGACGCCGCTGCGTTTGACTCGGTTGTCTTTCCAACCGAGCGAATCGCTAGCTGGACCTCTTTGGCACTTTCCGCTTGTGTCTCGGTCGAATCGGCAATCCTGGCGATTCCAGATGCCGTTTGTTCCACCGCCTGGACAATCGAACCGAGCGATTTGCCGACCTTTTCCGAAAGTTCTGCACCTTCCGCGACGCGTCGAGTTGATTCCTTGATCAACTGAGTAATCTCTTTTGCCGCGAGGCTCGACCGCTCAGCAAGTTTTCGAACTTCATCAGCGACAACGGCAAAGCCCAATCCGTGTTCCCCTGCGCGTGCCGCTTCAATGGCCGCATTGAGTGCTAACAGATTTGTCTGACTGGCGATTTCGCTGATCACCTGAATGATGTCGTTGATCTGTTCGCTCGACTTCTGAATCAGCCGCATCGAAGAAATGGCTTCACTTACCGAATTTCCGCCCGATTTCGCTAACTCGGCAGTCGATTCGGCTTGATGCCTTGCCTCACCCGAACTCTCAGAAATGACCTGAATTGATCTGACGAGATCTTCGATGCTGGCAGACATTTCCTCGACCGAAGCGGCCTGCGATTGAGCCCCTTCACTGAGATTCTGTGAGCTCTCGGCTATCGCCCGTGCCCCTTCAGTTTGTTGAGTCGCCGATTCAATCATCTGGCTGATGAGTTCTCGCAAATCGGTCGACATTCGCTTCACGCTGGCCGCTAACTGGCCCAGGTCGTCATCACCACCCTGTTCGACATTTTGGGTCAGATCGCCGTTTGCAATCGCTGTCACGACCTGTACCAGCCTCGCAACTTTGGCTCGTAATTCGTTGGCGGCAGCCAGTTGTTCCGCCTGAACTCGAAGATTTTCATTGCGGGCGTGGACCGCAGCGGTAATATCCGTAGCGAATTTGACAACCTTCGTAACTTTGCCGCTTGAGTCGCGGATCGGGTTGTAGGCCGCCTGTATCCAGACGACCCGTCCACTTTTTGTGACTCGCGGAAACTCGTCTTTGGCGTACTCTCCGCGATTGAGCTTCGTCCAGAATTCTCTGTATTCAGGGCTCGAACGATACTGTTCATCGACAAAGATACTGTGATGCCGCCCTTTGATCTCTTCCAATGTATAGCCCATTGCCGAGAGGAAATTCTCGTTGGCAGTGATGATCGTTCCATCAACATTGAATTGAATCACCAGGTTCGTTCGACCGAGCGCTTCCATTTGAGCGATCATGTCAGCCGTTTGGGCTTCAAGAGCTTTTTTCTCCGTGATTAAGTTCCAGGTGATCATTGGACCAACATAGTTGCCGTCTGCATCGCGAACGGCGGTGACGTGCAAATCCATGATCTCGGGACCCAGACGAATCTCTGCCGAATGAGGGAGATTCTTGGGGTTTGCCAGAAATCGACGCTGGAAATCGGGGTTCTTGTGGAAGATGTCGATCGATTGCCCAACGATTTCGTCCACGGGGCAAGGCAGCAGATGTTCTAATTCCAGCAGAGTCGCTTTTGACGCGGCATTCATGTAGAGAACGGTCAAGTCCCGATCTGCAACGATCACACGAATCGACGCGTTTTCCACGATTTGACGAAAATCAACCGTCGCGGAAATATCTGCGGCATCAGTTGTTCGCCGAGTTCGCCTTGGTCGGGGGGAATTTGAATTGGTGATTGGTTTGTCAATTGCCATGGTGACTGTTCTCAGTTTTAAACGATATCCAGGCTAAACAAACGGTTTTTCCTGGGAAAACATATAAAAACGATGTCGTTTCAAGTTAATCAGGAGGAGGATGTCGTGGGGTTTACGGCAACACCATGACGAGCCACTTCGCGCACTTGATCTAATTTTGCCGGATCCAATAACTCGCCAATATCGAGAAGGATCACCAGGCCGCTTTCTAACTTAGCGAAACCGGCGATGTAGGCGGCTCCATCTGCCTTCACGATGTCGGGAGCTGAATGAATTGATTCGGGGGCAATTTTGATCACCTGTGTAACGGCATCGACCGTACAGCCAATCGTTCGAGGTCCGACGTTCACGACGATCGTTCGAGTCTCGTCATCTTTTGGTTTTGATTCGAGATCGAATAGACGTCGCAAATTAATGATCGGAATGATCGTTCCACGCAGATTGCTGACCCCTTCGACATAGTCAGGGACCTGAGGCATTTGCGTGACCCGATCCGGGATCACAATTTCCTGAATCCCTTCGATTCGAAAGGCATACATCTGATCGGCCAGTCGAAAACCAACGAATTGCATCGAAGATCGAGCCTGAGCCATCGACTCAGACATGGCGGATCTCGTCGAAATATTTCCGCTCACGGATTGCCCCTGATCAAATACACAAATTTCCCCCCGTGATAATTCTGGTGGTCCCCACAAACCTACGTCAATCTTGATCCAGACAAACGCGACTTTTCGGGATATTGTGATTTTTACAGGGCCGTTTATGACGCTCGGCACGCCTGTAACAGGCATGTCAGCCGTTTTGCATCGAAAATTCGATGAACGGAGGCCGTAACACTCTGACGGAACACTGTGGACAAATACATCGCCTTCGAATCGACTGCAACGTCTGCAAACAAATGTCGACCCGCATGGAGAAGTATCGATGTTTTTACGTCCTGTATCTCGACGGTCGAACCTTTCAATGGTATCTGTTTCAGTCTTAGCACGACTGTTGGAACATCGTCGGTCGGGATCAAGGCCGCGTCGGAAAGCCCAATTACAGAAACGTCCAGGAGACCAACTTGTCGGATCAGATCGGCAAGTTGGTCCGGCGTCTTATCGAAATTCGTCATGATCACAAGCCGTAAATTCAACGGATCAAGTGAATTGGCGATGAAACCTTGGGCGATTTCACAGGGGCCGGCAGCATGGACGACCCGAAGGACGTCGTCAGGACGCACTTTCTTAGGTGCAAGAATCTGACTCGCCGCCGATCCGGCGCCGATCAGGTCTTCCACCGTGGAATCGCTCGAATTCAGCACCACACAAGTACGGCTCAGTGACGACTCCTGGCATAGTTCCGAGATCAAGTCGATACCACGACCATCGGAAAGCTGCATTGCCGTAATCAATAAATCGGGAACTCGTCGACCGATGACCGTCAAAGCTTCTTCCTTGGAGGATAGCACATCGATCCGTGACGCTCCCACTCGCACAACGGCATCACGCATCATCGTAGCCAGCATCTTGGATGGCTCGATGATCGCAACGGACCTCAACGGCTTCACTTCATCGGCAATCGTCAGCGAGGCAAAATTCGGGGTGTCTGCGACTAATACGTTCAGGGTTGCTTCCGGTTCCCGGGCATCACGTACGACCATGTTCTGATTTTGAATCAAAGCCGTTAAATCGGCAGCCATTTCCGATGCTTGTTGATAACGTTCAGCAGGTCGCTTGGACATTGCGCGAGAAATGATGCGATCACATTCATCAGGAATCCGTGAATCAATATCGGTTGCCTTTGGCGAAGGCTTGTTTAAATGTGCCATCATCGTCTGCACGATTGAAGCACAGTCGTGAAAAGGAAATCTGGCCGTCAACAGCCGATAAAGCGACGCTCCCAGGCTGTAAATATCCGTCCTGGAGTCAACTTCCGTCGATTCAAACTGCTCGGGACTCATGTATTGCGGCGTACCAAGGATTTGTCCTTGTTTGGTCACGGCCGTCCGTGTGTCGTTAGCTGCGTCGACAAGCTTGGATAACCCGAAATCGACGACTTTTACCAGCCCTTCCTTCGTCAACATCAGGTTTTCGGGCTTGATGTCGCGATGCACCATACCTGCAGAATGCGCCGCCGCCAGCCCCGAAGCGGCCTGAGCAATCAACTGGCAGGCTTCTTGCCAAGGCAATGGCCCTCGTTTATCCACCAGTTCCGCCAGACTTCCGCCGGAAAGTAATTCCATGACGAGGTAATATTGCCCGTTCCAACGATCGATCTCGTAAATCGAGACGACATTAGGATTGTTCAGTCTACCGATTGACCTCGCTTCCTGAAGAAAGCGTTGCAATGCCACGGTTGAATTGGCGACTTCCTGAGATAAGACTTTGATCGCGACTTCACGCTCGATCAGCGTATCGAAAGCGAGGTAGACTGCCCCCATCCCTCCGGCACCCAACTGGGACCGGATTTCATATTTGCCAATCGTTCCACCAATCGGACTCACGGACACCTCCATGTCACTGGAAGTAATCGCTTCGGTACCGACAATTGTTTTTGTATCGATTGAAACTCCAGTCGACGAACCTGCGTTTGCGGGATTGAGACTTTCTCCCGACAAATCGCTATTCGATGATTGAGCACTCGTTTCGGAATTCATTTCTTCCAATCGGGATCGATTCTTTTGTGGCTGAAACAACCAAATGATTTTTAGGCACGAGTCAAGGATCTGTCCACTTTCGCCCCCGACAATTCTACGGGTGCCAACTTTGCCCCTGCAAGTAAACTTGGCAGCGACTCTTCGGTAATTGCGTGAAAAGAGACTTTTTTTCGTTAAAACCCAAAATTGCCTGTTGATTCGAGTACCCTATCGAGGTCAACTTAAATACGTTAAAATTGGTGAATGTTGAACCATCCTGATTGGAATCTTGTTGTTATCGGCAGCCTGATTATGCAATAGGGCTTTTGTGGATTGTTCGCCCCGCCGTACCATGGCTTGGTAAAATACCATGGCTTGGTAAAATACCATGGCTTGGTAAAACACCATGGCTTGGTAAAATGCCCGGTGACATCGCGATTCAACGGGAAAACTTTCAGTTTTATTTCCCTGCCATGTCCTGCATCCTGCTGAGTGTTATTTTAACGGGAATCATGCGGGTTTTTCGGTTGTTTTCCCGCTGAGAAGATTCAGACCGAAAAAGCCGGGAAAACTCTCGCTGGGTTGTTTGCTGGATCAGAATGTAAATGTTGAAGAGTGCGGCTTGAGCTTCTTGAAATGAGAACGCCGTCGATATTTACAGTTCTAAACGGTATCTCTCACGAATTTGGTCAGCCAGGCTTAGCATCGATTTGATCACGTATTTGTGGATCTTGAGCAGGGCGCCGATGGTGATTTCCACCTCGTGACTCCCATGAGCAATAGCTTTTCGCTGCTCCCACAATTCATCAAGCGTCCAACCGTATTGATTGGGATTTTCCAAATTGATCTCATACACGCTGGAAAAAATTTGTCGGCGTGTTTGAACGTCCTCCGCATTCGGTCGAATGAAAGTCCACAGCGGCGGCTTTGCGTAATAATCAACACCTCCGCGCCTTTCCGGCTTTTCTCGAATGATCAGCTCTTCCACAGTTTGGTCTGCAATCTCGCATGGTGGGGTTGCACCATCCATGCGGACGATAGAATAGCAAGCTTTTCAGTGCATCAATCTCGAATTGTTCGAGTGCCCCGAGGAAGCGAATCATCGCCGACGTCGTAATAAAGTTTTCCCACCGGCCTAACCAACCTGCGTTTGAACGGCCGACTCCAAAATCCTCATCCGGGGCAATTCTGGCTGTCGTTCGAGAGCCCTCGTCAATAATGCGTGAAACATCAGGATGACAAAACGTGTTGACAATGTTCCACAAAAAGCTGAAACGCAGCGCGTTCTTAGCCGGCAATTTCAAATTGTCCGTCGATTCTGGCGGATCTAATGACCGCAAATTCCACTTCGTCCATTCGCCATTGAGATCCTCCAGGCGAACCCATTCTTCGAATTGTGCAAGGTCGGCGGAATTCATCACGCCACTCGCCGATCCCTGCGAAATAGCGAGGAACGTTGAAAAACGGACTGCCTCAAGTTGCCTCAAACCTGCCCAAAGTACAACTGGCATATTCTTCTACTTATTCTCCAAACGAGATTATTTTCTTTATGGACTCACCCATATATGCGAGTATTCCATGGGCAAAGTTATTCAGCTCTGTTCCTGAATTTCGTGATGTTGTGCGAATGAAATCTTGAATTGAGTCTCATTTTTTGACACGACTAAGCGAAAGGCGTTGCTAACCGTCGAGAGGTTGCGATGGAGCCAAGCATTTCCGATCCTGATTTGCCATGTATCTTTGTTACATAGGATTCCCTCGCCGAACCGCGCCCTTCTTGTGGCGATTGACGATTAGTTTGTCCAATACAATAGTCAGCAGTGAAACAGCCCAACTGTTTAACACCGATCTTGAGAAACGAGTGTCGACTGGTCATTCTCGCACTCCGCATCAGGACTGACATCAGGGAAACCCTGATTCACTAATGCATCAAACCTCACTCATTCCCAAGCATTCTTGCATGGTTCGAACCGGAGTCGAGATATGATCGTCATCGGCAAACCATAAGAAACGGGAACCGCATCTCTGCCGCTACAGAGAGTCCTGTCGAAGCCGTCAGCCGCGCCGAGCTTCATCAGGCGACAGGAATCTACCTTGATGAAAAGTGCTATTTACCGTTGGAACCCGACCACCACATTAACCGCTGGCACTGTCAATTTAGCCACGATCACGAGGGAGCGTGGATAGTTGACTTAGAAAGTCTGTACGGGACCTTTCTCAACGGTGAGCGAACAAAAGGGAAATGCTCTCTACAACTGGATGACGTCGTACGAGTCGCGAAGTGCGAGGTCTTCGTGACTGGCACTGCAAAAATTAACTCGGCCTGGCTTGCCTGGGAAAACGGTGCCGTGGTTGAACTCGCCGCTGAAATTTGCAAATCGCGGGATTTCGCTCGACTGCCAATTCTAGGCGACATACTGAAAAGTGCCGGTTGCACAGACGCGGATATCCTGAAGCACTGTCTCGATCAACATCGAAATCCGAAAATATGCTGCGTTCTTGATCTTCTACTGCAGCCGCAGGATTCTTGAAGTAGACAGGATTCATAGGCCCCATCCCCGAAGCTCGAAACAAAACGACGTTCGTTTCAAACGTTCGTAATCCAATCCCGTACGGTTTTTTATTTGACGCATCGGATGCCGACGGTGACTAGAAAGAAGAAAACCCACAAGAAACCGAAGTTTCTTCAGGGTTTGAAGCGGAGAGGGTGAGATTTGAACTCACGATGCCCTTACGGACATGCCGGTTTTCAAGACCGGTGCAATCGGCCACTCTGCCACCTCTCCGGGGTTGCCATGGTCGGAACAGTCCGAATCTTATTGAACAAGACGAAACCTTTCCAGTCAGTTTTCCTGGTTTTTAAGCCCGGAAGACAGAACGCGACATCGACTGGCGATAACTATCAGACACGTTTTTTTTCATAAGGTTCGACACTCATCGAGATCGCAAAGGGGGCTTCAAAATGGTCAGCCGATGCGACTAATGGCCGCTTTAGATTGGCAAATCCTCGTTTCTTTCTGCATATCCGGAAGAAACGAACGATCAATGCGGCCACCAATGTGACGCACCCCGTCTTTCGTCGCCATCCGTGGAAAAAGGCGTCCATGATTCATTCCAAACAATTTACGGCAAATAGGCCGAGAGGCGGTCGATGACCGGCTTGTGTTCGGATTTCGTCGCGAGATTAATGGTTTCGGAGGGATCATCTTGTTCGTCGTAAAGTTCCGTTGCTGCAACTTCGCCGGTCTTGCGGTTTCGCCAGACGGTCAGTCGCCAGCGGTCGTCACGAACACTGTAGCCCATCAAGGCACCCTGCTTGGTTTGTCCGGCAGGTCGGGGATATTGGCTGATCGCGACTTTTTTCGTCGGGATCGTAGCGGGATTTTCAAGCAAGGGCTTCAGGCTGCTGCCGTGGAGGTCGCCGGGAATCGCGAGGCCGCAGACGTCGGCAAGGGTTGGATAGACGTCGACGAATTCCACGGGTGCGTTACAGGTCTTTCCGGCTGTATTCAAACCAGGGACACTGATTAACAAGGGCGCCCGTGTGGCCAGTTCGAAGTTCGTGTGCTTGTGCCAAAGGCCATGGTCGCCAAGTTGCCAGCCGTGGTCGCCCCAGAGAACGATAATCGTGTTCTGGGCGAGGCCTTCCTGATCCAGTGCGTCGAGCAAGCGGCCAACCTGGGCGTCGGTGTAGCTGATGCAGGCGTAGTATCCATGGCGCAGCGTCTGTGAAAAATCGGCAGGAATCGGGTCAGCCTCTGGCACGCCAAGATACCCATGAATCTCGCCGTTGACGTGACCCGCGTATGTGGGTGCTCCTTCAGGCAGATGATCGATCGCAGGTTTTGGAATGGTTGCTGGATCATAAAGATCCCAGTATTTCTTGGGGGCAACGAACGGAAGGTGCGGTTTCAAGAAACCGACCGCAAGAAAAAACGGTTCACTACCGGACTTGAGATTATGAAGTCGCTTAACGGCTTCCTGGCAGGTGAAGCCATCGGATAGTTCATCATCACTTTTTGTGCTGACTTCAAACGCGGGAACGGTTTTGGCAGGCTTTTCACCCTTCTGCGTGGATCGTTCTTCATCCCCGTTGGCTTTTGCATTGGCGTTCTTTTTAACACCCTTGCCGTATGACTGAGTGATTCGTTTGGTCGGATCGGAGGGATCAGTGTCAACTGTCCGGCCGTTGGGATACCAATGCGGTTCACTCCACGAAGCGCCGTCTTCAAAACCAGGATGATAAATCTTACTCAAGGCCGCCGTATGATAACCGTTAGCTTTGAAGTGCTGCGGCAGTGTGATCGTATTTGGGAGCGCCACGCGGAAATGCGTCTGCAGGTCCCAAACTTGTGTCGCGTCAGGGCGTTTCCCCGTTAACAGCGAACTTCGAGACGGGCTGCAAACGGCCTGTTGACAATAGGCCCGGTTGAAAACGATCCCGCGTTGAGCCAGCCGGTCAAGATTCGGAGTCTTGATAACCTTGTTGCCGTAACAGCCCATTTCAGGACGCAAGTCATCGACTGCGATAAACAATACGTTCGGCTTAGACTTGCCATCGGCAGCCTGAATCGTGCCGACCTCGGCCAATCCCATGAAAAACATTGCAATCAGATAAAACTTATTCATGTTCGCAGGCCCGAATGGAGAATGAATGTGATTGTGTAAATGTGATCACGGTCGAGTGACTTACTTGACCTTGTCCTTTTTGCGATTGGCGTGTCGGCCTGTACCGTTACCATCGTCGACAATTCCGCTACCCGGGTCGAGCTTTGCAAGCGCGGCCTGAAGCCGACTGCGCGCCGCTTTGGCGGCAGGATCGTTCGTTTCGAGCGGGACCGGTTTTTCGGTGAATGGGGCATCAGACATATCAAACAGCTCGCCCGCCTGATTCAGCTTCCAGTTCGCCTCGCGTACATACCACATGCCGGCGAGTTGGTTAAACATCCAATCACGTGGCGTCCCTTTCTCACCTTTGATTTGCGAGTGAAAACTTTGGCCGTCAATGACGGTTTTCTCGGGGAGTTGTGCCCCCGCCAGCATGGCGAACGTGGGGACGAAGTCCGTCGCATCAATCAGATCATGAGAGACCACCCCGGCAGGGGTCTTGCCCGGCCAGTTGACGATTAAAGGAACAAGAGACCCTCCCTCTTGCATGGAACCTTTTGATCCTGACAGCGCCTGACCACCAATCGTGGCCCGTTTCGCTCGACCCGTTGCAGACCCATTATCTCCGAAGAAGACAATCAGCGTATTGTCTCGCAACTTCAATTGATCGAGTAATCCAATCAGCTTACCAACAAGCTTATCCATGTAGGTAACATTGTCGGCGTAAAGATCTTTGCTTCCGGGAACACTGTCGGGCGTGGGCAAAATTTCGGCGTGCACGTGTGACAGAGAATAATAAAGGTAAAACGGTTTTTCTCGATTGGCAGTGATAAACCTGGTCACATGATCGTGCATCACGTCGGGAAGATATTCATAGTCGCGAAGCTTTACCGATTTCCCATTCACCTCGTACGATTCGGCTTTAGGTTGGGTATTCCAATACGCTCCGCTCCCTTTGAACTTCAGATAATCATCGAAGCCGAATTCGGCGGGACCCAGTGGAAGCTGACCCCACTTGCCGACGCAAGACGTGACATATCCCGCCTGCTTCAGAATTTTGGGCATCATCGTTTCGCGGTCAGGCGACATCCGGCCCGTGGCGTCCTGGTTTGTCGCTCCTGTGCGAAAGGGGTAGCGACCCGTCAGTATCAATGCACGTGAAGGCCCGCAGAGAGGCGCGGTGTAGGCGTGCGTAAATCGCATGCCACCAGTGGCCAGAGCATCGATGTGGGGCGTCTTGTAGTTGTCGGCACCGTAACAACCAACTTCGCCAGTCCCATAGTCGTCGGCGAGAATGAATACGATGTTTGGCTGCGCAGGCTTTGGATCTGCCGCTGAAAGATCGGACAATCGTGCCACGACGAACAGCGTCAAACAGCAGCAAACATAGTGTGATCGAGTAAGCATGAATCGTAACTCGCAAGTGGAAGTATGGCCGACTTTAACACCTGGTGCGTTGTCGAATCTCAATTTTCGGGTGCCACTGGATGACCGCCTTCGGTCACCTGGTGCTCTTCGATTGCCTCGAAAAAAGAGCAGACACGGCGCCTCCGAAGACTGCGATGCAGCGACACTCGACCCGAACGTTAAATATTGACAATGCACGAGAAAGACTTGGCGAATGTGAAACTTATCAAGCACGACCAAACTTCGCGAGTATGGAACAGATGACAAAACTGTTGGCTTTGCCGAACTGCCGTTAATGACGAAGGGACTGTGATGCGTTAATGACGGCAGATCCTCTGATTCATCAATAGAAGAAGGGGCAGCAATCGTGAAACAGTGTTGATATCGTTAGCGATGTCGTCGACGGAAAAATCAAGCAGGTTGTTTTGACGTCGATGAACCTTGAAATTCCGATTTTCCGCGATCAGAATCAACGAAGCTCAAAGTGACCTGAATCAGACGCAGCGTGACACTGTCCCCAAAAACTACGGAAACATAAACCATGCTCGCGCTGAATATTTTGATTTGGATTGCCTTCGGATTTCTGGGCGGAAAAATTGCTGCAAAAAAAGGATATTCTCCAAGACTTGGAGTTATCCTCGGATTGTTTTTTGGCTGGTTGTGGTTGTTGGTTGCCTTATTCCTGCCAAGAACAAATGAGGCGATTGAGCAGGATAAATTCGAAAAAGAACTCGCGGCAGATCCTAAGATTGCGAATTGCCCGAGCTGCGGGAAGCGTATTCCATTCGGTTCAACGGTGTGCCCTGAATGCGAATATCAAATCGTCAAGCGTTAGGCTCTGGATGTTGCTAACGAAAGCAGACCGGGCGGCATTTACCGCCCGGCCTGTGCCGGAGCATCGATAATAAGCAAATGTTGTCAATCGCTGTGAAGTGCCCCGGCTTTCAATGCGGTTCAGTTCGCTACAATCAGTCGAACATGTTTTTCGAATCTCGGTCAGCGGACTGATACGGCGAAACCGGTCGGTTATTCAAACCGGGAAGCCGTCTTGTTGTTTCAACCGGTGGACTTGGTGGTAGTGGTTCAGGTGCAATTCCACCCCTGTTCGGCGATTGATAGTCGTCATAAGCGGGCGCAGGAGTCGGTTTCAACGTGGGATACGGGTCTCCCTGGCAGCTTGGACATGATGCCGATTTGCGGACTTTTGCGGACGTCACGCAACCCGAAATCAGGACCGCTGCAGAGAGTGCAACGAGTGAAATCGTTCGAGTGGCAAACAGACGGTTGACACCTTGCATGGTTCAAGAATCCTTGTCAGGCGCAATCCGTTGCCTCCAGAGAGTGAATAATTCGCCCAGACTTCCTCTAACTCCGGGCGATTTCGATCTACGTTTAAGATCGTCATTGCCGGGCCAGTGGTAACAGGCGTAATCCGCCGTTCTCTCCCGCGATCTCAGTTTCGCGGCTAAGGAACCGATCTCGTAAGAAGTACCGACAAGCGAAACTTTTTCGCCTGCTCCCAATGTAGGGAGTCGCAAACGATCAATGTCGTTTTGCAGTTAGAAACCGTTTTGGCAGCTTGCAGACCATCGTGTACGCGGGATCGAACATGTTCCCCAGGTCGTAACGTACGCACTGACTGAGCAACAGACTCGCACTCAGTGAATCGAGACCATAATCCTGTTCGAGCCACCGAAGCATTTCAGTCGTGGCGTGTTGCAGACATTGATCCAAAGGGCGCGCGTTGCCGACGGTGAAGATGAAATCCGCATTTTCCCCTCGCGGCCACGTGATGGACTTCGCCTTGATAACACTCAAGGTCACTGTGACATCCATCGAAATTTCGATGCCGGTCCCCGCGATTTCGCCGTCTCCCTGAGTGGCATGACCATCCCCAAGAAAGAACAGCGCCCCCGGTTCGAAGACAGGAAAGTAAACGGTTGCTCCGGCGACAAACCCGCGATAATCCATATTGCCGCCATACTCGCCCGACGTTGCGGTCGAAATCGCCTGCTGGCGAAATGGGGCGACTCCGAAACATCCAAGCATAGGCTCGATAGGAATTGTCAGGTGTCCTAATTGACAAGATGGAGCGATCAGTGTCGCCGTCCCTTCATTGGCGTTAATCGCCCATTCCGCAAGCGGCGCGTCAGGCAACTGCTTGACAAACGAAGGGTCGACAACGATGGGAGCCACGACCGATCTTGCCCATCCAGTCGGCCGGTTGGGACGAATCTGATCGATCTTGACGACCAGCATATCGCCTGGCTCGGCCTCTTCGACGAAGAACGGCCCCGTCTGGGGATTCCCTCGCGGCGTGACTGTCACGCCGGTCTGATCACAACCCGCAGCATCAACAGTCGTTGTCGAAATCGAATCACCACTTCGAATTCGCAACACAGGCTCATAGGGACCAAGATTGCGATGATACGACGTAGGAATGAATTGATGATGCATCAGGCGATTACCAACAAGCAAGACGAATTTCGGGTAGTGGAGGCTTCGAGCCTCCGCGCATCATTTCTCAAAGTGACCATCTCTCAAAGTGGCTGGAAGCCACTACTACGTCCTGGTGCATTAAACGCTGACGCGGTCCAGCCGTCCGGTGCTGTCACCGAGTCGATCGATACGGACATCCATCCGATCAAGCATCGAAAGAAACAGATTATTCAAAGGGGTATTCTTGGGATAAACAAGATGCCGATTCGTCGTGATCGTTCCCGATCCGCCTCCAGCCAACAGGATTGGTAAATCGTTGTGATTATGGTGGTTTCCATCCGAAATGGCCGAACCATAAACGATCATCGAATGATCGAGCAGGTTACCATCACCTTCCTTTGTCCCCTTGAGTCTCTCGAGGAAATTGGCGAAATGGGTGATCAAGTATTTGTCGATCTTCTTCAAAGGAGCGATAAAATCCTCTTTATTTTGATGATGTGACAAGTGGTGATGACCGTCGTTGACACCGACCATCGGATAGCTGCGATTGCTCCCTTCATTCGCCAGCATGAATGTGGCAACGCGCGTGGTGTCGGTTTCGAATGCGATCGCCAGAAGATCAAACATCAGACGGATATGATCATCAAGCTCACGAGGAATTCGTTGCGGCATCTCAATTTGAGGAACTTTTTGACTGGTCTTATCCGCTTGTGAACGAGCGATTCGTTGTTCAATTTCACGAACGCTGGAAAAGTATTCGTCCAACTTTCGACGATCGGTCGCTCCGAGTGTTTTGGATAGTTTGGAAGCATCGTCGCTGACGGAGTCGAGAATACTGGTCCGGAAAAAGTCGCGCCTTGCACGAGCCTTGGCCGAGTCTTGATCGCCCGACGAACCGAACAGCCGTTCGAAAACGAGCTTCGGGTTAATCTCTTTCGACATGGGTGTCGAAGGAGTCTTCCAGGAAATGTTATTGGAGTAGGCACAACTGTAACCGGAATCACATTGTCCGGCGTTACGACCACCCTCGGTTCCGATTTCCAGCGAAGGAAGCCTGGTCAGTGAACCGATCTTCTCGGCGGCGACCTGATCAACCGAGATTCCCGCCTTAATGTCGACCCCGTCGGTTTTGACGGGATGAGCACCGGTCAGGAATGCCGCCGCAGATCGTGCATGATCTCCAGGGCCGTCCCCTTTGGCTTCCGCATTATCCTGTGCCAGACCGGTCATCACACACAGGTGGTCTTTCACACTGGCAAGCGGCTCCAGCGTTGGCGAGAGTTGCCAATCTGCACCTTCACCTTTTGGCGTCCAGTCAGGAACAATCACGCCGTTCGGCACAAAGACAAACGCCATCCGATTTGGTGCACCTGTTGCACCTGCCGCCCATCCATTGGACGGAAGCATCGCGTTCAAAACGGGCAACCCGAGCGTCGCACCGACACCTTTGAGAAAAGTACGTCGCGGAAGTTTTGGTTGATTGCGTGTCATGAACGTCCCTACTGCGAACCATTTGGAAAAAGACCACAGGTTTTATCGCTGTAACAGGATCAGTCTATCAGCTACCAAGACCGCAGCAACAGACGTTTCCAGGTCTTACTGGAAACGTCTGTCTGACGATGTCTGCCCGTGGTTTTCGACGAATCATTCGTCGACATCACCTTCTGCACCTTCGCCTTCGCGACGACGATCAAGTCGTTTTCCGCGTTCGTTATCGAATACCTGGCGCTTGTTCTTGCGTTTCGACCCGTCTCCGAAACGTTGTCCACCGCCGGCATATCCACCACCGCCACCTGCTGAATATCCACCGCCTCCAAAACGGGCACCGCCTGTGTTCCCGCCACGGTAGCCGCCACCTTCGGCTGCGCCGCCGAACTGACCTTGTCCGCCACCTTCAGCCGCACGGAATGGACGTCGAGGGGGAGGACTGTAGCCACCCGCTGCCCCCCCGTAGTTTCCGCCACCTTGCTCGCCACCGCCGTATTGGCCCCCACCGTATTGTCCGCCCCGATTGCCGTACTGGCCACCACCTTGATTGCCATACTGCTGTCCTCCCTCAGGAAATCGCTGGCGAGGTCGGTATTCGCCACCACCGCCCCCTTGATCGGCTTGATAAGGAGGTCGCTGTGGAGGGCGAGCAAATCGTTCAGCCGGTTCTTCCGCCGGGGCTGGTGGTTTGGCCTTGGAATAATCCTCACGCGCTTTTTGCTGTTGCTGAGCAGGAGCTTCCTGACCTCGCAACCAGTTCGCGACCGCGTCTCGCAGAAATCTCCATTCGCCACCGATATTTCGGCCGGGAAGTTTCAGTTCTTTGATGACGCGGTGAGCGGCTGCTGGCGAGACCTTCAAATACTCGGCCAATTCTTCCAGCGTCAGAACGTCCAAGGGATCAAGCCCGAAAATATCGTTCGGAGTCAAATCGCCATTAATGGCACCCTCACCATCCTCATCCTCAAGATTGTCAATGTCATCGTGCGTAGAGGTATGATGCTGGTGAGCTTCTTCGTGAGTGTGTTGATCATCTTTCAGATCGTCGCTGATATCTGTCACTTCAAATCCTTCGTCTAGGCAGCCAAATCACTGCTCGTTGGCGCGGTCCCCTCGGAACCGCAATTTTGTCACTCGAACCCGTTACAGTCGGACCTGGAACAAAGTCACGTCTGCGTCTCAATCACGTCGGGTGAGCCGACTCTCTTCGAAAAAATCAATCTGCCGTTGAATTCAGGCTTTAGTATCTCGCGTTTGAATCATCAAATCAAAACGACGAGTTTACCCAAATTTCAAACGACCCCATTAGACGGGAGTACGAGCTTAAACAAACCTCATACAACATCCGTTCATTCCGTCTACTTTCAACTTTCTCAATTCTACTCTCTAACCCGCAGGGCTGGGTTCTCCACGCCGCATTCGAAACGGTTCACTTTTGATGATTTCGGTAATCAGCACTGAAAATTTGAAATCGCGATCCTTGAGAGATGACAATATCTTAGCGGTCGCACACCGATCATAAAACTCTAGACCACGACCTAATGCATAAGTCAGCATTTTTTCCGCCAGACATTCCCCGAATTCGCATTGTTTGTTTCGTAACACCATCGCCAGTTCGACGGGCCCTCGAAATGATTTTCCGCCTGGCAATTCTCCCCGAGTGTCCAGTTCGTGGTTTCCATCCCGATCCCGCCAGCGACCAATCGCATCGAAATTCTCAATTCCAAAGCCCAACTGGTCCATTGTTCGATGGCAGGACGCACACGAGGGGTTCTCGCGATGCAGTTCCATTTGCTGCCTGAGAGTCATATTCGGCTGGGCTTTTGCCGTTTCGGCCAATTCCGGGACATTTGGCGGCGGTGCCGGCGGTGGCTGATTCAGTAGCACTTCCATCACCCATTTGCCTCGTTTCACCGGCGAAGTCCTGTCTGGATTAGATGTTAACGTGAGAATGCTACCCTGGGTCAGCAGTCCGGCACGGTTTTTTCCCGCCAAACTGATCTGCTGGAATTCCGTTCCGTTAATCTCCTCAAAACCGTAATGCTTTGCCAGACGTTCGTTTACGAATGTGTAGGCACCGTCAAGAAATTCGAGAATCGAACGATCTTCACGCATCACATATTCAAAGAACCGGTTAGTCTCGCGCTTCATGTCCTCGCGCAATTCCGGATTAAATTCGGGAAATCGCTTGGGGTCAGGCGTGATCTCGTTCAAAATTCGTAATTGGAGCCACTGATCGGCAAAGTTTTCGACCAAAGCATGCGACTTCGGATCAGCCAGCATTCGGCGGACCTGTAAATCAATGACCGCATCGGTGTGCAGGTCATTTTTCTCGGCATGTGACATCAGTTCGTCATCAGGAAGGCTACTCCACAGAAAGTAAGATAACCTGGTCGCCAGTTCGTAGTCGTTCAGCGGATGCTTGTCGTTGGCATCGTCAGGATTCTTGTCGGTTTCGATGCGAAACAAAAAATGGGGCGAGACGAGCAATCCTGTGACGGCAACTTGCATCGCGGTGGAGAAAGATTCCCCTTCTGAGGCGATCCGCTCCGCCAAACCGACAAACTTTGCCAGTTCGCTGTTGGAAACCGGTCGGCGAAACGTTCGCCTGATGAATGGACGAAGGTTTTCCTGAGCCGCATCGGCAAACGATTTCCCGTCACCCGGAATGACCTTCATAAACGAACGATGGAATGGTGGGTATTCCGAGCGATCAACCGATGTCGGCCCGATGATCTGAACATCACGAACAATCAGATTGCGGTCGCGGCGGTCCTTATCTTTCGCCTTCGGATCGTAAAAGTCATTCAAAAACGCGACCGCGAACTTGTGCAGACCGCGGTCGAGATGAATCGGCAATTCAAATGTACCGTACGAGGATTCGGTCTGATTGACCTGATACTTGGCGACCGGCTTGCCATCGAGCCGAAATTCCATTTGCGAAGATTCGTTTCCCGCTGGTGTTTCCGCAGCGGTGACTCGCAGGATGTAATCACCCGATTGTGGAAATTGATGCTCCACATAAAGATCGCCGGTTGAAACGAGAATCGTTGCATCCTCGCCATGCGAATGAGCGACCGAACTGCGATGCACGCTGTCGCGATCGAATTCGCGTGTTGGTGGATTCCCGATATCAACCGATAAAATCGCTTCGCTCGCAATCTTTTCCGCAGCATTCAGGTACTTTTCCATCAGCAATGGCGGGAGCGAGAGGACGTCGCCAATGTTATCGAAACCATAACCCACGTCATCCGACGGAAAATCGTCCGCAGGCCGGAACGTGACCTGCATCAAGTCACGAATGGTGTTGTTGTACTCGGCTCGATTTAACCGACGAATTGTTACCCTGCCAGGATCAGAGATCTTGGAACAATCAATCTTGTGCAACTTATCATGTAAATACTCGAGGATTTTTGATTTTTCATCAGCCGTTGGTTGCGGGTTATCGTGCGGCGGCATTTCGCCAGCCTTGATCATCTCAAAGGCACGTTCCCAGATTCGCCGATCTTTCAACATCGCTTTTTCATCGACATACTTCGTCAACGACAAACCCGCTTCCGGCTTGTCGGCTCCATGACAACTGATGCAATATTTCGAGGTGAGAGGTGTGACATTTAATGAAAAACCGGCTGACGACGATTGATCAACCGCGCCGGGATTTTGACCGGCAAGATTATTCTGGCCAGCGAGCGGGTTCTGAGCGGCGACAGTGGAATTTTTCGCACCAATCAAAGGCCATAACGCTGCAGCCATCATTGCGATCATCGCCGAGACACCGAGTCCCATCAGGAATGACGGCCTGTCAACTCGAGACAACCAGGAAGTTGAGCTTTTCTTCGACTTGGGTTTCTTATGAACCAGCGATTCTCCCCAACCCAGGCTCTTTGACTGACCTGTTTCTGCTTTTCGAGATGTCACTGGCGATTTGGGTAAGTCCAAATTCGGTTCGGGGACAACATAGGTTTGGCGGCAATCCGGATTCGGACACTTACCCCGCCTGCCCACGTACTGTCCATCAACTTTAAAGGCCATGCCACAGCCAGAACAAGTGACGAGGACCTTCATAACCAGGACTCATGAAACAAGCGGTGAGACGAACAAGATCGCGGTCTGACGCGATCCAATTGGGTTAATTGACTGCGCAAATTCCATTGCACAGAGTCTGCAAGTATATCCCTTGACACAATAGGAAGTCCAATTGCGGGTAAATGTTGCCGAGGAAGATGAGTGTTTCAAATCCTGATGGATCAGCCAGCTCAATTGCGAACAGTAGCGTTGTTGTACGGAACATCACCGTGACGTGACGAAATTCGCGGTCCCGAGGCTTGCCTGAGACAGGGCATGTGCCTACTCTTCCCTTCGAAGAGTGCAACGTGACGGGAAACTCTTGGACTTTTTTCCCTTTTTCCGTCGAAAAATGACGAAGGATGATGCATGCTCGACTCGTTCCGTGGTTCCGTGTCTCCGCAATTGAATGCGTCTCGCGATTATTCGCGTCAGCGTCAAATGGGGATTGGTGATCTGTTGCTCGAAAATCGGATCGTCTTTCTTGACGGTCCCATCCATGACGCCAGCGCAAACCTGATCGTCATGAAGTTGCTGTTCCTGCAATCAGAGAACAAGCACCAGGATGTTCACTTTTATATTAATTCGCCGGGTGGCTCGGTTTCGGCCACGATGGCGATCTACGACACGATGCAGTTCCTGCAGTGCAGCGTTGCGACGTATTGCGTCGGGCTGGCGGCAAGTGGTGGAGCTATCCTGGTCGCTGGCGGCACCAAGGGAAAGCGATTTATCCTTCCGCATGCCAAAATGATGATCCACCAGCCGTACGGCGAAGTGGGCGGTCAGGTTTCAGACATCGAAATCCAGGCGAAAGAAATCCTGGAAACACGCGAAGTATTGAACGGGATTCTGTCACAACATACGGGACAGCCAGTTGAAAGGATCGCCAAAGACACGGGTCGTGATCGCTATTTGAATGCCGGACAGGCGAAAGAGTACGGGCTTGTCGACGAGATTCTCGTGAATCCTAAATTGAAAGCTGCCGCGACGACGTGAGTCGGTTTTAACTCACAATCACGACGCGATTTTGCGATTCCCGTTTCCAATAGTTTCCTTCGGACTGCGAGTTCACTGATATGACTTCATTGGTTCCTTACGTCATCGAAAAAAATGGCCGCGAAGAGCGGGCGATGGACATTTACAGTCGTCTGCTTCGCGACCGAATCATCCTGTTGGGAAGCGCCATCAACGATGACGTCTCCAACAGCATTGTGGCTCAATTGCTGTATCTTCAATTCGAAGACAGCAAAGCCGACATCCATATGTATATCAACAGCCCCGGCGGATCGATTACCGCAGGGATGGCGATCTACGACACGATGCAGTTCATCAGTTGCGACGTGGCGACTTATTGCCTTGGTCAATGTGCCAGCATGGGGGCGATGCTTCTGACGGCAGGGACAAAGGGAAAGCGGTTCGCGCTGCCGAACAGCCGGATCATGATCCATCAACCCCTGGCCGGGATGCAGGGAACAGCCACCGAATTGGAAATCCACGCCAAGGAAGTCATCCGCACCAAAAAGCGCATGAACGAGCTGATGCTGAAACATACCGGCCAGACTCTGGATAAGATTGAAGAGGACACGGACCGGGACAACTTCATGTCGGCCGAAGAAGCCAAATCCTATGGCTTGATCGACAGCGTCCTGGAACATCTTCCAAACCCGGCCGCCGCGGCAGCGACAGCGTCTTGAAGGTTAGCCAACCAGGAACGATATTGGTTGCAATGACGTTCTAGAAACTTTAACCTCGGGTTGTGTGCCACTTCAACTGACTTCTTAAGTCCCGAAACTTGACTCATTGAGTCAAGTTTCGGGATTTCTGCCAAAGTAGCCTTCTCGTTCCGAGGCAGTCAGTTTTTGTAAGTAGAGAATGGTGCGCCATAACCCGTAGCATGGGCATCAGCCCGTGCGACACAACATCTTGTGCGGCCTAAAGCCCATACTACAAAAACTGACAGCCTTTCCTCCGAGAAGAAAGCCGAATTGCCTATTACCTTGTGATCCATTGGCGCTTTCAAGCGCCAGTCGAGGTCTGCTGCAATTCGGCGATCGTCTCGGCGGAGCGAGATGGCTACTTTGATCTGAGGTGAAACCTCGCTGGAGTCTTCTGAGACGCGGTGTATCCCATTCTTGCGAGGGAGTTTCGGTATAGAACATCCAACCATCCCCGTGCAATCTCGGTGTCGTCACTCATCGACAAAATAACCACAAGTGCACGAAATCTGCCGACTTGCATGCCCTTCCGATCTCCGCTGGGCTTGCCGCAGCCTGATCACAACTTATCGGCTATAATGAGCGCAGCCCCAGAGCCCCTGATTGGCAACTCTGGTTGGGCAACCATGAAACAGCATGGGCAACTATGGGAGTTCTTAGGCAACACTGGCGATTTCCAGAGCTTTTTCAGAATTCGAGCCTCAAAATGTTTGGGCAACCATGATGGGCAACACTGGCGGAACTTAGGCAACTCTGCTTGGGCAACCATGAAACAGCATGG
>CAIVEI010000144.1 GCA_903904835.1 uncultured Schlesneria sp. | reverse complement strand
CGTCGTTCGTTCGACGAACCGAAAATGTTCGTGATGAACCGTTCAGCTCCGCCCAGTACCAGGTTGAAGGCATCGCCGACTTTATCCAGAATTTCCATGATTCATCCGTTGAGTAACAAGCTGCGCAACCGGTCCCAGATTCCAAGCAAACCTTGGACATAATCACGTTCGTCACATGAGACTTGCGCTTTCCATTAACGACCTTAGCAGGCTTCCTGCCACCAAAATTCCTGCCAGCCTGACAGGGGGCATAGCTGGGTCAGCCATGCCAAATGACTGGTTCGGTTGCGGAAACCGCCAGAACGATTCGATCGACGCGACGTAACTTCCTTGCCACGCGCAGTTTATTTGGCGGTCCAAACCGGGTCAATGCCGCTCCGCGCCCTGCCAAAACTCTACCCAACCTGTCATGAAGCAACCGTTATGCCACAAAACTCCTGTTTGTCATCTCTGCACGGCGGAATCATTGGACGTTGACAATCACTTGAATAACTGTGCCACTGCTTGACCGTCCTCGGTCAAGCAGTGCTCTTCGATCAGAGAGAAGACACTGCTTCTCCGAAGACTCCTAAGCAGTGGCACAGAAACCAAATTGAAAAATCTCGAAAATCACTATGGTTTCACGATCGTTCCATCCCGGCGACGCAGTGTGCCCCAGCGGAAATCGAACGAGGGATCGTCGGTCACAGGAAACTTTGCTGCGAGTTTCTCATCCATGTCGATGCCAAAGCCTGGTTTGTCATTCGCATAGAAATAGCCTCCTTTGAGCTCCGGACAACCGGGGAAGACATCCTGTTCGGCCTGAGTGAACAGTCGAGCTTCCTGAATCCCGAAATTCGGTATCGCCAGGTCGAGATGGACATTGCAGGCGTGCCCCACGGGAGAGACGTCACCTGGCCCGTGCCACGCCGTCCGTACCGCGAAGAACTCACAAAAGGCCGCAATCTTGCGAGCCATCGTCAGACCACCCACCTGTGAAACATGAATCCGAATAAAATCAATCAACCGTTCCGAGATCAGTGGAACCCATTCGTTGGGATTGTTGAATAACTCGCCCATCGCGATCGGAGTGCTCGTCTGTTGTCGCAACTGCTTGAAGTATCCAACATCCTCGGGTGAAAACGGGTCTTCCATGAAATAGGGCTTAAATTTTTCCACGTCTTTCACCAGTTGAATGGCCAGCACCGGCGGAACGCGTTCATGGATGTCGTGCAATAATTCGACTTCGTCACCAAGCCGGGTTCGAATGTGTTCGAAAAGTTTCGGGACTAACCTGACATAGGGGCCTGGTTCCCAGACATCGACCCGTCGGTTTGATGGGGCTGGTTCATCGACCGCGCCGGTCGCACCTCCAGAACCGTATGTTGCCAATCCGGGAACGGAACATTGAATTCGAATATGTCGATAACCTTCGGATTGTAATTTGGCGACCGATTCTTCCACGTCCTGAAACGTCTTTCCCGAAGCATGACGGTAGGTATCAACCGCTTCGCGACATGCGCCGCCCAACAATTGATAAAGTGGTAACTTCGCGCGTTTGCCAAGGATGTCCCATAGAGCCATATCCACGCCAGAGAGCGCGTTTCCTAACACCGGTCCGTTTCGCCAATAAGAACTGACGAAGGCCGACTGCCAGATATCTTCTATCCGAGTCACATCTTTGCCGATCAGAAACGGTTTCAAAAATGTCTCAACCGCTGTTTCCACAGCTCGGGCACGTTGAGTAAACGTCGCACAGCCCAGGCCGTAGAGACCCGGTTCATTCGTCATCACCTTCACCACAACCAGACGAATCTTGGCCGGTGCGGTGAGAAAGGTTTTGATGTCCGTGATTCGTAGCGGCGGCGTCCCACGAGCCGCTTCTTCGGCAATGGTGACGGGTTTGTCGTCGGCCCCGAACGCGCTGCGCACCAGCCACGGAAGACCGATGGCACCCGAACCGAATACCGATGATTTCAACCAGTCGCGACGATGCATTGGAATTTCTCCGTTATCGTGGATCTTCAAGGTCTTTGCTGTCAGTCGTTTTTTGTACTCATGAATCGAGCGAGTGCTTTGCCAAGCTTCCGAATTCTGATCCTGTGCCACTGCATCGGAGTCTTCTCCGACGCAGTGTCTTCTCTTTCTTTAAGCGCAATCCAAGAGCACTGGGTGACCGAAGACGGTCATCCAGTGGCACCCAAATCTTTCCCTTTGACAATTCACCAGGCTGAAACAGACGCAACTTGCTCATGGCAGATTGACGGAGAATATGACGAATCTCAATGGAATTCGCTCGTAATCCTGATTTGGAGAGTACACGACGGGTGACCGGACGATTACGATGCCAATCCATGCGAAATTACTCCCGTCAAACGGATGGTGAGCAATAGCCGTTCATTCTCTGGAGAACTCGATTCATGTCATACGCTGACAATCCACCGGAAGTTTTGCAATCGGGGATTCGACGTTCCCAATTTCTGGGACTGGCGCTTTGTTTTCTTTGTTTGAATGTCGGCGTTGCTCAGGAAACGCTGAACGGTGCCATCGAACGAGTCACCCAGCAGCCACACTTCAAGCACGCTCATTGGGGAGCATTATTCGTCGACCTGAATTCGGGCGAAGTTGTGTTTGAACGGAACGGGGACAAACTGTTTGTCCCCGCCTCCACGACAAAACTCTTCTCGGTCGCCAGCGCACTGGATGCCCTTGGTGCGGATTACCGGTTTCTCACTCCGGTTGTTCGTCGGGGTGAAGTCTCGGAAACGGGCGAGTTAAAAGGTGACTTAATCCTGATCGCTTCAGGCGATTTAAGCTTTGGTGGCCGAACCACACCCGAAGGAAAGATTGCCTTCACGAATGGAGACCACACTTACGCAAATGGAAATCCCGATGCGGAACTGACCGAACCTGACCCGTTGGCAGGCTTGAATCATCTGGCAAGGCAGGTCGCGTCAGCGGGTATCAAACGAGTTCGCGGGGACGTACTGATTGACGATCGATTGTTTGAACGAGCCGAATCGTCAGGAAGCGGACCGAGCCGGGTATCCCCCTGTTCGATCAATGACAACGTTGTCGACATCGTGATCAATCCATCCGAAGTCGGGCAATTGGCAAAGTGGACCTCGCGACCTCAAACGGCTGCAATCCAGATTGAATCGAAGGTTGTGACGGTCGAGGCTGACAAACCACTGGAAATCATTCTTCGAGACGTTGGACAAGGCTGGATTTCAGTCTCGGGACAGATTCCCAAGGGACATAAGCCGGTCCTGAGAGTTCAGGAAGTTCCCGATTCTGTTGCCTTTGCCCGGACACTTTTCATCGAAGCGTTGCAGCGAGCGGGGGTCACCGTCGATGCCCCGACGTTAGGTGATTCGCCGTCACAGTCGTTGCCGAGTTCAGTCGAAGTCAAATCGCTGCCGCAAGTCGCGGTACTGACATCGCTGCCGTTCTCTGAATCTGCCAAGCTGATTCTGAAGGTCAGTCACAACCTGCAGGCCAGCACGTTGCCCCTGCTCGTTGCCGTAAAAAATGGCGAACGAACATTAGCGGCAGGATTGAAACGCCAGCATACGTTTCTAAAGCAGGCAGGAGTCGACGTCGACACGATATCGTTTGCAGGAGGAGCCGGTGGTGCACGTGGTGATTACACCACTCCACGAGCCTCCGTTCAATTACTGACTTACATGTCCAAGCGACCTGATTTCGCTGCGTATAAAGACGCGCTTCCCCGGTTAGGTGTCGACGGCACGCTGGCAAAAAATGTTCCCCCGGAAAGCCCAGTCCGAGATAAAGTACAGGCGAAAACCGGAACGCTCTACGCCGACAACACGATGAACAGTGCGACGTTAATGACAAGCAAAGCTCTGGCCGGCTATATGACAACAGCAAAAGGTCGAACTCTGGTCTTCGCTCTGTTCGTCAACAACGCCCACATCCGCGACGGCATCACCACAAAAACATTCGGCGACGACTTAGGCAAAATCTGCGAGATCATCTATCTGCACCAATAAGCCTCGTTCAGGTTATATAGGTGATGTAGGTTATGTAGGGTGGGTCGAGTCTTCGAGGCCCACCAAAAACAAAACGCGGCGTCCAGCAGGGGATGTTAATCCCGTATTCTGTCCGTCTGTAGCGGGCTAAGCATCCAGCGAAGCTTTGTCTCAGACCAAAGTAGCCATCATCGCTCCGAGGCTGTCAGTTTTTGTAAATTAAGAATGGTAAGCCACAACCCGTAGCATGGGCTTCAGCCCGTGCTACACAACAATTAGTGCGGGCTAAAGCCCACACTACAACACCTCGTTGTAGTCTTCTCCGACGCAGAATCTTCGAATTTTCAACTCACGATCAAAGGGGATTGAGTGACCGAAGACGGTCATTTCGTGGTAGACTCAATTCCT
>CAIVEI010000143.1 GCA_903904835.1 uncultured Schlesneria sp. | reverse complement strand
TCTTTGGGCAACATTGATGGTTTACAGCGTAGCATGGGCTTTAGCCCGTGCTTTTACGGCGAAGGGCAAGTATGGCAAAGCTCGGACAACTTTGGATGGTTTACAGTCCTTTTTCGGAAATCGAGTCATCGAAAAGTTGAGGCAACAACGAAGGGCAACCATGAGAAAGCTCAGGCAACATTGATGGTTTACAGCGTAGCATGGGCTTTAGCCCGTGCTTTTACGGCGAAGGGGCAAGTATGGCAAAGCTTAGGCAACTTTGGATGTTTTACAGTCCTTTTTCGGAAATCGAGTCGTCTGAAAGTTTAGGCAACTATGAAGGGCAACCATGAGAAAGCTCAGGCAACATTGATGGTTTACAGTGTAGCATGGGCTTTAGCCCGTGCTTTTACGGCGACGGGGCAAGTATGGCAAAGCTTAGGCAACTATGGATGGTTTACAGTCCTTTTCGGCAATCGAGTCGTCGGAAAGTTTAGGCAACTATGAAGGGCAACCATGAGAAAGCGCGGTCAACATTGACGGCTTCCAGCGTAGCATGGGCTTTAGCCCGTGCTTTTTCGGCGAAGGGCAAGTATGGCAAAGCTTGGGCAACATTGACGGAGTTTGGGCAACGATGGCGTCCATTAGAATCACAATCGACGGTCTCGGTCGTAAGAAACGGTGACAGTTTCTCGCGTTACAGACTGGCGTCGATTCTTCCAGGCTGACCGTTCCGCCAGTTTTGTTATCGGGAGAAAGAGGTTTCATCCCAAGCCGTCTTGTGATCTCCATACGTTAATTGGAATTCAATTGAAGATTTTTAACCACGGATCACACGGATGGGCACTGATAAATCCCAAAACCATGACAACTGTCCTGTCGTCTTATCCATGTCCATCAGTGCTATCCGTGGTTAATCTCTGCTTGTCAAAGCTCTTGACGTCCTCCGACCGAATTAAAACTCGCGTTGTCATCGGAGTTCTCTTCCCTTACTTCCCTTCCTTACCTTCTGTTCCAAAATCTTCTCTTCCGTTCTGCTGAATTCATGGCTTCAAAAAATCTGGTGTCAAAGTTCGATCAAGTTCGCGCGACTTCGACCATTTCCCATAATTCATAGGCTTTTGGCGACCGACCCCCCTGTTTCCGTCGTTAAAAAGTTCACCCGAGTTCGCGCGACTTCACCTGAGTTCACCCGAGTTCGCGTGCGTTCGAACTTTTGTGTTTTCCTGATTGGGTTTCATCTTGAATTCGCGTAAAGCGAAATCACAAAGATGATCACGAAACCACGAAAAAATGCAGCCTGTTGTGCGAGTGGTCTCCTGACCCCACACAGACTCGTGTAACTCGCAAGGCAAACAACGAACCCGCGCCGATCAGCCCGCACCTCAAGTCGGCACGGGGCGATCCAAATGAAATTTCATTCCATGATGTCAAAGATCAACTATCGTCGTCAGGTTTCGGTTTCGAAAAATCCAGGCGGAATTTCTGCCGACTTTTCTTGTTCTTTCTACTCTTGAGGAACTTGACGTTCTATACGTCGAAAAAGTTCCTCGGGTTCATGGAGCGGTAGCTCCTGGCAAACCGCTTGTAGCGGCTCTCTACTTTCTCAAAACTACTCTCTCGGCGCTTCGCCGCACCTTCTGTTCCAAAATCTTCTCTTCTGTTCTGACGTCATCCCGCCGCCGAAAAACCTGGTGTCAAAGTTCGATCATGTTCGATCGACTTCGACCATTCCTCGTAATTCATTGGCTTTTTGCGATTGTCGCACTGTTTTTTGGGGGTGTTCGAGTTCGATCAAGTTCGACGCAGTTCGATCAAGTTCGATTAACCTAATATCCATCCTTCATCCAAACCGGATTTGTCATGTTTTCTTTACTCTGACAATTCTTCGTCTTTCTACTTTCAACTCTCTACTCTTGACGAACTTGACGTCGGAAGTGTCGCCAAAGTTCCTCGGGTTCATGGAGCGGTAGCTCCTGGCGAACCGCTTGTAGCGGCTTTCAACTCTCTCGCCGCTTCGGCGCCGCCGTCTGTTTGAATTCATTCCAAAATGTCAAAGATCAGTTGTCATTGTCTGGTTGTGAACGCCGTAAAGACCAATTCATCGCTCAATCGCCCCTCGAAGAGAAGCGGGTTTATGCGGAGCAATCAACGTCGCCCGCACCCACATTGGCATACGTTACGTCAAAATCCCGTCCCGGCAACGTTCGTAATCGATCGGCTGAACGTCGATCCGCCTGCGCCGCTGGCTGCGGGTTAAACAATCCGAAAAACTCGGCCATATCTATTATAACAACAGGCGACAAAAAAATACAAAAGTAGATGGCGTTAGTCGATGGAAAAACACAAATACCTTCTTAACGTTTGGAAGGTGCCCATGTGAATTTTCGGAACGAGGCCGAATTAACGCCAAAAGAGCGGGATTTATCACACCTTTTCGGCTCATAACCCGTTTGTCCGTTCCGACGTCCGTACCAAAACTGGCGTCCAAAAAGCATAAGAGACCCTATTCCGAGAATGATGAGAGTCGACGGTTCTGGAACGGCCGCCGTGAAGGGACCATCAAATTCGACAATGTACCCGAACAGCCCCGTGTCCCAGCGGGGTATTCCCGGTCCCGGTTGCGAGTTATTCCAACTCCAAATTGGGCCAGCTCCGTCATGGTAGTCTCGCACCCAGAGTTGACCGTAGTGCTCGATACCGAGGAAGTTCGGCTCAGGCGGCGCCCAGTTGGAATACGTGAAAGGCTCGCCGGTTATCCATTGGAAGTTTCCCGTCTGAGCTACGTCGGTCAATCCAATCCAAGCAAAATCCCCAGAGCTTCCCGGTAAATTGTCAACTTTTAGGCTGCTTTCAAAAGCGCTACGTAGAAAATCGTCCTCGGCAGAGGAGGTCACTGTAACGAGGTGGCCAGCAGAGCCGTTGTAGATGCTGGCGGCCGCGGCGTCTCTCGCCTGGAACCAGGTAAAGTTCCCCGAAGGATCTGTCGGAAGCACTAATTCATAGTAGTGCCCGTTTCCCCCCACTGAAGTTGACCATTCAAAGCCTGCATTGGCTGCGCTTTCGAACACACCAAACGTTACCAGAACAAGGAAACAGCCCCGAAATAGGGTCACGCCTGGTCGACAGATTGAAATGTTCACTTCGTAGCGTCCTCCTTCATGGGACAACGCTACATCAAGGATCGCTTTAGGTCGGGTAAGCAATGAGCTTGCGGCAAAGTCGTTCGCGACAATTGCAGGTCTAATAAATCGAACGCGACATTATGAATGCATTCCGCTCAAGTCAATGACCGTGTGGTTTTATTTTCCAGTCGGCTCAGATTGCGACAAACACAAAGCTGAGCAGCGGGAAAGTCAGGTATGACACAGAATGGTCGTCGACTGCGGTCACATAAACGAGTGCGCAGAATTGTTGCCGGTTTCCTTCGTAAGGGGTGTGCTCCATTCGCAGACCCCCAAATGACTTACGGAAGTAACGGAGTCTTCCTCCTGCGAATGAAAACATCGAAAGACAGTGGCGAAAAGAGTTCTGGCAAGCGGAAAAAACGATGAGTTTTTGTTATGGTCTTCGGCAATCCAAACCTACACACCAGGCAAACCATGTTTGGTGACGAATATCCTGGCACTTCGCCATGACGAGGAAATTGAATGTCCGCGAATCCTCCCGGTGACATCGATAAGTTATTGAAGGAATTCCTGGAATCGATGTCCAAGGAGAAAAGGGAATACGATTCCACGAGTATCAAATGCGGAATCGTGGGGCGAAGCGGTGTCGGAAAGTCGTCCTTAATCAATGCCATCACGGGTCAGAAACTCGCGCCTGTCGGCTCAAGCAAAGAGACCACGAAAGAAGCTCAGGAATTCATCCATCGAGGATTGGTTTTCGTTGACCTGCCTGGCTGTGGGACAAAGACGTTCCAAACACACGACTACGTAAATCGGCTGAAACTGGAAAACTACGACTTATTTATTTTCGTCACCGAATCTCGATTCTTTCAAGACGATGAAACCATTTATTCGCAACTGATGGCGTTGAATAAGCCCTGTTTCCTTCTCCGAAGCAAATTCGACCTCGCATTGGAAAACGCGGCTCACGACGGATGTACTTCGACTCCTGATGAACTCAAGAGCGAGATTGAAGCGGACATCAGGTCTAACCTCGAACCACTTCAAGTTGGCCGGATTTACATGGTCTCGTCGCGTAAGCCGGCACTTTACGACTTGCCCGACTTGTTGGATGACATTGTGAATTCCTTCAGCGGAATAAAACGAATGCGTCTAGAGAACGACTTCGCTGCATGGAGTCGGAAGTCGCTCGAACTAAAGAAAAACAACGCGATGCGTATTGCCGCATGGTACGCGAGCCTCTCGGCACTCAATGGATTGAATCCGATTGTCGGCCTCGACGTTGCACTCGACCTGGCAATGCTCCGAACTCTCGGCCAAGAGGTCGCAGCAATTTACAATATTACTCCCGAGCAGAAGGATTACTGGCAAAGCTTATTGCGAGGTCCCGAGGGTACGGTGCTCGCAAACAAGATTGTTCAAGTAATTGGCAAATACGGCAGTTCAACAGCGATAGAACTTGTACTGAAGTCGATTGCCAAGCGAAGCACTGTCACATCATTGTCAAAGTTCGTCCCTTTTGCGGGCTCGGCCGTCGCTTGCGGCGCTGGATATGTTTTGACCTATCGGTTCGGGGAAAACCTGGTGAACGAGTACCATTCTCTCGCCGAGGAAATCCTTACCATTCTCAAGCTGCCGCCTGCTCAGGCATCAAACGGATGACCAATAAACAGTTTCAAGCAACGAACGAGTTACCAACAACTTACCTCTGAATAGCAGATGACTTGGAGACGTTAATGCAGGTTGAGGCAACGACGACGAAAGTGGCATCGACATCGGCCGTTGCGGTTGCCCGGAAGAAGGCGGAACGTCTGACGTTGCCGCGACTGGAACGCAAACTGTTTGAGGCGTGTGACATCCTGCGCGGGAATATGGATGCCTCGGAGTACAAGGAATACATCTTTGGGATTCTGTTCCTGAAACGCCTGAATGACCAGTTTGAAGTCGACCGAACAAGAAAGGGGACAGGTCCAATATTGGCACTGCAGTCAGCCAATAAATTTACACCGAAGAATTGGCAGAACCGAATCTGACCACTTTTCTGCTCCCTGGTGAATCGACGATTGCCTTCGACAAGATTCACAGCGATCAGAAGATAAAAGAAAAAGGCACGAGTGAAAATAAAGGCGAACCGAGACGTTTTCCTGGGCCATTCACGTTGGCTTTTCACGAACCGCCGGCCCAGCGTCGGGGGAATGGTCTTTCACGTTCTCAACCGTGGAAATGCTCGGAATCAGACTTTCGACGATTTCGTTTACGATGTAATCCAGGTCAAGGGAACTTCCGTGATCCGTTCCTTGATTCTCGCTTGACCCGAGGGATAGCGTGGTAAGTATGATTGACCGGTGAGAACGGATTTGCGGCTTCCTCGCCCGTGCGGTGGCCCGATTGAAGAACGTCGCCTGTTAAAACGCATTACGCGATGTGTAAAGAGGACATTTCAAGTGAAAAACCCGCCCCTGCGATCCTTCCGTGCCGAGAATTTCAAGGCGATCCGCGACAGCGGAAGGGTTGAACTCGGCTGGCTCACCGTGTTTATCGGTGACAACGGTGTTGGTAAAAGCAGTCTCGTCGAGGCGATGGAAACCTTCCGCGATATCGTTCTCGATGGCGTCGATTCTGCTTTTCGCCGCTGGCGCGGTTTCGAACACGTGTGGAATAAGGCGCAGAGTCGCACGTTGTTGGATCGAATCGACCACCGGATTGGTTATAGCAATCCACTCATTTTTCGTTTCGACTGGAAGCAGCCGCACTACCGTATCAGGGGACAGCAATCCATCACCCAGGGCCCAGAGGGGAATTCCGTGTTCGTTCAGGCGGAGCAGGCCGTTTATCGAGACGCTGAACGTTCAGAACGCTGGAAACGCGATGAAAACGGCGGCGTCCAAATCACGATTGAGCCTGATGACGGGCCAAAACTACGAGGCGGTCAGAAGCCGAATCTCGGTGACGGTGAATCGATTCTAAGACATTTCGCGACGAAATTGTTCGCGCGCTGGCAATTTTTGATGCTCAATCCCGAGCGGATGGGACAACCAACTCCACAACAGCTTGCGACGAGCTCAGTCAAGTTGGCCCGAGACGGGGCTAATATCGCGGAGTATCTGAATGAGATCCGCAGCCTCGATGTGGATGCATTCGAGGGAATCCTTGATTCCTTGCGATTTGTGCTGCCGTACGCCGCTGACTTGCAGCCGAGCTTCACGTCAGAACTCGAGCGGGCTTACTATTTGAAAATGAAAGAAGAAACGTACGAGGTTCCCGGTTGGTTGCTTTCGACGGGCACACTTCGCGTTGTGACACTTCTTGCCGCGTTGCGTCATCCAAAGCCACCCGCGTTGCTGATCGTCGAGGAGATTGAGAATGGCCTTGACCCTCGCACGCTGCATCTGGTTGTGGAAGAAATCCGCGCTGCAATTACCGCCGGGACGACACAAGTGATTCTGACAACGCATTCTCCCTACCTGCTTGATCTGCTCGACCTGTCCCAAATCGTGGTCGTCGAGCGTGAGGACGGGCAACCTGTCTTTCGCCGTCCCGATGCAGATCAGCTTGCTGAATGGTCCAAATCGTTCTCGCCAGGACGGCTCTATACGATGGGCCGATTGACGGAGCAAAATCAATGAAAGTCGGCATTCTTGTCGAATGCGGTCGTCAGGGCTTGGAATCAGTCGTTTGCGGTCGCCTCTGCGAATTGTTAAGCGAACACACAGGCGTCGAGTTCGAGTTCGATATCATGCCAATGGACAACAAAAAAAACCTCATTCTGGAATGTGGTACGGCGACGAAAAATCTTTTTGCCTCGGGATGTGACCGCGTTGTGATCCTTTGGGACGAGCGACCGGCATGGCCGAAAAAAGACGATAAACTGTGTTGGCATAACGATCGGCAGGACATTCTGGCAAATCTGCGGGAAAACGGAGTCGAACTTCAAAACGTTCATCTCGTCTGTATCGAGCGGGAGTTCGAATCGTGGCTGTTATTCGATGAACGAATGCTGTCCGGCGTCCTCTCAACCGACTCGCACAAGGTAAAGATTCGCCGACAAAAGAACCCCGACCGGATGCCGAACCCGAAGGGCACGATGACATCACTTTTTCAGAGGAATGGCGGCAAAAGGTATGTTGATATCCAGTTCGCCAGAGATTTTGCTCGCAACCTGGATGACCTCGCACGACTGAAGCGATGCACAACGTTCCAGAGGTTTGGACTAAAAGTTACTGGCAGAACAATCTGATCGACGGACGCGTAAGATTACGGATCCATGTTGGCGATCAGGTCGGGGATACTGCACGTTGACCATAATCTGGCTCGCTTCATTCACCATCAGCTCTTGGGCGATCATTCCTGGTCAGCCGACGGCACTCTATCCACGACGTTCTCTGGGTCTGGAAACCGGTGGGGGATCAACGCGATCGCAAAGGGAAAAAAAGTAAGTGCTCTATCGGCGTGTTCCAAACGGATTCCCGCTTCAACATCGTCGAAGAGCGTTAGCTGCTTGGGTTCAGTAGGTTCGTCAGGGTTCAATAAAATGTCCATAAGGTCATTCTCAACACAGTATTGGATAGCAAGTTTGAGATAACGCCGTAGTAGCCGTAACGGTGGGAACTGTTTCTTTTTCGCCATCCATTCCATAAGATCGAGCGCTTTCTTTGAACTGTTACAAGAGCGGCACGCCACGACCAAATTGTCTGCCGAATGCCTTCCCCCTTTGAGTTGCGGAATCAAATGGTCAAGCGAAAGATTCGACCGGCTTCCGCAGTAACAGCACGCATCTGACGCATCCAGCTTTTCCTTTTCGTCAATGATGAAGTTTTTAACATTCAGACTACCTCGCACCAAACCGCAATAAAGTTTGTTACGCACGATGAAATCGATCTGCTGGTAAGTCGGTTCGTTATGTCGCCCCCCGGTGAAGGCCATCGCGAGATTGGCATACGACCAGTACAACGATTCGCCCACTGTCTTTGGAATGATCGGCGCCATCGGTTAAAACCTCTTGTAGACAGTCGTTTTTCACGCGGATAATACTTTACCTCGGTGACACAGCGTTTGCGTGGTGTCGAGAAGGATCTGATCGCTACGGGGGACACGCTCCGTTTCGTATCGATGCAACGGAAACGGTCATTTGCAACTATCGTCAGAAGAAACAATCCTAAGGCCTTACGGTATTCATTAATCAGCAACCGTCAAATTCGAGGTAACGCGATGGCCGAAGGTATTCGATTTGTCTGTTCGTCCTGCGGCAATGCCATCCAGGCATGGTCTGACGGTCATCCGTTCTACATCGATGAGGCTGGCAACAAAAAATACGCTTACCATCCGCACCATTCAGAGCTTGCGAAGTGCATTGCGAACGATAGTCCCCACCTGTGTCTGCAATGTGGGAACGCTGTGAAGATCGACTCACGGCTGGCGTCCAGAATATGTCCAGATTGCAATTCCGAAAAGGTCGTTAGCACGTTCTGTCTGGAAGGCGTCAAATGTCCGAAGTGCGAAGACGGCCATTTTGTGCGTGACAACGAGTACTACTGCATTTCGTGACTGCGGGGTTTGGGGGAAGGCGATTCCTTTTCAAAGGCCGATGACCTTGAATTTTGGAGAACTACGAAGAGGAGCCACGGACGGACACGGAAGGAACACGGAAAAGAGGAAGAGGTGGGCCTGGCGCACAATGAAATTCAAGTGTCTTGTGTTTTAATTCCGTGATTTCCGTGTCTTTCCGTGGCGGAGGCGATTCCTATTCGATGGCTGTCGACCATGGATTTATCAAAGACCTCGAAGAGTAGCCACGGACTGACACGGAAGGGACACGGAAAAGAGGGAGAAATGGGGCTGGCGCACCCCGGCTCGCCTCGAATGTTTTTGTTTCGTGTTTTTCGCGTATTTCGTGGTTCAGACTCTTCTCCTGATTGGGTTGCGGTCAACGCCCGCGTCGTGCTTTCCGGTGAGCGATACGACTTGACGATATGAACGTGACAGATGGACCGTGAGTTGCATCCCTGCTGGCAATTAGCCGCTGACTTGGACAAAATAGCCGTCGTCGTGCAACAGAACTTACCGTTGATTGCCTTCACGTTTCGCCGAATCCCATCCTATGGCTGTCCCTCTTGACAAATTCGTCCGGCAGCTTGAAGAGAGCGGAATTGTCGCTGGCGAGACTCTCAAGGACTTTTTGCCCCCCAGGGCATCTCCCAGGAGTGCTGAGGAACTGGCCCTGGAACTCGTCCGGAATAAGAAACTGACAAAGTTTCAGGCGGAGGAGGTTTCCAGAGGCAAAGGGAAATCGCTCACGCTGGGCAATTACCTCCTGATGGAAAAGATCGGGGCCGGTGGGATGGGCCAGGTCTTCAAGGCCCGGCATCGAGTGATGAACCGAATCGTGGCGGTCAAAGTATTGCCAGCATCATTGACCAGGGACGAAGCGGCAATTGCCCGGTTTCACAGAGAAGTCCAGGCTGCGGCAAGGCTTAACCATCCGAATATCGTCACGGCGTACGACGCCGATCAGGCGAATGGCGTCCACTTCCTCGTGATGGAGTTGGTGGAGGGAAGTGACCTCTCTGCATTGGTCAAGAAGAACGGGCCGTTTTCCGTGGAGAAGGGGGTAAGCCACATCCTTCAAGCTGCAAAAGGACTGGAAGCTGCCCATGCCGAAGGAATCGTTCACCGGGACATTAAACCAGCAAATCTGCTACTCGATAAAAAGGGAACTCTCAAGATCCTTGATATGGGATTGGCCCGTCTTAATGGAAATAGCGACGACGCCACACAAGCCGACCTGACCTCCACGGGAACCGTGATGGGGACAGTGGATTACATGGCCCCGGAACAAGCTCTGAATACAAAGACGGCGGATGCCCGTGCTGACATCTATGCATTGGGTTGTTCGCTCTTTTACTTGCTGACAGGCAAGGCGACTTATGACGGTGACACCTTGATGGCGAAGTTGCTTGCCCATCGGGACGAGCCAATCCCGGACCTGCGAGTTGTTTGTCCGCAAGTCCCCGAACCGCTGGGCCGTCTTTTCAAAAAAATGGTGGCGAAGAAGGTCGAAGACCGCTACCAGACAATGACAGAAGTGATTGCGGATCTGGAAAGCTGCGGCGTTGCGTCGTCGAACTCGCTGAGCGTACAGCCTGCGGTTGCGGGCCAGACGATCCTTGGACAAGAGATCTCGGTTTCCTCCCGCACGGCGAACGAACCAAATCCGGCGACATCGAAATTCAATCCACCCTCCAATTGGTCGTTTGTTGACATCGCTGCTAATGAGGACCAGTTAGACTTTCACACAGAACGCGTGTCAAAACCAACGAAGCAGCCCTCCAGAAAACGGAAAAGCTCCTTCCTGCGTGACCAGAAGAAGCTGGTGTTAATCGGGAGCGGGACGCTGGGGGTTGTGATCCTGCTGGCGGTGGCCTTTTTCACAAACAGGCCTGGCGACGGGAAGTCCGCTGTCACGGCGAAACTGCCGCCGTCGGAGCAAAAGGGAGAAGCGGCCACGACGGGCTGGCACGGTTGGCCTGCCGACGCTCCCAAACCGGCGATTTCACCGTTCAACGCGTTGGAGGCAAGCCAGCATCAGAAGGCATGGGCCAGGTACCTCAATGTGCCTGTCGAATACACCAACAGTATCGGGATCAAGTTCCGCCTGATCCCGCCAGGCGAATTTCTGATGGGGAGCAGCGATGAGCAGATCGAGGCTGCGGCAAAAGTGATCGAGGAATCGATGGCGAAAGCCGACCCAGGCATTGTGGACGCGGTTCGGGCTCTGGCAGACTCGATTCGGGTTACGGAACAGCCTCAACATCGGGTCGTCATCACCAGGCCTCTGATGATGGGAATCACAGAGGTCACGATCGGCCAATTCAAGAAGTTTGCCGCTGCGACCGGCTACCAGACAGAAGCCGAGAAAGTCGAGCTGGCGGCCAATGCCGCGGGTGAGCAGCCGCCTCGTAACATCTGGAATGGAACATACCTGACGGGATTGCGCTCTGGCGCAACCGACGATTTTCCGGCAATGCGGCTCACCTGGAACGACTCGGTGGCGTTTTGTATTTGGCTCTCCGACCAGGACAAGCTGGCAGCGCCCTATGATGGGACGGTGGGAAAATGGATGGAGCCGACCGGCAAAAGTTATCACTTACCGACGGAAGCGCAGTATGAGTACGCTTGCCGTGCCGGGACGACTACGCAGTATTCGTTTGGGGACGATCCAAAACGACTGGCGGATTTCCTGTGGAACCAACAAAAAGAGGTTGGCCGCAGACCGCCGAATGCGTTTGGGCTGTACGATCTGCAAGGCAGTGCTTGGGAATGGTGCCAGGACTGGTTTGATGAGAAGTGGTATGAGAAGTCTCCCACAATTAATCCAATCGGCCCATTTTCTGGTACCCATCGTGTGCTTCGCGGCGGCAGCTGGTACCCCGATGAGACCTTCTGCCGCAGTGCACATCGCTTAAAACTGGAACCGACGGAACATTACTTTCACTACGGTTTGCGCGTGGTGCTGACAGTCGATGCCGTGCGGAAAATGATGAAGGTCACCGGGCCGGCGATGCCGAATGATAGAGACTAAAAGGTGCCAGGAACCATTGTTATGGATGACGGGCTGATAAAATCGGAAACAAACGACAAGGGGCAACCAAAAAGAGCCGCAGCGGGTTAGTTGCATTTACCGCGTTGTGAATTTCGCTAAAAAAAACATAAAGAAGGTTCCTGCCACTTTGTCTTTGCTTGAAAGAAGCTGATGAGGAGCCACGGACGGACACGGAAGGAACACGGAAAAGAGGAAGAAGTGGGCCGGTACACAATGGAATTTAAGCGTCTTGTGTTTTAATTCCGTGATTTCCGTGTCTTTCCGTGGCGGAGATGGTTCATATTCAATGGCTGACGACCGTGAATTTAGGAAGACCCCGATGAGGAGCCACGGACGGACACAGAAGGAACACGGAAAGCGTATAGCCCATACCATAGATTGGCGTTACAGAAAAAATTTCGAAAACTCTCGGCCCGAATCCGTTTTTCCGTTCTTGAAAATGGCAGTCTCCCCAAGATCCGACCTGAAGAATTTCTGAAAAGAAATTTGAAACACAGAGGCACGGCGACCACAGAGAAAGCGGAGAAATCTGGGGAAAGTGTGACCAGAAGCTCAACGAGTGTGAAGCCACGTTTTGACTTGATCACGAAAAAGACTCCAACCGCGTCGATTTTATTAATTGGATGACGACCGCTTTTTCCCAGTTATTCCCTCCCAACGAGCTTCTTTGAACTGCTTGCTTCGTTGGGTGGGAAGCTAACCGAAATTGAGCTCTTCGCCTGGTCCGTTCCAGTCACAAAAAAAACACGCGCCCATCGGAAACCCATGCTCGAATTGATGCTCGGTTCTCCGATGGGCGTGTATATCGTCGCTTTAATGTTTCGGCAGCTCAACCTTGCCGTATTTGACGAGCTTCAGATCGCCGTCTTGAACACAGCCGACGCCGGGAGCGTAGACTTTGTATTCCTTGACGTTCGGTTCCAATGGGGTCGTTTCTTCCATTTTCACGCAATTCTTGAATTGCCCGGCGGGAGTTTTGATGGAGACGCCCAGGCCGATGATTTCCGCGCGATCCTCAGCGACTTTTGGGGCCACTTCCTGGTAAAAGCGTCCATTCATTAATGGCAAGCCAGGCATCATCAAACCGAATTGGGCTCCGTCTTTTCCGGCTAACCACGAACCGTGATGGCCGACGACTTTGTCATTCTTGTAATCGTCTACGTCTTCTCCGAAGTAGTAGACGCTGCCGGTTCGCTTGCTGATGGCGAAATAATTGCGTGAGAATTCCACCAGCTTGCCGTTCTTGGTTTCTCGTTCTTCGACCACACGGCACTCGATGCCGTCAACCACTTTTGTTTCGTCAGTAACGGTCTTCACGACCTTCTCGTCGTCGTCCTCGAAGACCATCTGGTATCCGGGTTCGAGAATGAAAAACGGGTTCTTCCCGGTTGAGACAAGGCTATCCTTGTCCGCCGAAAAATCGCTCGTCCAGTCTTCCGAAATGGAGTCGATGATCGTTCCATCCGACTTGACCTGGACTTCGATCTCATCGCCGCTACTGGTCTTGAGTTGGACCTCGTAGAACTCCAGTTCTTCTTCTCCGTCGTCGACCTCGTAAACCGCTTCCACCGACTCGATCGTTGCTTTGGAGTATCGTTTCTCAATCGCGTCTACCACCGCTTTTGGCAAATCTTTGAGGTCAAGTTCCTTTTCCAGACCTTCGATGTCACCCTCGGAATCGAGAGTGATGTCGATAGACTTGCCATTTTCCTTCACGGTGACTTCATATTCGATTTCGTCATCCTCTTCATCCTTGGTCGCCTTGACGAGTTCCGCCTTGGGGAATTTTTTTGTGACTGCCTCCGACACGACTTTCGGCAGTTTATCCACCGGGACTTCGACCTCGTCGGCAAAAGCGAGTCCGAAACCTGCGGCCGCTGTCATCGCCAGGCATGCGCCGCATCCGAGAAATACTTTCCACATACGATCTCTTCCGTTGTCTGGGTTTGTCGAAAGCCAGGTTTCATCCGTTATGAACGCCAGTCAACTTCCGGTCCCCAAGGTTACCGACTTTGTCTGAGGTCACCATGATGTGAAGATAAATTCGTACTTATTTAACAATGGGGTGTTGGTTTTGAATTGGTTGGCCATGGGAATTGTAATTGATGCAGCAGAATCCCAGCGTCTTAGAGTCCATCCGCTGCGCGTTCCATTTCCGCGATGTCGATTTTCTTCATCTTCAGCATCGCCTCGGTAGCACGTCGCGCGCGATCCGGGTTTGGGTCAAGAAAGAGCTGGGTCAGACGAGTCGGCACGACTTGCCAGGACAATCCCCATCGGTCTTTGAGCCAACCACAGTGCCCCTCTGAACCGCCGTCCGACAGGGCCGACCAGAGCCGGTCTACTTCTGCCTGATCCTCGCACGCGATCTGGAGCGACAAGGCTTCCGTGAAGGAATACATCGGTCCCCCATTCAGGGCCACATACCGGGTGCCTGCTAAGGTGAACTCCACGGTAATGGCCATCCCCGCAGGGCCGCTCGGCGTCTCTGCGGGCAAACGGTTGACCCGGTCAATCCGCGAGTTCGGGAACAGCGACACGTAAAAGTGGGCTGCCTGTTCAGCCTGCCCATCGAACCAAAGGAACGGAGTAATTTTCTGTGTCATATGATCGCGATTCCATTATCAAATTTGAAAACCTGGATTGAAAAAAACTTCGAAATCAAGACTCCAGAGGAATCCAGATTTCCATGCCGCCCATCCCCGTCCCGGGATTGAATTCGGATGTATAAAGCTCAAAGCACGGGGCGCTGGCGATCTTTCGTCCGCAGTCTGGTGCCCACCTGGTCCAAATGGTATCCATCGACTTGGGAATCTCTGCTCTCGATGGTGTAACTCTGATTCAGACCGGCAATCTCGATATCGGGACAGTCTTAAAACGTCGGTGGGTTGAGTCCCAATCCTGACGCACGAAGAGCTGCTTCCTGTTCTTGAAGTTCAGGAGTAAACGCTTCTCCAAAATCCTCCACTTCAAAATACGGACGAATCTCGATGTCTGAATCTTCCGTCATGGGATTGGGGCATTTCTTGACCCAGTCGATCGCCTCTTGAAGCGACTTGACCTTCCAGACCCAGTATCCAGCGATCAGTTCCTTCGTTTCGGCGAAGGGGCCGTCCATGACGGTTCGGTTCGTGCCAGAGAAATGGACACGGGCACCACGGGAACTTGGTGTCAGACCGGCACCGTCGATCATGATTCCCGCATTAACGAGTTCCTGGTTGTACTGGCCCATCGCAGTCAGCAATTCCGTGTTGGGCATTTCACCCGCTTCCGAGGCTTTCGTCGCTTTGACAATGACGAGGACTTTCATATTGATTTCTCCCTTCGATTAACGATCAAGCTTGTTCGCCCGGTACCATGACCATCCATTCGACGTTGAATTTGTCAGTGACCATGCCGTAACAGGGGGACCAGAAAGTTTTGGTCAGTGGCATCTGAATGGTCCCTCCATTGGCCAGCGCATGAAATGCCTGGTGAGCTTTCTCTTCGGTCGGAACGGCCATGGCGAGTTTAAATCCGTGTAACGTGGACTTGTCGTCGCAACCGTCGGATGCCATCAGTAATACGTCGCCCACGTGGAACGACGCATGCATAATTTTTGTCTCGAAGCCCGCTTGAAGCACGCCGGGCGGAGTCGGTTCGGGGCTCTCGTTAAACCGCATGATCATGTCGACCTTTGCGCTGAGCGCCTCACGATAAAAATCGAGAGCTTCTTCGCAGCGTCCGGAGAAAAAAAGGTACGGTGTGATGGTTGTTACTGTCATGATTGTTCCTTTGATGCAAAAAGTGCGAAACAGAATTCAGAGAATAAGTGGAGACCCGCGCATAACCGGCGAGGTCAGATCAAACACCTCACGTACCTCCACAGCACCAACGCGTGCTCCTGAATGTTCAGAAGCGATTTCCACGGCTTCTTTCTGGTCCCTGGCCAGAATCAGATAGTAGCCCCCCATGACTTCGGAGGTTTCCGCAAAGGGACCATCGGTCACAATCCTCTGGCCATTCCGTACGCGGATACTGGTTGCGGTGGCAACCGGGTGCAGCGGTGAAGCGCTGACATATTGGTTGACCGCGTCGAGCCGCTTGGTTAATGCGACCGCTTCCTGCATTGCAGCATGATGTGCCTGCGTCCCGGCATTGCGCCATGCCTCCTCATCGTCGTAACAGAGAAACATAAACTTCTTGAGCGATGTCTCAGAATTGGATGATTCAATGGCGTGCTTTTCGGCTGGCAAGCCATCGAGTTTGAACAGCGGCCGAATCTCGACAGTCCCTTTTTGGGCTGGCGGTAACCGACTCGAAATCGCGATCGCTTCGTCAAGATTCTCGACATCGATCAGATAGTATCCTCCGAGTTGTTCCGTCGTCTCAGCAAATGGACCTGCAGTGATGAACGGCTTGCCGTCACGAACCCGGACCGTCGAAGCTGTGGCCACAGGGTGCAGCGGTGCAGCCGAGATCAATTGGTTCTTTGCGGCCATTTCCTCACAGATTTGCATCGACGTCTCAACGCACTGTTTCCATTCTTCGGGAATCCAGGCATTTTCTGGACTATAGATGAGCAACATGTACTTCATGTCGTGATCCCTTCTGAGCCTGGTTCTCGGGTTGATTTGCCGAATGCCAATGAAAAGATCTCGGGATATCTCAGCCCCAGCGCGATCCACATCACCACCCCAATGATGATCGGAAAGAACCACGCTTCACCGACTCGCAAGTGAGTCATGACGGCACCACCGAGATAGGCTGTGATGAGAATCGCGCCGAGAAATGACGTTCGCGGAATCAAAAACAGGATCGTGATCGCGATTTCGATAGTACCGATCGTTTGCATGAGATCAGTCGTAAGACCCATGTGATCGACCATTTCTTTCTTTCCAGGCCAGTCAATGAACTTGCCCGCTGCACTGGGGCCTATGAGAAACAGTCCGAGCAAACACGTCAGAATCCAACCTGTGATACGTTGTGTTTTCGAGGGCATGAAATCTCTCCATCTACGGTAAAGTGTTAACTTTCACCCAATCGTCGAAGGGCGCGGCAGACAATCGACAACGATCTCGAAAATTCCCAAAGAATTCCATTTCTGGGTCATTGCCCGCGAGAATTGTCATCAGAAATTCACAATTCGGACAGCCGCCGACTCAGAAAACGTCGTTCGGGTTCCTGTCGAGCCAGTGAGATCGCTTGCGTTAACGCTGCACGTGCCTCGGCAACACGTCCCGCGCGGCGACATAATTCCCCACGGGCCGCATGGGTCAAGTGAAAGTCCACCAGATCACCACGTCGAAGGATCGAATCGATCAGCAAAAGCCCGGCTTCGGGGCCGTCACGCATTGCCACCGCCACAGCTCGATTCAGCTCAACGATGGGCGATGGGTTGATCGACAGCAGAGCGTCATAAAGAGCCACGATCTGGGGCCAATCGGTCTGTTCCGCCGACTGAGCAGTCGCGTGCACGGCTGCAATTGCCGCCTGAACGGAATAGGCCCCGAACCGAGGCGTCGACAGTGATCGCTCGACAAGCAACAGACCTTCTTTGATTAACGACTTGTTCCACAAGCTTCGGTCCTGATCCTCAAGCAAAATGATGTCGCCATCCACAGTCACCCGTGCATGGCGTCGTGACTCTTGCAGCAGCATCAGCCCCAGCAGTCCCATCGCTTCGGGGTTGTCAAGCAATTCCAACAGAAGTCGCCCCAAACGTATCGCCTCACCGGACAGATCGGCCCGGGTCACGACTTCTCCCGAAGAAGCCGAATAACCTTCATTGAAGACCAGATAGATCACTGCCAACACAGATTCGAGCCGCTGCTGGAAATCGACGACTGAGGGGATCACGAAGGGGATCCCGGCGTCACGGATTTTCGCTTTTCCACGCACGATCCGCTGAGCCATCGTCGCTGGAGCGGTCAGGAATGCACTTGCGACTTCGTCGGTCGACAATCCGCAGACCTCTCGCAACGTGAGCGGCACCTGGACCATGGGATCGATTGCCGGGTGGCAGCAAGTGAAAATCAGCCGCAACTGATCGTCTTCGATCTCGTGACTGGCACGTTCGGCGTTGGATGATGCGACATCTTCGATTCGACGGACAATTTCCGCAGCCAGCCCGTCGAGCCGACCGCGTCGTCGCAGCGCATCAATCGCCTTAAACCGACCGGTCGAAATCAACCAGGCCCAAGGGTTCTCTGGAACACCTGATTCAGACCATTGAGTCACCGCCAGGGCGAACGCCTCGTGCATCGCTTCTTCAGCCAGATCAAAATCCCGCAGCAACCGCACCAGCGTGGCAAACACGCGACGCGACTCCCGGCGGTAAATCTCGTCGACGATTTGTCGCGTCATCTGGTCGGCCGGAACGGGCATGGGACGTTGGCCCGGTGACATGGGACTATTGTCGTACGTGATAGGGATTCGAAGAAATTAAGAGGAGACCTTCGGTCGGTTTCTTTTGCGGGGTCAGGAGACCCGCACAAGACAGTGTTTATTTCTTTGCCGCGCGCCTTACGGCAACGACCTTGCCGACGATTCGGAAATCGTCTTCGGGGCCGACTGGGATAGGCTTAAATCGAGTGTTTTCTGGTAGTAGCGAGATTTCGCCGTTGCGATAATGCAAACGTTTCACCGTTGCTTCGTCGTTCAGCAGGGCCACAACGATATCACGATGATCGGCCAGGGGCTGCTGCCTGACGACAAGCATGTCGCCGGAATGGATTCCGGCGTCGATCATGCTTTGTCCCGATACCGTGAGCGCAAAGTGCCGACCGGTCCGAACTGATGCAGCATCGACAAGCAATTCACCCAGTCGATTTTCAGGTGCAAACATCGGTATTCCGGCTGCAACGGTCCCCAACAGGGGGATTGCCACCAAACCTGCCAGTTGTGGCTCGTCTGCCGTCCGTAAAACCACCAGACTGCGTGATTTTCCGGAACTACGGCTGACAAAGCCGTTCCGCTCCATTCGCTGAATCAGCTTATAGATACTCGCGACACCTTGTTCCAGATGATCGGCCAGTTCGCGTAGTGTGGGCGACATCCCTTCGCGATTAATATGGTCCTGGATCGCAACGAGCAGGCGCTCTTGCGACGGAGTCAGTGTCTCAATAATCGGCCGACCTCGTCCCCGCTTCTGCGCGGACTTTGACGAGTCGCCTTTGGGAGGCTTCGACTTGACAGGTTTCACAACGGATTTGGACAATCGACATCCTTTTTGATTATGAACAAATCATTTGCCGTTAAGCAGCAGTCAGGTGCGAGCGGTAGGCCCCGGTGGATTCAAGAGGCGTCCAAAAATCATTCGACCGGCACTGTTCTGAAGCATGCTGGTCACTACGACATCGATCTCTTTACCCAGCAATGTCGAAGCCTGTTCGCAGACGACCATTGTCCCGTCGTCCAGGTATCCAACACCCTGGCCAAACGATTCCCCTTCCCGCATCACTTTAATATGTAACTGTTCTCCAGGCAAATACCGTGGCTTCAACGCGTTTGCCACATCATTAAGGTTAATGACGTCAACACCTTGAACACTGGCAACCTTGTTCAAATTGAAATCGTTCGTCACGACTCGGCCACTCATTCGTTTTGCCAGAGAGACGATCCGCTGATCGACAGTATGGTCGAGATCGTCCTTTTCCCTGACTTCGAGCATCCGAATTTCAACTTTAGGTTTCTGCTGAAGTTTTGTGAGCACGTCCAGACCACGTCGGCCGCGAGTTCTTCGATTTTTGTCCTGACTGTCAGCAATATTTTGCAATTCTTCGAGAACGAAACTGGGAACGATTAATTCTGTGTCGAAGATACTTGTGTCCATGACATCAGCAATTCGTCCGTCGATCAGGGCACTGGTGTCGATGATCAGAGGTCGCCCTCCTTTAATCTCTTTGGCAAATTCGACATACGGAATCACAAAGCGAAAGTCGTCCTTGGTTTGCAGAAGGAACGAGATACACATATAGGGCAACATGATCCCGGCAATACCGCCAATCACGCGGGCGTAAGGATTCTCACCCTGAAGGTTGTTTCCCTCAGCATCCTTTTGAATGCCGACACCGATTGACGTCATAAATGCCTGAGCCGCATATTGCAGTTGAAATGCCAGAAGCCAGCCGACTAAAAGCCCGAAATAGATGGCAGAGATCACATCCAGTCGCTTCCGTGGGAACAGAATGTCGATGAACGTGACAATTTGAGTCAGCAACATGATCAAGATAAACGACAGCGCGGCATACTTCTTGATAAATTCAGGTGCCATCGGATTTTGCACCAGAGCAACCGCAGCTCCTGCACAGATCAAGACATACGTAACGCGCAGAAATATTAACATATCGAAACCCAACCCTGAGGTGTTTAATTTTTATGCTTTGGAAGAATGTGACAGAGTATAGACAACACGTCGGGGTCTCACCAGTACAGAGACATCCCAACGAGATTCGACAGCTTTGTCAACAATTAAGGTTTGCGTCTTGTGCCACTGCATGACCGTCTTCGGTCACACGGTGCTCGTTGACCATCATTGCGAGAAGATCAATGCGTCTCCGAAGACTCCGATGCAATTGGCATAGCTATTGAGAAGGTTGGCAACTCACACCCCGCGAGAGTTTTGTAAAAACAAGACGGTCAAGGTAGTCTGTATTCATGATTGATTCGTTGCCCACTATTGGATTGGATTCCACGGTTGTTCCTCCCGACACGTTCACGGGTGAATCGACAAGTCTTTCCTCATTTGGTTCACTCGGGCGGCAATTGGCACAGGCCTTGGATCGACTGGAGGAGCAGTCAAAATCACTTCAATTGGAACCCCTCGCCGGCCGCGACTGGTTTGACCTTCTGGTTCGTAAACTCCTACCGCAGCTTGAAGATAACACCTATTTGATCGTGGCTGTCGTGGGCGGGACGAATATCGGTAAGAGTGTCGTTTTTAACCATATCGCGGGTTTTCGAGCGAGTTCGAGCAGTCCTTTGGCTTCTGGAACGAAGCATCCGGTCTGCCTGATTCCTGATGGATTTACCGCACGGCACGATTTGCAATCCCTGTTTCCGGCATTTGAGCTGAGGCCTTGGACTGACAGTGACGAGGCTCTGGCCAGTTACAGCGAGCATTGTCTGTTCTGGCGAACGAGTCGTGATGTCCCGCCAAACCTTGTCATTTTGGACACTCCCGATGTGGACAGCGACGCTCCCATCAACTGGCAGCGAGCTGATGCAGTTCGGCAGGCAGCCGATGTGCTTGTCGCGGTTTTGACGCAGCAAAAATACAACGACGCGGCGGTCAAGCAGTTCTTTCGCAAGGCTGCGGAAGAGGATAAGGCCGCATTGATCGTGTTTAATCAGGTCGAGCTTCCCGATGACGAGCCGTATTGGCCCCTTTGGCTGAACACTTTTTGTGGGGAAACCGGCCTGCAGCCGGAATTTGTTTATCTCGCTCCTAACGATCGCAAAGCGGCAGAAGCCATTCGGCTGAGATTCGAAGAGCGAACCTGGCCGGTTAAACAACCGATTTCCGGTTCAGGCAGCAACGATCAGCCCGTTGTTCCCGCCACTGATTCTACTCCCGCCCAAAGGCCAAACGACGGAACGGCACCTGAACCAGTGCAATTAAGAAGTGTTCTTTCCCAGCTTCGTTTCGACGAGATTAAACTGAGGACGCTACGTGGTTCTTTAAGACGGCTCGTCGCGAACGAGACCGGAGCACCCCACTATTTGCGAGACATTCAACAGCGCAGTCAGCAATTTCGGGACGCAGCGGAAGTGTTTGCTTCGCGCAGCCTGATTCGGCATTCAGACTGGCCCGCGCCACCGAATTCGCTGATCGTCGACGAAATGTGGCACTGGTGGGACGGCCATCGCGAGGTCTGGACATCCAGTGTCCACGGGTTCTACGCGCATGTTGGTCGATGGATGAGTGGCGGCGTGCGAGTCGTTCGGGAACGCATCTGGGGGCAGCCAGTCCAGCCTCTCGATGAGTATCGTCGGGCAGAATGGGATGCCATTGTTCGCGTATTGCAGCAGGTTTACGATCAATTGCGAGTCATCACCACGCTGGGCAACGAGCTTTTGACCAGTCGTCTCGATCGACTTCTCAGTGGTACAACCTGTGAATCGGTCATCGAACAGTTGAGAAAAGAACATGACGAATTTGATTTCGAAAAATTGATCGAATCGCTGGTTGATACCGAGATGACCGCGATGCGAACTGACCGGGAACGGTTGTTTAAAGTCATTCGAAATGCTGACCGGGCCGCTGCGGTGGCTCGACCCGTTCTGACTCTGCTGTTGGCGTTTGGCGGTGCATTCGGTGCAGAACACATGTTAGTCCACGCCGCTTCGCAGTCCCTGACACATGTCGCGGTTGATGCGACCGTGGCTGCCGGAACGACGGTCGCCGGAAATGCGGCCGTCGACACTGCAACCAGCGTGCTCAGCCAGGTGAAGGCGTGGCTGCTGCAATTGCATCAGAAATTCAAAGCCAGACGCGAGGAATGGTTGACGACGAAACTTCGAGAACGCCTGCTGGGCGACATGGTTGATGAACTTCACGCCGGAGCGATCATTCCGGAATCCGAAGTATTCCACGAGGTCGAAGGGCTGATCCAACAGTTCGAAGGCCGTTTGGTTGGTATGATCGGAACAGAGATATCTTCTGCCGTTAACTCGCCGCGCAAACAGCCCGACGGCATCTGAGCTGATTGACGAAAGCAGGGTGGGCGAGTGACAATTGTGAAATCAATTTGACCGAAAACGGCTGAAACAGTCGCTTCCATGAATTGCAGGCCATGACTGATCCGACTCGACATCCCGGTCCGAACACTCGACTGTTTACGGCAGCGTTTTGCCCAAGTTGCCAGTTTTCCTACGTCCCTGAAAACCGATTACAAGAGTGCCCAAGTTGCGGTCAATTGCTGAAATCAGAAGTCGATAGTTTTGGAAATACGATACTTCATGACGGAAAGGACTCGCACGACGGAGCAAAGGGGGCTGGCCCAAAAGCATCACAAGCGACAGAAGTCGACCAACTGATCGGTCAACAACTTGGTGTCTATGATATCGAAGCACTGCTCGGGGCAGGGGCGATGGGGCGCGTTTATCTGGCCCGTCATCGTGATTTGCGGCGAAAATGTGCTCTCAAAATTCTCCCTCCAGCCCTGGCAGAAAGTGATCCTGCCTATGTCACCCGGTTCATGAATGAGGGTCAGGCGGCAGCCGCATTGAACCATCCCAATATCGTCACCGTCCATGCCATTGGTGAAGAACGAGGCTACCACTTCATCGAAATGGAATTTGTCGCAGGGCGTTCGCTCAGAGAATTGGTCGAAGAAGATGGGGCACAAACCCCAGTGCGAGCCACTGCCCTGGCACTGCGAATCGCTGAAGGGTTGGCGGCTGCACACATCGCCGGAATTCTCCACCGAGACTTGAAGCCGGACAATGTCATCCTGACTCATCAGGGAGTTCCCAAGATCACAGACTTCGGTCTGGCGAAAAGTGTTGTCATCAACGCGAACTCGGATCAGCCAGCGGAATTTGTCGGCACCCCCAGCTTTATGGCGCCTGAACTGTTTGAGCACCATCCGGCGACCCAAGCCAGCGATGTGTATGCCTTAGGCGTCTGTTATTTTTTCCTGCTGACTGGCGAACTGCCGTTTCACGAAGAAACGTTAAGCGAATTGATTGAGAGTATCATTCATAAGCCGATTCCCAGCTTTCGCTCGTTCCAGCGGTCGATTCCAATGGAAATGGCCGAATGTGCCGCAATGCTCCTTTCGAAGGCTCCGCAGAATCGGCCCCGGTCGGGTATTGAGGCCGTACAATTGTTACAAGCGGTTCTCGGTCAGGCGGAAGATATCGAGAGTCTCTTGCAGAAGGCTTTTGAGAATCATCCGGAAATTCGTTGGAGTCGGCAGGGTCAGCGTTATCTGATCGACCTGAATTTTTCTAACGGTCGACACCAGGCCGCTTTTGTCGAACAAAGTGATCATGCGGCCGCCGACCGGCTTTTGAAGATCTCAAGCGTGTGTTGTCCGGCACTTTCGGTTTATTTTGAACCGGCCTTGAGGCTTAACGCCGAAATTCTGCATGGTGCGCTCGCGATTGCCGAAATCGATAATGAATCCGTGTTTGTGATGGTCGACAATTATCCGCTCGCGACGGTGGATCCCGAAGAGATTCGACGAAGTGTGCTTGAGGTCGCCCATCGCGCAGATGCGATCGAAAAACTGTTGACGGGACTTGATCTCAATTAGTTAAGAAACCTCTTGACCTTGGGCTTTTCGCAATCCTATTGTTGAATGTTGGCAAAAAATACTTTCGGTGATCTGCCTTGATTTTAAGGCATTGTTCCTTTGCACAGGACAGTAGCAGCATGAAGACGTTGATAACTCGGTTCGCCTGTTTACTGGGACTTGCGGGAGCAGTTTCCGTTTGTGCTTCGTCCACAGCCAGTGCCCAGTCTCTGCGTGGTGGCGAAATTCGATTTCCTGCCATCGCGTCAGGTGATGAAATGACGTCCCAGAACGACCTTTGGGTCATGGACGTTTACTTCAAGCCCATGCGATTGATCCCCGTCGAGCTGACCGATCCCAAGACCGGTCAGAAAAAGCTCGAATACGTCTGGTACATCGTTTATCGAGGCTTTAATCACAAACTGGAACAGAAGGGGAACGTGAACGCACCTGTTAACGATTTAGATCCTCCTGTGGCTCCACAACAGTTCATCCCGGAATTCACACTTGTCGCCACCGACAATGGCCGAAACGAAATCTTCCCTGATCAAGTCATCCCTGAAGCACTCGCCGCCATCAACAAGCGGGAAAAAGGTAATTACAAAAGCGCCGTCAGCGTCGTCGGTCCGATTCCGGAAGCGACTATCCCCGGCAGCCCAGACGAAGTGGCCATTGAAGGTGTCGCCATGTGGCGTGGGATCGATCCCGAAGCAGATCGTTACACCGTTTTCATGACGGGATTTTCCAACAGTATCCGTAAGGTCGATGGACCTGATGGTTCACCGATCATCCAGACCAAGACCATCATGCAGAAGTACATTCGACGCGGCGATCGCTTCGATCAACGCGAACGAGAAATCCTGCTCGACGGCGACACCCAGTGGATCTACCGCTAACCGGCGCAGCCGGTTGGTGCGCGTCGGATGATGGGTTCAGAATAGGAATATCGTTCGCGCGTTGCCCGGCGCATCCGGTTGGTTCGCGTCGGATGACGAAGAGGGGGTCGGGTGTCCAAATTTGAACCCCTTACCCCAGAACGTGGCGTCATCCAAACTTCAGTTGCTCACAATCCAGCGATTAAGGTGACTCTGCGGCTGTTAATCCGCGAATCACTTTTTGACGCTGGGCGGAGGGTCCACATCATCTCGGCGCTCAAAGACCAGTGGATGGTCTGACTGTGGGTCGGCCACGCGCAGGGCGATCTTTCCGGCCAGGACATCCGTCAGCAAATCACCGCAAACTTCTGCTCGCCAGCCTTGGGTCAATCGGGGTGGCTCGCCATCTTTTTCGCTGTAAACATGCCAGCGTACGAGGTGCCGCAAATCGGCCGTCTTTCCAACCAGTCCCATGGCGACGTTGAGTTCCGCACAACGATTTGCAAGAGCGAGGCCGAGTAGTTGTCCAACAACCTGTTCGTCGTGAGCTTTATCTTCGTCCAGCGATTTGGGTAACTGCGGCAAATCCTCTTTCGGCAAGGCCATCCCCGCAGCCACGCAATCCAGCAATGTCGCTGCGGCCCGCTTATATTCCGGTCGGTTCATGTCTCGAACCGCGAGTAAATCTGATTCGCTGGTTGGACGGCGCTTCGCTAATTCAATCACAAGGTCGTCACGCAGCATTTTTCGCATCGGTCGATCTTTGGCTGCCGCTTCGTTTTCTCGCCAGCGATAAACTTCGCGGGCAACCGCCAGTTCGCGAGGAGTCAGCCGATGCAGACCCGGAAGGCGCTGCCAACTGTCTGGAGATCGCTCGGCGGCGATCTCATCAATCATCCGCTGAATCTCTGATTCTGCCCAGGAAAGCCGCTTCATCTTTTGTAAGGAAGCTCGCTGACGTTCGTAGATTTCGAGAACGTGCTGCACGTCATCGAGTGCATATTCGAGTTGCGTGGCGGAAAGTGGGCGACGACGCCAGTCCGTCCGTGTTTCACGCCCCTGTGCTGTACGTCCCAGAATTCGTTTGACGAGTGCTTCATACCCTAGCGGAAAGCTGCGCGAACGAAGTCCTTCGGCAATCTGCACATCCCACAAGCGTTTGGGCGGCAAGTCAACGTGGGTGAAACAGAATCGAACCTCTTCTCGACCACCGTGAATAATGACGGTCGTCTTTTCGTCGGCCATCAACTCCCACCACCGATGATGGTCGACTTCATACGGATCGACCGCGACGCAGCGTTCTTTGGTGGCAAATTGAAGGAGGCACAGTTCAGGACGATAGGTGTGCTCCGAGACGAACTCGGTGTCGAACGCGACCAATCCAGACTTTTGGATGTGATCGCACAGGTCATCGAAGGCGGATTGTTTGGTAATGAGGGACGACGTCATCGACGTAGTAGCCGTGGCTGGAGGGTTTGGCATGATTCATTTTCTTGCTTGGCAACACATTCTCTATGGTGGCAAGCTTTTGTACGACTGGCAAGCTAGCGCAAAACCCGTACAAATCAGGCATGTTTTGCGCTTTCGGAGAACCGAAACCGTTGCGGCGGTGGCTGCGCTTCCTTTTCTGGCGTCACAACGTCAGGATTCAGTGAGCCCTGTTCTCGTTTTCCGTTTGCAAAATCGATTGCTCGCGGCGACGGTTTACAATCGGCGGTGACTGTTCCATCGTCGATCGTGAAAGAAAAAAAATCCTGGTTTTGGGGCAGGGCGAATGGCCAGGAATTTCACCAATACAACGTGACGCTTTTTTGGATAACCAAACATGCTTCAGGAACGAGCCAGTGGCGTCCTCCTGCATCCGACTTCGATTCCCACACGCTATGGAATCGGTGACCTGGGCCCGCGCGCCCGGGAGTTTATCGACTGGCTTGCCGGTGCCGAACAAAGTTACTGGCAGGTATTGCCATTGTGCCCAACCGATCAGGGGGATTCGCCCTATCAGTCTCCGTCCTCCTTTGCAGGCAATCCGCTGTTAATCAGTCCTGATCTGCTTGCTGCTGATGGCCTTTTGTCGGACGAAGACTTGTCGGCTGCCGCATTGCCCGAGACGGAGTTCTCGTCGCGAGTCGATTTCCATCAGGCCGCCGAGCGAAAGTATCAACTGCTGGAAATCGCCATCGGCAACTTGAGAAAGCGACCCACTAGCGATCCACTGCAACGGGAATTTGCTGCCTTTTGTGACCTGCACGGGGACTGGGTCGATAACCATGCGAAATTCATGGCTCAACGGGGTGTCAATCATCATCTTCAATGGCAGAAATGGACCGAATCCGTTTCGGCTCCTGATAATGCCGTCAAACCCGAACTCGGCGAACGATTCGTTGCCGCCCTGATTTTACAGTTCTTTTTTGTCCGCCAATGGCAGCAACTCCGAAAATTTGCGAGTGACCGGGGGATTCGCATTATCGGCGATATTCCGATTTATGTTTCGCTTGATAGCGTCGATGTCTGGGCAAATCGTTCACTGTTTCAGTTGAATGAGCAAGGTGACCCGACTCGTGTGGCTGGAGTTCCACCAGACTACTTTGCCGCAACGGGACAGTTATGGAACAACCCGCTTTACGACTGGGATGCGATGGAACGCGACGGCTTCCGCTGGTGGATCCACCGATTGGAAGCGGTCCTTCAGTTTGTCGATCTGGTTCGACTCGACCACTTTCGTGGTTTTGAGTCGTATTGGTCGGTTCCCGCCGGTGAAAAGACCGCGATGAACGGTGAATGGGTTCCAGGCCCCCGAGGAAAGTTGTTACAGGCCTTATGCAGTGCCAAAAGTAGCGGATCTGCGGTATCAGGGACCGTTCCCATTATTGCCGAAGATCTGGGGATGATCACGGAAGAAGTCCATGCACTGCGCAAAGAGTTTCACTTGCCGGGGATGAAGGTTTTGCAGTTTCTGTTGCCCGGAGAAGCCTGGGACAACACTCGTCCCGAAGATTTCGAGCCCAATTCCGTGACATATACCGGCACGCACGACAACGACACGACGCTCGGCTGGTTTCGCGAGAAAATTCTGCATAATCACGAACAGCTTGAACGACTGAAACGATATACGCGCTGCGAAGAACACAATATTGCGTGGGAGTTTATCGAACTCGCCTTGAGATCGGGCTCAAACTTGGCAATCGTCCCCTTGCAAGACGCACTGTCGCTTGGCGCTGACGCCCGCATGAATACGCCAGGAACGAGCGGCCCCGACGTCGATAACTGGCGTTGGAAATACGTACCCGGCATGCTGACAACCGACATCCAGCAGCGTTTAGCTGGTTTAACCAGAGAGTTCGGGCGATCTCAGGCGAAACATTAAGAACATCCCGTAACCTGCAAGGGTTGGGTCTTTAGAACGAGATTCATTCACCGGACAGGTCTGGGCAGCAATAAATCCGGCTATTAGGAGGTTGTCCTCTACCGGACAATTGTCTTAAATGACTCGTAATTCTGGTTTTGGTGCGGTTTCAAACCTGAAAACGGCTTCCCCAACTTGCCCGTCGTAGTTAGAATCCCGCGCGACCTTTGTTATGGCACTATTCAAGGGAGAATCGTGCTGCCGGGTCTGTTTGGTGGATTTTTTCGAAGAGTCAGGCTCATCGACTGCTCTTCGTAGCTTCGTGCAATGCTCCAATCGATCGGGAACATTGCCGAACGACTGGTAAAGGAGTCAACAGTGTTCGTTCGAAAGCTCGCTCTCTTTTTCATCGCTTTGGCAGGATTGGCGGCTCAAACCGCAATCGCTCAATCGGAAGCTCGCATTCGGGTTGTCATCCCGAGCGTGACTGCGGTTGAAGACGATTTGAAATGGTTGATCGAACTGAGTCCGACAGCCGACTTGAAGAAGCAATGGAAAAATCTCAAAGAAAACCTGATTGACGCGTTCACTCAGGGTGTCGACGAGAAAAAGCCACTTTCGATCGATCTCGTCTTCCGAAAGGACGAGCTTTCCTATGAATCGCGGATTCCCATTTCAAACCTGCTGAATAAAAACTCAGGGTTCCTCCCCAGCCTTCGTGGTATGGGATACCTCAATAAACCCGTTGGGCAGGACTTCTACGAAGTTTTTGAGAAGGGAAAAAAGCCATTCTTCCTACGCTACGAAAAGGACTACGCCTGGATTGCTTCGCTGAAGGAATCGGTTCCCGCAAACCGCCCAGTTCCGACTGCTGACTTACAGCCGCTGCTCGATCTGAAGAAAGACGTTGTTGCAGAGCTGAAAAATGACGCTGGGGGCCTGGCCAAACGACGTCAAAACTTTCAAGAACTTCGTAAACAATTCGAAGCGTTGGTCCGCATCAAGCGTAACGAAGACCCGAATGTCTTTAATCTACGAAAGCTCTCGGCGACTCAGTACTTGAATGAAGCCGAACGATTTCTCGTCGAAACGGAATCACTGCAAGCCAGTTGGACCACTAATGCGGTGACTCCCGGTGGATTCGGGCGGGGCGAATTCTCGCTGACGGCTCTGCCTGACACCGATCTTCTGAAGAGTATCGAGCAATTCGCGGTCAAACCGAGTTACTTTGCCAATGTCAAATTGCATGATAGCCCCATTGTGGTCGGAAGATTGAATTTCCCGCTTGATTCCGTCCGAGTGGCCCACCTGAAAGACTTTTATAAAGCCGTTCGGCCAGTGGTCGAGTCGGAAATCAAAGCAAGACCGGCAGCGACGTATAGCGACGAACAAAAAGCTGCCACCCAACAAGCGACCACGACATTCCTCGACTTGCTGACAGCGGGATTGGATCTTGGGGTTGTTGATGGCTTCGTTGACGCTCATGCCGTTGCACCTGGAAAAAACACGCTTGTCTGTGGAATTCGCACGGCCAACGGCAAACAGGCGGATGAGATCGTCAAGATCCTGCCAAAATTGAAATCGGAATGGGAAGTCAAGCTTGACGTCCATGAACATGGTGGAGTCAAGATTCACGAATTGACCGTTCCCAAATCGCGTCTCGAATCATTCCAGAAAGTGTTTGCAGACCAATCGGTCCTTTATGTCGGGACCAGCCAGGACGCCGTTTGGGGCGCTGCTGGAGTGGATGGTCTGGAACAATTGAAAACCGCAATTGATCAGGCCGCACAACCAGCCCCTGAAAAGGTTGATCCCGTTGTTGTCAGCTATTCGGTCCAGGTTGCTAAGCTTGTGAAACTGGTGGAAGTGATCCAGAAGGAACTTCCCGCAGTGGCTGGCCTGACGAAAGATCAGCAGCAGCAGCGAAAGGATTTGGACAAATATCGCAAGCTGGCCCAGGACGCGATGGCCGGATGCGAATCATTATTAAGGGGTGAACTGCGACGCACCGACAACAAAATCGAAGGCTTCACCGATCTGAACGAATGCGTGCTGAAGTACATCGGTTCGGTCGTTGCCGACGGGACAAAGCAGATTCAGTAAGCACAGGTTGAAGCAGTACGATCTCGACGAGGAAATTCTTGTGGCGACTTCTGGCGGATTTTTCAGCGACCTCAAAATCCTGTGGCACATGGCGGTGACAGGAGGCCGAGGCCGGACGCACGAAGAACGGCTCGAAAATTTCTACTCCGGTCAAGCGGCTGGCTATGATGCATTCCGCAAGCGGTTATTGCACGGACGCGAAGAAATGTTCGCGTCTTTGCCATCCTCACCAGAAGGCATCTGGGTCGATCTAGGTGCGGGTACAGGCGAAAATGCCGAGAATTGGGGACCTCGTCTAAGCGATTTTTCCAAGGTCTATCTCGTCGATTTGTCGACCTCGCTCCTCAAGATCGCCGACCAGAGAATTCAGGCTCGTCAATGGAATAACGTACAGACGGTCCATGCAGATGCGACGAAGTTCGTTCCCCCGGAGGGTTCGGCAGATGTCGTGACCTGTTCGTATTCGCTGACAATGATTCCCGACTGGTTTCTGACGATCGATCAAGCATTAAAAATGCTGAAACCAGGGGGAACCTTCGGTGTGGTCGATTTCTTCGTTGCCAGAAAATGGCCTGCCGAAGGGCTGCGGAAACATGCCTGGTCAACAAGAACGTTATGGCAGGCTTGGTTCGCCAACGATAACGTCTTTCTCAGTCCAGATCACATTCCCTATCTGCAAAGCCGGTTCGAAACGGTTTCACTAGATCAGGATCGAGGCAAGGTTCCGTATCTGCCGTTCGTTCGAGCACCGTATTATCGATTCGTCGGACGCAAACCGGTCTAAACCTAATCTACATCGACGCAGCGGAGGTGGGCTTTCGCAATTCCGGGGTTGGCCGTCTCAATTTGGACACCCGCCCCGCTTTCTTCCACCCGCATCGACCGTTACCGAAGCGTGGCGTTATTTCTACTCCGACACTTTCTTCGCAACCGGCATGCTGACCGTCACAAGTTTGTCTTCCCGGCGGACAACAACTTTCAACTGACCCCCGCTTTCCAGTCGGCCTAGCTCTTCCTTCAGCATCTGGCATGACTGGACCAGATCATTACCGACAAACAGGATCAGATCATTCGGTAGCAGTCCTGCAGTCTCGGCGGGTGATCCAGGCAGAATCCGGTCGATGTAAGCAGGAGTTCGGGCAACGACATCGGGGATTGTAATAATCCCAAAATCCGCAGCGTCGTAGCTTCGAGGTTTTTTCTTTGTGGCCACGCCACCTTCTTCGTCATTCTGTTTCTTCGACTGGAATCGGCCGGTGATGATCTGTTCGACGGTTTCGCTCAATTCGCTGATCGGCATCACATAGTTCAACCAGGTGTTTGTCTGAGTGTTTCGCAATTCCTTGCCGATCATTCCGAGCAGGCGACCGTCCCAAGTGGTCAACACACCTCCCGCAGCACCCGCGTTATTCGTTACCGCATCCACCACATAAACCGATCCGGTGTAGGGGGACTCGAAAGCACCTCGTCGAGCGGCCAATGTCGTCTTCGCAGCAATCACGCCGTGAATGACAGAAACCGGTTCGTCGCCCGTCGCAACTTTGAAGGCATTGCTGAATCCCAGCACCCGCGCACCTGGTCCGGCGCCGGTCGCAAGACTCAAATCAAAGTACGGCAAACCCTCGGCCTCGATTTTCAGCACCGCGAGATCGAGCGGCGGTTCGAATCCGACAACTTTCCCTTCGTAACGGCGACCATCGTTCAGCACGATAGCGACCGTGTCACTGTCAAGGATGTGGCTCCAGACTGTGACAATGTGGCCTTGGGGCGAGACCAGAAATCCAGTCCCATACGCGTACAGATTTTTGCCCCCGCCGGCACCGAAGATTTTGACGACTTTTGGCGAGATCTCTGCGATTGTCTGCGTCGTTGATTGAGCACGACAATCAGTATTCGAAACGAAAGAATTGAAAAACAGACATGTCAAAACAAGGGTCAGGATTCTGGTAGTGAGCATCAATTCAACCTGTACTTTGTCAAAGTTTCATGTTCGAGTTGTACCACTTCGTCGGAGAAGCATTGGCTTCCATCTCGTGTTCTGGAAGGACTAAAGCGATTAGCCGGTGGTTGAGCGAAGCGACACCAGCGGTTCACAGACGTCTTCAGAATTTGCATCCTGGAAGGATGCCAGAATCGTTGCTCAGACGTTTCAGCTCTCGTCCAAATGACGCTGAGTTGCGTTCTTTTTCTGGAATCCTTCCAGGATTCAACAGATTTGTGGTCCCCACATCCCGGTGGTGTCGCTGCGCTCAACCACCGGCTAATTGCTGTAGTCCCTCCGGGACAAAGACAAACGCCAAGCCATACTTGGCAAAAATCGTTATCCGCTTTGTGGTGCAACTGACCACTTATCATATTCATCAAACGCAACCTAATTTCGTGATTCATTCGCTGCTGTCACGTCGATCGTTTGTATTTCAAAATCTCCATATGCGTTGTTGCCGTAACGGACTTGGAATCGGCTGGGGAAATGTCGACCTTGAAAATCGCTGAACTGCTGAAATCGGACCTCGCACGCATCCACGTCATCACCCAGTGACGAGTCAAAACCGACGAGAGATCCGTCGTTGACTGAAAAATACCAGTGACATTCGACCGACAACTTCTTTGTTTCAAGCACGTCGACCATTGCTCCATGTCCGTCAAGTGGCTGGCTGCCACGGTATGAGAACTCCGTAAACGCCGATTTCCCTTCACTCAGCAACAGTTTGAACTGGAAGAGCGCTGCCAGCAGTCCGCCTGAACCGGGTGGCTCATCAATGAAGTCCGCCCCTTCAAGATTTTGAAGACCTGGTGCTCGTTTGGTGAACTGAGCCGTTAGAGCCTGAGGCAAAAGCTTGATTTGAAAATTGTCGCCGTCTGCTGTTTTGCCATTTACGACCCATTTCGACTGTTGACTACCTTGCCAACTTACGAATGGTTCCAGCCCCCGCTGGACCCGCTGCTGTTCGTGCTGGTTGAAGTAGTAGTTGGCATAGCCCGTTTTTTTGACGAACAACTTTTTATATTCTTCGGGGGTTTCCTCCTTCGGCAATTCGGCTTCAACAGGCTTGGGATCTTCAGGCTTTTTCGGATCAGGTTTTCTTGGTCCTGGTGGTTTGGGTGCTTTTGGCCCCTCTGTCTGCATGAGTTCTGACTTCCGGTGCAGGGCGGGCAATTCGACAAAGATCTCTTGCTTCCTGCCTTCTCGCCGATAGACCAGCGGCAGTGACCAACCCTTAGGATAGATCCCCAGGATATTTTTGAACTGATTCACGCTTCCGATTGGTCGTCCGGCGAACGAGATAATCTCGTCATCTTCTCGTAAGCCGCGTCGGTAGGCGTCTGACGATTCCAGGATTGAGTCCACCAGCACGGTTCGATTTGAACCAGTCCGAACTGTTGCTCCCAAAGTTGCATGATCAACGACATGACCACCGCGAAGCTGATCCATGAAGTGCTTGATCTGATTGATTGAAATGGCGTATCCCGCTCCGACGTTGACTCGACCCCGTTTTTCAACGGCGATTCGTCCGTTGATGCCGATCAGTTCGCCAGACGTATTGAATAGCGGACCGCCGGAATTTCCCGGATTGATCGAAGTGTCAACTTGAATGCAGTCGGTGTATTCCAGAAATGTCCCGGCGGGGTACTGATAGCGATGAACTCCACTCACCATCCCGAATGTCACGGTCGGCTGAAAATCGGTGGCGAGCAGAAACGGATTGCCCATTGCGTACGTCCAGTCACCTGCTGAGACAGCATCGCTGTCTCCCAGCTTAGCAAAAGGAAAATCGTTTCGTCCGAGCAATTTTATCAGTGCCACATCGCCAGTCGGGTCATAGCCGACAATGACCGCGTCATAAAGTACGCCGTCGTTCAGCCCACATTTCATGAAATTGCCACAGGCACTGGTCACGTGAAAGTTCGAAAGGGCGTAACCATCGGCACTGATCAGCACCCCTGAGCCACCGCCGTTACCGTCCGGGGAAAAGATCGCGACCACTGTCGGAGCCGCTCGCTTGACGACCTCGGTCCGATTCTGCTGGGCCTGAAGCACATCGGCTTCAGCGGCGAACAATCCGCCTTCCGACATTGCGATGACTCCGACAAGGAGACTCAGCAACGCAACTCGACTTTTCATGAAACTCTTTCTGCTCGAATGACCTACCGTTGGATTCTAACGAATGCGACGGCGTCCGCTATCAGATTCGCTGATTGGCTCGTCCCGGGGAAGAGCGCAACTCGAAATTTCAGGTCGATTTGCGGTTACGGAAGCATGTTGGGGCTTTCTAGCAACAATTGTTGACGAAAAATGTTGACGACTCGCCACGGTGACCTATGTTTGCGTCGTGTCCAACAGGAATTGTTTGCCAGCGTGCTGCAGAAGGCAAGAGCATTACAAACGGCAATTCTGGTCTTAACGGTTTAGGCGGCAAGTTAACGAGAATGATGGGTCACAGCGAGTAGCCGGGGTGCCACTGGATTACCGTCTTCGGTTAGCCAGTGCTCTTCGACAACCGGAAGCCACTGCGTCTCTGAAGACTCCGATGCAGTGGCACAATGCCCGAACTTTAATTGCTGACGACACATTTGCTTTACTCGCCACAGGTTCCAAGACCTCTTTTTGAAAAGTACTCAAGTGATGAATCATGGTTCCCTTTTGCTTGTTGATGACGATCCGCTGGTGTTGGAATCGATGGCCGACTACCTTCGGAGCCTTGGTCACCGGACTGAGACCGCGCAGAATTGCCTGGATGCGATTCAGCGGATCAAAGAATACTCCTTCGACGCCGTCGTCTGTGACGTGAATCTGCCCGACCAGGATGGATTCCGACTGCTCGAATGGACGACTCAGTCCGCGCCTGAAACGCAGGTGATTTTGCTTACCGGATTTGGCACAATAGAAAGTGCCGTAGACGCCATTCGCCTGGGTGCCTTCGACTACCTCACCAAGCCGGTCGTGGATGATGAACTGACTTTCTCGATCAACCGGGCACTCGGACAGAAACAAATTGTCGCTGAAAGTCGTCAACTGAAGCAAGCATTTCATCAGCGGTTCGGACTGGGAAATATCGTCGGACACGACTATCGCATGCAGAAAATGTTCGACGTGATCGAAAGCGTATCGGACATGCGGACCACAGTTCTGGTCCTCGGTGAATCCGGTACGGGCAAGACGATGACCGCCCGTGCAATTCATCAGATGAGTAACCGTCGGGACAAACCATTCGTCGAAGTCGCCTGTGGTGCGTTGCCCGACTCGCTGCTCGAAAGCGAGCTCTTCGGCCATGTCGCCGGAGCGTTCACCGGTGCGAACCACGACAAGATGGGGAAATTCCTGCAAGCCAATGGCGGAACGATTTTCCTTGACGAAATTGGAACCGCGTCGCCGAGTTTGCAGGTCAAACTTCTTCGCGTTTTGCAGGACCGCGAGTTCGAGCCGGTGGGCTCGACCAAGACGCAAAAAGTCGATGTCCGCATGATCCTCGCTACAAACCTGGATTTGGAAGAGTCGGTCCGAAAAGGGGAGTTCCGTCAGGATCTTTACTACCGCATTAACGTCGTCTCACTGACTCAGCCACCCCTGCGTGAACGGACCAGCGATATTCCATTGCTTGCGGAACATTACCTGCAGGAGTTCATCAAGCAGACGGGCAAAGGAGTGACCGGTTTCAGTCACGAAGCTGTTGAACTGCTTCAAAAATACCGTTGGCCCGGTAATGTTCGCGAACTGGTCAATGTGATCGAACGAGCGGTGGTTCTCACAAAGAACACTGTCATTCAACCAAGCGATTTCCCCGATGCATTACGACGTGACGATTCCCTCATGGAACTCGGTGGACGTTTCGCTCAGGCAGGAAACCAGCTCAAATCAGCATTAGCATCACCTGAAAAGCAATTGATTATCGAAGCTTTGGAAACCCACGGATGGAACCGCCAGGAAACCGCCGACGCATTGGGGATCAACCGAACAACACTCTACAAGAAAATGAAAAAGTACGGCATCAGTTTCGAACGCCAATTAATGACGCAATAACCAGGCGAGCCGGGGATGTAAATCCTTGTCATTACCCTCGTTTTTGCGGAATGTCCAGTTCGCATCGATGACGGAACTCACTGAAATGATTGGACCTACGTACTTTCGTGGACGTGCGGGGGTAGCCAAGAAACGAGATCGCGTGATAAT
>CAIVEI010000142.1 GCA_903904835.1 uncultured Schlesneria sp. | reverse complement strand
CTGAACCCATCGTCCGACGCGCATCAGCCGGCTGGGCCGGTCCGGGGGCTAACGCACCCCGGCTCGCCTCGTTGCGATCGCCTCGTTGTGTTCGGCTACGGAATTAACCACGGAAACGCGGGATGGTTTACGTCAAATGATCGGCAGTGCGTATTCGATGAATCAAGAGTCCGGACAACGCGCGAACGATGATCCAATTCTGAACCCGTCGTCCGACGCGCATCAGCCGGCTGGGCCGGTCCGGGGGCTGACGCACCCCGGCTCGCCTGGAATTGTGGTTTCGTGGCATTCGAAGAATCACGGCCTTGGGGAGATTATCGACAAACCTCCGTCGGCGAGTGACAGGTTTGCGGCTGATTCGGGGTCGAGTTCTTGCAGTTCCTGCATGATCATTTTCTGTACGCGGGCTTTGGCCATGTAGACTGAGCCGCGAGACAGTCCGGTCAGTTTCGTCACTTCGGCACCCGACTTTGATTCATTCACAAGCAGTTGAAACGCCTGCCATGTCTGCGGGTTGACTCGTTGTCTGACCTTGGACATGGCGAGTTCGACCAGTTCTCGTTGCGCTTCCTGGTCGAAGTTGATGGCAAGGTCTTCATAGGCCAGCGTCGAGAAGATTTTTTGATCCTCTTCGGCATTACTTCCCAGACGATTTTGCCCTCGCTGAATCCGCAACCAGCAGCGTCGAGCGATCGTTCGCATCCAACCGCGAAAACTGCCAATCCCCTGGTGCTGAAATTCCCTGAGTCCCGAGATGACTTCGATCATCGTGTCCTGTACGACATCGTCCACGTCATGCGACTGCATTCCCCAGTAGACACACCATTGCCTGAGCAGCGTCGAATAGCGAAGCGAGAAATCACCGTAGGCCTGATTCGAACTCGATAGCGACCGAAGCCGTTCGAGCAAGCTCAGTGGCGTATCCGCGTTCGAATGAGATGAATCAGGCACATTGGATTCCAATGAAAGCGCGCGTATCAAGTAGCACCGCAGAGGAAGATAAAGCTTCAAACGGCCAAAATCCAGAAAGGCCGGCACAGCCGGTTGATCCGCGTCGGACGATGGGTCTAGAATTGGATCATCGTTCGCGCGTTAAACGAGGCGAGCCGGGGTGCGTTAGCCCCCGGACCGGCACAGCCGGTTGATCCGCGTCGGACGATGGGTCCAGAATTGGATCATCGCTCGCGCGTTAAACGAGGCGAGCCGGGGTGCGTTAGCCCCCGGACTCTTCGTCCGTGTGTTGGGTCACGGAATTATCAATGCAAACGCGTGGCTGGAATACGCAAAACGACGGGCAATCCGTATTCGCCGAATTAAGAGTCCGGGGGCTGACGCACCCCGGCTCGCCTCGACTGTTCTTGTTTCGTGTTTTCCGTGGTTCAAATCCATCATCGTTGCGCAGTTCAAAAAAGTGTAAATCAGAAGGAGTTTGCCCGTCGCTAATACCGACAGGCACCGTTCTGAGAAGAAGTGGACGTTGTCAAAATGGGAACGAGACCTTCGGTCGCGGCCGTTCGGGGTCAGGAAACCACTCGCACAACGAAGCGGGGTCAGGAAACCTTTGCACAACGAAGGTCGCGACACACTTCCTTCCAATTCCCATATTTAAGAAAAAAGTAAGATGCGGGTTCCGAGGTTCAATTTGTCGTTTCAACGACAACAGAGACTTCTCTCACATTTCCGACCGGGCGGGATGAACGACCGAAATTGCATGGATCTGTGTTGGAACGTTGATTCACGATGGAATGACTGAAGAAATACCGCCATAATGGCCGTCGTTGGTCAAAATGGAGTGACGACCAGATCCAACCCGAATTGCGTTTTTGCGCTGACAGGATTCCTTCCAAGTTATGATCATCCGTAAGGTGCTCGCACTTCGAGGTCCTAATATCTGGTCCCGGCATACCGTCCTGGAAGCCTGGGTCGATTTGGGCGCGCTTAAAGATACGTCGTCTGCCCAGATCCCCGGATTTAACGACCGCTTGATGACCTGGCTGCCGACGATGATTGAACATCGATGCAGCGTTGGCGAAAGAGGTGGTTTTTTTCAGCGACTCCGCTGGGGAACCTATCTCGCGCATATCCTCGAACACACAACACTCGAACTGCAAACACTTTGTGGCACGCCAGTCGGATATGGCCGTGCACGTGAAACATCGGAAGAAGGCCTGTACAAGGTCGCTATCCGCTATCAGGACGAGACGCTCGGTAAAGCCTGTCTTCAGACAGCTCGTGAATTGCTGATGTCGGCGGTTTTCGACCTGCCGTTCGACATCGATTCGCATTTAAAGCGGCTGCGCGAATTGGCCGACCGCGTTTGTCTTGGTCCAAGTACTAACGCCATCGTTGATGCAGCCAAAGCTCGAAATATTCCTTATCGTCGATTGAATTCAGGAAGTCTGGTCCAATTTGGGCAAGGGAAGAAGCAACGGCGAATTTGGACAGCAGAGACCGACTTTACCAGCGCCATCGCCGAATCAATTGCTCAAGATAAACAACTGACGAAAATGATGCTGGCCGCAGCGGGGATTCCGGTTCCCGAAGGCCGAGAAGTCGAAAGCCCTGAGGATGCCTGGGAAGCAGCGAAAGCGATTGAAGGATCAGTCGTGGTGAAGCCCGTCGATGGAAATCATGGTCGCGGCGTCTGCATGGACTTGACGGAAGAAGCTCAAGTGATTGCAGGATATCACGAAGCGCTCAACGAAGGTTCGGGTGTGATTGTTGAGCGATTCGCCCGAGGTTCTGAGCATCGATTGCTTGTCGTAGGACGGAAGCTGATCGCCGCAGCAGCGGGCGATGCGGCAGCAGTCGTTGGCGATGGCAAACATACCGTACAAGAATTAATCGAGATCCAAGTCAATTCTGACCCCAGACGGGGTGAAGACGAAACAAAACCGCTTGATCTCGTACGAATCATTCCCCTGACAATTCTTACACTGGCGAACCAGGGCTGTAAGCTTGAGACGGTTCTCGAGCCTGGTAAAAAAATCATCGTTCGTCGCAACGACAATTTGTCGCGTGATGTCACTGATCTGGTCCATCCATCGGTCGTTGAACACGCCGTGTTGGCCGCTCAAGTTGTGGGACTGGATATTGCGGGAATCGATCTCGTCACTGAAGACATTTCACGTCCGCTGGAAGAGCAGGGTGGGGTGATCGTGGAGGTCAACGCGGGCCCCGGGCTGCTGATGCACCTCAAGCCTGAAATTGGCAAACCCCGGCCTGTTGGTGAAGCGATTATCGATCATATGTTCCCTGATCCAGCAGACAACGGGCGAATTCCTGTTGTTTCCGTCACAGGGACAAATGGAAAGACAACTGTTGCACGTCTGGTCACAACAATTTTGAAAGCATCAGGACGTACAGTCGGGTTGGCTTGTACCGATGGGATCATTATCGACGGAAGGACCATCGACGTTGGCGATTGTGCTGGTCCCCGAAGCGCACGCAATGTCTTGTTGAATCCGATTCTGGACGCAGCGGTATTTGAAGCCGCTCGCGGAGGAATCCTGCGCGAGGGACTCGGTTTTGACAAATGTGATGTCGCCATCGTCACGAATATCGGGGAAGGAGACCATCTCGGACAGCACTACATCGACTCACCGAGGGAAATGTTTAAGGTCAAACGAACTCCGGTTGACGTCGTCTTGCCGACGGGAACTGCGGTCCTGAATGCGACGGATCCTCTTGTCGTCGAAATGAAAGAGCTTTCGGCAGGGGGCGTGACGTTTTTTGCAATTGACCCAGCCAATCCAGTCATTCGCGAGCATCGCGTAAACGGAAAACGAGTTGTTTTCGTGCGTAATAATTACGTGATCCTTTGCGAAGGGGAGACAGAAACGCAGCTTGTTGCGTTGCAGGACTTGCCATCGACTCATGGTGGACGTGTCGGGTTTCAGATTGAAAACGTGCTAGCGGCCGCTGCGGCAACGTGGGCACTTGGCGTCTCTTTGAATGACATTCGCTGTGGGCTGCAGTCGTTCCAAGGCAACTTACAAGATGATCCCGCCCGGTTTAATGTCCTGGAGTCGGCCGAAAAGACGATCGTCGTTATGGACGGGCGCAACTTATCGGCACTCAGGGCTGTGATCTCGGGGACCACTGACTTTCCCCATTCGAAGCGTTCGGTGGTCTATTCCGCCGAAGAAGACCGCCGCGATATCGATATCGTCAATCAAGGGGAACAGTTGGGAACATCGTTTGATCGAGTTATTCTGTGTGAAATTGAAAAGGGAGTCGATCGGCCGGCTGGCGAAGTGACTCGGTTGTTGAGATCCGGAGTTGAAAAAGGGACTCGGGCGAAAAGCATTTCAGAAATCCGCGACTGGTCAAATGCTGTCGATACGGGCTGGCGCGAGTTGCAACCAGGGGAACTGTTATTGATTCAGTCGTCGACAGTCCCGAAGACGGTCAAGAAATTACAGACGATGCTCGGTTTAGAACCGGCAGAAGAAACATCGAACCAAGGATGACATGACTTTTTATTGAGAGAGTACGGCCTTCACCAAGGGCCGAACTGTTCAATTTCGATCAAGTGGTGATTCGAGAGCCGTACCTTCGACCTGAATTCATAAGGCGATTGAATGACTTAAAAATTACGGCATATCGATTGCGAGGTTTGTTGGTCGAACTTCGGTTTATCGAAGTTCAGAACGAGAGTCTCGGGTAAAACCGAACGAATCGTTCGCCATGAGTGAATGCCAAATGAACGATTCCCCAAAGTTCGGGGTGCCCGCTGGAGCGACGAGAAAACGGTAACGCCGCATTCTCGGGGCAACGGTAGTCGTGAGACTTACTGAAATCAGGACATGTTGGCCGGAAAATATTGAACCAAAGGGCTACGAATCATGAATCTTGGGACAACGCGAGCTTTGCGAGGTCCGAATATTTGGTCTCAACTCACCGTTCTGGAAGTTGAGATCGACATGTCAGCGCACATTAAGCGTTCGACGCAAGATATTGATAGCATTCGATCTCGAGCCGCCAGCCTGCTGAATGGACTGGCCACGATTTCG
>CAIVEI010000141.1 GCA_903904835.1 uncultured Schlesneria sp. | reverse complement strand
GGGCAACCATGATGGGCAACACTGGCGGAACTTAGGCAACTCTGCTTGGGCAACCATGAAACAGCATGGGCAACTATGGGAGTTCTTAGGAAACACTGGCGATTTCCAGAGCTTTTTCAGAATTCGAGCCTCAAAATGTTTGGGCAACCATGATGGGCAACACTGGCGGAACTTAGGCAACTCTGCTTGGGCAACCATGAAACAGCATGGGCAACTATGGGAGTTCTTAGGAAACACTGGCGATTTCCAGAGCTTTTTCAAAATTCGAGCCTGAAAATGATTGGGCAACCCTGATAGGCAACTCTGGCGGAGCTTAGGCAACTTTGGTTGGGCAACCATGAAACGCCTTGGGCAACTCTGGGAGTTCTTAGGCAACATTGGCGATTTCGGTGGGTACCTGAAGGCAAACAACGACCCGCCACGGATCGGCCCGCAGCGATTGATGCCTGCGGGGGCGATCCGCAATGAATTGATTCCAAATTGTCAAAGATCAATTGTCGTCGTCAGGTTTTGACTTCGGAAATCCAGGCGAGCCGGGGATTCTTGTCCCCGTATTTTGTCAGGACCCACTCATCGTCCAAACGCATCGTTTAACCGCGCCTCGAAGAGAAGCGTGTTATTCGGAGCAATGAACGAAGCCCGAACCCACATTCGCATACGTGACTTCGAAATCCCATCCCAGCGACGTCCGCAAGAAATCGGCTGAACGCCGATTCGCCTGCGCCGCTGGCTTCGGGTGAAACGAGCACGAAACGCTTGCCGTCATCAACACACACAACGACATAATTACACAAGACTCTTTATCATTAAGCAATAGAAAAATCGAGATATTTTCTTAACGTTTGGAAGGTGTTCTTGAACTGAGTCTTCGCGAGGGGATCACAAGCACAATTCCACCACGGTGCTTTTGTTGATCAGAGCATGAAATAACTTGCTTGTTTTTGCTGGTGCAAAGCCCCGATGACCCCCGCCACTGGGACTACCCAGCCGCTCGCCATACCGTCGTGCAAATGCCTCCATTTTCTGGAACATTCAACCGGCTCGCTTTTCATCTCGTTCATACAAAGTCGATGCTAACGGTAAAGCGGGATACGAACAGCAAGCCCTGAACGATTAAGCACTTGCGTGTAGATCATCGTCGTTGAGACATCGGCATGGCCTAATAAATCCTGCACAGTTCGGATGTCAGAGCCGGTTTCGAGTAAGTGAGTCGCAAAGGAATGGCGCAGCGAATGCAAACGACGCCGGGGACACTGCTTCTTCGACAAAAGCTGTATCCGTGACGTCACACGGCGGATTCTTCGACACCGTTCCTGGAAGTCCATTCCCGATGTACAATTGAGAGGCGGATTTCAAACAGCGATTGAGTTTAAACTGCTGGGTCCGTAACAGGATTATCATTCGGTGTTCTATGGATACGGTCTACATCGAAACTTCAATCGTTAGTTATCTTCGTCAGCGGGCCAGTTCGCAGGTTGTGATGGCAGCTCGTCAATTGCTCACGCATCAATGGTGGAATTACGAACGAGCCAATTACGATCTGGTCATCTCGCAATATGTCATTGACGAAGCCTCGGCGGGAGATGCAACTCTGGCAGCGGAACGCCTTCAATCGTTGGACGGAATTCCTCTGTTGCCGCTTGACCCTGATATTGCGCTGATCGCCGACGAAATCATGGCACGTGCAATTCTTCCTCCGAAAGCTCGCACGGATGCACTGCATATTGCTATCGTGGCCCATCATCGAATACAATATTTGCTGACGTGGAATTGTCGTCAGATTGCAAATGCAAAGATACTACCCCGAATTCGCGAGTTCCTGACGGACCTTTTTATTCCTATTCCCATTATTTGCACCCGCGAGGAGATGTTGGCTGATGATCCAGCAACTGATGATTGATCCGATCATTGACGAAATTCATCAAACACGTCGTGAAATTTCAAATAAGTTTCACGGCGATTTCGCGGCAATGCTCGACGATGCAAGAAAACGGCAAGAAGCTTCTGGACGGCCAATGTGGAAACCAAATTCGCCGAACAAGCCGGTCCAGCGGAATGGAGTACCATCCGCTGACCTTTAACGTTCGTCCACATGGAGGATTCAATGAATCGGAGACTGATGTCCTATGCCATCCTGTTTTTAGTAGCTGCGGTTGGCCAGCTTGCTTTTGCCCAAGAACAATCTGTTACCGCGTTACCCTTTGCAAAGGAGATTGCACCGATCAACGCGGACGGGCTTGAGATCCCGAAACAGCGACTTGAACTGACTGATCAGGGCGGTTGGTTGGTGGCAACATTGACTGCGGAGCCGGACGAACTGGAGTGGAAGATCGTTCTTGCGAAGATTACCCCCGGTTCGATGCCAAAAGTTTCCGTGCATCCGCAGTTGCCTTTGTTCGAAATTCAATACGGCCCCTGGTTTATTCGTGAATCACTTGGACGGCTTCGTGTCTACCGTGAAATGAAGGACTTTGGCGGTAATACATGGAATCAGATTGGCGAAGCACCGGCGGGTGAAACCCTGTGCACAGCCGGTCGCTTGTTCGTGGTAAAGAAAGACGACTGGTACTGGGTTTGCACGTCACCGAAGTTCGACAAGTGTACCATTGACACCCTGATCCGATTCCAACACGAAAAGCTGAAGAAGGGACACGGATCGATGATGTTTGCCGACGGTAAACTTGCGGAGGTCTTCTGTGGGGAAGCACGCTGCCATGACGAGGGCGACCTGCTGGTTGCCGAGCGGATAACCGGCTATGGATCTCGAGCAATGATCTCTAATGCCGAAACCAAGAAATCAATCATTGGTAGTCATATGCCGACAATTGACGGCAGAGCGATGGGCGACATTCCCATGCCAAGTCATGCCGATTTGAAGGGCAAAGTCATCCTGGTAGACTTTTGGGCAACATGGTGCGGGCCTTGTGTTAAGAAACTACCTGCAGTCAATGTTCTTCAGGAGAGGTTTGAGGATCGCGGTTTGGTCGTTGTGGGTGTCCATGCGAATCAGAATTCGGAGAAGCTCCCAGAGTTTATGGCTGAACATGAATTTAAATTCCCGGTTGTACTGAGCAACGGCGAAACGGAAAAGCGGTTTGCCGTTTCTCAATTTCCCGCGTATTTTTTGGTGGGTCGAGATGGCAAGGTCGTGTTTGCGCACTTGACCGATCTGCCAACCGACGCCCAGATTGAAGCGGAGCTCGCAAAAAAGAACGAACCATGACATGCACGTGAGGTCGGCCTGCGAGTGTTTTGAAGTGGAAGATCTTTCGTCCGTCCCCCGTGATGTCTGACGTTCGCCTACAAAGAAGGGCTCAATGGTGATCGCTTCCGGCCCCGATGTGCGATTCCCTTTCGGATACTTCGTTGCGTCGCTGTTGCCAATTGGGTTGATTGGCTCAATTTACGCGATTCCCGCGATGCTGGGGCCAATCGATTCAATGGGGCTCGCTATGCTCAGCTCGGTTTTGATCGGCCCGGTCTGTGCCGTGGTTGTCGGGTGGGGCTTCATCCGACTCCGGAAAGGTGATGGCCAGCGATTCCCCGCATTGCGATGGCTCGTGTGGCTTCCACTGCTGATCGGTACCCTGGGGATTGCCCTAGGATAGAGTATCGAGAACCCGTTTTCGCATGCTGATCCTGGATCGTGATGACTATGAACTTGCAATGTGAATGCCTCTGTCGAACCAGGCACCTGCACTGCTCTTTACTCGGAAATGATCACGCTGTCGAATCGCAGAGTTGCAGAATCGCAAAGCGAACAATGCGGTGAACCGGAGTTGTCGATCACGCGGATTTGAAATGGAAAGTCAATTACGGCAACACCGGTTACCGCCGTCCTTCGCCACAACAACGAAGGTAATTCAATGCGATGGATTGTCATTGGGATTGCTCTGGGATTGAATGTCGTTGCGTTTGCTGACGAGAAGCCGTACGACAATCCGAGGTCCACGATTGAAGCCTATTTGGCTGCTGCACTGTCTGGCCACTTAGATGAAGCGGTCTCGCTGGCCACCGAGGACAAGGAAGTGAGTTCCCGTAGCAAGCTACAAGATTTCAAGACAATGTTTGATGTGAAGAAGATCAAAGTACCAACCATCTGGATGGGCGAGAAGAACGGACGAGCCATTGCTGTCACAGAAGAAGTCAAAATCAATGAACCGAATCCCGATGGCCAAGACACGGGGCGTTTGGTGTTCGACCTCGTGAAGTTAAAGAACAAATGGATGGTAGACACCCTTGGCTTTTACACAGATCAAAAGACAAAAGAAGAAATTGAGGAATTCAAGAAAACGAACCTCGACGCGAGGTCTCTACCAGTGAAGCCCCGGAGTTAGCGTACCGCCTTTCGGAATCGTGGCGAACAAAGCGATGCACGCCGAGTTGCGGTGGTTTGTTTTTCACACTTTACAGCGTCGCTCGCCGCAACCGGTTAGATCGCAATTCGTTAGCCGTCAAATCAAACGCACAATGAAAGTACAAGAATCACCGCCAGATCAGGAACGTCGCGGTCTCATTGAGGCTGTTATCGGGGAGGCTGCCGCGTTATTCGACATCGACCTAAAGACGGATTCACCTCAAGCCATAATGCAGAAGATGAACGACGCCGTGGTCGACTTGGTGTTTGAGAGACCGACATCGGTTTCGGAAGACGAGAATCCGCACCTTGTGCTCGGCGCTCTTTGGGGCGCACAGATGGCTCGGCAGTTTCATTGGTATTGGGCCGATGTCGTAATTGATGACGAGATCAACGAAGTCGCGATGATCTCGCCGAATCAAGAAATGATCATTTTCCCGTTCTCCTTTACAGCCGCATGCATCGGAAAACAGTGTATCTGCACGATCCTTCTTGCCTTCAATATGTTGCTCGAAAACGATCGAATCGCCGAGATCGCACCGGGCACTTATGAGAACATCATGCTCATGATCCATCACATTGTACCGCCTTACACCCTTGAATCCGACGGCTAACAACACAATGCACCCGAGCGGCGGATCGAGCGTTTCCTGAAATCAAAGTCACTTGGCCGCCGCCGGGTGATTGTGACCGTTCGATCGAAGAATTGATCTCTCACAGAGTCGCGGAGACACTGAGATGCATGAGAACAAGATTGATCACCCCTCCGTAGTACTAACGTTTGATTTCTTCGCGCGGTGCGAAGAATTTGTAGAAGAAAAGAATCCGGGGGCTGACGCACCCCGGCTCGCCTCGACTGTTTTTTCGTGTTTTTCGTGGTTCGAATTCTTCCCGTGATTGGGTTGCGGGCGAAGGCCTCACTGAGTCCTTCGTGGTGGGAATAAAAACCTCCTTGGTCGTTCATGGTGAGTCTGCCTACGGTCTCTTCTGGTTTTGATCGATTTATGATCAACGTTGATTGAGACGAGAGAAAACTCCGATGGCTTACCTCGCAGATATCGCTTGAACGGCGACGCTCTTGAATCGCGGCTTGTTTATTGTGAGTGATTGACAGGTCCATTACGATGACGTCATGAACCGAAAACCACAATCATCGTCTCGGCGTTATGAAACGTCCCGTCAGCCCGTACGTGTCTGCCGGGAATTACTTGAACAACGCCCGTTGTGCCCGCCTGAAGGCGAACGACTCCCTCAAGTCGAAGTCCGCCTCGGTGGTGCATTGTGGCATCCATTCGTCTTTCGAAAACAACTTGGCCAGATTTCCCGAGAAGCTCAACCGGGTGATCTGGTCGAACTGAACGCTCCCAGCGGTGAAACGGTTGGTTTTGGATTATTCAATCCTGAGGCCGAAATTGCCGTAAGAGTGCTTCGTGCCGGCTTAAAACCACCGGATGAAGCATGGTGGAGCGACCGGCTGGCTCAAGCGGTTTCACTGCGGCGCGAGACGTTGAAGCTGGACGACGTATCGCAGGCTTATCGACTGATTCATGCCGAGGCTGATGGCCTGCCTGGTCTCGTTGTCGATCGATTTGGCGACGTGTTGGTCGCTGAGTGTTTTTCGCTTGGCATGTATCAACGAGCCGAAGCGATTATCAGTCAACTTGAAGTCCTGGCAGGAACGAAACACGGAGTTCTGCGGGCGGCACCGATGTCGCATGAACACGAAGGGTTTGCCGCTGATCCTTACGGTTCTGCGGAAGTCCCCGCCAAGACGATTGTTCAGGAGCATGACACCAAGTTCCGTATTAACTTTGCGGGCGGTCATAAGACCGGCTTTTATTGCGACCAGCGGGATAACCGCAGACGGTTAGCCGACTTTTGTGGCGGGAAATCGGTACTGGATCTCTGCTGTTACACCGGTGGCTTTTCCCTGCAAGCCAAACGAATTGGTCAGGCCAGCGAAGTGACCGGGGTCGAGCTGGACGAAGACACCGTTGTACTCGCTCGAGAAAACGCGAACCTCAATCAACTGAAAATCAATTTCGTGCAGGCTGAAGTGTTCGGTTACATGCGGGACATGCAACGTAACAAGAAGAAGTTCGATGTGGTCGTCCTGGACCCACCGAAACTGATTCGCAGCCGCATGGAAATCGAAGAGGGGCGGCATAAGTACTTCGACCTGAATCGGCTGGCGATGCAACTGGTGAATCCTGGTGGAATATTGCTGACATGCAGTTGCTCGGGACTGCTCGACATGACTGAATTCACCAAGATCGTGAATGCGGCACCGGAAGTAGGACGTCGAGGTCAAATCATCGCGAAGGGTGGGGCCGCTCCCGACCACCCAATTTCCACGAATTGCCCCGAGTCTGAATATTTGAAGTCGATCTGGTTACGACTTGATTGATCGTTTTTGAAATGTTTGCGGTCTCTTGAAAGGCAGAGCAACAGCCTTAAGAATGGTCGCTTCGAACCGCGTTCACTTTTTATGCCGTGTCACTGAGAACGGTTTTTAACGATCAAGACCCGCGATGCCCAAGGAAGTTAGTGATGATCCGTTTGATCGCTTTTATGACGTTAATTGTTTGTGAACTGTCCGAAGTCACATTTGCCGTCGAACCCGCCGGTCTTCCACCCATTGTTTACCCGAAGGACAATCCTCCGTCGGACGAGAAGATTGCTTTGGGAAAGCAGTTATTTTTTGATGGCCGCCTGTCAGCGGATAATAAAGTTGCCTGTGCAACGTGCCACGATCCTGCCAAAGGCTTCAGCAACGGCGAGTTCGCGAAAACACAAAGGGGACATTCTACTTTTCGCGCCGTCATTCACACAACAAGAAACAAATGCCTGAAATAAAGGCGCCGAACAAGGCATTCAACACGGACGGCGAGTACGCCGCCGGTTAATTTTGACGTTACCCGACAAAGACCGACACTGACTACGCCGAAAATGTATGACTACAATCTTTGGCAAATTCTACTGGACTGGTGTTTTGCCCGACGATGACGACGTTGAACTCGCCCCGAAACCGGTATTCTCCGGTGACTTTGGGGAGCAATGGCAATACATGGCGACCGATCCTGTGATCAAGAATGTCTGTAATGCATTGCGATCCCAAGCAATGGTCAGCGAAATGGACGAACCAAGCCCTGAAGACCATGGCTGGTATACGTACTTCAAACTTGGCGGCTGGACGTGCTTCGTGTACGTCCAATGGGTCCCTGATGGGTCCGCCAAGAATTGCTTCGAATTCGATGTTCAACTTTGCCATGATTGGTATCATCGGATCGTTCATCGAACTCGATACTCCGACCAAATTCGAGCATTAGGATCTGCGGTCGACAGAGCCCTTGCTACGGCTGCCGATGTCGAAGGTGTGGTGTTTAACCAACGCGCATGCTAGAAATGCGGGTAACGAAACATTCAACACGGACGGCGAGTACGCCGCCGGTTAATTTCACGTTCGGCAGAAGGGGTTCACGATGGCGAAGGTTACAGAGGGAATACTGATCAACGTGGAGTACGGCTCCATCAAAACCAAGGAGACCATCGACAAGAAGGTCGTTATGGTTTCCGACAGGGAGTATTCGCTTGTCACGCTCGACATCGGCGATAAGTTTCATCTCTCCGGCAACTCCGGTCACGAACTTGAAGCTGTTGGCATCGGCAGCAAGCTCAAGGTAACGCAGGACGATGGCACGATCATCATCGAAACGGTGCGACGTGATCGAACAATTCAAACGGGGCTCGTAAACGGTATCCATGAATTAATTTGTCTTTCGCTCTCGGCTTGTGTACCGTGGTTGACGAGTGTCAAACCAGTCGATCGAGCCGCGTGCAGAACGTCGGCGGACCTCAAATGATCGGCCTAAGTATCGTTATACGTCCAATTCCCAATTCCGCTTGGTACTCTGATGGCGTCATCTGTCTACCTCGAAACAACGATTCCCAGCTATCTGACTGCTTGGCGTAGTCCTGAACTCTCGATGGCGGCCAAACAGCAAACGACACGGCAATGGTGGGATGATCGGCGTCAACACTTTGACCTATTCATCTCGGATGCCGTCCTACTCGAAGCTTCCGGAGGCGATCCTCATGCGGCAAAACGGCGGCTTGAAGTTCTCGACGGAATCCCTGTGCTCGACCCGTTATCCGACGCTGATGAAATCGTGATCACCCTAATTGATCGTCTGTCTCTTCCGGCACGTGCATTGATGGATGCGGCTCATATTGCCATCTGCATCGTTCACGGCATCGACTATTTGCTCACGTGGAATTGCACGCACATTGCCAATGCAACATTCCAACCGATCATTTATGATGTATGCGACGATTTCGGTTTTTCGATGCCTGTGATCTGCACTCCTGATCAACTCATGGGGGATGACTATGACTCTTGACCCAATTCTTTCAGAAGTTCGGCGTGTTCGTGAAGCATACGCTCAACAATTCAACGGCGATGTCCGCTTGATGATGAATGATTTGCGCAAGCGGCACAGCGAATCTGACCGACAATCTGCGTCCCGCGAGCCAAAGCCACGACGCAAGGTTCCCCAAATTGAACGCGTGCCTTGAATTTGCCGAACAAGCCGGTCCAGCGGAATGGAGTACCATCCGCTGACCTTTAACGTTAAGTGGCATAGGCAACGTCTCGAAGTCTGCGAGCACGAATCATGAAGTCTTCACCCTTGGCGACCGCGTCTGATTCGAACATCGAAATACGTCTTGCTGAGTTTATCGACAAGTTCGAACCCGCCAACGCCAAGCTCATTCGGCTGTGTCGCGTCGAGCTTCGCAAGCTCATGCCCAACGCGATCGAGTTGGTTTACGACAACTTCAACTTTTTCGTCATCGGCTACTGTACAACTCCACGCGCTTCCGATTGCATTGTGTCTATCGCAGCCGCAGCAAACGGAGTTGGTATTTCTTTCTATCATGGTGCCAGCCTCGCTGACCCGGATAAGTTGCTCCAAGGTAGCGGAAAGCAGAACCGTTTCATTCGTGTGCCTACTATCAAAACCCTTCGCTCACCCCAAGTGCTTGCACTCATCAACGCGGCCATCGCACAAGCCAAGGTTCCACTTCCTTTAAAGGGCGCCGGGTATGCAGTCATTCAATCGGTTTCGAGCAAACAGCGTCCTCGGCGCAAGCCAGAAAATGCCACCTAACTATTCGGTCAAGTGGACTGCGGCGAATCGCCACGGTATTTTTTTTCCTTATCGTGGCCGCAGCCACTTACCTCAATCGTTATGCCTGAGAATCTTTGGAACCGGACGCAGACGACTTTCGTCTCATTTTGGGATACAGATGCCTTCACACATAGCGGAGAATTAAGATGAAGCGAATTGTCTCTGTTTTACCGCCATTGTTGCTGGCAGCCATGACCTGCCACCTTTTCGCCGACGTTTCGATTGAGAATACAGGCAGATGGCCCGACACATGGCCCAAAGAGCTTGAGCCCCTGCGAGCAAACTCCCGAACAATTGAAGGTCCCCTGGGAGGTCAGCTGCACTACGAGATTTCTTTCACCGAACGGGACGCATTTGAATCCGCGTGGCGACATTTGCTGAAAGTCAAGAGCCCGGAAACTCCCCTCTTTCTTATCCGATCTCCGTACATTGGGACTGGGGCTCGGCAGGGGGCCACAATCAAGGCTGGAGTTCTGATCAACTCACATCCTTTTGTTTCCACAAACTCAGATGGAAAAGAGGCCGACAAGTCTTCGATGCCTGCCAGCAAGACAATTTTGGTGCTTGTTGTTGATGGGAATGTCATCGATCTGAATCGTATTCCATTACCGCCGAATACGCATATTCAAGATGATCGCTTCAAAGATGAAGGCATAACAAAACGGTGAACCGGAGCCGCCGATGACGCGGGGTTTGGTATCCTCGTTTTTGGCGGCGGCCCGGTTACCTTTGACGTTCGGCGATCGGCGACAAAAGGTAATGCGTCGAAGAATGACCTGAATGTGGCAACGCGCGAGATGGCACGAATGTGCGGCTGAACTGGACGAGACCTGTCGGCGCTTTCGCCTCGCCTATTGGGGCGGACGCACCAATGGCGTCGGTTGGCCGCGGCATCCGGATGACCAGCAGGAAATGATTCAAGCGTCAGTCAAAGGTGCGGAAATACTTCGCGCGCTTGCTCTTTCCGTACTGATGTAACGCATTTTCACAAAACCATTACGACTGGATTTGACCTCTGATTCGCGTTTCGTTCCTTCGAAAGTGGTGTGTCACGCCGCCGCAACCCGTGGCAAAAATGATATAATTGGCATGGAGCATTCCTCAGCAATGATCCCGTTGGGTCAGCTACAGGAGGAGTTCAAAGACTTTGGGCCGTTCGGCTGTCATCCATGATCGAACCGCTATCGTTCCGGGAACCGTTGTTGCAGAGAACGCAACCGGTTGTGCACTTCAACGTCATCAGGACTTGCATCGCGCGCTGCCTCGAAATGACGTCTGGCACCATTCAGATCGCCTTCGAATTCGAGGAGCGCCGCAAGATTCAGATTTGCCACGAAGTTCTCTGGATCGATTGCGATCGCTTGTTCCAAACGCGCTTTTGATTCGGAGGTCTTTCCAAGCTGCGCCAGAGTCAAAGCACAATTGATGTACGCATCCACAAACTGTGGACTGGCGCTGATGGCGTCTGTAAATGAATCGAGCGCGAGTTGCAATTTACCATTGCGAGCATGGTTCATACCGGTTTCATTTTTTTGCAACGCCTCGATCGCGATCTCCGTTTTTTGCGTCGCAGCTCTGGCCGCCCTTTTTGAACCGAGCAACGACGAAAGATTTTTCTGCGCGATCGGATGTCGTGGATTCGCGCGCAAGGCTGCTCGAAAGAATTCTTCTGCATCCTTGTCTTCCTGTCGCTGCTGATGGATCAAGCCAATGTTGTTCAGCAGGTCAGGGTTGTTTCTGTGTTTCGTCAGCAAGTAATTGAAATGGACCAGCGCCTCATCCAACCGCCCGTCAAATTGTCTGAGCGTTCCGATGTGATAATGTGCAAAGTCATTATCCGGCTCAATCGAGAGCACTCGTTGCCATAAGGCTTCGGAGTTTTGCCAATAAGCCGTCTGACGACAGGATGCGACAGCACAGAACATGATGGAGACAGCAGCAAGACGTATCGCCACTGACCGTCGAATTGGTCGAGCTTCCACTTGGTCGGCCACGCCCCAAACAATCATCGTGAGAAGTCCGATATGAGGTACATAGCTATAGCGATCGGCATACGCTTGGGACCCCACTTGAATCAATCCAATGACAGGTAGCAGGCTCAAGACGAACCACCACTAGCCAACCATCAAATACTTTCGAGTCCCTCCGTACAGGGTCACAACCAAAGAAATCGCAAACAAGATCGCGGCTGAGGTCGCCACTGCGTGCCATGTCGGGGCGTCGTTTGAGCGAAGATAGAACGCGCACAGATTAATCGGGCAGAATGTTTTGCACACATACCAGGCGACGGCGATCGTTCCATTTTCGATCCTCTGTTGCACAGAGAGTTGACTGAGATCGCTGATGGCATGAACCGACGATTGACTCGCAAAAGAAATCACTCCGTCGACCAGCGAAATGATAAGCAAAGGGATCTTCTCCCACAGCAGTTCATGGCCGGTTCTCTTGATGACAGCAAACGACGGATGACGATCGAGTGAAGGGGCTCCTGATCGTCCCAGGGGCCACACGTCCAGCAACAACAACAGGATGGGGACCGTCACCAGCATCGGTTTTGCCAGCAAGCCTGTAACGAAGCACATGACGACAAGCAGGTATCGCCAGCGGTCGAGATTCTGACAGTATCGTGCGTAGGCAAAGAGCGTGACCAGCAGCCAGAACCCGCTGAGGACATCTTTACGTTCGGAAACCCATGCAATCGATTCGACGTGCAATGGATGCACTGCGAATAGGGCAGCCACCACCGCACTACGCCATAACGCCTTTGTTACCCTTTGGAGCAAGAAAAAAAATATCAGAACATTTGCGATGTGGAATCCGAGGTTGGTGGCGTGGAACGCGGTCGAATTGATTCCGAATAGTTGTGCATCCGTCAGATACGACATCCACGTCACAGGAATCCAATTTCCCATGTCAAATGTGGTGAAGGCGTATCCAATACTGGCGACGCAGAGACCTTGGCCGACAAACTCATTCTGTGTGACGTACCTTGGGTCGTCCAGATCGACAAACGAACTCCATAAAACCCGGCTGAAGGTGAGGAATGTGAGCAGAGCCAATAGAAAGGAGACAAGAATCGCTTTTACTGAGGGTCTGGAGCTTTCGTTTGGCACGATCATAAAGTCCAACCCTCGTAGCGTTCTAGTAATCTCGATTCGATTCTACAGGGAAAAGCATCATTCTCAAGGCGATCAATTGCCCCAACAGAAATCGCGTCATTCGGATCAGCTCACCACCAATAGGTACATAGCCTTTTGGCAAAAAAGCGGTGTCCCCCGAGACGCGACAATTCATGAACCAAGCCGTTAAAATGTCAGAATCAAGCCATGCACCCGAGCATGCGATCGGGCGTTTCAAAATGGTGGCGTCTCTCGCGCGTGCAGGGTGATGGCCAGCGTTCGTTGCCAAAGAATGCTAACATGGATCTCGACTACATCGAAACATCTGTGATCAGCCATGCAACGGCAAGACCGAGCAGCGACCCGACAACACTCGCTTTGCAACAGCAGGCGAAACGTTGGCTTACGGAGCAAAGGCCACATTATGAGGTGGTTACCTCTCAACTTGTGATTGACGAAGCGTCGCTTGGCGATCCTGATGCGGCCAGACGAAGACTGGCAGCGTTGGACAGGATACCTGTTTTACCCGCCAATCCAGATGTCGATTCAGTCGCCGATGAAATCATTCGGCGGCACATGATGCCACCAAGCGCGAGGTTGGATGCATTACATGTTGCCACGGCTGCACTCGCCGGAGTACAATACTTGCTGACGCAGAATTGTACGCACATCGCCAACGCAACTGAGTTGCCTCGCATTTACAAACTGCTTCAAGAACTTGGACTTTCCGGGATGTTGGTTTGTGCACCCATAGAATTTTTCGTTGGAATATGAGCACACAAAACCCGGTATTGGACGAACTTCATGCTGCAAGACGCAAAATCCTAGCGGATTGGAACGGCGATACACTCGCTTATCTCAGTGATGCGCAATCCAGATTGGAAAAATCTGGTAGACCGATTTGGCAGGGCAAGCAACGATCAAAGGATTCCACCGAATCCGACGGTCGGCCGCAATCTGAAGGAAGCTCTGTCGCGACGGCTCCATTAATCCCTTAGCTTGAAACCACCGGATGAAGTGTGGTGGAGCGACCGGCTGGCTCAAGCAGTTTCGTTGCGCCGAGAGACTCTAAAACTCGACGATGTTTCACAGGCCTATCGACTGATTCATGCCGAGGCGGATCGCCTTCCAGGACTCGTTGTTGATCGGTTTGGCGATGTTCTGGTGGCTGAGACCGCGGTGACACCGCTTTTTCACGGGCACCAATCGACGAATCGCTAAGAATTGCGGCTGAAATTGCCAAGAAGTTGGCTTGTAATACCCGCAACGAGGACGAGCGCAGACGTGTTTGCTGGCGAAACCGGTAGATCTCAAACGGTTGGCTGCATGTTAGCCTGTATGCGGCACGTCTTCGAGCGAATTCGTGGCGGTTTTCTGTGGTTTGCGTATACTAATCTGCGGTGGTCACGATTCCCTTTTGTTGTTGAGTCGGTTACGGCGAAGTCTGAATTGCAATAAAGCCACGCGTGTATTTGGAGACAACGGTTCCGAGTTACCTGACCGCATGGGCTAGCCGAGATCTCGTCATGGCAAGTCATCAACAAATGACTCGTGAATGGTGGGAATCGCGGCGGCAAGACTTTGACGTGTTCGTATCGCAATTCGTAATCGATGAGGCAAGTGCGGGTGACCCCGATGCGGCAAAACGCCGGTTGGACTTTTTGGCGGACATACCTTTGCTCGACCCAAGTGACGATGTTCAACCGCTCGCGGCTGAATTGATGAAGCGTGTACCGTTGCCACCCAAGGCCGCATCTGATTCGCTCCACATCGCCATTGCAACAGTCAACGGCATGCAGTACTTGCTGACTTGGAACTGCACACACATCGCGAATGCAGAACTTCGTTTCAATATTGATGAGGTTATTCGAGGCTTCGGCTACCAACCACCAGTCATTTGCACATCCGAAGAACTGCTAAAGGAATAACACATGGCGATTGACACGATCGTTGCTGAAGTGCGACAGGCACGAGAGGCCTTGGCAAGTCAGTTCAACTACGACTTGCAGGCCATGATTGAGGATGCAAGGGAACGGCAGAAGACAGGCGGCCGCAAGGTCGTTTCATTTCCACCAATACGTTTGCAACCAATTAATGCCCAGCAACCCGGTCCCGTTGAGTGAGTACACCGGCTGATCTTTTACGTTCGCGGGCTAGAATCGGAGGTGTCGCATGTCCAAGATCACACGGCGTCAGATGATTCGTTCCGGCGTTGCGGCCGGCGTTGCCGTCACGGCCGGGACGGCGAGCGCGGCTCTCGAGAACGAGAAGCCGTCACGCTTCGAGGACCTGTTCCTTCCGGCTCAACTGACGAAGGAAAGGATTGCTGCCTCGAACGGCGTGAAGTTTACCAAGCACGAGTACGCGGGGGTCACATTCTGGGTTGGAGTCTGCGACTTCCTCGGCGACGGCGTGCCACACGCATGGATCGGCATCTACGCCCCGGACAAAAAGGGCGTTTTCCACCGTAGCCTGTTCGCAGAGTCGTGGGCGGCAGGCAAGATCGAGGCCACAGTTGACGCAAAGACCGGCACGCTGGAACTGCGCGAGCGCGCGAACAGCGACCTGAAAGGGCAGGTCATCCTGGCGTGCAACCTGAAGACGGTCGGGACACAAGACTCAGTCGAGGCGAAGTGACTGGCCGGAGGCCGAACCAGGCGCTGCACCGGACCCGGCGGGCACGTAGGTTTTCTGGAGTTCGCAGCTCCCGCGCCCACAGGGCCCGTGATCTGGAACGTTCGACGAGATCGAACTTATTCCATCGAAAAGGTTTTTAACGAATGCCCGAGCGTGTACCTACCTCGCGGCTCGGCGGGAGCCTCGCCCTCCCGCAGATGATGCCGCTTAAATGGTGACGCTCTTGAATCGTTGCGTGTTTATTGTGGGTGATTGACAGGTCCATTACGATGATGTCATGAACCGCAAACCACAATCATCGTCTCGACGTTACGAAACGTCCCGTCAGCCAGTCCGGGTCCGCCGCGAATTGCTTGAACAACGCCCATTGTGTCCTCCTGAAGGCGAACGACTCCCTCAAGTCGAAGTCCGTCTGGGGGGTGCACTTTGGCATCCTTTCGTCTTTCGCAAACAGCTCGGCCAGATTTCCCGTGATGCTCAGCCGGGTGATCTGGTCGAATTGAATGCTCCCAGCGGTGAAACGGTTGGGTTTGGACTTTTTAATCCTGAGGCCGAAATTGCCGTCAGAGTGCTTCGTGCCGGCTTGAAACCACCGGACGAAGTGTGGTGGAGCGACCGGCTGGCTCAAGCAGTTTCGTTGCGCCGAGAGACTCTAAAACTCGACGATGTTTCACAGGCCTATCGACTGATTCATGCCGAGGCGGATGGCCTTCCAGGACTGGTTGTTGATCGGTTTGGCGATGTTCTGGTGGCTGAGTGCTTTTCGCTGGGTATGTATCAGCGAGCCGAAGCGATCATCAGTCAACTCGAAGTCTTGGCTGGAACGAAACACGGAGTTCTGCGGGCGGCACCGATGTCGCATGAACATGAGGGTTTTGCAGCCGATCCTTACGGTTCGGCGGAAGTCCCTGCCAAGACGATCGTTCAGGAATACGGCACCAAGTTCCGCATCAACTTTGCTGGTGGCCATAAGACTGGTTTTTATTGCGACCAGCGGGATAACCGCAGGCGGTTCGCCGACTTTTGTGCCGGGAAAACGGTCCTCGACCTCTGTTGCTATACCGGCGGTTTTTCGCTGCAGGCGAAACGAATTGGTCAGGCAAGCGAAGTGACCGGGGTGGAACTCGATGAAGACACTGTTGTACTTGCTCGAGAAAACGCGAACCTCAACCAACTGAAAATCAATTTCGTGCAGGCCGAAGTGTTCGGTTACATGCGGGACATGCAACGTAATAAAAAGAAGTTCGATGTGGTGGTGCTGGACCCGCCAAAATTGATCCGCAGCCGCATGGAAATCGAAGAGGGGCGGCATAAATACTTCGACATGAACCGGTTGGCGATGCAACTGGTGAATCCCGGTGGAATATTACTGACATGCAGTTGTTCGGGACTGCTCGACATGGCCGAATTCACTAAAATCGTGAACGCGGCACCGGAAGTGGGACGTCGAGGCCAGATCATCGCCAAAGGTGGTGCCGCCCCCGACCACCCGATATCCACGAATTGCCCCGAGTCTGAATATTTGAAGTCAATCTGGTTACGTCTTGATTGAGGGAACTTGTCGATGATCCGTATGATCGCCGCCGCCATTCTGACGATCTTCGCTTTTGAACTGTCAGACGTCATTTTCGCTGCCGAACCCGCCGGTCTTCCACCGATTGTTCACCCGAAGGATAACCCTCCGTCGGACGAGAAGATTGGTTTGGGAAAGCAGTTATTTTTTGATGGTCGCCTGTCAGCCGATAATAAAGTTGCCTGCGCCACGTGCCACGATCCCGCCAAAGGTTTCAGCAACGGCGAGCAATTCGCAACGGGTGTCGAAGGGAAAAAGGGAGGCCGGAATTCCCCCACTGTGATCAACGCAGCCTTGCAACAGTTTCAATTCTGGGATGGGCGGGCCAAAAGCCTGGAAGATCAGGCGCTGGGACCGATTCAGAACCCCATTGAAATGAATTTGTCGCTTGATGCCGTGGTCGCAAAGCTCAACGGAATCAACGGCTATAAAAGTCAGTTTCAAAAAGTCTTCGGTACCGACGTGACTTCTGACGGGATCGCGAAAGCCATTGCCGCCTACGAACGTACTCTCCTCTCCGGTGATGCGCCCTACGATCGATTTAAAGCGGGTGATACGACCGCGTTATCGGAACCGGCACAGCGCGGAATGAAGGTCTTTTTCTACAAGGCCCGGTGTTCGGTCTGTCATGACGGACGAAACTTCACTGATAACGGATTCCACAATATTGGCCTGCCGGGCAGCGATGACGGGCGTGCTGCGATCAGCAAATCGTCTGGCGACAAGGGTGCCTACAAAACGCCAACTCTCCGTGAAATCGCCAGAACTGCCCCATACATGCACGACGGAAGCCTGAAGACGCTGGAAGAAGTCGTCGCCCATTACGTCAAAGGAGGATCACCGAATCCACAACTCGACGAAGAGATTTTTCCTTTGAAGTTATCTGCTGAAGAAGCGGCGGACTTGGTGACGTTCCTGAAAGAAGGTTTGAGTAGTCCCAGTTATCCAGCGCATACAGCACCCGAACTTCCTCAATAATCTCATATTTGTTTAACGAAACTTCGCCTGCATCGAAAGAATACCGACCGTGACCGACGCTGAAAAAGAATCCGTTTCGCTCAAAGAGATGCCACGTAAGCAGCGTCGAGTTCTTGGCGTTTTGCTGGAAAAGGCGTTTACGGTTCCCGATCAGTATCCGATGACGCTCAAGGCCACGACGACCGGGTGCAACCAGAAAAACAATCGCGACCCGATTTCCAATTACGATGAAGACGATGTTCTGGAAACATTGAACGCGTTGCAGGAACGAGGACTCGTTGCCTGTATTCATACGGAAAGCGGTCGAACGGAACGTTACCGACACTACATGCGTCACAAGACAACATTGAACGAACAACAGCTCGCAATTATGACGGAGTTGATGTTACGCGGAAAACAGCAGTTGGGTGAGCTTCGGACGCGAGCCAGTCGCATGGTGGGAATCGAAACACAAGACGATCTTCGTCGTGAGTTACAAGCGCTGATGTCTGTCGGTCTCGTTCGAGCAAATGGACCACTTGAACGCCGAGGGATCGAAGTCGATCACGATCTGTATCCAAACAACGAAAATCATGAGCCGTTGGCCGCCTATCAGGCCGATGATGATGACCGACCTGCACCGAGTCCATCACCGACGTCAACCGTCGCATCTTCAGTAGCACCCGTTCGCCATCCTGCAAATGAAGGAACTTCGGTTGGCCACGAGCGAATCGTCAGTTTGGAATCGGCCATCCGAGACCTCCGTGACGAGCTTGCGTCAGTTCGTACCGAATTTCGTTCGCTGCAAGATCGATTTGATGATCTCCGCCGTCAGTTAGGCGGATGAGACGCCATGTCTGATATCGTTCTGGCAACGTTAAATGCACGCTACATCCACTGCGCGTTTGGACTGCGATATCTGCTGGCAAATATGGGTGAATTGCAAGACCGCACTGTCTTGCTGGAATTTACGACACAACAGCCAACCCTCGAAATTCTCGACGCAATTCTTGAGCAGCAGCCAAAGATCATCGGGCTGGGAATTTATATCTGGAATGTGGAAGAGACGACGCGACTGGTCGCGGATCTGAAACGCGTTCGACCTGGCATTATCGTCGTCCTCGGCGGCCCAGAGGTCAGCTACGAAGCTGACGAGCAACCGATCGTGTCGTTGGCCGATTACGTGATTACTGGTGAAGCGGATCTTGCCTTTGCGCAGTTTTGTCGAGAAAAACTGACTGAGATCCATCCCGCGAAAGAATGCCTTGAAACATTAAACTCGCGTTCGATCACGTCCCAGCTACCCGCTTTGACCGATCTCGTTCTGCCTTACGAGTTCTATACTGACGATGATGTTGCTCATCGGGTCATTTATGTAGAGGCTTCGCGAGGATGTCCATTCTCGTGCGAATTCTGTCTCTCGGCACTCGATATCCCTGTCAGGCAGTTTCCATTAGAAAACTTCCTGGGTTCTATGGAGTCGTTACTGCGACGTGGTGCCAGGCAATTCAAGTTTGTTGATCGAACGTTCAATCTGAATCTCCGGGTCGGTCGCGCAATTCTTGAATTCTTTCTCGATCGGTATGAACCAGGTCTGTTCCTGCATTTTGAGATGATCCCGGATCGCCTGCCTGATGCACTGAAGGATTTGATCGTAAGATTCCCAGCGGGGTCACTTCAATTTGAAGTCGGAATTCAGACGTTCAATGAAACCGTTTGTGAACTGATCAGTCGGCATCAGGACAATGACGTAGCCGAAGAGAATCTTCGCTGGCTGCGAGACAATACCGGGGTTCACGTTCATGCCGACCTGATTGTCGGTCTTCCAGGTGAAACGCTGGAAAGCTTCGCAGATGGTTTCGACCGGCTGGTCAGACTCGGTCCCAATGAGATTCAAGTCGGTATCCTGAAACGGCTGCGTGGGACGCCGATCATCCGACATGACAGCGAATGGCAGATGGTCTATAGCCCACATCCACCGTACGAAATCCTATCCAATAAGTTACTCGGCTTTTCGGCCATACAAGAGCTGCGCCGGTTTGCGAAATACTGGGATGCGATTGCGAACAGCGGAAACTTCGTTGAATCGATAAAGTCACTTTGGCAAGCCGTTGCGAACGAATCTTGCGATGACAAATCAACCGAAGCGGCAGGATCTCCATTTCACGAGTTTCGTCGACTCTCGGCCTGGATCTTCAGTCAAGAACGAAAGTCGCACGGAATTCCACTCGGTCGTCTAGTAGAGATTTTGTTCATATACCTGACAACGGTCAAAGGGCTCTCACCACCAGACGTTGCCGCGACAATGTGGCGGGATTATCAACGAGGTGGCCGAAGCGACAAACCTTATTGCCTCAGGCCATTTATTGATGGGGCTATCTCGATCGTTCAGAAATCAACGTCGTCAATTGACAGTGCTCCGAAAAGGCAGGCTCGACACTGGATCGGATAATAAAAAAGCAGAGGGAACAGTCCATTGAAGTTCTGTTCCCTCTGTATCCGTTCACTGTCAACGCACGGGGACTGCCCCCTTTGATGGGCAAACCATGAACAAACCGTAGCACGGGCTTCAGCCCGTGCCACACAACCTGTCGTGTCAGCCCGTGGCGGGCAAGACAAAAAGGATTAACCTTTCACGGCAATCTTTTTCGGCTGAGCTTCTGGCTTCTTGGAGAGTGTGATTCGCAGCACACCATCTGACAATTCGGCGTCGATACTGTCTGCATCAACATCCTCTGGAAGGTTGATCGCGCGATCAAAGGCTCCGTAAACGCGATCATTGACCCAGTAATTACGATTCCCCTCAGGAAGTCTGCGTTCGCCCGAAACACGTACCATACCGTTATGAACGGTCACATCGATGTCGTCCTTGGAAACCCCGGGGAGTTCAAGTTCGACGAACACCTTATCCGCGTCGTCCCACATGGCGACGACTGCGTGCCAGCCTCGGGCAGCACCGTTTTCCGGCGTCACATTTAAGAACCGTCCCAGCAGATGCTCCATTTCACGATGCATTGATGACATAGGGTCTGCCACAGGCAAACCGATTCTTCGAGTTCGCACTAACATGTTCAATCTCCGTTAAGCATAGGGCATGAACCCCACTTGTTGAGTAACTGATTTGTTTGTTGATCGACCAGGCCCGGTCTCATTTTTCGATAGGCAAGTCGTGTACCAAACACGTGTTTCATCAGCTCACATCAACGTCTCAGGCATCACAAACAATCGCAAATTGCGATAAGAAAAGATTTTGCGTATGCGATCCCGTAAAATAATTGTCGACATTCCAAGCGACGATCGGGGATTTAAGAGTTTCCGCCGCCAAAATGGCAGCAGCAAAAGTTTCGACGAAATTCTCGATTTTCTTCGAGTCGCCAAAATGGCAGAAACATTGGTATTGCGCCTTGAGACGAGCATTCCCACCGTCAATCTGCATTCGCGGAAATACCCGTAAGCCGTCAGGATCGAGTTGAGATTCGTACCAATCCCCGTCGTAACGGTTCGCTTCCCTTGTTTATTTGGCTTGCTGATGGCCCAAGTCCGACTGCTGGTGGAAAGGGTTTCATTCCATGATTTCATTGAGGATGAAAAACGGCCGGATCTTTCGCGAATTTTACATTAACACATGGCGAATTCTTCAGTAACGGCGAATTCGAGCTTTTAGCTCGTTAACAATTCTGTTAAATTCCGCGCACCGCTCTCCGCAAAAATCCAGCCAACCACGTCAAGTAATTCGGACTTAAAACTAAGTTCGAAATCACGAACGGTTTCGTGACCACTGCGGTTGCGGACCAAGGCATTGCAAGAGATTTTTTCCGTGCCGAATTTTTTCCAAGATTTCCATTCGAGCGACGAATAACCAGCAAGACGAATGCGCTCGCTGGTTCTTTGAGAGTTCTTGTCCAAGGTGAAAGCAATGTCTATGTCCGACCTTCAGAAATGCCCTAACGTCAATGCCGACACAATTCAGTCACTGCTGCCGGCCGACCACAATGTGTCGTCAGCGTACGAAGAACATGTCGGAACTGTGATTGACACACCGACAACTTCGACCAACTTCAGGAAGTGGATTGAAGTCGCGATTTCGGCTGTCACTCTCGTGTTACTTGTTTTCCAGGGGATGACGTTCGCTTTTCCAAAGCAAGCTGATGAAAGTCTTCAAACACACTTGGAAAAAGGTGGTTTCGGAACAAACACCGAGAGTAAATCTGTCGGAACTGCCCCCGCCAACGGTCTCGCGAGTCGTCGATCACTGAGCATCGCTCACTGATGCTGCTTTTTTCGGATAACATTCTACGACGGGGAATTTATTCGGAGGAAACTGCGAACGCCAGAAGTCGCCACAGTGTAATCAGACATCTTCCTCGTCCTCATCATCTTCGTCTTCAATGTCGTAGTCTGGATGAAGAGGATCGCTGGGATCGAAGAAGAAGTCGCCGAGTCCCATTGGCATCGAGTTTCCGCCGAGTGACTGCTGCCGCCGCTTTGCGAGCGAATCGAGATCGCTCGCACCTTCGCCAAGGCAGTTCATCAGCGCTTCCTGCCACAGTACATCCTTGCTCACAGGATGATCCTTGTCTTGCGCCATGCGCTTCATCGCATAACGCAAAACATTGATGCCGTCGCGCGTGGAAAAGTCGAGATTCAAGTCATGTGACTGCTGCAGAAAGCTGACTGTCAGATTCAGCATTTCGGTCTCGGCGAACGGCAAGTGAAATCGCAGAATCGACAATTCATCGTCACGATTTGGATGGCCGAGCGTGAGCGTCGGTTGCAGGCGACTCAAAATATAATCAGGAATCTCAAACGTGGATTCGTCATCATTCATCGTCACAGCACAGCGGAAATCGGGATGAGCATGAATCGTGATTCCCGCGACAATCGATTCGACGTATCGCCTGTGATCGAGTAATGGAGCGAGACTCGCCCACGATTTCTCGTTCATCCGGTTTCCCTCGTCGAGAATACAAATGCCGCCACGGACCATGGCTGTCACCAGTGGGGAAGCATGATATTTGATCTGACCACTTTCTGCCAAAACCGGCGTGACAAGTAGGTCTTCCGGTCTCGTATCCGCAGTGCACTGATAAATGAAGAGGTGTTGCTGCCGAACTCGACCGGCGGAAATTGCGAGCGTCGTCTTCCCAATCCCCGGCGTTCCCACCAGTCGTGGTGAGAGAGGGAGATCCTTTGCGTCAACAACGAGCCAGCAAGCCAACAATTGTTGAAGGATTTCACGCTGACCGATCCATTCCCCTTCCGATGTATCAGGCTGACTTAAGTAAAGACGAACCCCGTCGATTTCGATCGAGTCGATCATAAAGCGCGTTTCTTTCGTAAAAGCAATGACCGATGACTTGCAAATCAATCCGTCGGAAAAGCGTTGTTCGATCATCTCACACGAGAGAGATTGTCTGACAGAACAACGTCGGGTTATTGTGGTCAGTTCCGCATCGACCTACAAGTTGACATGCCTTCCCGACCGTGTAGAGATTGACTACTTCGGTCGTCAGGGAGCAATTCTTCTCAATCGATCTGCAAAGAGGACAGCTTGACCGAAGGCGGTCATGCTGTGGCACAGGAATTCAAAAGATTCACAACCGACGAGAATCCCAAATTTCTCAAAGCTGACTTTACCATCTTCAGTCAGGGAAGCTCTCGGACAAAAATGCTGGCAAATTCGATCGGGTCGCCGTGGTGTTGGAGCGCGATTGGGCCACGAGCCGCGACGCCGGGTAACTGAGCATTTTCAATCACCAGTTCACCATTGAGTCGGACACTCAGACGATCACCTCGCATGGTGATATAAAACCGATTCCATTGACCGATTGGTTTATCTGCCACTTTTTTGGGTGTGACTGCTGCTCGAACCTCGGCAGGCTGTGAAGCATCAGTGCGGTAGCCATAAACTTCTCCACTACCGCACGGTCGGCACCACATATTGACCTGGCTTTTACTGCTGCCGCGCAAGTAGATCCCGCTGTCCCCAGCATCGTCAACTTCAATTTCGACCGGCTTGCCATCGGCACCGATTTCATCAAGTCCCGTCGGCAACACTCGGGGCCATCTCTTCTTGACGGGAGTGGCCGTCCAGCGCCAGTCGCAGATCATTTCGATGTCGCCGTATTCCTTTTCGCTCCAGAGACAAGGATCTTCGGCGTCACTCTTTCCGTCGTAGACAAGCTTCCAGTCTTTCGGCTGCCAATGTCCATGATGTTTATCGGTTGCTTTCCAGCCGGACAGATCGATTCCGGAATAAAGTGATTGAAAACCAACCGCCTCGTTACAAATCTCATCCGGGCCAGGATTCGTCGATGGAAGTTCTTTGATACGCAGGTTCCGGAAGTGGCATTCAGAACCTTCTGACTCCAGGCACAGATATCCCTTTCTCGGTTGACATTTTGTACCGCCCGAGACTTCTTTGCCGTTCACCTCCAGCTTGATTGTTCCGTTGTTGCACGTGACACGATAGTGGTTCCATTCCGGCGAGGGCTTGCTACGTTTCTCGCTCGGCAGGCATCGATCCCAGCCAGCCGGATGCGGGCGATCAGGTTTCATCTTCGCACCCCAGATCGGAAAGATATCGCCCTGACTTGTATAGTTTGCCGTCTCGTGACCATCGAGAATCTGAACTTCGACGCCGCGTGAGAACGGAACACCAACATGGGTAACAGGATCAGCCCAGACGAACAGCCCCGCGTTTCCGCCCGCTTTAAGATGTCGCCATTCGAGTTCGACTACGAAGTTTTCGTACATTCGTTCCGTTCTCAATGTGCCTGTGGGAACGCCTGTGCTGACGATCAATCCGTCCTTTGCGGTGAACGTCGACGGAGCAACGTTTACCGGGACCCATCCCGTCAAATCGCGGCCATTGAAGAGAGGAACAAAACCATCATTATCAGCACCAAATACGGTTCCGACAATTAACGCAAGGCTGCTGAACGAGATTAGTCGCACGGTGAAATCCTCTAAAAATCCTGCTGGTTGCTGGCGTGTAGTCACAACTCAAATGTCAAACATTATGTGTTAATCTCCCGACCAATCGAACTGACAACGTCGATGAGATTCACTCTTTCACCGTCAGCCTATCTTATGGTCGATGATTCGGCAGTAACAGATCGCGGTGTTTCTTCGGATGGCTTTGAGCCGCGTAGACGTCCAAATGCAGAAGGACGTTCGATTGTCAGGTCGACTGCATCGGAAACGGGCCGCGGCCGGATTAAATCGGCTTCCCCGGGGAGTTGGATTTCCAACGGGACAACGACGGTAAATCGGCTTCCTTTTCCGAATTCGCTTTGTAATGCGATGCCACCACCGAGAAGCTTTGAAAGTTCTCTCGTAATGGATAACCCCAGTCCAGTTCCCTCGAATTCGCGTGTGAGTGGATTGTGCTCACCCGACGCCGTTGAACCCTGCCGAAATTTTTCAAAGATCCGTTCCTGGTCTTCAAGTGGGATTCCAATCCCTGTGTCTTCGACGGTCAGAACGAGGCTGTCGATTTGACGCGATGCTTTGACACGAACTCGACCTCCTTCAGGAGTGAACTTGATCGCGTTCGAAAGCAGGTTATTCAGGATCTGTTGTAACTTGCCAACATCCTGAAAAACGAGTGGCAGTTCCGGCTCAATTTCCCAGCTCAGGTCAAGATTTTTTCGCTCGGCCAGCGGCATCATGGCCCCGACAACTCGATCGACCAGATCTGAGACCGAGGTCTTGATCGGATGCAATTCCATTTTTCCGCTCTCGATTTTGGCAAGATCGAGGACGTCGGTAATCAAGCTGAGAAGCGTCCGGCCTGAAGATCGAATGTGAGCAACGTAACGCTGTTGTTTTTCGGATAGATTCGCGGGATTGGTCAACAACACGTCGCTGAAGCCGAGGATGGAATTCAGTGGAGTCCGCAATTCATGGCTCATCGTCGCCAGGAATTCGTTTTTCAAGTTATTCAACTCAAACAGCCGCAAATTCGCCTGGGCCAGTTCATCGACCTTTCGTTCGAATCCGCGGTTAAGTTTCTGCAGATCTTCTTGAACCGTCGTCAAGTGTCGCAACATCCGATTGAATGCTTGACTGAGCTCCTCGAACTCATCCCCAGTACGAATATCGGCCCGCTGCTCAAGGTCACCTCGCGTGATCGCGTCACTCACTTCTTTCAAATGAAGAACTGGTTTTACGATTACGTATCTCACGATAACGTATGTTGCGAACCAGGCCATGGCCGTAGTGAGGATTGCAGTTGCCAGCAAAACCGCATTATTCCAACTGAGATTCTTGTTGATATCGGCGAGCGGATACTTAATTTTAACAATCCCCAACACATCCTTTTCTTTGAGATGGGGATTCTGGTTGTGCTCGATATGACATGCCAGGCAGGACTCGGAAGCCAGTACTGGGGCATAATAGACGTAGTATTTGTACTTCAGAGAGTCGTCTTTGACTTCCGTGACTTCCGTTTGCCATTCCGGCGGCCTGAGCGGGTTTGTCGGCGATAATAAGCGGATCGCTTTGTGGTCAATTTCGTCGATCGGACGCATTGCCGGGTTCTTGACTGATGCCGCCGCATCATTGACAGATGCCGCTGAGTCCTTGGGGTTTGCTTTCAATAACGCCCAGCTTTGCTCTTTCTGATTTTCGGGCTTCAGATCCCTGACCATTGCGGCTTTATTCTGGTGTTCGTCAGTTTGGCGATCATCAATTTGGCGATCGTCCGATTTGGGATCAAACGACTCGGCGTGCTTCGCAATGATCGCGGTCGGAACGAGGTTGCGAGCCACCTCAAGATTATGTTCCGAGATGATCTTTTGCGTCTGTTTGGAATAAAAATAAAAGCTGCTCGAAATCAGCAGCAATAAACCACCACCAAACAAGAGCCGACACTTCCGCTCAAGGCTCGTTTCTCCCAACAGCCGTTTTAACGTGCGATACGACATCACAACTCCATTCACCCCCGCGTACTGCGACCAAAATTGAAGTGGCAATCGTTGCCAACTCTTTTCATTGACGCGGCGAGAGGTGAATTAGAGCCGGAATAACCCTTCGGCGTAAAGCTCGACAGGGACGAACAACTCAGTTCGCACAGAAGTCGTTCTCGGCGCAACGAACATTACCTGCCAGAGTCGGCAATTCGAGCACCACGAACAAACTTGTGACATTCGAGACACTTCATTGTTGAGTCCATCCATTTCAACGCAGCAAGATCAAAGTTTTTCTTCTCGCCAGCGTCTAGTAACCCTTTTGCAGTGCGCTGGAACTCGCCGCTGAACTGACGGTACATGACATCATGCTGAACTTGAAATCTTTCGGCAGAACTCAGCTCAACCAGAATTTTCGCTCCTTTGACAATCAATTCTGAATTTTCAGTGGTCAATCCTTCCAGGATTTGCCCCGATGCTTCCAGCTTCTTTCTCATGAACGTGGTTTGTTCGAGATCCCGTTTCGCGTCGGGTACATCCTTCTTTGGCTTGTCATCAGAGAAAGCCCTGTTTCCTTCGGCCATGAACCAGCCCGAGGCAACGACAATTCCCGCTAATACCAAAAACAGACTTAACTTGCTCGACATAACAATGTTCCCTTGTGTGACACTCGTACGATAATTTCTGCTGGTCGTAAAAACGGAATCCCGTGGCGCCATCCTGCCACCGATTTGTCTCATGTCCTTAGATCCGTTGCGGATTTGACGAAAAACATCTGTTACTTTTTCTTAGCTCGTTCATTTCGAACGTGTTGATGACATTCAATGCAACTTTTCATCGTGTCGAACCACTGCAGTGCCGCGTTGTCAAAATTGCCTTTCTTTCCCGCTTCTTCGAGTTTCTTAACGTTCGATCGGAAGCCATCGCTGTATTCGCGATATTCCGAATCAACGAATACTTGCCATTTCTCGACCTTACTCAATTGCAGAAGCTCTTTTGCCCCACGCACAATCATTTCCGAATCTTCAACAGTTAGCCCCTCGAGGATCGTTGACGATGATTCCAGTTTTTTCCGCATAAATGCATTCAGACTGACATCGGGATTGAGATCGTCGGCGGATGCTGCGACCCTCCATACTTCGCAAGCCATTCCAACAACGAACAGTATTGCAAGGACGGATGCGCCGATAACGATCGGGCCTTTTGACTTTTCTGGGCTTCTCATGAATGATTCCTTTGTCAGAATTCATGTTCAAAATAAGGCTGGGTCTTGATCCGTTTCGTAACGAAAACGTTTGCTTTAAAAAGGTGTTTTGCCGCGAAGGGACGTTTGCGTCGCGAAGGTTTCATTTCGAATTTATGCCGCATTTCAACCTGACTCGACGAACTGATGACCGCTGGGATGGACTGTCAGAACGGGACAAGTTGCCAATCGAACGAGTTTTTCAGCGGAACTGCCAAGAAGAAGATGAGACAGACCCGATCGACCGTGGGTACCGATCACGATCAGGTCGATCTGATTTTCTGTCGCGTATTCAATGATTGAGTTAACGGGATGACCGACTTTAATTTTTCTTACCAATTCCCGGCCAATCAAATTGACATCCGCCGTCGGGACCGCCAATGTCAGATCGTGTTCAGCTTTCTCAAGCAGACGAGGCAGCATGTCATCGGGAACGGCCCACGAATACCGTGAACCGTGGACCGGTAACGCAGGATCTTCCACTATGTGCAAGACATGAAGTTCGGCCGCAAACTTCTGAGCCAGTGCCACCGCGTAATGCTCGGCCTGACGAGCTGGCGGACTGAAGTCCGTGGGAATAAGAATTCGTTGAATCAATGTATCCACGATGTCCCTTCTCTCGAACAGTGAGACTGATTTTCCGTTGTTTTCCCGTCCAAATTCGCTCGCCAACTCAAAACAAGAATAGCGTTCCGCAAATACTTGCTCAGCGGCTTTCGTTCATAGATCTTTATTTGCGTCTGATTGCAATTCGGCAGAAGATTGGATCGATCGTAATGCTCGTCAAGCCTTTGCATGACGTGTGCCGCAACGGAGGAATTTCATAATTCGGCCAGAGAGTTGCACTATTCCGGGCGAGCAGCGATGGTAACTTCCCCATTCGGACCATCTGGTGGTGGCGAATTTTTACCAGGTGGTCAAAATTAAGGTGGTAGACGGATGAACGAATCGACTGGTGACAGTTCCGGGAACTTCCTTGACCTTCAAGTCAGTTGTCGACATCTGATTGAAATCTGCCCGGACGCCATTTTTATTCATCATTTTGACCGCGTTGTCCTGGTCAATGAACAATGCCAGACGCTTTTCGGCGCAACGCATCCCGGTGATTTGCTTGGACAATCGCCATACGATTTCGCCCCCGCTGAAGAGAAGACGTTTCTCGAAGAACGGTATCGGAGAGTCATCCAAAATCGTCAAGACGAGCCGTTAGCCAAAACAACAGCGCTGCGATCGGACGGAGTTCTGATCCCTGTAGAGCATCTGGCCATACCAATTCCGCGTGCTGACGGCAGTGTCGCAGTGTTGGTCGTCCTTCGTGACGTTTCTGATCGTCAACGAGCGGCCGAAGATCGTGAACGAAGCGAGAATCAAGTCAGGATGATTCTCGACACCGCGATGGACGGGATCATTTCCATGAATGAGCAGCAGACGATTGTCCTTTTCAATCGCGCAGCGGAAGCAATTTTTGGGTGGAAAGCCGATCAAATTCTCGGTCGTTCGATCGATACATTAATCCCGAAACGTTATCTGTCAGAACATCGTCAGCTTGTCGAACAATTTGGACGAGGCGTGATTCCGAGCCGACGCATGAGCGCACAACGGACCGTCATGGCCCTGCGACAGTCTGGTGAAGAGTTTCCGATTGAGGCGTCGATATCACATACGAAAATTAACGACGAGAGAATCTACACAGTCATTCTCCGTGACGTGACAGAATCTGCGAAGTACCGACAGCAAATCGAGCAACAATCTCAGATGCTCGAACAGGTCTCCGACGCAGTCAGTGTCGTCGATCCATCGGGTCGTATCACCTATTGGAATCAAGGTGCCCAGCGGCTTTTGGGCTGGACGGCTGACGAAGCCGTTGGTCGCAATGCAACCGATTTGTTTTATCAAGGAAACGAATCACAGGTGGCCCAATGGAAGGAAAGCTTGACCGCTGCAGACTCGTGGTCTGGTGAACTGAAAATGACGACGCGAGCCGGAAAGACGGTGATCGTGGATCACCGCCGGACAGCGTTAAAAAATGAAACGGGCGACATCAAAGGCTACCTTTGCATTGATATCGATATCACCAACCGCAAAAAACAGGAATTGTTGTTAAATCGTAGTCAGCGTTTAGAAAGTATCGGTACTTTGGCCGGAGGAATCGCGCATGACCTCAACAATGTGCTGACTCCGATTCTCATGGGAGCAAAATTGTTGTCTTCCGACCGTGCTCCCGGCAACCGACAGGGACTTTTGAACACGATGGTGGCCAGTGCTCAACGAGGTGCAGGCCTGATCCAAAAAATGCTGTCGTTCGCTGGTGGTATTCGTGGAGATCGAAGCCCCGTTCGAATTGATCAAATCGTCAATGAAACACACGGCCTGATGGAGCATACCCTTCCCAAGTCCATCCAAATCGAATCGACGGTGGATGCCGACTGTCCAACCGTCAGCGGAGATTCCACAGAGATTTTACAAATTCTGATGAATCTGTGTATCAACGCGCGTGACGCCATGCCGGACGGTGGCAAATTATTGATTGAAGCCAAATCAATCACACTTAACGGGAACTCTGCAAAAGTGCATCCCGAGGGGAAACCGGGCTCGTATTTATTGTTGACAGTGACGGATACGGGTGCTGGCATGAGTCATGAAGTTCTTGACCGGATCTTTGACCCGTTCTTTACCACAAAGGAAATCGGCAAAGGAACCGGATTGGGACTGGCGACCGCTCAAGGCATTGTGAAAAGCCACGGCGGATTCATCCTTGTCTACAGCGAGGTCGGTCGCGGATCGAAGTTTTCGGTATACTTGCCGGCCTTTGAGTCTACTAAATCGGACAGCGACACCTCGAGTATTACTGTCGCCGAGCCAGGCCACGGAAGATTAGTACTCTTGGTGGATGATGAAATCACGATACTTCAAATGGCTTCAGCAGCATTGGAAACGGCAGGATATCGGGTTGTTACGGCAAGTAACGGCGACGAGGCGATCGCAATTTTCTCGCAGCGTCGTGACGAAATCTCGGCCGTGCTGCTGGATATGATGATGCCTGGCATGGATGGATTGCAAACACTCGACCGGTTATTGATATTGCAGCCTCAGGTCAAAGTGATTGCGTGTAGTGGCCTGCGAACAACGCGCCGTGAAGTTGAGGTCTTGCAACGAGGAGCGAAAGCATTTTTGCCCAAGCCCTATTCCGACCATCAACTGTTGCTCGCACTTTCCAAGGCCTTGGCGAACAATCCTCATTAGCAAATGGATTCGACAAATCGGCACAAGTCATGTCGGTGTTTGCATTCGTCATTCTCAACTGACAGCTTGAATTCAGTACATTTGTCCAATTTGTTTGCCGTGGAGGTCTTGATAGTTCGTTTTTTTGTTCGATTCGCACTGCTTGCTAGGAACCAACTCCTTTGTGATTCGGTGAAACGGTGCGTTATGATAAGATCAGGTCATGACGAAACGGGACTGGACAATCCAGACACCTACAAAGACGGGGACAAATGCCGAAACTGCTTGTCGTGGATGATGACACTCTGATCCTGGATTGTTTTCGTTACACGTTTCCAGCCGATCAAATCGAAGTCGAAACTGCGAAAACGGCAGGTGAGGCGGTTTCGCTTTTTCGCGCTTGTTCATTCGATGTTGTTGTGACTGACGTCAGGCTACCCGACTGCTCTGGCTTGAAATTGCTGCAAGATTTGCAGGAATTGGACCGAAAAGTGCCAGTCATTCTGATGACCGGTCATGGCACGGCGAACACGGCGATCGAGGCAATGCGCAAAGGGGCTTTCGAGTACCTGTTAAAGCCGCTGGACCTCGACGCTCTCCAGTCCGTGATTGATCGGGCGTTGGAGTCTTCACGTATGGTCCGCACTCCCGCAAAAATCGCCGACAATACCGATTCAGACGAGGGCGACCTGCTCGTTGGCCAATGTCCGGCCATGCAGGAAGTTTATCGTCAAATTGGTCGGGTTGCAGGACAGGATGTCACCGTCCTGATCCTCGGTGAAAGCGGGACCGGAAAAGAAGTCGTCGCCCGAGCGATTTACCAATATAGCAAACGAGTTGACCGGCCGTTTCTCGCCATCAATTGTGCTGCGATCCCTGAGAATCTGCTCGAAAGCGAACTCTTTGGTCACGAGAAGGGTTCGTTCACAGGCGCAGAACGCAAACGAATCGGCAAGTTCGAGCAGTGCGACGGTGGAACGTTGTTCCTGGATGAGATCGGCGACATGACGCCGCTGACGCAAACGAAAGTCCTTCGAGTCTTGCAGGACCAACAGTTTGAACGCGTCGGCGGCAACGAAATGGTTCGCACGAACGTTCGGCTGATCGCTGCTACAAACCGTAATTTGACCGAGATGATGGAGCAGGAAAGCTTTCGAAGTGATCTGTATTACCGTCTGAATGTCTACACGATTCGACTTCCGCCCCTTCGCGAGCGAAACGGTGACCTGCCTCTTTTGATCAGCCATTTTCTGAAAAGATTCAGTCTGGAATCGGGCAAGAATGTGCGCGAAGTCTCACCGGAGGCCATGAAGCTACTTTCCAATTACACATGGCCAGGCAACCTGCGCGAATTGCAGAGCGTGCTTAAACATGCTGTCGTTGAAGCCAATGGCCCGGTGGTTGTCCCTGAATTTCTGCCGGAGACCGTCCGTGACGCGAATAGCGAATCTGGACCGATGGTGGGTTCAGAAAACGACCTTCTGACGGATGAAGGGATCATTCGTTTTATCCACAAACGAATCAAGGCAGGAACAGAGACCCTTTATGATGATGTGATCCAGCGGGTCGAGCGAATTCTGCTGTTAGAACTTTTGCAAGAATTCGAAGGAAATATCAGTCGCGCCTCGGCCCTTTTGGGGATCTCTCGCTCAACCCTTCGAACGAAACTCGCCGCGCTCGGAATTAACCTCGATCGCTCGGTCCGTATGAACGAATAACATCGTCTGAGATTGCGGACTTCTGTGAAGCGATACTTCTAAAATCATAATCGCATCGAACCTGACAGAATGCGGCTCGGTCTAAGTCGCGGTGCCAAGTCTTAGACAGGTCGCTGAAAAGTGGTCGAAATCTTTCCAACTGGAGAAAACCCAGCCACCCGGCGCCACGATTCCCCGGTGATCGGGAATGTGCCGCCGGGTAATTCTTACGATCGAGGCTTCTCAGATCGAATCTTGCCAGCTTGGCACACGCTGTGCGTAACGAACTTCATGTCAACCTGCTCGTGAAAATGGCCTCAATTCGGAGCCTGTTGAAACCCCTAGCGCGAGCTTTTTTCGTGTGGAGACAGGGCCATGAGCACATTCGATATCATACTGCATCCCACAGATTTTTCTGAGGATTCGGAACGGGCATTTCAACTCGCGTGTAGTGTCGCTCGCGATCAGTTCGCCTCAATGGTCGTTGTACATGTGCTGCCGCCGGACGCCTTTCCTGATCGTCAATCAGATGACATCGCAATCGACGAAAAGCTTCCAGTTGTTCGCGAATGTCACGAACACTTTTGCCGGATGAAAGCCGAAGCTGGCGAAATGCCAATTTCGTTTCGCATCGTTCGGGGTTATTCAGTCGGTGCGATCCTGAACGTTGCTTACGAGGAAAACGCTGATTTAATTGTGATTGCCTCGCACCATCACAGTCGGTTCCATCTTCAGGTGCACGGTAGCGTTGCCGAGGGGCTTCTCAGGCAGACACATTGCCCCGTGTTAGTTTTACGACACCCCGCTTCAAGCCCGTCACCACCAACGTTGTCGTTGGATGTTCAGAAATCCTGAAACCGTTGTAAAAACTTTTAATCTTCGACTCCCCCCAAATGTCCCGTTGGAAGTGAAACCGAACAAGGAGCACATGGCAGTGATCATCTCGATTCGACGAATTTTGTTTCCAACGGACTTCAGCGAGCCGGCTAACGAAGCGAAACAGTATGCCATGTCGCTGGCGGATCGATTCGGTGCTGAACTGCATTTACTGCATGTCGTCCCGCTGGTCGTTCCCTACCCTGACGCAGCGTCCCCCTGGATCATGCCGGAAAACGAGATGCAACGACAGGTCGAGGCTTGTGACCGGCGACTTGCAAATGAAATCGACTCCACCTGGTCTCAACAACACATTGTTATTCACAATGCCGTAATGGGACTGGCGGTTGACGAGATCCTGAGCTATGCCAAAGAGCATGAGATCGACCTGATCGTGGTTGGCACGCATGGTCATTCTGGACTTGCCCGTTTCTTGATCGGCTCAGTCGCCGAAAAACTGGTGCGGACGGCAAGCTGCCCCGTCCTGACAGTCCATCCTAAAGGGCATCAGTTCCTGATTGATCCGGTGGCAGGCGAAGCAGCCCGGAGTTGATTCTCCGTACGGGTAATCATGGCACCATCGTTTTCTCGAACAATTTCAGTATGGCGACACGCACGTTGCCAGAATCCACAGTGAATTCACTTTACCAATGTGGAGTTTTCCATGTTCAAGATTCTTGTTCCTGCTGACTATTCAAATTGCAGTATTGCGGCCCTCAAGCAAGCTGGCGCATTGGCGCGCGGCGCTGACGGAATGCTTGTGATCATGCACGTCGTGGAAAATGGTTCGGTTCCGGACCCGAAGATCGAGCAGGATCCGTCGTATCAAGAGATGGCAAACTTGCTTCAGTCCTTTTCTGCAAGCAATCCGCCGCTTCGCTATGAAGAACGGTACGTCGAAGGGATCCCTGTTTCCGCCATTTTATCCGTGGCCGCCGAGGAAAAGGCTGACTTGATCGTCATGGGGACAACGGGCCGATCCGGGTTGAAACGCTTGATCCTGGGAAGCGTCGCAGAAGAAGTTACGAGGCGAGCCCCCTGCCCGGTCCTGACGTTGAAAGCCCAGAAAGAAGAATCGATCGGTGAAGCACCAGCGGCCATCTGGCAGAACTGGACAATGATCGACAAACCTCCTGTATCGTCGATTCCGGCAGACGTGCTGACCTCGGTTGAAATCAATGACAACCCGGCATTGGCGTTAATCTCGCGAGCCATTTCTGCTCGGGCAACAGATATTCACATCGACCCCTCCGGCGAGGAATACACCGTCAGGTTTCGCGTCGACGGGAAGATGTCGAACTTCTGTCGATTGAGCAACGAAGTGGGGCGAGCACTTCTCATGCAGCTCAAGGTGATGGGAAACCTGGACATCGCAGATCCGTTCCATCCCAAAGAAGGTCGACTGGCCTTGCCCGAGGCATTAAATGACTTCGAAATCCGAATTACAGCAGTCCCCGTCGTTGATGGCGAAGCGATTTCGCTACGAGTCCTGTCGCGTCATCGTTTGATGCGATCAATGGATCAACTGGGCCTTTCCACAAATGCACAAACCCGGATTGAACAGATCCTGCGACATGGCGAAGGAATCGTTCTCGTCACGGGACCGACAGGTTCTGGGAAAACGACGACGCTTTATTCGATGCTTCACCAATTGGATGATGGAACGCGGCACATCGTTACAATCGAAGATCCCGCCGAATATGACATTCCGACGTTCCGCCAGATCTCCGTTGATACCAAACATGGAATCACCATGACAAGCGGGCTGCGGACGTTGCTCCGCCTTGATCCCGATGTTGTTCTGATCGGTGAAATTCGTGATGCGGACGCTGCGGAAACGGCGATGCGAGCCGCAAGTTCCGGAAAATATGTATTCAGCAGCCTTCATACACGCGACGTCGCCTCAACCGTCACGGCGATCCGAGATTTGCACATCGACAATCGGTCGCTGGCGGGAAATCTCGCCGGAATCATCTCGCAGCGGCTTTTGCGGCGTCTCTGCCCGGAATGCTCGACTGCCGCAGTTCCAACGGACCAGGAAGCAGCGATTTTTAGGGAGAACGATCTTGAGCCTCCCAAAGAGATCCGCCACCCCGTTGGTTGCCCGCGATGTCGTGGCACAGGGTACTACGATCGTATTGGCTTGTTTGAAGTCGTGACATCAGAGGACGACATCATCAGGGCGATCAACGAAGGACAACCAGAAAATGAATTACGACGGCTGATTCAAGAACGTGGAATTTGCACTATCCAGAAGGATGCATTGCTCAAAGTCGCCGAAGGAGTCGTCAGCCTTGAGGACTGCAGCAACATGATGGTCATTGAACTGGCTCGTCAAGCAGCAGTCGTGAACTGAGTCCAAATGATCACAATCATTTTTTGACGATCTCTTTCAGTCTTTGCGCCAGCCGATGTCCTGCTAAGACAACTCGACGTTCAGCAAGTTGCCTGCAATCTTTCATTGCTTCGGCAGTAAGACTTGGCACTTCACTTTGGGGAATTGTGCCTGCGTTGAGTTGTTCCCACAACACGAGTTTCAGGCGTCCTTCCTGGTAAACATGTGTTTTCGCCGCCGCATAGCTTTCGCCAGCCCACGAGATAAAGCTCGGATGAACTGACAGTTCAACAAGTTGTTCCGACGAGAATGCGGGATCATGCGTCAGTCGCTCCGATTGCTTGCAAACCTGGTCGAAGTGAGAATCGGTCGAAAACATTTCATCCCAGAACCAGTGCAGGTTTTTCGGCATCGAATTAACATCGGCCCGGATCGCCAGCTTGTTTCCACCTTGATCTCCGTAGGGCGGTTCGGGAAACAGCGTCTGGTCAATTAAAGCAGCCGTATGCAGAGGTTGATGAAGATCTCCGACCAGATGAAACAGCCAGGTCATGCGGACTGCCCGGTTCTGATCGTCGCTGACATCCGCCACGCGGCCAACATCGGAAGTCGTGCGGCCACTAAGAATTTCCATCGAGAGATCAAGTTGTTTCAGAATGTTGGTCTCATTCGGAAGTTGCTTTGGCGGCAATTCTGAACTCGACTGTCCAGCGGTGTAGGGATAATTCACATAATGCCACGGGCCTCGATGAAACTTATAAAGCGGATGATTGGGAACATCTTCCGGGGAAGTTGACTTTGATGGTCTCACATAGTCGGCCCAGACTGCGGCTCGCAGGAAAATCCACTCATCTTCAGTTGCTTCCGCAGGCCGGTCCTTGAGCAGCAGGGATTCAAGATGCGGATGCTTTCTCAAAATCGTTACGACTGCGGCTCGCTCTTCGACTGACATCGAATCCCATGCAATCCTGGCAATCGTCATATGCCCGGCGTCGTTCCACGCGTGCAGCGGCGAACACCAGTTCAAAACGACGACCAACGCAAACGTCATCGAACACACACGATACATTGACTTCACCTCAAATGATCTGACAAAAACGTCCACAACGAAATCGACCTCGAAAGAAGCTAAAGGGATGCTGGTTTCGTGCATAGCAAGCATAGCCAGAATTCACACAGTCTTCACACTTTGTGATTCGGCGAAAAACTCCGAATTGCGGTATCGACCGGCTTGAAATTCGCCAACTGAAAAAAAACTCACCAACGGGGTGAGTGAAAAATTGGGATTTTGTAAAGGAAATGGCCCTCGAACCGGAATGGAACGCGATGTGCAAATGAAGATCATTGTCCGGCAGAACCCACTCATCATTGAATATGCCGCTGTCGAAACATTCGATCAGTGACGTAGCAAACAAATTTCACTAATCAGGGTAGGGAGAACCAAGATGCGAATTCGTTCCGCCATTGTCATTGCCTTAGCATGCCTTTCACAGACCGCCGGCATCTCCGTCGCAAGAGGCGAGGATAAAGACACAAAGACAGCTCCGGAAGGCCCGGTTGGTTTCGTGCTCGTTGAAGAAGATCAATGGCACGTGATGGCTGATGAACCTGATCGACACATCAGTCGTGCTCGAGAAGCGTTTCTGATGGCTGATGTCAAAACCGCAGCGGCAGAACTCAGGAAAGTCGCAGTGCACCTTCGGATCGCATCGGCACACGCATCGGAGCGTGTCAAACGTGGCTTGGTCCATTCGGAACATGAATTGACAACGCTGGCCAGAGATATCGAAAGCGGAGCGGTGAAGTCTGTCGAAGAAGTGGATGCAGCCACCGCACGGGCACTCCATGCGTTGGCGGATTATCAATACGTCAGAGCTGCCGAAGCCTGGCGTAAGAAAGAAACTCGGATCTCGGGTCAATACTTGCGAGCGGCAGCCGACAATATGGAACGAGCAGCGGCCAGATCCGATGCGCGCATGAGAGCCTCTACCGCCGAAATCGCAAAGAACTCGCGTGTAATTTCCTCCAAACTGATCGAAGGGACCGGATATGTTATCGATGAAATTGGTGCTGGATTTGAAACAGTAGGTCACGAAATCGAACGTGTCGGGGCTCGGGTTGCTCCGGCCAAAACGGTCAAATAGGTCCAATGTTTGAATCAGGAGTACAAATTGTGAACCGTATAATTTTCCAATCGATGCTCTCAGTTGGTTGTCTGGCGACGAGCTTTTGCCTCGCAGCAGATGCACCCAAGCCCGTCAAGAACGGCAAGGACGCTCCGGCCGCAAAAACAGACGCGGAAAAGACCGATAAACCGTTGCGGATCGTGTCCAAAATCGACGTGGAACCTGTGGCTCACCTGAGTGATGTAGAAATGCGGGAAGTCTCATTCGCATCAGGGCGAATTCTGAAACATGTCGCTCAAGCGAGAGACGCAATCGCCGAAAATCACAAACAGGATGCCGTTCGCCACGTCGAACAAGCACTAAAACTGATGAAGATTGTCGACGGCTTGCTGCCTCACTATAAAGTGAAAACGCAAATCACCTCTGGCGATGTCTGCTATGTTGATGAGGACGACGTCACCCCTCGCTACGTCACCCTGTTTGAAGATATCGATCGCCGCGATGTGATTTCCCCCGTCATCCGGGCGAAACATGAAGCGGGACTTAAGGTTGATCCAAGGACCGCCCCGAAAGATCAAGACGGCGCACTGGCTCCAGTTCCTCTGGTTGTCACTCGTGCCGATGTCACCTATACGCTGGTCAGGCTGGACGTGGATCTTGCGAGAAGAACGCTCGGATTGGCGAGTAAAGAACTTGGCGATGAGAGGGTCAAACAGGCCGATTCGGCGCTTCATTCACTTCAAGCAGGTGGGGTACTGTTGGAACTCGAAGAAATCGACTTGCCGCTCAAGCAAACTGCCGACAATCTGAAGCTTGCGGAAATCGAGATGAAGGATGGTCGACATGACGAGTCTCGGGCCGCTCTTCAGGAAGCGATTGATGATCTGAAAGATTACGAAGAACAAGTCGGGGAAAAACGAGGCGAAGAAGTGAAAGCTCTTCACGAAGAGATCACGAAACTGACCGCTGAACTCGAAAAAGATAAACCTTCGCCAGCCGAGACCCAGAAACTCGCAACAACAATCTCGCGCTGGCGAGACAGCGTCTCAAAGTGGTTCACGAAGAAGAAATAAACCAGCTAATACCTCTTTCAACTCTGATTCCAGAGTTGCGTGCCACAGGCGTGCGTCTTCGCTCGCCTGTGCTTTTGTTTGTATCGATGAAACATCGCTATGTCAGTCGTTCGGCAACGGATGCGTTTCAAAGTACTTAAGAAGTGCTTCGAGCAGCGGGTTGATTGTAAACCTCTGAACGTCGTGGGGTGGATGCCAGCGTTTCCATTCGTGACCTGCATGCTCGGTCACCGCAATCGGATAGTTTTGTGAAATCCACCCTAAAAAAATGACCAGAGTCTTCTCGACCCGATCGCTGCCGAATCGTGGTTCGATCGGAAAGTACTTTTCTTCATAGCGGAACACGGGATCGATCTTCACAGCATCCTTGGGAATACCGGTTTCCTCCCACATCTCTCGCAAAGCTGTCTCAAGCTCTGTCTCGCCGTCTTCGGTATGCCCCTTGGGCAAATCGTACCGATGGGAGTGTTTCATCAACAAAAATGACAATTCAGGGTCGCGTCGGAATACGATCACGCCACATGATTTCACTTGAAGCACGGGATCCATCCTTGTTGAATATGATGAAAAGACAAAGCCGATCGATCAGGATCAACTCTGTTTTGTTCTGGAATGTCTGATTGCCAATTGGCACAACCGGAAACTTGCATGGTATAAGACGCTTCATCTTAGAAGTCAGTTTCACCAGTTGCAATCCGCTGGACATTGCCAATCCATGTCGCCACAGACTCGCCAACTCGTCTTCCAGGGGACCCAGTCGCAAACGATGCTGGTTTGCCACCTGGTCGCCGTGGGATTGGCGTTCTTGATGATCATCGCAATCTCGCGCTACGAACGACAACTCGTTTCGCGTTCACTCGGAACGGGACTTCTCTTTCTGCGATTTGGTGTGCTGGCGGTCATTTTAATGACACTCTTGCAACCGACCCTGAGTTGGACGCTTGAACACTCGCATGTCAGTCGCATTCTTATCGGAATTGACGTCTCCGGTAGCATGTCGACGATCGACAAACATGCAACAAAAGCCGAAAAACTCCGCGTCGCGCGCGGACTGGAACTGATTGGTAATACTGCGCACGAAGAACGTCTGGATCGGTGGCAGACGGCATTCGATACCGATCAGCAGCCCGATTGGGTCGATGCCGACGAAACGGATGACGAAACTCGACGTGCCGCGCTCACCGAGTCCCGGCGGCAGAATTTGAAATCGATCTTTGCCGACCTCGACAAACTTCCACGCAGCGAAATCGCCCGACGATTACTGAGCGGCACGAAAAATCCCGTGCTTGATCAGCTCGAGAAACTCAGCCGGGTCGAATTGTTTGTCTTCGCGGGCAAGGCGGAATCCATCGAGAAGCAGCAGCTTCCACAAATCCTGGCCGAGCCATCCGCCAGCCTGGCCATTGACACCTCGGACTTGTCTCTCGGCCTGCAACGAGGAGCGGTTGGTAACGGCGAAGTGACAGGGATTATCCTTTTTACAGACGGACGTGATCACTCACAACAAAACCTTTCGGCGATTGCATCGTCGTTGAAAGCGGTCAATTCTCCCGTCTATCCGGTGTTGATTGGTTCGACTTATCGCCCGAAAGACCTGTCAATTCTTCAGCTTGATCATCCTCAGACCGTTTATAAAAGCGATCATCCGCAACTGAAGGTGACGCTGAGCACTCACGGTTTCGAAGGAAAAACCATCGACATTGAATTGGTACCAGAAGACACCCCCGATGCCACTCCGATTCGACAATCAGTGAAATGCACAGGGACTTCGATCGTTGCCGAATTTGATCTTGATGCGAACGAGTTGGGACGCAAGTCATATCTTGTGCGCACTCCCGTTCAGGAAGGGGAGACGCGAGACGACAACAACAGCCGGACCTTTGCCATCAGTGTCGTTGACGATCGAGCCAAAGTCCTGCTCGTTGATGGGGATGCCCGCTGGGAATTCCGCTACCTTGACGCGGCACTGGGTCGCGATGAACGGGTTGACCTGAAGCATGTCTTATTTGAGCAACCACATCTCGGCGTTTTGCCCGAACCGTTCTTTCCTCAACAATTGAAAATTCCCGCCGATCCGACCGACGTTGCTGGCTCGTCCTTCGCCGACCTGGATCTTGTGATTATCGGAGACGTTCCTCCCGACAGATTCACCGATACCGCCTGGCAACTGTTGCTGAAATTTGTCTCCGAAGGGGGAACTGTCGTCCTCGCAGCGGGACAAAAACATATGCCGCTGCAACATCGTTCCTCGGCGTTGGATCAACTGTTACCGATCACAAAATTGATCCCCGTCAGTCTTGTGGACAAGACGCAGGAAGAAACCCCAAGGAATCGCGGCCTTCCCTTACAATTGAACGCCGACGGCGAACAACAACCGATGCTGCAGTTCGCACAGGAACTTGTCCAGAACGTCGCGATCTGGAAAGGTCTGCCTGGGCAGATGTGGGCCATGCTTGGCGAAGCAAAACCTGGCTCGACCGTCTGGACGACGACGCTGGTCCCCGCCGGACGAGTGGACGGCTTGACCACCGATCGCAAGTTCGGAGTCATCATCCATCAGTTTGTCGGGTCGGGGCAAGTTGTCTGGCTTGGAATCGACGCGACGTGGCGATGGCGATATCGCGTTGGCGACAAATATCATCATCGATTCTGGGCGCAACTGGCCAGATGGGCCGCGACAAACAAGATGTCTGCCGGCACCGATTTTGTCAGGTTTGGCGCCGAAAAAGCGAATATCGAAGTCGGACAACCGGCATCCTTTCGGGCACGTTGGACTCCATCATTCTTACTAAAATTTCCCAAGCTGAAAGCACGGGCCGAACTCTTTCGACGAGGTGACCAGAACGATCAGTCGTTCACTACGATCGATTTGACACCAGTCAAAGGGCAGCCACTTCAGCACGAAGGTCGAGCGCTCTCATTGCCACCCGGTGAGTACCAGGTCCGCCTGACCGCCGAACACGCAATCCTCGGCGAGAAAATGATCGAGACAACATTGTATGTTGATGACAAACCAAGTGTTGAGCTGAGCGATCTCAGTGCGAACAAAGATCTGCTCACGCAAATTGCCGACTCCAGTGGCGGTCGATTGTTTCTTGCGGACGAGGTCCGCGATCTGCCAAAAATGTTTAAAAAAGTCGAATCGACGACAACGCAATACGAAGAATTGACTCTCTGGGATCGCTGGCCCTGGCTGGCAATCATCTTCACGCTCATGATGACCGAATGGGTCACAAGAAAATTAAACGGACTTCCGTAATCCACCACCCAAAACTAACGATTGAAACGAAAACCCACCTCCCCCTGTGTGAGTGGTTAACGGGCCATTGGACCAGCCGAACGAATGGCCAAAGAAAGGACATCAAATCAAAAAACGCCGCGAAACGTTGGCCCGAACCGCAAGCGAGGGATCTTATTCCCGTTAAAACCAAGAGAAGATCCCTCGCTTGCGCGTCGGGCTAACGTTTCATCCGGGTTAACGGCCGCTCCGACTAATCCAGCAAGCCCTCGTTTTCTCGCTAGCAGATCATGCAAAACAACATTTTACGCTGGGACATCTTCTGCACCGTCGTTGATAACTACGGCGACATCGGTGTCTGCTGGCGACTGGCAAGACAGTTAGCTGACGAACATGACGCAGACATTCGGTTGTGGGTCGACAATCTCGACAGCTTCTCGCATCTGTGCCCCTCCATAAATACCGATGCCGAAGTCCAGCATCTGGAAGGGATGGAAATCCATCGCTGGCGACCCGATTTTCCTTCAGTAGAGGTCGCCGATGTCGTGATTGAGGCATTCGCGTGCGAACTTCCGGAAAGTTACATCGAAACCATGGCGGCACGAAAAACGGCTCCGATCTGGATCAACCTGGAATACCTGAGCGCCGAAGACTGGGTAGTCGGTACTCACCTGCTGGCATCGCCTCACAAGCATCATCCGCTGAGAAAGCATTTCTTCTTTCCTGGATTTACCCCGACAACCGGTGGCCTGATTCGTGAACGAGACCTCCTTTCCGTTCGCTCAAACTTCGACGAGAGCGATGCCGACAAATTCTTGGCCGGACTCGGCGTTCCGCCTCGTGAGGGTACCGAAACTCGTGTTTCCCTCTTTTGCTACGACAACCCGATGCTGCCGGAATTACTTCAAGAATGGGCTGATGGCCCCGACCGCATCCGGGTCCTCGTCACGCCCGGAGCTCCCGCACGTCAGGTGGCTGATTGGCTGGGGGAACAACTATTACCGGGAGCTGCGTTTTCCAAGAACCAACTGACCCTGCATGCACTTCCGTTTCTTTCGCATACGGGCTACGACCGGCTGCTTTGGGCCTGTGACATGAATTTTGTACGAGGCGAAGACTCGTTCGTTCGGGCTCAATGGGCGCAACGTCCCTTCGTATGGCAGATTTACCCTCAGACCGAAAACACGCATCTCATTAAGCTGGAAGCGTTTTTGACGAGATACCTGCAAAATTTCCCCGAATCCGAGACCGTTAAGCGGTTTTGGCAGCGGTGGAACGGGCCTGGCGAAATCGGGGCGAGTTGGCGGGATTTCGTCGCAGTTTGGCCTTCGCTTGAGTTACACACAAAAGTCTGGGTCGGGCAACTTGACCGAACGAGGAATCTGGCCGACAATCTGGTTCGCTTCGTTTTTGGAAAGTGAGTCTCACTCCAGGCGGCGTTGCGGGCGCGTTCTGACCAAGGTTGGCGGATGCGAAATCACATTATCGACAGGCAATACGGGAAGTGTTTTATGAGCGTTAAGATCGCCAACAATCTGCAGTCAGGCAACGTGGTCATTCTTGAAGGTGAGCCCGTCGTCGTTATCAAGGCGGTCATCAACAAATCCGGTCGTAACCAGGCCGTGGTCAAAGTGAAAGCCAAAAATCTTTTGACCAACCGGGTTTCCGAAGTGATTTTCAAGTCGGACGACAAACTTGAAGGGGTCATGATGGAGAAAAAGGATTGTAAATATTCCTATTTCTCAGCCCCCAACCACGTCTTCGTCGACGACGAATTCAACGAGTACGAAATCGATGCAGAAACCATTTCCGATCTCGAAAAATATATCGTTGACGGCATGGAAGAAGTCTGCGAAGTGACGTTTTACGAAGACCGACCGATTTCTGTCGTCCTGCCGAAGATCATTGTTCGTGAAGTGGAATACACCGAACCGGTCGTCCGCGGCGACACTTCAGGCAAGATCACCAAAACGGCTGTTCTGAAGGAAACAAAACACGAACTTCAGGTTTCAGCCTTCGTCGAAATCGGTGACAAAATCGAAATCGATACCGAAACCGGTGAATTCCGCAAACGCCTCTCATGATCAAAACGTGAAGGCATACTCGTGTCATCGACAATGCCCACGACTGACGTCCGCCCGATCGCCGCAGTCGTGGGTATTTTTGTCGTTGTTTGCCTGAGTCTTGTTTTGCCGTTTGTCATCGTTGCTGGCGCTATTGCCTCGGCGTTATCAGGCAAACCATTCGGTTTTTCTGCCAGCGAATATGTCGAGTATGGCGGCCCCACGAAGGACGGCGAACTTTGGCACGTATCCGCCCCGCAGTTTGCCAACATGCAATTTGCGACCACCGAAGAATTTCGGCTTCGTCGACTCGATCTGACGACGGGAATTGACCACGACACGGGAATTGTTGTACGCGGCCCCTTCTGCGCAAGGACCTTTGTCAAAGACGTTCTCTTTTTGAATACCGGCAACGGTATCTACGAAGTCGTCGATAAAGCCGTTAAACGAGTTGCCGTTTCACCGGCAATGTCAGCAGTCTTGAGCCAGCTTCCGTTCGCGTATGACGACCAATTGACCATGGTCCGTTTCACTGATGACGGTGGATATCGTTTGATACACCTGATCGACGGTCACTGGATCGACGGCCGTAAGGTCCTGTTTCCGACCGCCGGGCGTTTCTGGTATCGCGATGATGAACGTGACCGGCTGGTTTTGTTACCTCTGACATCGAAACAACCCCCTAGCACATCGGCCCCGGGTCAACTTCAACTGTCAGTCGTCCAGCAAGGCCAGCAAACTCACATTTTTGTTGCCGAATACCCCACCTTCTCTGCATACCGCAACGGCTTCGAATTTGCCGACGAAGAAGCGAAAGAAGCCTCGGCGATGGCCCCAGCAAACTCAGTCGCCGAGGTCTCTGGCTGGGAACCAATTCAATCGGCTGAGAGCCGTGATCGTTACAATTCCGACCAAATGGCCTGCGATCAATCGGGGCCGATATTCAACATGTGGGGACCGAGCGATGAAAACGGAACCTACACGCGGCGGACCGCAGAAGGAGATCTGAAACCAATCACAGCGATCGGTCATTACGATCGGATCGGAGTCGACCTGCTTTGTGCCGATCCTTCGAAATCGGATGCCTATGTCATCGATTATCATCCTTACAAATGGGGACGCATCGCAATTCGCCGGATTCAGGGAAACGTGATTCAGCCAGCCCATTTGATCTCGCCCGGATTTGCAAACGAGTATCTGTCACGCTGGAAACGTTTGCTGCGGGGATTCATTCTCGCGTGGCTCGTACATCTGGCGATCATTGTCGGTGGAACGGCCTGGTTTAGTCACAACCTGGTTCAAGTAACATCCACTGACGTAATACGTTTTGCATCCATCTGGGAAAGATCGCTCGCATTGTCTATCGATCTTTTGCCTGTGATCCTCGTGCTTTCGTTGACCCGATTCACAGGAGTGAGCTGGCCTCATCCAACCACGGAGGAAGTTTGTAATCGACTCCTTGATTACGAACAACATCTCTCTGGTGTGAATGTTCCAATGCTTCGGTCATCGCTGAAAGAGGCGTGGGAACAATCGGCAAAAACGTTTTTCCCCGTCGTCACCGACGAATGGACATTGTTCCTTTTCGTGCTCATTTCGACGACCCTGCTGTTATTTACGCGGATCATCCTGGAAGGTCGGTATGGACTGACACCAGGAAAATGGCTGCTGGGAATCCGTACTGTCAGTTCAACGGGGCGTCCCTGTGGAATCGCCAGATCTCTACTGAGAACAATCCTGTATTGGATCGATCTGATGTGCATGATCACTCCGATCCCTGCCGCGATCAGCATCATATTATCGCCGTCACAACAACGACTTGGCGACCGATTGGCAGATACCGTCGTGGTATCACATCGTTCAGTAATTCCTGTTGTGACAACGCGCCCGCATTTGTAAATAGACTTTGTGGAAATCAACGTCATCAAGATCAGGAAACCGACGACGTAATCCAATCCGAAACAATTTCAACGCTCGTTCATTCAGTCGGAACACCTGCTCAAGTCGCTCTCGAGCACTCATCGCTCGCAGGATCCGCAGTCGACGCTGATGATTGGGACGCGGCTTTTTAATAGAAATCGTCTCGTCCCTATTTCACGGTTGATTCCATAATGGCTTCATTGACCTGCGGCAGCAAATGGATCGACCTTATACGGAGAGTATCAGCGTGGGCCTAACCAAAGGACGCATCAGATTCCAGACGCGGTTTTCCTTGGATTTTGATCGTCACAACACGCGACGGACATTTCGACTCAACGGCGCAACTCGATGAATTAACCTCCAAGGGTCGGTCCAAAGTAGCCATCATCGCTCTGCGTGATGAGCATGCGTCGGATACGATTCAACCGTTGCCGACGCATCGGAACAATATTTTTGTTTGAATGCTGTTTTTGAAATCATACGGATTGAAATATGACATGTTCTCGAACGATGCTCATCACGCGGAGCGATGATGGCTACTTTGGTCAGAGGTGACCCTACTTTGGAAGCTTCAGCGAACGAACGAGGGCTCGGAACCAGGTCATTTTCTACCGAACAATTTCTGACTCCACGAATTGGGACTATTCAAGATGACGAGTATTCAAGAACTCATTGAAAACGAAGACTGGCTATTAAGGATTGAGTTTGATCCCAATGTCGGCGGCGACGGCCCGCGCGTTCGTATTGGTGGTGACACGAATGCCTTTCGCAATCTGGCTGCGATCCTGACCGAGATGGCAGACAAAGTTGATGCTCGGCAGGCGGACCCTGAAACGGCCTACGGCTGGCACCTGTTGTTCGGCGGTGATATGCCCCAGTTTGAACTCCTTGGCGCAACCTATATGTCCCTGGATTGTGATCCTGTTAACGATCCGACGATACCCCATCGCCCCCGTGGCGATGGTTAACGGGCCTTTGCACCAGCACTCACTACCATTCACTGATTCAACGCGATTCCAAATCCTAGGGCAAAGGCCCGTTAACCACCCCCGCAGGGGAGGTGGGGTTTCGGTTTTATTCCAGACAAAATCATTTTCGGTTAGCCCGTGCAGATCAACTGCAAATCCGGATAAACAAACGTATCACCTGGTTCCATCACGCGGACCTGAATTCCTTTCGGCTGAAACTCTCCAGCGTCATTGACGAGTTCGTCTGGGAACGTCTTGTAGTGAATCGGGATGGCGATTTTTGGTCGAATTAATTCCGCCGCCTTTGAGGCCAGTCGCGGTCCCATCGTGTATCGATCTCCAATCGGAATCATGGCAATATGAGGCCGGTACATCTCACCGATCAGGGCCATGTCTCCAAACAGGCTGGTGTCTCCACAGTGATAGAGCGTGACGCCGCCGATTTTGAGAATCACTCCACAAGGCATCCCCGCGTACCGTCCTTCGATGCTCGACGAATGAAATGCTTGCACCAAAGTCACCGAACCGAATTCGGTCTTCACTCGCCCCCCCTGATTCGCGTGGCTGACTTGGCAACCTTTCTCGTTAAAGAAATCAGCCAGTTCATAGATGGCATGAATCGTCGCACCGTTCTGTTTGGCGATCACTTCGGCATCGCCAGAATGATCTGAGTGACCATGTGTCAGTACGATCCAATCGCACTTGATCTCTTCCGGCTTCTTTTTTGCCAGTGGATTGTGGGAAAGAAACGGATCGATCGCGACTCGGTACTTGCCATCCGAGATCAAGAAGCCCGAATGACCCAGGAATTCGAGCTTGATGAGCATTTTTCTCTTCCCGGGTCGAACGGTACGCCAACACTACTTACTCGACCGTTTTTGAGCCAACAGCCATTCGTAAAATTCAGGGTTGTTATAGGTCTCGGTCCATGAGTCGTGTCCTGCTTCGGGATAGATCGTCAATTTCGGTTCGCCACCATGCTTCTTCATCGCATCGACCATGTCTTGAGACAGCGACAGCGGAACAACGGTGTCTTTCGCTCCGTGAAACACCCAGGTCGGCAACTTGGCAAAGCTTCTGGCTGTCACAGTATTGCCACCCCCGCAAATCGGAGCGATCGCGGCCAGCCGATTCGGAATTCTGTCCGCAAGTGCCCAGGTGCCGAATCCACCCATACTGAGTCCCGTCACATAAATACGATCAGGATCAATTTTGTATTGGCTTTCAAGATTATCGATGAGCGCCACGAGTTCGTGAGTCGCCCACCACCGCCCCTCTGGACATTGCGGCGAGACTACTATGAACGGAAAATTCTTCCCGGCAGCAATCAACTTTGTTGGGCCGTGGACCTTTACCTTGTTCAAGTCGTTCCCGCGTTCACCCGCTCCGTGCAGAAACAGCAATAACGGTACTTTCTCTTGCTTGTCGTAATCCTGCGGCAGGTAAATCCAGTAGTCCACGTGAGCCTTGATCTCGATATTAAGCTTTGCCGCTTTCTGAGATGAGTCCTCGCAAAAAACCGGAGTCGCCGTACAGAACATCAAGGCCAGTGTGCGCATCAGACTGCTTTTCATAGTTTCTCCCTCAGGTTGCTTAGCATTTCCAGATAGCTTGTTACACCCGGACTTCCTTCCTTTGGCGCCCAGACAGCAAAATCCTTGTCATCGGCAGCGAAATAAGGACCAGGCTTGGCTTCAAAAACGACCGTGCCGGATACCAATGGGAAAAATGTGTGGTAGATCCCAGCTTCGACATCGATCCCGAACGTCGGTGAACCGGCAATAATATCAAACATCTGTTTGACATTGCCATCTTCATCAAACATGACAAAACAGATCGCACCAGTGAGTACGACGATGGATTCCGCTTTCGGTGGGGAAGAATGTCGATGTGGTTGCACATAAGTCCCCGGCTCCATGGCATTCAGCATCCGTTGCAGCGGGTCGCTTGCCGACTTGTGAAGCGGCAGAATCACGCGAGACCTGCTGCTGGATCTGGCGTAGTTCTGTGCGTAAGCGACGAGTTCTTGTGTTAACAGCGTCACAGCGGTGACCGGCGGATCGAGCGCACGCCTCGATTGCTTGTCAGGGATCGACTGTGACGGAACGCTGGTGTGGCCAGTTGCGGACATTGGATTTCCTTCGATGAAATGCATGGAAACCCAATCATCGACGAGTCGAAGCTCGGATTCAATGGTCACTTTATCTGAATCGACACCCCCGTACCCTGATCTCCTCCCGCCGGTACCAGAATGAAACCACCACCCTTCTCGACAGTGAACCCCTCGGGCGTTTCGGTGCTGAAGAGTTTCGGATCAAGCTCAGCATCGAAGACGAAGTCGTACTTGACCCATTGAACAAGCTTCTGAGCTGCGGCTGCCGGATTATTATTCGTCACCGAACAATCGATGCGAACAGGAAGTTTCGTTGATGTATCGACCCAATAGATCCGCTTCAAAGTCTCGGTAAACGTCTCTTTGTCAACTTTCTGATCAAACTTCTTTTCAAAGACAAACCCTACGACCTGCTTGTCGTCAATCTTTCTCGCGGGAAGCTTTGTCATCGTTGTCGACGAAGCAATCTCGTTCAACTCTTTATACAGCTCCGCAGACGCAGGCTCGATCTTACTGAAAACAACTGTTCCTTCGCCAAAACTGATCTTATTATTCGAGACGTCCGTGACGGTGATTTTTTTTGCTTTGACATCGAGCGAGGCGAGCTTGTGGTTCTTAAAGTCACTGATGTGGATATGAGAAATCTGCCCATCAGAATCGACCGATTCCACCCGCTCCAGTTCGCGGCCCATCACCAGATGCCGCGCCAACGGAATCACCTTCAATTTTTCCCCCTTGCCAGAGTCTTTGTCCTTAATGGCGCGTGGATTCTGTGGATTTCCATCGGCGTCAATGGCAACGCGCGCTTCCTTGTATTGGATCGACCGGAACTTTTGCACTTGCTCCTGCACATCGGCAAACGCAATCGAAACCGAAGGATCGATTCACCCGATCCAGGCTGCTGCCATCAGGATTGACGCACAAAGGCCGGTGACAACTCCAAACCATTTTACTCGAAACATGAAATTCCTCCTTGAATTGAAAACGCTTTCAGACTTTTCGGACTCTTGAGTTGAGAACGACCGGATTTGCTCGGCCGCCAAACTTCGCAATTGATCGGATGGACCTTCGGTCACAGAACTCTCACGAAACGCCATCAAGGCGTCCTCGACGAAATCGGATTTATCAGGATCTGTCACCTGTTGACCTCACTTTCATCGCTGACGGGAGCAAACGCAGCCAACCGATTTTTCAGTGACAGTTTCGCTCGGTGCAGAAGCACCCCCACATGATTGACAGTGACATCAAGCTCATCAGCAATCTGTTCGTAACTGAGACTTTCCAGGAATCGCAGACAGCAAGCCTCCGCCTGATCTGCGGGGAGTTCCGCCAGTCCTTCCCGCAATTGATGGAATAACTCATTCTCTTCCGCGACGGCTGGCGGAGGCATCGACCGACCAGCCGGTTCCAAGGCCTCGTCCAGACCGATCGAGACCAGACCATCGCTCTTTCGTTTTCTCAATCTGTCGAGTGCTCGTCGAGTCGCCAGTCGAGTCACCAGGTCAGGCCAGTTTTGAATGGTCTTTGTACGAGATAACTCGAACGCCGCGACGAACGTTTCCTGAAAACAATCGGCGGCATCAGCATCGTTGTTCAAAAGACGGCGAGCCGTTTTCCAGGCGATTCCCCCATATGTTGCAATAATTTGCGGCCAATCCGTCATGTCATCTCCACCGACAGTCAGCGTCTCCATCACCATGTTGTCGTTGGGCACGGCAATTTTCTTACGAGACCCGGCTGATTTTTTTGGTTTCTTCCAAAAAGAGATTGATTACGAGTCGGCGTTTTCAAAACTGAATCATCCTCGAACACAGGACGTCTGCAGAATTGCAATGCACTTTGAATTGAGTACTGCACAACGCGGTAACTGAAATTCCACCTCGATATTTCCGACGCTAACAGCGTCGGCCACGTGGACGACGCTGCTAGCGTCGGAAACACAGTCTCATCTCAAAACGACTCGCAATCACACGTTGCCGTCGAGCACGGCTCGCACCTTCCTTGTCAGTCCGGCTGCTGTGAATGGTTTTTGCACTAAGACCTCGGCGGCTTTCGTGACGTCGCGTAACAGCGCAGTGTCGTCTGTGTAGCCGCTCATGAAGAGCACCCGAATTCCTGGCCGCACTTTTCTCATGATTTCCGCCAGTTCTTGACCACCCATTTCGGGCATGACAACGTCGACGAGCAAGAGATCGATCGGATGAGAGAATTCTTCGGAGAGTCGAATTGCTTCTGGCCCCATGCTGGCTTCGAGAACATTGTAGCCCTTTGCTTGCAGCGCAATGCGAGCAATCTTGCGGACGGCAATCTGGTCTTCCACCAGCAAGATCGTTTCGTGTCCCTCGGATGTCTGCGTGACAACGCCTGGCTTCGAATTTTTTGCAACTTCTGGGGCAACGGGAAACAGAATCTTAAACGTCGTTCCGACGTCCAAATCGCTTTCGATCGAAATACCTCCACCACATTGTTTGACAATGCCATGAACGACCGACATTCCAAGCCCAGTCCCTTCGCCAATCCCTTTTGTTGTGAAAAACGGTTCAAAGATTTTGTCCTGAACTTCTTTTGACATCCCGTGCCCCGTGTCGGAGACAAAGAGACCAACGTACTGGCCAGGATTAACATCTGAGTACATCATCGCGCCGTCGATACCCACTGAGACATTTTGTGTCCTAACAGAAAGTTGCCCCCCTTGTGGCATCGCGTCTCGGGCATTGATGACAAGGTTCATCAGAACCTGTTCAATTTGCCAGGGAGCCCGCAAGAATTCGGGATGCGATCGGATCGCATTCCACTGTCAGCCGGATGTGTTCCTCAATCAATCGACGGAGCATCTTAGAAGTTTTTTCAACAATCTCATTAACGTCCACATGCACTTGCTCGACGATCGATTTTCGACTGAGTACGAGCAATTGTTGCGTCAGACTGGCGGCGCGATTTCCCGCATCCAAGATCTCCTCAGCGAATTCCCGTTCAGCCGAATCGGCAGGGAGGTCTGACAGCATCTGGCTGGCATATCCGTTGATCACCGTGAGCAGGTTGTTGAAATCATGTGCCACTCCACCCGCCAGTCGTCCGACCGCTTCCATTTTTTGTGACTGCCGGAACTGCTGCTCCAGCCGCTTCCGCTCAGTGATGTCTCGAATGACACCAGTAAAATGCCGTTTTCCGTCAAGCTGGAATTCGGTGACGGTCAACTCGATTGGAAAGATTGAGCCATCCCTGCGTTTACCGTCGACCTGCCGACCGACTCCAATCACTTTCGCATTTCCGGTACGAACGTAGTTGTCGATATATTTTTTGTGCTCGTTGCAGTGTGGCTGAGTCATCAGCATTTCTAGATTGTTGCCAATCAGTTCTGACGCGGTATGTCCGAATATTCGTTCCGTGGCGGGGTTGGCCAACTGGATGACACCTTGTTCGTTGATCATAATGATAGCATCGTCAACGCTTCCCATGACTGAATGAAGGACTTCCGTTGCCCGCTCTCGCTCTGTCAGATCATTGAAGCAAGCCAGGATCCCCTCCGCTCCACCATCCGTGATCAGAGTTGCGAAGACATAAACGGAAATTTCGCGGCCATCGAGTCGAATCATCGTCTGGCGCTGGGGAGGCGCAGGCTGTTTGGTCTCGAAGATTGCGGCCATTCGATTCCGAACATGCTCATGCGCGGCTGGCGGAATCAGCTCAAACGGATTTTTGCCGATCAGTTGATTCGGATCAGTTGCACCAAACAGACGAGCGCAGGCGGAGTTGCAAAAGGAGATCTTGTTATTGACGTTAATGTAGATGGCATCCGGCAGCAGTTCGACAAGGCGCCGGTAACGTTCTTCACTTTCACTGATGATCCTTTTTGACTCCTTCAGTTCGGTGATATCCGTGATGACTGTGACGGCGATGGGACGGCCAGTTTCATCCATTCGTGGTTTGGACAGCGCTCGGTAAACTCTGCTCACGTCCGTGCCGGGGATAGGGGGTAAGACAACTTCGTAATCGAGTAGTTCTCCTGCCAGAACACGATCCAGGTTGGACTTGATTTGTGACCACCCGGCGGCAATCACTTCCGACATTTTGTGACCGATGATTTGATTGATTTCACGACCAACGAGTTCAGCGTATGCCTCGTTCGCGAACACATACTCGTAATCCTCGTTGACCACAATCAGACTCACGCGAGCCGTGCTCATCACGATTCGCAGTAACCGATGTTGTTCGCGAAGCGACTGCTCGACATTTTTCAGCTCCTCAAAATCAGTCGCCGTGCTATACCATTCCACGACGTCTCCAGCCAGATTGCGAATTGGAATTGTGCTTGCGACGTGCCAACGGTATTGGCCATCCGCCCGGCGTATTCGCAGTTCGTCATAAAGGAAGTGATGCGTGAGAATTGTTTCTTTCCACGAAGCGATCGCTTGAGTCGCGTCGTCCGGATGAATTAAGTTGAACCAACCCGATCCCAGCAAATCTTCAGCATTCATTCCTGTATATTCGACTGTCTTGACATTGACGTACGTCAGTTTGCCTTCCTTGTCTGCGACCCAGACGATTTGGGGAATGACATCTGCTAATTCCCGAAAGCGTTTCTCACTGATTTGCATTTGACGATAGCTCTCGTCCAGCTTTTTTTCGTCGCTTTTGCGAGCAGTAATATCGGAAATATAGCCATGCCAAATCAGAGTTCCGTCTTTTTGACGAGATGGGATCGAATGACCTTCAACCCAAAGCTGCCCGCGTTCGGGATGTTGAACTCGATATTCACAGCGCCAAGGTGTCATCGTTTCAACAGATTGCTGGATGGATTCCAGTATCTTCAGACGATCCTCTTCCATGATACGTTCGAATGCGGGAGTGAAATCATGAGCAACATCCTCTGGTTTCAAGCCGTAAATATTCGAAATGTGCGGACTCGCGTAAGGCATCGAGGTGTGACCATCAGGATGCGACGCGAATGAACAAATCACGATCGGCGCGGATTCCATCGTCAGGTTCATGCGAGCCTGTTCCGCATTTAATTCGGCTTCTGCCCGTTTCTGCTCGGTGATATCACGGGAAATACCAACAATTCCAATCACATTCCCTTTTGAGTCTCGACAAGGCGATTTCGCTGTCAAAAAGGTTCGCGTCCGGCCACCTGCTGATAGATCGAGTTCGTACGTAAAATTTTCGCCCGTTTCGATGATCTTTCGATCCCAGTCGACAACCTTCTGAGCGCTTTCAGGTTCAAACAACTCGGTATCATCGTGGTCAAACATGTCTTGGGAAGTCGTTGCAATCAACGTGGCGGCGACCTCGTTGCAGAATAGATAGTCCCCGTTAAGGTCTTTCACATAGACGGCGTCGGTCGTAGAGTCCGTCACGGCACGGATCAGCGCGTTGGCATTCTCGACGAGCCGGAACCCCCGTCGACAAAGCCAGTAAATCATGCCCGTCGTCAACAGAATATATGCCAAGTGGTTGATCAAGAATGCGACCAGTCCCTGTTCGCTCCGCGTCTTGCTCCATCCCAAACCCGCAGTGACCAGGATCCATAACAGACTGAACGCGAAATACGTCGTCGCTATTCGTAACGGTAGATGTCGGTGGATGGCTTCGACGCGCTCGTTCGCTCCCGTCACTTTGGGCGTTTTCATTGTACGATCTTGGTTCGGATTGCGCATTGAGGTATCCCGTTTGAACGTAGTCACGACCAGCCGGGACGCGTCCTCCTGACCTCAGCACTTACCGTGATAAAAACGTCTCTCATTTGCCTGAATAAACGTTAAATCAGAATGAAATCGTGATCGATATTCAATGAGCTCAGCACAACATTCGAAAAACAAACTCAAGCTTTGTAGACGAGATTATGGTGTTGTTATAGAATCAGGCGTCGCTCCGCTTGCGTGAGTGAGAATTCGGCCTGAATTATCATTGACATGCAAATGAGAAGCAGAAGCGTAATGGCGGGTGTCCAAAAGGCTGCGAACCGCCGTAATGAGTTCGGCCGGTTTGAACGGTTTTTCGAGGAAAGTGCAACTGGCATCCAGATCTAAATCGTCGCCCGCAAGCCCGCTCATAAAGATGACAGGCAATCCCGGGTAGTCCAATCGCAGTCTGTCTGCAATCTCACGACCTGAAGTTCCACCAAGGCGAAGGTCGGTCACGAGAAGGTGCAAAGAATCGGAATGTTCAGAAGCCTTACTCATGGCGGAACTGCCATCTTCTGCCTCGATGACTTTATATCCGTGAGACTCCAGCGCGCACATAATGAATTTTCGCACACGCGCGTCGTCGTCGACCAGGAGTATTGTCTCACTTGCCGCAACGTCGTGCCGATGATCGAACTCGGGAACCAAAGGATGATCGATGGCGGGGTCATTTGGCAGGAAGACATCGATTCTAGTCCCGGCATCTGCGGATGCCGTCACAGAAATCTGTCCACCAAAATCGCGAATGATTTTTCCTACATTCTCGAACGTCGAACGACGCAGGGCTGCGTTCTTAACGCTGATTGGTGAGAAATCGTGGTTGGCCAGGTCCGCTGACGCCGTCAATTCCACATCTGCGCAACTCGTATCGGAAATACTGAGCCGTACCGAACCAGAAGGAATGGGAACCGACAAATCCGAAGTTGCGGCTCTTTCACAATCCGTGTGGCTGGTATGGATGTTCAGCCATCCGCCATCGGCGATGATGGCCAGAGAGCTAAGGCAAAGATGTAGTAGAATCCGTTCGACGGTTTCCTGACAGACCTTGACGATGGCAGGTTTGGATGACAAATCGACTTCAATGATCACGTTCTCACGGGCTACTCCCATGATCAACGGCTCCCAATGACGCACCAGTTCGTTCAGATCCGTAATATGACCTTTCGCCAACTCTGGCTTTTTCGCATCGCGGAATTGATGAGTCAGTTCGGCAGCTTGCTGTCTTGCTTCCTCAATGGCTAGCACGGTGGAATAGTTTAAATCGTCGCTTGAAAGCCCCCGAAGCAACTTCGTACACGCGAATTGTATGATCAAAAGGCGATTATTGACGTCGTGAAAAAGGTGCGACGCAAGGGATATTAGTTCATTGCTCGAGTATCTGGACTGCGCCGAGTGGATGTTTTGGTCGCTTGCTGACACTGGTTGCCGATTTCGTGAATCAAGATTACCGAAAGACTCACCCATTTTTGGCCCCGATTAAGAAGTGACAAGCAAGGAAAACGACCCTCTGGACCTTCAAAGTGAGGCGCACAATTAATACATGATATCCGAATCAAGGATCAATTTGACGAGTGCAAGATCAAATAGTCGATTGAATCGTAGACAACAATTAGATCAGATTTGTTCCGAAGTGCAAACCAAACGGCAACACGTACACATGCGACCACTCATCCAATCACAACGATTCGCAGCCGAAGAACACATGTTCCGAGGTGATGTTTTAAACATTAGGACAAGCTAACACAAACCAGCCGATCGCGGTAAATTGCCATTTCGCGGCGCAAAATCGGGATGCCATAATCCTTGGCGCATCGAATGGCCCAAAAACGGAAGTCGCCGGAATGACGACTCCCACTGCGGACAGCAATCAACACCGCAGCGTCGAGCAATTAAGAGTTGCGTCGCACCGATCGAACGACCTTTTCATGAGCACCGTCCAAACGTTAAGAGACCAATCTTTGCGTTTTATCTAAAGGCGACATATTTTCTTTATTATATTGGTCGTAAACATATTCTCGTGAGAGATGAGCCGATTTTTTCTATTGGTTCGACCCCAATCCAGCAGCGAACCGAAGCAGTTAGGACATCGAGAATGGAGAACCGTGAGGAGAACGATCAAGAAGAATCTGGACGGAGGCAAAGCACTGTGAGCGTTGATCCATGGTACGCATTTCAACTGGGCACGTTGGTTCCGTCCGCGACATCGGCCCCATCTTGGCCAGCTACAAACGACTTAGACTGGTTTGAAACCCTGAAATTTTAATACTTCCTGCGTGAATCCCTGATTGATCGCAGTGTGGCACACACCAGCTTTGCTGATGTTTCCGTCCATGCAAAACTTGACTTTGCAACACAAACTTACTATTGTCCTCCGGCACGGACTCATTGCTGTTTGTCGTTCTGCGATTTTCGGCAACGTAACGCTTAAGCCAATTCCCAACGATAAAACCAAGCCTTGCGTATGACATGCTTGAAGTGTCGCTCTTTGGGCGGGGCTCAAAAAAAACACTTTGCAATGGAAATCAAACAATACTGCCGCGTGCGAAAGGAATCTCAGGATGTCAGAAACCGGCGAAGATGTGCTTGAGTTCATTGATGACGGCAGACCACAGGGACAACTAATACCGCCACCAATCGTCACTATATCGTCAGCACCAGTATCGTCAGCACCAGTTCTGTTTCGTGAGGTGGTTGCGCTGATCCTGCTGGTGCTGGCTTGTGACCTGACCATTTATCGTTCGACCGGTTATGCCGGGCCGGGTGTGTTGTTTCTGGTGGCTCCTTTGCTGTTGTGGCTAGGAACATTGCGCAGGAAACGCGAGAGCAGCCTTTGGTTACTCGCTGGGATGCTCGTTTCGTTATCGGTTCGGCTCCTCTGGTGTGGATCGTTTCTGGCGATTGTCCTAGGCATCGGGTTGCTGGTTTTGTTTGTCATGAGTCTCGCAGGGTTAAGACCCTATTTGACGCAGGCGGCGTTGTTCGCATCGCAATTGATCGCTGCCGGATATCGGGGGTTGCATCATTACTTTCGGACATTCGCCCGATTCAGTCCGGCAATCTTGAGAACTCAGCGGTTTGCGATCGTATTGCCGGCTGTGACCCTGCTTGTGTTTGCCACGATATTCGTGATGGCAAATCCTGATCTCGTAAAATCACTCGGCGAGAACATTGCCTGGTTCGTTGATCTCATCGACAATTGGCTGCAACAGTTCCAATTCACCGAGGTTTTGTTTTGTGCGTGTGCCGGTTGGCTGGTGACCGGGATGCTTCGTCCAATTATGAGTCAGTATCACGCGACGGATCACCGCGTTACTGTTTCTGAAATCCCTGCAAAGTCACCGTACTTCGACGCCTATCGAAATACGTTAGCCGTTGTGATCGGGCTATTTGCGGTCTATCTGGTTTTTGAATTTCAGACACTCTGGTTCAGGAAATTTCCTGAAGGGTTCCACTATTCGGGGTATGCGCATGAGGGAGCGGCGTGGCTGACCGTGGCACTTGGCCTGGCGACATTAATGCTGTCACTGATTTTTCGCGGCACAATCCTGGCTGATCCTCGTTTGTCCCGGTTAAGGACCTTGTCCTGGATCTGGTCGATTGAAAACTTGTTACTGGCGGTCGCGGTCTTCAATCGCCTTTCAATTTACATTGGGTTTAATGGGATGACTCGCATGCGAGTCATCGGTCTGTTAGGGGTCGCTTCCGTTGTCGTCGGCTTTTTGCTGGTTCTGCGTAAGATTGCCTGCAATCACGGGTTTACGTGGTTGATCCGGCGCCAGTTATGGACGGTCGCATTTGCGGTGTTTCTGTACGCCGTCTTACCCGTAGATGCCTACGTGAATCATTTCAATGTGCAACGGATCATGGCAGGTGATCCTCGGCCGTCTGTCCAGATCAGTTGGCATCCGACCAGCGACGAAGGTTATCTTCGTTTATTGCCGTTAATCGACTGCAGCGACCCGATTATCAAGGATGGGATTCATGGCATGCTCGATGAAAAGCTGGTTAACCTGGAAATCGAAATGGCGTCAGAACAAAGTCAAAGCTGGACGGCAAAACAGATCGCGACGGACCGTTTGGTTGCTCAACTTCGTACGGCGAAACCCAGATGGTCGACCGATCGGTGGTGGAGCAGCACGAATTTCTCACTGCGACAGGGTGCCATCGATAGGTTTCGTCAATACGCCTTCCAATGGTATTGAGACAAGGTTCAAACCAGGTTCATTGTGACGTATACTTCCTTTGGTGGCGTTTTGGAAAATTTATCGGAGATGATGTAATGAAGCCGTCCCGGTTTCGATTTCTTGTGATGGCTTGCCTGATCTGTTCCGGACTTTCCTGCGGTACAAAGGCCACGTCTCTTAAGCCTGATTCATCGAATGCCGCACCCACTTCGACCGCCGACATCTCTTCTGCAAAACCGATTGAGCAACACGAAAAACCAGCCGCGAAGCGACGAACGCTGACGCCGATCGAGATTGGTGCCAGTTCGAGCGTGGGGGGAGCACCCGTCAAGTCGACTGCAGAACAAATCGAATCGGTCCGATTGGCTCTGAAGCCGTTTCAGATTCTGCTGGGGAGCTGGAAGGGATTATCACAAAAGGCGATCGCCGATCAGCCTCAATGGGCGTATGACTGGGTCAGTGATCCAAAGTTTCCGGGACTGAGGATGGTCTCTGAGAAAGGAGCCTATATTCGAAACGGACGATTGTCGTACCTGCCAGAATCGGACCAGTTCGAGTTAAAGGCCAAGGACGCGGAAGGGACGGAGCGGACCTTTCGAGGGACATTCATTGAACCTATTCGGGATGTGGCGACAGATGAAAAGAAGCTTCAACGAACTTATAAACTGCAATTGACGGAGCCGGAACCGAACGGATCGGGCGAGCAATGGCGAATCACATTCAACCAGCAGGAAAACAATCGGTACATCCTTGAGGTCGATCGGAAGCGGGGAAGCGGGTCATTCAGCCGCGTTGACACTGTCCACACGCAGCGCGAAGGGACCTCATTTGCACTTAGCGAAACCGACTACGGGGACAAGACGTGCATTATTTCCCAAGGGCTGGGGACGATTTCGGTCAGTTACAAGGGTCAGACATTCTGGGTCTGTTGTTCGGGCTGTAAATCGGCTTTCGACGACGATCCCGAGAAATGGATTGCCAAATGGGAAGAAAAGAAAAAGTCAATGACAAAATGACTGCGTCGAAATGATTACGCTTGATTCGGAAAATCTATCGGGATAAGCTACCGCATGCCGATTTGAGACATATCGTCTACGGAAGGGTTTGGAAAATGTCCGAAGCATCACTCACCTCACGGTTGTTGAAGAACGTCCTGAAGCGGATGCGGTTTGTCGCCGTTGGTCACAGCTTTTACTGGACGTTTCTCATATTTTGCGGTCTGTTTGCAGTCGTGTTGCTCGCGGCGCGTTTCACGGGACTCTTCGCGATGCCAGCCGCTCCTGAGACCTGGCTGGCATTCGGTGCGGTTCCGCTCGCGGCGGGATTACTCGCGTTTCTGGTGCATCGTCGTCCGACTCTTCCCGATGCGGCTCGTCTGGTCGACAGGGCGATGGGTGCGAAAGATCTTTATCTGACGGTCTCGTTGCTGGAGACGTCGGCTGGTGCTTATCAGCCACTGGTGATCCAGTCGGCGGAAGCTCGCTCGGCAGGGGTGACCGTTGATCGGGTTTTGCCGTTCACATGGCAACAGCGATTCTGGCACGCCGTCTGGGTTCCCGGCTTGGTGGCTCTTGGCGTGCTGTTCCTCCCTCAGTTCGATCCATTCGGAAAAGTCGCGGCGGCTAAGCTGAACGAAAAACGTAACGAACGACTGACGGAAGGGAAGAAGGCGACGGAACTTCGACTGGAAGAGGTCAAGCGACAAAACGAAGAGCATGAAGAAAGCAACGCGACGGATGCGGCGATCGAAGATCTGAAGCTGACGTTCAACAAGATGAAAGCGGATCAGAAGCTGGAAAATCTCAAAATGTTATCCAGCGAACAAAAGGATATCGGCAAGCTTTGGCGTCAGATCAGTAGCGAAAAACTGAAAGACCTGATGAAGTCGTCTGCGTCCAGCGATCAGCAGTTCGGTGCCAACCAGGACGAGAAACTGCAGAAGTGGGTGAAAGAACTTCAGGACGGGGATGCAGGCGGGGTCCAGAACGAGCTCAAGGAATTGAAAGAGCAACTGCAACAACTTGCGGCGACGAAAGACCCGGTCAAGCGAGCCGAGTTGATGCAAGAGTTGAAAGAACGTCTGCAGAATCTCGACAAGCTGGCTCATGACAAGCTGAACAACGAACAATTGGCCACGGCACTCGAACGCGCCATGCAGCAGATGGATCTGGCCGAGAATAAAGATCTGCAACAGGAAGCGATGCAGGCCGCATTACAGTCGCTGGAACTCAGCGAACAGGAGCTTGAACAGGTCGAACAGGCCGTCAAAGACATGAAAGAGCTGGAAGAGGCACTGAAGACAATTCAACAGGCCAAGAAGGTCAACGATCAGGAAAAGCTCGACGGTGGCAAGTGCGAAAAGTGCAAGACGCTGGCCGATTACGAGGCGATGTACGCCGAGATGATGGCCGGATCTGGCGAGAACGACAGTGATGATGTTCAAGAGAAAAATGGTGAGTTCGCCGACGGGGGCCCTGGTTTTGGCAAGGGTGGGGAGGCTGCCGAAGATGATTCTGTGGAGACGGGGTTCAAGAGCGAGCAATCCAAGTCGGCAGTCGTCGCCGGCAAAATGCTCCTTTCGATGCAGACCAAAGGTGAAGCGGAAAAGGGTGAAGTCGTCCGCGATTACAAGCAATTGATGCAGTCGGTCAAGCAGGGTGCGATGGAAGCCATGAACACCGAACAGATTCCGCCAGGGTATCATGAAAGCATCAAGAGTTATTTCGACTCCCTGGAAAAGTCCAAGGGCAAATCGGCCAAGTAAGCCCAAGGTCATTAGATTTAGGGCGCTGACGACTTGAGGTCAGCGTGGCATCTCGCGCGTCACGGCTTCGTCTGGTGCGTTTGGGTTGGAAGCCAGGACGATGACACAAGGCCCTCGCGAAACGAAGATCGCCAGTTTTGAGGGAAGTCCGAGCTCGTCCTGCGACCGGATGGGTCGTGCGTTGGACAGCAACCAGGCTTTTTCAGCTTCGAGAACGCTGTCAGAATCTCATGGATTTTGACCAGTGAATGAGGTATACTTGGCTGGTTGCCCGAACATCTCCGACAAGAAGTTTACAGCTCGATTTTGATTAGCCGGTTTCACGAAATCGAGATCTTCTACAGCGATTTTCCCGCAGCCTCGAAATACACATGCCGATCTCCCGCCCGGTTGCACTCCTTAAATGCGTTGATGCGCAGACGGTCATTTGAGCTATGCACACAAGATTACTGCTCACCGTAATTCCCACGCAATCACTTCGAAACCGTTTCGCTTTGAGCGTGGTGATTGGGTTGCTCTCGCTGACGGCATATGCTGACGAAGCTCCGACGGGGGAGATGATTTACCAGTCAAAGTGCGCGTCCTGTCACGGAGCAAAGGGGGAAGGAAAGGTCGAAAGTTATGCTCATCCGCTGGTTGGTGACCGGTCGATTGGCGAGTTGACAGAGTACATCAGCAAGTCGATGCCCGAAGACAAACCAGGAACGTGTATCGGAGACGAAGCGGCTCGCGTTTCCCAGTTCATCCACGAGACCTTCTATTCGTCGACGGCGCAGGCTCGTAACAAGTCGGCTCGCGTCGAGCTGTCACATTTGACCGTCAGGCAATATCGAAATGCGGTCGCGGACATGATCGGTAGGTTCCGTGGACCGGGAAGTTCGGATGACCGGGTCGGGCTTGTTGCCGAATACTTTAAGTCACGAAATTTTGGTGGCAACGATCGAGTGTTTGAGCGGGTCGATCCGGTTGTTTCCTTCGACTTTCAGGACAAAAGTCCTGATGCGGATAATCCTGAAGGGTCTAAGATCGAACCGTATGAATTCGCGATCAAGTGGCGAGGATCGGTCTTCGCGCCGGATACCGGCGAGTACGAATTTCTCGTGCGAACCGACCAGGCAACTCGTTTGTGGGTCAATGATCAGAGACGTCCGTTGGTTGATGCCTATGTGAAATCGGGGACAGATACAGAACATCGGGGAACGATCTTCCTGCTAGGTGGGCGAAGCTATCCGTTGCGTCTGGAATTTTCGAAGGCTTCACAAGGGGTGAAGGATCAGAAAGCCAAGGAGAAACCACCAGCAAAAGCATCGATCTCGTTGGAATGGAAGCGACCAAATCTTGTCGGCGAAGTGATTCCTGCTCGATGTCTCAGCCCCAGTCAGCCGCCGGAAACCTGTGTCGTGACGACATCGTTTCCACCCGACGATCGAAGTTTTGGCTGGGAACGTGCGACGACAATTTCGAAGGAATGGGATCAGGCAACCACGGAAGCAGCGATTGAAGTGGCCGGCTATATCGGGAACCATCTCAATCAGCTTTCGGGCTCAAAACCGGATACGCCGGAACGGGCCGAAAAATTGAAAGCGTTTTGCAGAAGATTGGCCGAGATTGCATTTCGTCGGCCACTGAGCGACGAACTGAAGCAACGGTATATCGACCGGCACTTCGCCTCCGCCAGTGATCCCGATATCGCCAGCAATCGCGTGATGCTGCTGGTGCTGAAGTCTCCGAGATTTCTGTATCGGGAGTTGGGGTCTCAACAGGCAAACGCCAATGACGCTTATAACGTCGCGTCACGAATTTCGTTCGGAATGTGGGATTCGGCACCTGATCAAGAGTTGTTGCAGAAGGCGGCCAATGGAGAATTGGGGACTCGCGAGCAGATCCTTGCACAGGCACAACGAATGGTTGGTGATCGTCGAACGCATTCGAAGTTGCGTGAGTTTTTGTTTCGCTGGTTAAAAGTCGATCGTGTTCCGGACCTAAGTAAGGACCCGGAACGTTTCCCGGATTTCAGCCACGTGATGGCGAACGATCTGCGAACGTCGCTGGAGCTGTTTCTCGACGAAATCCTGGCGAGCGAGGCATCCGATTTTCGGCAATTGCTTCTCTCAGATTCGGTGTATCTGAATGGGCGTCTGGCCGGATTTTACGGTGCTCACTTGCCGATCGATGCCGAGTTTCAGAAGGTTTCGCTGGAGTCGAATGAGCGGGCGGGAGTTTTGTCGCATCCGTATTTGATGACGGGGTTTGCCTACACTGCGACCAGTTCACCGATCCACCGGGGAATTTTTGTGGCTCGCAGCATACTGGGCAGGACGCTACGTCCTCCTCCAGAAGCCGTCGCGCCGCTGGCTCCGCAGTTACAGCCTGACCTCACCACGCGAGACCGGGTCGCGCTGCAGACGAGTCCTGAAGTTTGTCAGTCATGCCATTCGATGATCAATCCTTTGGGGTTCACCTTAGAGCACTTTGATGCGGTCGGTCGTTTCCGAAAAGACGAGAATGGGAAACCGATTGTTGCGACCGGTGCCTACCGGACTCGAAGCGGTGAAACGGTCCAGTTTGACGGTGTTCGTGATCTGGCGAAATATCTGTCGGAAAGCTCAGAGACTCATGCCGCATTTGTCGAACAGCTATTTCATGGGGCGATCAAACAACCGATTCGAGCCTACGGATCGCAGACGAAGGAATCGCTGCGAGAAGCATTTGTGCGAGAAAACTTTAGCATTCGCAAATTGATGGTCGAGATCATTGCGGCTTCAGCATTGACGCCCGCCGATGAAAAAACACAAACTGTTGTCGGGTCAACGCAACCTTAGCAGAGAGCAGGAATAAAGAATGACACATCCTTCCCGTCGAGAATTTCTACGCGATATCGGACTGAGCGCTGCCGCCTTGCCGTTTATTCTGAATTTGCCGAGTCTCGGGTTTGCGAACCAGACCGCTCGCAAGCAACGACTTGTGATCATTTTCAGCCCGAACGGAGTTGTCCAAAAGAACTTCTGGCCTGACGAAGAAGGGGACGAGTTCACTCTCAAGGAAAGCCTGACACCGCTCGAACCGTTTAAGGATCGGCTGCTGACGCTTCACGGGGTGTGCGATAAGGTTCGCGGTGATGGCGACAGCCACATGCGTGGGATTGGTTGCCTGTTGACGGGGATCGAACTCTTTCCGGGGAACATCCAGGGTGGCTCGGATACCCCGGCCGGTTGGTCCAGCGGGTTGTCGATCGACCAAGAGATTAAAAACTTCTTGCAAGCTGATGCAGCGACAAGGACTCGATTTGGATCGCTTGAGTTCGGCGTGATGGTTCCGGATCGAGCCGATACATGGACGCGAATGTCGTATTCTGGCCCTAATAAGCCTAACACTCCGATCGACGATCCGTACCGGATGTTTGCCAAAATGTACGGCCGGATGAAGGATCAAGAGAACCTGAAGAGCATTCTGGATGACCTTCAAGGCGATTTGAAGACGCTCGCGTCGAATGTTAATTCGGAAGACCGACGCCTGCTGGAGGAACAAACGACATTTGTACGCGAGATGGAACGCGAACTAAGTACCGGGCCTGTGGACGGAATCGGGCATGCGGTGCCGGATCTGGAACCGGGTGTCAAAGAAGAAGCCGATAACATGCCCCGGCTGAGCAAGATGCAAATTGAGCTGATGGTGAATAGCTTTGCGTCGGACTTCACTCGGGTTGCGACTCTGCAATACACGAATTCGGTCGGAGATGCGAAGATGCGCTTTCTGGGGGTTGATCAAGGCCATCACGAGTTGTCGCACAATCCGGATGATGACGAAAAATCGCAAGAAAAGCTGACCACAATCAACAAATGGTATGCCGAACAAGTGGCCTATCTCGCCAAGCGACTTGCTGAGACGCCAGAACCCGGAGGTGGCGGATCACTGTTGGATAACACATTGATTGTCTGGACAAACGAACTGGGCAAAGGTAACTCACATACTCTCGACAACATCCCATTTGTGCTCGTGGGCAACGGATTGGACTTCAAGATGGGTCGTTCACTTAAGTTTGGTCGTGTACCACACAATCGGTTCTTAATGTCGTTGGCTCATGGCTTTGGCCACCGAATCGATCGATTTGGCAACCCTGATTTCTGCACTGTCGGCCCATTGCCTAAGCTGACGTGATTGTTGGTAAATTGCAGTGCAGAATCGGGACGACTCCCACAACGTACCCGTCTTGCTGAAATTGCCGATTTTCGAATACATTCCCGACTCTAGCGGGCGTGGCGAACGGATATCGACCGCGCTCGGTTGGGCTGATATTGACAAGGCGGATGCACGGATGCTGAATCGTCTGAGACGTTGGTTAAGTCCTGACCTGGCCATTGATTTGGGCACGGCGAATACGCTCGTAGCCATTCAAGGCAAGGGAGTTGTTCTCGATGAGCCATCTGTCGTAGCGCTGCAGCAGGGAAGCCGCAAAGTTCTTGGACGTGGAACGGCAGTGGGTAAGCTGGCCAAGCAGATGTTGGGCCGGACCCCCGATTCCATTACCGCTGTCAGACCAATCCAGGACGGGGTGATTACCGATTTTGAACTCTGTGAGGCGATGCTGCGTTACTTTATCCAGAAGGCCGCTCGAACAACTCCTGGATTTAAACCTAACGTAGTAATTGCTGTTCCCGGTGGCATCACCAACGTCGAAAAGCGAGCCGTTTTTAACAGTGCTGAACGAGCAGGTGCTGGCAAGGTTTACCTGATCAACGAGTCCAAAGCTGCAAGTATCGGAGCGGGTTTGCCGATCTCAGAACCGCTTGCCAGCATGATCTGTGATATCGGCGGCGGTACAACGGAAGTCGCGGTGTTGAGCTTGGCGGAGATCGTCGCCAGTAAATCGCTTCGTGTCGCGGGCGATGAAATCGATCAGGCGATTATCGACTACATGAAACAGCATTTCGCTCTGCGAATCGGCGATCAAACGGCTGAACAGTTGAAGATCAAGATCGGCTGTGCCTATCCTCAGGATCAAGAACAGACAAGCGAAGTTAGGGGACTGGACATCGTCAGCGGCGTTCCACGAAAGGCCATTGTCACTAGCGAACAGATTCGTGAAGCCTTGCGAGGCCCGCTGGAAGCGATTCTTAATTGCGTCAAAAGTGTGATTGAACAGTGCGACCCCGAACTTGTCGCAGACCTTTCTGATACTGGAATGGTCCTTTCAGGCGGCGGAGCTTTGTTGCCGGGACTACCGCTGTACTTCGAAGAACAACTCGGAATTCCCGTCCGAGTGGCAGATGATCCACTCCGAGCCGTCGTTCGCGGAGCGGCAATTTGTATTGAGCACCTTTCGCAGTGGAAGGAAAGTCTCGAAACGAATAACCGTAATTTATAAGGGACCTTGAAATCGCGGATAAACGTAGGGTGGGTCGAGTCTTCGAGGCCCACCAGACTTTACGCAGAAAAATGGTAGCTCTGGAAGACTCGCCCCACCCTACTGTCCCGCAACAGGATTCCCTTTAACGAAAAATACCTCGGGCCATGACACCTCGATTTGTACTAACAATTTGTTGTGTTTCACTGACAGGAGTCGGACTTTATTTCGCTCCAGACGCCGCCGTTTCGCATGTACGCGGAGCGGTCACGGATGCGATTCGACCGGGCCAGGTCTTGTTGCGTCAGACGATTGCATCTGTATTTGGCGGTTCATCGGAATCGAGTTCGGCAACCGACAACGCTGTCGTGGAACGTCTCAACGACGAGCTATCGCTCGAGCGTGAGAAGAACCGTGCGCTTCAGACGCGACTCGCTCAGTTAACGGAACAATATCAGGGCGAGCAAGAGATTTCCCAGTCCATGCTTCGAACAAAGCGGTTGATCGCCCCCTCCCTGACTGAAGTTGCAGTGCTTGGTGATACCGTAGCCGAACAATGGCGATCCGGGAAATTGCTTGATCAAGGTTCCAAGAACGGTTTACGAGAAAATGAACTCGTACTTTCAACAAAAAAGCCGTTGCGACCGTTAATTGATTTTGGTGAGGATGCGGATCTTTCTACCGAAGACTTGATGTTGCTTGGACGGTGTGTGATTGGAAAGGTCGAGCACGTTGGTCGCTGGACCAGTACGTTTCAGCGGGTGACGGACTCGCGATATCGAGGTCGGGCACAACTAATCCGTGAAACAAAATCAGGGTTCGTATTTGAGGCCCAAGGCATTCTGAAGGGACAGGGTGGGCCGCTCTGCAAGCTGGAAGGGATTCCCGCAGAGAAATCGGTTCGAATTAATGACGCCGTTTATACCGCCGAACGCGACGGAATCCTGCCGACTCCGCTGTATTACGGCCAGGTTGTCGATGCCGTATTAGGAATGGACGATCGCGAATGGACCGTATACGTCAAACCCGCTGCAGTACCAAGTCAACTGACCCGGGTTCACGTCTTGCGGACGGCCGTCAATCCAGACCGATTGGCGGTGAAATGATGATGAACCATCTCGCGACCGCTTGCCTCATTTACATTTCGCTCGTGCTGCAATCGTGTGTGGCGAGTGATCTTGAATTTCAATCCTTTCGGCCATGGTTTCCAGGGATCGTTCTAGCGGTTTTCGTCGTGATCCATGAGGATGTTGCCGGCGTCGTCTGGGCCGGAATACTCGGGCTAGCCGTGGACGGCCTCGCAGCCGAACGACTCGGTGTTCACCTTGTTGTGACAACGTTAACTGCCGTCAGTTTGTTGATGACTCGCCAGGAGACTCGTTCGAACCGTACCGTGTTACTCGGGGGTTTCGTCTTCGCGGGAACGTCGATCTGGAAACTTGCTTCCATGACAACCCACGCGATCCTCGCGGGACGTGACATGAACTTTCAAGAGTATCTTACATTTGCCTTCGGCGATGGTCTTTATTCTACCATGATGACCGTTGCCGTAGCACTGTTTATTCGCATGGTGTGGCAAGCATTAGGTCGCCGCGAAACATCAACTTCCATCGCCTTGAAAAATCGTTGGGCGATGCTTGCCCGATAAAACTGACCTGAGTTTTGTGACGAAGTAGTCTCTGGCAAAACATGTTAAACCGTCCAGTTCCAACCTTTGGCAGCGGAGATGACTCTGGTGAGACAGGGTGGAATGCGGATCGTGATCCGCAGTTTCGACTGACTCTGTTGTGGATCGTCCTGGCGTTGCCGGTACTGGTCGTAATTGGACGCGTCGGGCAGTTGCAGCTTGATTTGCAAGACGACTTCGCCGTGGCCTTTTCGCGGACGACAGAATCATTCCAGGAGATTCCGGCCCGGGATGGTCGGATTCTGGCAGCAGATGGAAGCGTGCTTGCCGGTGACGTAGAGCGTTACGATGTTGCGGTTCATTATCGTGAGATTCAGAATCCACCTGACAATGACTGGATCACCGCAAAGGCCAAATCCCGCTTAAACAAAACCGATCGCAAGGACAAGGTGAAGCTTAACGAAGAAAAGAACAAGGTTATTGCCGAACGGGAACTCCTTTGGCAGAAGCTGGCAGACCTCGCAGGCCGACCATTGAACGATCTGTTGGATTCAAGAAAAAAACAACAAACGCGAGTCGAACGAATTAAGGAATCGGTTCAGCGTCGATATCGTCAGCGACATCAGAAAGACCAGTCGAACGAAGCCGTCTCTTCAGGGATGACCGAATTTTCTTGGAACGCCTTCTGGGATCGACTGCAGCAAGCCGTTTCTGAACCACCTGAAACAAGTGATGAACTGCGAGTCATCGAAGACGAAGAGTCCTATCACTCGGTCATCGCCAATATCGATACCGAAATGAAGTCGGAGATCGAAGGGCATCCCGAGCGATACCCTCATACGAAGATTCTGATCCATTCACACAGAACCTATCCCAAAGGTGAATTCGCGGCACACTTGATCGGTTTTCGAAAACCGATCTCCGAAGAAGAGCTTCAAAAGCGGCGAGCGGCTTATCCCAATGGCGACCCGCAGGACTACCACGTGGGAGATCCCTGCGGAATCAGCGGCCTCGAACTGAGTTACGATTCTCAGTTAAAAGGGATTCGTGGTCGGCAAGCCATGATCAAGAATTGGCGTGATGAGGTTGTCGATTCTCGAATTGTCCATCCGCCTCAACATGGCCGCGATCTTGTTCTGACACTCGACAGTGAAGTTCAACTCCGAGCTGAACAACTCCTCGACCAGGCATTAACCAAAGTAACGCTCAAGGGGACTGTTGACCCGGAAACCAGTCATGGTCGATTTCGTGACCCGACTTGTCCTCAAGGAGGATGTCTGGTCGCACTCGACGTTCATACAGGAGCCATTCTCGCAGCGGCAGCGGCACCTCGATTCGACCTCAACCTGATGGTCTCACCAGATTCGGATCAATGGGAAGACGTGATGTCAGACCCAAGAAGCCCGTTTCTGTCACGTGCGACCCAGATGGCGTTACCTCCTGGCTCGGTTTTCAAAGTCATCTCGGCGGTCGCTTCCATTGAAAGCGGCAAAATGCCGCCACATGCATCGTTTTATTGCCAGGGATATCTCGACCAACCGGATAAGCACCGATGTCTTCCGTTTCGGCATTATGGTGTGGGGCATGGCGAAGTGACTCTGGCTGATGCGCTGTGCCGCTCGTGTAACGTCTATTTCTACACGGCAGCGAGACGAATGGGACCTCAGACACTCGTCGATTGGGCCAGGCGATTTGGGATCGGCCAGAGAACCGGGGTCGATCTTCCTTCGGAATCGGCCGGAAATCTTCCCGCACCTGATTCGCCCCTCGCGCCTGGCGAACGGCGCCCTGCGTGGAGGCCCGGCGATACACTCGATCTTGCGATCGGACAGTCGAAGTTGATGGTGACTCCGCTTCAAATCGTTCGAGCGATGGCGGCTATCGCCAACGGCGGAAATCTTGTCACTCCTCATCTTGCTGCTGAGTCAGGCCCAAGTCTCATGAACGAGTCGAGTTCAATTCGCAGCTCACCGTCAAACCTTCAACCCACTTCCATCGAGGGCCTGCACCCTGAAACGCTGGACGATATCCGCGAAGGACTGACGATGGTCGTCCATCATCCTCGTGGAACCGGCTATAAAACCGTCCGTATGAAAGAAGTCACGATCGCCGGCAAGACCGGCACGGCGGAAACGAATGGTATCGATCACGCCTGGTTCGCAGGATATGTCCCTGCAGAACAACCTCGAATTGCCTTTGTCGTCGTCCTTCAAAACGGAGGAGGAGGTGGCGCAGCAGCCGGTCCGGTCGCTCATGAATTCGTCAAGAAATTAGTCGAGTTGGGACTCGTCACAAAAGTCCCCAATCTCATCAGTGAACGCACAGTAAGACGTCCATCTCAGAAGCAGTAATCCTCAAATAAACAGCCTTGTTTCGCGTGCCATGTCTCTGAGAAACCGAACTTATTTCCAATTTTTACAAAATGAAAAAAACACGAAAAAGTCGTGTTGACCCAATGGAAATAAGCCTCTATGTTTCGCCCGCTTGCTCTGACTGTCACTCAATCAAGCAACGCGTCGATTAGGACAAATCTCGGTCACTGAATTGAATCCTGTTAACAATCACATCGAATGCAACCCCGTATTCGACGAATACCTGCCCTCACTAACTGAACTCCACATCCACTCGTTTCGGCCCCATGGACGAACGGTATCTGACATTGCAGCATGGATGCTGCCTTAAAGATAACGATGAGCGGATACGGGACGTCTCACATGGATGTGATCCGTCCCGTGAATATTGCTGAGTCCGATCGCCCCGGAAGCAACTGATGTCCTTCGCCCCCCTGGGACCAGTTGCTTCCGGGCTTTTTTGTAACGCGTCGATGATTGAGGCAACATTCAATGCACGTTTCCGCGCCTCATCTCGTGTTGGCGCTTCTCAGATATCAATCACAGCCGCTTGTTGGTGGATGTTTTCGAGTTGAACCAGGTTCCCTTCACCCATGCCGGGACAGACGGTTTGTGCTCGTTTCCACGTTTCTGGACTTTCCAGGTTCGAGTTCCAGAATGGCCAGGTGCGACATTGAGGTGGCCTTACGGGATAGATCGTGCAGCGACGCGTCTGTCCGTCGAAGAACGTGCAGTCACCGTTTGCGAATTCACGCAGAGTGACCCGGCCACCATGTAGCTTCGTATGGTTGATCCGCATTTCACCAAGCGACAAGCCCAGAAACTCAGCGATCTCACGGATCTCGTCATCGGTCACCCAAACCACCCCCGGCCCACCCGTACAACAATTTCCACATTGACTGCACTGAAAACGGAGTCCTTCGTGGTACCACGGCAACTGTTCTGTCATCGCTAACTCTTCCAGAAAAATGGCACAACACGGCCAACCCAACAAAAACGCCAAACCTCAGTGGTGTGACCATCGCCTGATAAAACAGGCCTTCGCAACAAGATTGATTGTTACGCAAAAGATCATGTTTTCAATGAATATCGTCATAAAATCGAGACTGCCACAGGCGAGCGTCTTCGTCATCAAGCAGAGCCACATTCTACTCAAGCAGTTCTGGCCGATTTGAGTAGGCTGGCGTCGAGTCTTCGAGCCCCATCAGTATTTCGCTTTGGCTTCGAGAAGGCGAGGTTCCACCCAAGCCGACGTAGCTTTCTTGCGTCCGCAGGCAGCGTTAAACATCGTGATCAATTCAAAAGTTTTAACCACAGATAACCTGAAGCTGACTCCTGAGATTCTCGTCCATTCGTTAACTTCGTTACCTGTTCAAAATTCTTCTCTTCCGTCCTGCCGTAATCACGCACCGGGAAATTCGATGTCAAAGCTCGCGCGACTTCAAGCATCCCACGTAAATCATACTGTTTGGGCGATACTTACTCGCTTTTCCGTCACTAACTAGTTCACCAGAGTTCGCGCGAACGCAACTGAGTTCACCTCAGTTCACCCGAGTTCGATCAAGTTTGCCTTTCTCTTTTTCGTGTTTTCGAACTTTCGTGCTTTCGTGTTTGGTTTACCTCTTCAATTCCAGGAAAAGCGAAATCATCAGGAGGATCACGAAAACACGAAAGAATGAAAGCACGAAAAAATGCCGTCATTTGTGCGAGTGGTCTCCCGACCCCGCACAAATGACCGACCGAAGGTCTCCCCTGCCTCCCGTTCCAGATAACAGCTTGCACCAGCGAGAGACCCGCGTCTGCAAGATTGACAACCTCAAACCGATGACGTCAACCTTGGTTTCACATGAACTCGCACAGACCTCTTCACGCCCGACAAAGCTATAACGACATAATATCATTTATTGATTTGTCGCTTTTTAATGAACATATAAAAAAACCTTCTTAACGTTTGAAAGCTGCTCATGAAATTGTTTTCCGCACAAAAAAAGGAGGAACGCGCAGCCTGGAACCACGGGACATCCACTCCAGTTCCCATTTTCCCTCGAAATCCTGGCGTAGCCAGTTGCGTAATAAAGTTCCTATATTGGCGTCAGGAGAATTCTTCTGCGAAATCACTTTATGAATCTTTTGTCCCGTTCTCGAAAAGGGCAGCCGCCCCAAGAGGTTTTGACGACAATCAAGATACGTCACTCGGCAAACCCTGCCAGCATTTTGCTTGTGATTGAATTCAATCTCGCTATTCCTGCGAAACGGGATAATCATTCAACATCATTATTCATTTTCAGGTTTGTTGTCGCAATCAAATCGCTGATGGAGTGGATCTTGTTTCGAGAGCCAGTTAGCTGATCGCTCGATGCAATTTCTTGAAAGATGGTCGTCACGGAATCGCAGAAAAGCGTCTTTCGGTAGTCACATACATTCGAAAACGAATTAAATGCCCATCTGTTCGTGGAGTGAAGCGGCCCACTTGGTTATGCCTCCTCGTTCCGGCAAACACCGCACAGAATAAAATTGAATGAGCAACGATCGCCGTGAACGTGGGAGCCACAAAATTCTCCGGCCATGAAACGTTTACCCTCGGTTATGATTGGATGACGAAGGTGGTTCGTTTCGTTGAAAAAAATCCTCAATTGTTTTCCAGTGATGGTGCAATTGTCACGCTTGGTGTCGGTAAGAACATAGTTCGTTCGATCAAACATTGGACTTTGTCAACGCACATTCTTGAGGAAGATTCAAGCGTCAAAGACAATCGGGGACGTTACCTTCATGCAGCGCCGCTTGGCGCGGCATTTTTCGGTGAAGGTTGAATCGATCCGTATCTAGAAAACATCGGTTCGCTCTGGTTATTGCATTATTTATTTGTATCTCGGTCGGACGGACCTACGACGTGGTTCGGCGGGTTCAATTCTTTCCTTCGCGTCGAATTTACGTTGGAACAACTGACTGCTGAACTCGTTCGGATTGCATCGGGATCGATCGGTTTCTCAGCCTGGATGACAAGACCTATTGGGTTGCCAAACCCGGACTCTTGCGGACGTAAAAGCGAATTGCTGGTGAGGCCTGATTGCCGACTCCTTGCGCAACGGCGTGGATCAGTCGGTCCGTTTCAGGGACCCAGGGACGAGCTGTCAAAAAGATTTGGCGTTCGGTTTCCTGCTTTCGGACTAGCACACCTGACAACCCGATGTTGTCAACGATGATCCCGTGGGGAAGATTGTCGATCTCGAATTTGACGTCGTCTTCGTGTCCGCTCCTTGTGACGACGATTTTTGCGGTGATCGTGGTTCCTGGTTCGATGACAAGTCCGTGATCCGCTGTTTCGTACTTTGGATCGTCAGGAATCAATGTGACTCGGATCGGAGCGGGTTTTTCCAGTTTCAGCTCGCCGAGACCGCCAACGGTTCTCGTGACGAGTTGACCGCCGACTACTCCCGTTGCCAGGATTGTGATCCGTTCCCAGTCCCCCTTGGTTGGCTCAGTCGCGTCACTGCTGGCCGTGATCACGCTTTGAGTCTCATAGGCACTTGGTTCGAAAATAACGGGTGATGATGCGCTGAATCCCTTGGGGAGTCCCGCGATATCGAGTCGCACGGTTCCATCAAATTGGTCGAGACGGTTCAACGTGAACTTTAATCGCTGTCCGCTTCCGGCGGGGACTTTCGGATTCATCGTGTTGATTTCGACAGCGAAATCAGGTCGCGATGGACGGGCGGTTAACGTGTAAAAGTACTTATCACCACTGAAGCCTCGAACGTCGCTGACTTTGACGAAGTAGGTTCCATCAGCGGGAACTGTGAAGATCAGACGCGAATCCTTGCCATATTTTCGATCCCCATCGTCGTCATTGGAAAAATAAAGCGGGAAAACCGGCAGTCCGTTGTCGACGATTTTTGAGTTGGGGGCAAACGCCTCGACGACGTAGGCGGGTTCATCTTTTGCGTGGCCTGTGGCGCTTGTATTGAAATAGTTACGACGCTTGCCAGCGATCGAATAAAGTGCATACCCGGAATCGGGCCCTTGGGGTGCTCGGAAGGTTTTGCAGACTTCGCCCGAGAGATACACATATTGATTCAGGTCCATTTCTTCCCAGAATTCGAGTCGAACGTCTGGCGATGACGAATCAATCGGTCGGAAATTGATCCATGAATCACGGACCGCCTGCAATAACGCCTGGAGCACAGGTGTGCCATCGGCATGCAACACGTCCAGCTTTGTGTCCGCTTCCGACCCGGCCCGTCCGGCGTTCGTTTCGAGGACGATGGTCTCGCCCTTTTTGGCCTCGAATTGATAAAGATCGATGTCAGACTGCGCGCCGCTTATGACTTTCAGTTCACCCTTGGCCGTCCCCGGAAACGGAAGTTTTGTGGAGCTGGCGAGTGTGTCGTTGGGTTCATTTTCTGTTGTCTGAGGGATCGTCTCTGCCAGGGAACTGCCGTTCGTCGACGATGACTGCGACTCATCCAATCGCTGCAGATCATTTTTCGGTTCGATCCAGCCTGGATCAACAGAATAGAACTGGTGCTCGCCATTCATGCGACCAACAAGAAGACGCTTATTGTCGGGCGAGAAGGCCAGTGCTGACGCCCAATCTGACTGTCGTTCAAGAACGGCAACTTGGGTGTAAGTCCCGGTCTCCCAAAGCTTGATGCGCAAGTCTTCCGATGACGAGGCCAAAAGTCGTCCGTCTGGTGAATAAGCCAGTTTGAGGATCGGGCCTTCGTGAGCAAATCGGGCATACAGAATGGGATTCGTTCCTTCTCGGCCAGTTTCGCTGATCTGCCAGATCCGGATTCTAGCGTCGGCTCCTCCCGCTGCGACGAAACCGCCATCAGGGCTGAATGCGACGGTCGTCTGATCTTTGGCCGGTTGAGAGAACGTATCCAGGCGCTGGCCGTTCGCGACATCCCATAGTTTAATGGTTCGATCGCCACTCGCCGTCGCCAGAAGTTTTCCATTCGCAGAAAAGCTAAGGCCGTAAATCGGGTCATTATGACCATTAAAGACCTTCAGTTGTTGTCCATCAGCGACGTTCCAGGTGATGGCATCGCGATCATAGCTGGCCGTCGCCAGTATGCTTCCGTCGGGACTGAGCTGCGCCGAATAAATCGTGTCGCGGTGACCTTGAATAACTCGGGCACGTGTCCAGTCCGACGGTCTCCATAATGTGGCCTCCCCAACAAGTCCGGTTTCACCCGACGCGACACAAAGGAATTGTCCGTCGCGTGAAAAGCGGATTTCGTTAATGACCCCCGTGTGTCCGACCAGTTGCTTAACCCCTTCGGAACCGACGATCTCGATTCCATGCGGTTTCGCGAGCGCATGCCATTGACCGTCTGGTGAAAACGCGACCGAGGTGATCGCTTCATGAATCTTTGAAGTTGAAACAATCTTCGGCGTGACGAGACCCGTTTCCGAAACTCCTCCCACGGGAGCCTTGGCACCCGTGTCAATCCAGCCGCGAATGAGTTCCAGATCCTGCGCCGTAGGGACTGGCTGGTCTTTGGGTGGCATGCGTGTTTCGTCGCTGGCTGTGACACGTTGCCACAGTCGACTGGTGGCGCTCTTGCCTGGAACGACAACCTGTCCGTCGTCGCCACCTTTCAAAGTGCGAGCAAAATCTTGCAGGACGAGGCCCCCTTCGGCGTCTTTCGCGTTGTGGCAGCCGTTACAGTATTTCCGGAAGACGGGCAGGACCTGTCGATTAAAGTCGGGCGGCTCGACGGCGGTGACGAAAGCCGGGGCGGCGAGCGAAATAACTTGCGCAAGCAGCAGAAATCGGTATCGCATGAGTCAGCTTTCTTTTTCGAGCCCGCGAATCAAATCGGAATTCAACGACAATACCAAAGCATTACGCTGACGAAAAACGATTCGAGAAGTTGTTTGCCGGCAAATTGTGTCTGAATCCGGCGATTCTGAACCGTAAACCGACGCGCCACAAGCGTTCGCGTCGCCAGGAGCCAATCAGGCGGGACAGTTCAGTGAAGTGACTTGGGGGCTGAAATCTGGTGTCGTTTTATCGGGCCGCGCCCGGGCCTTCGGTCTTCGTCGATGAAAAATCGCGTTTCGCACGCCATCGCCGCAGTTTCAGGCCGCTGAAGGATGAAAGAGGAAAAGGTTACGCACGCCATCGCAGCGGTTTTCTGCCAATGAAGGGAATTCATGCGATTGGGATGGAAGGTGCTGCCAGGAAAAGAGGCAGATGCTCCGAAATACTTGGTTTTCTTCCGTCTTACTGGGAAAAATTGCTTGCCTGCGCTTCCATAGCCCCATTATCTTTACAATTTACATTTTAATACGTGTGAATCCAATTCCGTCCAACGCGTTCTCATTTTCGTTCAGAGACTGGCGATTTCGCTGATCGACCGGCTGTCCAATTCTTCGCAGTAGACTACGTAGCTAAGGGAATTTTGAACATGGTGCGTCATTCGTGGTTAAAGGCATTGCGACAGGTCATCAACGGAACACAAGGACATCGGACAGCTCGCCGTCCCAGATTGGCACGACAATGGTCTGTTGTCAGCGTTGAGATTCAAGCGTTGGAGTCTCGCAGGCTGTTGAGCGGTGCTCCTGCCGCAGGAACGCTTCCTTCGCCCACGCCAGCGATTCCCAAAGAGCCGATCGACTTGGTTGCCGCCCATCCGTTTGGCGCTGTAAAAAGCGCGACGTCGGCACCGACGGGGATTACGCCCGCGCAAATGCAGCAAGCATACGGCATGAATACCGTGACTTTTGGTGGAGTGACGGGTGACGGTTCAGGACAAACCATCGCCATCGTGGGTGCCTACAATGACCCGAATGCTCTTACCGATCTACCTGCGTTTGATGCGTATTTCGGTCTTCCAGACGCGCCAAGCTTCAAGGTTCTGAATGAATTTGGTGGAGCAAATCTTCCAGGTAAAGACCCTTTGGGTAAAGGGGGCTGGTCTGTTGAGGAATCGCTGGACATCGAATGGGCACATGTGATGGCCCCACAGGCCAACATCATTCTTTTCGAAGCGGCATCCCAAAACCCTGTAGACCTTTTTACGGCCGTTGACACTGCACGCAATACTGCGGGTGTTTCCGTGGTTTCAATGAGTTTCGGCTTTCCTGAGTACCAGTATTATCTTGCCAACTATGATTCGTACTTTTTGACGCCAAACGGACATCAAGGGGTCACATTTGTCGCGTCATCAGGGGACAGCGGTGATATCAGCTATGCATATCCAGCGTCCTCTCCGAATGTGGTTGCGGTTGGTGGAACCACATTGACGATCGATAGTTCAGGGAATTACATCAGTGAGACTGGCTGGAGCGGCAGCGGTGGTGGCTACAGCTATTACGAATCAGAGCCTGCTTACCAGAGAAGTGTCCAGAGTAGTGGCATTCGGACCATTCCTGACGTTTCCATGGATGCCGACCCCAACACAGGGGTCCCAGTTTACGACACCTATGATTTCGGCAATGCGACTCCGTGGTCGCAATACGGCGGGACAAGCCTGGCGGCACCGATGTTCAGCGGCGTAATGGCGGTTGTCGATCAGGGGCGGGTTCTTACTGGGCATACGACCCTCGATGGTTCAAGTCAAACACTTCCCTCGATCTATAAGTTACCTGCCACTGATTTCCATGATATCACGACCGGAAGCAACGGATATCTGGCGGGCAAAGGTTACGACCTTGTGACAGGTATTGGTTCACCGATTTTAAATACTTTCATTCCCGATCTGTCGGGATATTCAGCGGCACCGACCGGTTGGGCGCCGGTGACGGTTGCTGATCCGGCTGGCTCGGCTGGTGTGATGACATTGCTGTCTGACGGATCTGTGATGGTCCAATCAGGTGGTGTGACCAACCAAGTCAAGCGGCTCACCCCAGACGCAACGGGAAGCTACACGAATGGAACCTGGTCCAGCCTGACCTCAATGAGCAGATCCCGGCTGTTAAACGGGCAGAACGTCTTGCCAAGCGGCAAGGTTCTAGTACTTGGCGGAACTTACACGAATCCGTTAAGCCCCACATTGGCGACCAACAGTAATACAGGCGAAATCTATGACCCTGTGACGAATACGTGGACTGCGATTGCCAGTTTTCCGCAAGCACAATTTGGAGACGGCCCGACCGTCGTTCTGCCAAATGGCAAGGTTCTGGCTGGCTATATCAACGGCCCACAGACCTACATCTATGATCCCGTTTCCAATACGTGGACTCAAACAGGCAGCAAACTTCGTTCTGACTCCAGCAACAATGAAAACTGGGTTCTTTTAGCTGATGGGAGTGTTTTGTCGTATGATGTCAGCGGATCGGGGCACGCTCAACGTTATGTTCCTTCAAGTGGAACATGGATTGATGCAGGAACTGTTCCTGTTGGTCTGACTGGCACATCGTTTGGAAACGTTCTTGGACCTGCAACGCTTCTTCCCGATGGACGAGCCTTGTTTGTCGGTGCCAACGGCAACATGGCGATCTACACACCATCGACAAACACGTGGGTAGCTGGTCCGTCATTGCCAGGCGGAATCGGAGCTGATTCGACACCAGGCGTCATGCTTTCCAATGGACACTTCCTGTTTGCAGCGGATTCACCCGGAGTCGATTCCTTTGGGAAACACATTGCGAATGGTCCGACGTATTTCTTCGATTTTGATCCCGTGACGAACGCACTTTCGGATGTCACTCCTGTCGGGTTACTGAACAACTCGATCAACGGTCCTGCAAGTAATCTACGGATGCTGGCCTTACCAAACGGTCAAGTTCTGCTGAGTAATCAAACGACCGGGACGGTTTGGGCATTTTCCCCCACTGGCAAACCTCCGGCCGGAGCGAAACCAACGATTACTGGGATTACCGCCAATGCGACGTCGTTTACTCTTTCGGGAACGCAGCTCGATGGTCTTTCCAGCGGTGCCGCGTTTGGCAGCGGGGCCGAAATGGCGTCCAACTACCCCATCGTTTCACTGACCAATTCGTCAGGAACGGTCAGTTACGCCCGAACGATGAACTGGACGCCGGGAGTTGAAACCGGCAGCGCGATCGTGAGTACTCAGTTTACGATGTCGACCGGATTCGGACCCGGAGCGTATTTGCTGTCGACATCTGCCAGCGGAATTTCCTCGGATAATTCGCTATTCATTGATATGGGCGTGGGCGCGAACAACATCAAATTGCAGGAAAGTCCAACCGACCCAACCAAAGTTCAAGTCCTGCAGAACGGATCGCTGCTATCAGAGTTCGCATTGAAATCATTCACGTCGATTATTGTTGCAGGTGACCCAGGCAATGACTTGCTGACGGTCGACCTCAGCAACGGCAATTTCGTTCCAGTGAATGGCATCAACTATGACGGAGGTCAAGGAAGCAACGGTCTGGCCGTCAAGGGGACGGCGGCTGATACAAGCACTTATTCGCCGAGCAGTATACCTGGTGTCAACGGGACGCAGGGGGTTGTGCTGGTTGACAATCTACCGATCAAATTCAATGGCCTGGCACCGCTAGACATTTCCGGATTCGGCAGCGTCACGGTCAGCCCATCGGGTCAGAACGACAACCTGACGATTGCCAACGGAACTAATCTGACGGCTGGAATCGCCAACGTTGGAAGTACAAGTTCGTTCGTGATTTCAGGGACGACAGCAGGCACCGCAATCGAGACAGTTGCAGTGTGGAACGTACAACAACTGAATGTGAACACTGGTGCAACACCTTCAAGTGACGGTAACGATACGATCACGATTCCCGGCCTTAATGGTTTTGTAGCCAATGTGAACAGTGTCGATATCGAAACCGGAAATGCGGGAACCGACAGTGCCACAATCTCCGGCTCGATAACTCTCACTAACACATTCAAGGCCGCAGTTCACGGTGCAATCAATGATGCCGGTGCGGACATCACAACTTTTGGCGCGGGAAATTCCCTATGGCTAGCAGCGGCCGACTCATTGAACATTGGCGCTGGAAGCATTATCACTGGCTTTGGGAACATCACCCTTGAAGCCGATGTGACGGCCGCAGATCAGGGCGACAATGGAGTTGGAACACTGACAATTGCGCAAAGCGCTGTAATTATAACGGGCGGAAACTCCGCGACGGCGATCACGTTACGCGGTGCCGATATGAACATCGGCGGATTAGTTGATGCAGGCGGCACCAGTGGTGGGATTATAGTTCGCACGTCGGTCCCCAGCCTTCCGATGAGTATCGGCGGTCTGGATAACGCGGTTGTCGGAGTGAATCTGACGGCTGCCGAATTGGCGAACTTCTTCACTGCTACCGCGGGCGCGGTAACGTTTGGTGATTCCAGTCAGTTGGGTAACATCACATTTACGAAGGCCTCCATACCTGTCTTCGGTGGAGCGTTTGCTGTGCAGTCAACTGCCGGGAGTGGACAAATCATTCTTGACAACGGCGGCACGAACACAACGGCACTCGATAGCGGTAGTAACGTAAATGGACCAATCAGCCTGATACCAGGAAAAGGGGGAGTCTTAGCAACGGGAACACCGACAGGATTCCCCGTCTCAGCAAATGGTTACACTGCAAACGGCTCACTCAACCTGTCACTGAATTTTGCTCCATCAGTCGGCACAAAGATCACGATTGTCAATAACACGTCCAATCAACCGATCGTCGGAACATTTACAAACCTTCCCCAGGGTGGTGCTATTGCAGCGACATATCAAGGTCGACAGTACACGTTTACGGCAAACTACGCTGGCGGTGATGGAAACGATCTTGTTCTCACTGCAATCAATCCTGGTTCGGCGGTTTTAGCAAATATCGAATCGTCGGCGTTGTCCTATATCACGCGAGCAACAACAAAAGTCACATCGACGTTGACTGTGACACCAGTAGGGCCTGATGTTCTTCAGTCGGCTACCGTGCAGATTTCTGGAAATTATCAGCCTGGAATTGATAATCTTTTGTTCACGAACACAGCTAAGATTTCCGGTACCTGGAATCCATCAACCGGTACACTCAGCCTGAGCGGTAACGACACTGCAGAAAACTATCAGGCGGCTTTGCGGACCGTCAGTTACTTCGCCTCGACTTACAACTCGGTCTTGTCACGCACGATCACGTTCTCGGTCCATTCAACAACGGGGGTCAGTACCCAATCAAGAAGTATTGTCTTGATTCCGATCAACTATCCGCCAACGGTCACAACCGATACCGGAAATCTATTCTACATCCCAAACACGACGGTCGCAGTCTCACCTGGGTTGACGGTGACCGATCCAGTGTATCCGACACTCCCTACGGCGACGGTCCAAATCACGAGCAACTATGCCTTAGGCGAGGATCAGTTGCTTTTCACGAATACAGCGAAAATACACGGGACCTGGAATGCTTCAACGGGAATGCTGACACTTACCGGCGTTGACACCGTTGCAAATTATCAGGCGGCACTGGAGTCGGTTCAATATAAAGATACGTCAAGCGTTCCGAGTACATTGCCTCGAACAGTCTCGTTCGTCGCAACGAATTCTTCGCTGACAAGCAACCCGCCGGCAACACGGATCATCAGTTTTTACGCGGTCGCCAGCGCGCCAATATTGCGCGGGTTGGAATCGGCGCCTGTCAATTACTCGCAAAATGATCCGGCGATTTTGATAACTTCTTCGTTACAGGCGAATGATCCTGTCAATGCAAATCTCACGGGTGCGACGATCAGAATTGTCGAAAACTACATTTCAGGACAGGATTTCCTGAAATTCACGAATACCGGAAGTATCCAGGGAAGCTGGGATGCGAAAAATGGAATCTTGACGTTGAGTGGAACGGCAAGCGTCGCGAATTACCAGAATGCACTTCGGTCGGTCACGTTCTCTGGATTGAACGGGAATCCTGTCTTCACGACTAAAGTTATCAACTTCCAGGTCAGTGACAGCCAGTCTTCGAGTAACATTGTCACTCGGAATATCGTGATTAATTCCATTCCGCAGTTGAACACAATTGAACCGTACGCTCTTGATTATGTCTTCGGAAACGGCCCGGAACAGATCACGGCAACCCTGCAGATTACGGGTTCGTATAACCCAACGCTGACGGGAGCGACGGTCCAACTTCAGAACGTGCAGACTGGGGATTTATTGCAATTCACAAGCGTCCCTGGGATTAATGGCTCATACAATGCAGCAAATGGAATTCTGACGTTTACGGGCTCCGGATCGTTGACCACCTACCAGAATCTTCTGCAGTCAGTGACTTACACCACGACGTCACTGAATCCGCCGAGTATCGCTCGAATCGCCAATTTCCAGATTTTTGAAGGAGTCCATAAAAGTAATATTGCCGCTCGCAATATTATTTACACATCGCCGAACGGTGTTGCATTCCTGTCGAATATTGAATCAACACCACTGGCGTACAAAGCAAGCGGACCCGCTTTGAATGTCACGAATTCATTGATTATCTACGATCCGAGCATCACAACGATAACGGGTGCCGTGATCCAGATCTCAAACAATTATTCCATCGGCAAGGATGTCCTCACATTCGTCAACACGGCCAACATCACGGGGACATACTTCTCGGCAACAGGACGGCTGGTGCTGACCGGAACGGACACCCTGGCGAACTACCAGGCGGCATTACGGTCGATCACATTTAGTTACACCGGAAAATTGCCGAGCACGTTAACGCGGACAATCTCTTTCCAAGTCAACGACGGAGCCAATTTCGGGATTTACGATAGCAACATTGTCACTCGTGACATCAATGTGAGCTAGTTCATTGCGGCGAAGTCTCAGAGGATTCCATCCTTATTCGATAGAGTGCATACCTTATTCGATAGAGGATTCCATCCTCATGAGACATTGACGATCGCTCCGCGATTTAAAGGTGAAACGATCTGGAACGAGCAATCGTTCCAGGTCGCATCCCCGGCGAAGTCACTGCGCAACTGTTGGGCCATTTCATCACTTGAGCAGAGTGCGGCGAGAGTTGGCCCCCACGATGTCTGGGCGACACCAGAAATCCCGCGCTGTCGGACTTTGTCAGCCCACGCGGCCATTCGGGGATGAGCGAAGACGCCCCCTTGCGTCGGTGAAAAGAATTCTCCCACCGCTTCGCCGTATTCGAACATCGAGTCACCACATCGAGCGAAGTCGGCCTCAATGACGGAAGGAAGCCATTCCATGAGCACGATCCGACAAAGTTCTGCGGTGAGAAGTCTGGGCATCGCCGATTGCCTGGCAAACGCAGATTGTTCGGCGTCTCCAGAAAGTCCGATTGCCTGCTGAGGCGATGCCAGTACAAATCGCCAATCGTCAGGGAAATCGGTCCGTGTCACGAGTGTTCCGAGCTTGTTTGATTCAACTCTGCCGCCGTCAACCAGGAATCCACCTTTCTGAAATCCATGAAGCCCGACTGCGGACCTCAACCCGCGTCCTACGCGAAGAGCCAGTTCCTTAAGCGATGGATCTGATTCTTTGGCAACAATTGCCGCTGCGAGGGCGACTGCGAGACCCAATTGAGTCCCTGAGCCGAAACCACAATGAGACGGGATTGTTTCTGTAACGTCGATTTCGCAGGGAACTCGATAATGATCGGGGACTGCCGTACGGACTCGATGAAGAAATTCCACAACGCGTTTCTTCGTCAGTTCATCACCGCGAATCAGATCGGCTGATCCCGCATTCGCAGTGATAACTGTACGCGGAAAATCGATCATGAGGCCAACACCGCCAAATCGTCCCCCCGCTGGTGCTGAAACCGAGAGGGGGCCGAAATGGAGTCGGGCACCGGTCGTAATAGAAACGTGTGTCATGGTTGTTCTTGAATTGAATCGAATATCTTTATACGAGGACCGGATGATTCAGACATTCTCTGAGATTCGACACAAGATCATTATCGATCAAGCGTTAAACCATTTGAGTAAAAAACACCGTGAAACGTTAGCCCGACGCGCAAGCGAGG
>CAIVEI010000140.1 GCA_903904835.1 uncultured Schlesneria sp. | reverse complement strand
TTCATCCGATCCTGATGGGCCGTGAAGTAACCGCACACCGTGTCGATGTCCGCAGCTTTCTCCGAACTCAATTGGCGGCGAGTTGACATCTGTTTCAATCCCATGATCACTCCGGCAACTTCGCCGCTGAGGATTCTTAACAGTCGCTCGCGTGTAAACTCCTCTTGTTCAGCGGCGCTCGAACACAGGGCTTTTGCGGCCTTCCACACATAACTGGAGACATGCAAGATATCGAGAATGTCAACGCAATGCGTGTCTGGAAGATCGTCTCGACAGGCTTCCGCATCGCTCCATTGGCTGTGCTGGCCGTCCATCAAGCGGACTAAGACTTGATCGGTGCTTCGTCGCAATGACACTTCCTTCGCCGCCCACGCCAGTGCTTGAATTGATCCGGAGACCAGTTCGTCACCCAATCCATCCACCCGCGATGGTAATCTCGCGAAATATCTCTTGTGCTGTGGCTCGGGGCGTGAGTCGTTCGTGAGTTCATCAAGAGTTGGGATCGGATCACGGAAAAGCATGCGGACGATCTCAGCGGGGGTCCTTACGAACGGATCCACGGAATACACGCACGCCAGGGTGGCCATTCGACGATTGCCAGGTCGTTGGGGCTTGTCTTCAAACGGCAGCAGTCGTTGTGCATCCTGTTTCACTAATGGAACGCCTTTGCCATCCGCCGTCTCCACCAGGATTTCACCTTCTTGCGATGGCGGAGGTGCCTCAAGTGTCTGAAGAAAAATCTCGCCCTCAGCCCCCATGCGGCGACTGATCTTTTCGAGCGTATCCACACTCAATGTCTGACCGAACACCTCAGCAAACGCCGTAACTGATCCATGAAATGACTGCTCACAGCAGAACAGCATCGAGAACTCCTGTAGCAATGGTGAGTACCGGTCTGTGGACAATCCCAACCGTTGATCGACCGGCCTTAAGACAATCTCGCTCTTCACATCAGTTCTCGCGCGGTAGACGAATTGCATGAACTGATGATGACCAAAGATTGTTCTCAGCGGTCGGCAAACAGGTTCCTCGCTTCGGTACAGCGTCTGGTCCACGTGAGGAGTGACGATGTTTCCCCGATCGCCGGTCCCCTGCGCTTCCAGAAACGCATCCATCACCTTCCCGCCGACAGCCAGAAGTCCACCAAACAAGCCCCGCTCAAAATCCTGAATCAGAATCCCCGCTGAAGCGGCTTGCTGTGCCAATGGAATCAAGTGCTCTGCGAGCCGAGCGACGATTTCAATCTTGCTCACCTCGAACGGAATTGTCATGCTCATCATCGGCCTCCTTGCCGAGAAATGCCACGGATTTGTAGTCACCCAAAGCATCGCAGGGAGGCCATTTTTCTGCACGACCATTTATACCCAGCTTTCCTCAATTCATTCCGCAAGTGCGGTCACACCCGGCGTGTCCCCTTGGTTTTGGCAAACAGCTCAAATCATGGTGGAAACATTGGATTTGTCCAATCGTTAGTTGTCTTGCAGATTAACCCGGTCATTCCA
>CAIVEI010000139.1 GCA_903904835.1 uncultured Schlesneria sp. | reverse complement strand
TCACTGGCTCGGTAATCGTAAAAGTCGATCTGCCCGACTGAGACCACCGCGAACGGCCCCTTTGCGTCAATGCGCCTTTTTGTCATCCGGTCGACGAACGAATTGCTCGCAATCGCGGGCGGAGTACAAATAGGCATTTCCTGCTTTTCGGAAGGCAATCTTGCCCCCCTGCCGAAGATGACTCAGGTCACACGTCGACACACGCAAGACCTTGCGTGCCTGATCACTCCGCATCCACTCCGTTTCGCCGGAATCCGATTGGGATTGAGAAATCTGGGAATCATTCATGCTAATTTCCAGATGGCAATTCAATCGCGGCACAACATGCGTCTGCCAGAAACTCCGCTTCCCAATCCGGCGATAGTCAACGCCATCAAGCGCAAGCCAACGCCGTGAACGTTTCTTAGCGGCATCGACATCAAAGTTGTTGTGAGAATCCGCCGATCGTCGCGGCGACCAAACCTTTTTCGAAATATTAGATTTTTGAGTCGTACAAGAGAATGGCGACAAGTATCTGAATTTGTTTAACTGCAAGATTGAATTTGCGAACACGCGGCTCCCTGTGCGGATTTGGACTGTAACAATGTTGACCTCGGCGAAACTCAAGCAGCAAATTCGGCAAATTGTCGTTTGGAAACGAGATGAGCAACGTGCTCCGCACAAGCCCCTAATGCTGTTGTATGCCTTGGGCCGGTTGGTAAATGATGATCTTCGTTTGATTCCCTACGTTGACGTTGAAAGAGATTTGAGATCGCTTTTGATCGAATTCGGTCCAGAGCGGCAGAGTTACCATCCAGAATATCCGTTTTGGCGTCTTCAACGGGATGAAATATGGGAGCTTGACAATATCGAGGACGTACAGGCACGAAAAAGTAATACCGATGCAAAAAAATCGGAGTTAATTAAATTTGGTGTGACTGGCGGATTCAAACCCGAAGTTTTTGAATTGCTAAGAAGTAGCCAGTCGCTCGTTTCTGAGATTGCACTTGAAATCCTTGCGCAACATTTTCCGTCAACGGTCTTTGGAGACATTCTCGATTCCGTTGGCCTGAATATTCAATTCGAACAAGCTGTTCGGCTGAAACGCGACCCGGGTTTTCGCGAACGGATTCTTATTGCCTACGAATATCAGTGCGCGGTCTGCGGCTACAACCTTCGAATGGGCTCCCAGCACATTGCGTTAGAGGCGGCACATATCAAATGGCATGTTGCCGGAGGGCCGGACGTTGAAGCGAACGGTTTAGCTCTTTGCAGCATGCACCACAAACTTTTCGACCTCGGTGCGTTCACAGTAGGCGAAGACCTTGCATTACGGGTGTCACAAAAAGCGAATGGAACGAGCGGGCTCAGTGAATGGTTGATGATTTTCCATGGTCGACCGCTGAGACCAACTCAATCAGAATCGTTTAGACCGTCGGCAGAGTTCCTTAAATGGCACTTAGGTGAAGTCTTCAGAGGCCCGGTTCGTGATCTCAAGGGTTAATCGTTGAATCCTCAATGCTCAGCGATTCCGACCTGCAACAATTGCAGGCGCTGCGTTCCTGTCGCTCTTTTTACGAATAAAGAAGAAGATGGTTGCGGGCGCTTAGCTAGATTTACGGATTCGTTTTCCTTTCCATTTCCTTTGGAAGCTGCATTCGCAATCTTTGTTCCATCGCGTCCATAAACGAACCCCATCCGCGGGCTGATTGGATTCGGGCCGCGATCAGACGTAGTTTTTCCAGTTGTTTTTCCGCGTTCGAGATTTGTAATTTCAACCGCTCAATCGACTTCGCCAAATTGCTTTCCCAGGCGACTTCGTGCCTCGACGATGGCGGGTTCGGATTCGACTCGAATCTGAATGCGTGTCCTTCGTCTAGTTGCGTGTCCAGCGTGGGCTTGCCCTCGGCATTGAATAAGAGATCGTTCGGAACACTTGCAACGTCGACCAACCCCCAGAAGAGGTTGTTTGCGAACGCCCATTGGAATTTGCGTTCTGCGAAAAAATCGGCGACTTTTTCACGTAGCTCCTTCGATGATACCGCGATCGTTGCAACGAGGATTGGCTTTCGCCTTTGGATTGCTTCATCGAAGGTTGTGAACGGACCGGCCCAGTATCGGTTGTGCGCTTCAGACGGCCTTGCGTCCGTGAGAAGTGTTTCGGGCGAATCGGCAAAACTCCCGTTGTATTCGTACGGAACACGTGACACGACGAACCAATCAATGTCGTTTCTCTTCAATAGAGAGCATTGGTTTTCGACGGACAACCCTTCGACCCCGATCCAGGGGCGTTCGTACGCTTCGCGATGCGGGTTCTTGTTCCGTAAATCAGACCAAAGATCGAACAACGGGAAATCAACCGGCGTAACGGACGAGATTACTTCGGCTGAGATCCGAAATATGGCACCATATTCCGACTTCTCATTTGTCGGTACCAATATCCCTGCGCTGACAGCGTCATTGATGATTCGGTTTTTCCTGCGACCGTCTGTTACGAGATATTTTTCAGCGATCTTTGGTTCGCTGCCGGTCAATGTTGCACTCAAATAACCTCGCTGAAGTCGTGCAATCTGCTCATCTGTCAGCATTTGTCGCTCGGATTTTGCCATATTGTTTCCCTCCACTTCGTTCACAGAAGTCTTTTGATGCCGCAGCCAAACGCAGGCTGTTTTTACGGATAACATAATTTTACCTTGCGGACGTGCGGGTTGCACTGGTGGAACGATTCGATTGAATTCACGGGATTTCAACAAGAACATATGTTTGCGTTAAATCAATTGACTCGCGGCATTGGGTTTTCGCAAAAGCCTTTCCACGAATGACTTCCGAGTCATCCTGGGTCGATTTTGCGAGCGATTTGATGGCGACATGTTTATTATTACAAAACATATTGACACGTATTATTAACTTGCGTATCATGCCGGGTGAAGTCGTGCGCCGACGAGGCGAGAGAGTTGTTTTGAGTCAGTAGAAAGTCGAAGAATTCTGGCTGGATAAGACGGCGGGATTTTTTGTGGTTTCGAACTTTCGTGGTTTCGTGATCCGCTTGGTGATTTCGTGGTTTGGAAAATGAAAACTGATCACGACGAGACGAATGTTCGGAAACACGAACTCAATCGAAGTCGTGCGAACTCAGGTGAAGTCGGGTGAACTCCGGTGAACTTTTTTATGACGAAAACACAACGAATGACCGCAGAAAGCCTGTGAATTACGAGGAATGGTCGAAGTCGCGCGAAATTGCTCGAACTTTTTGATCACTTTTTGTGGGCGTTCGATTCCAGCGAAGCAGAAGAGAAGATTTTGAACAGAAGGTAACGAAGGTAACGAAGTGAAGACAAACGCGTTTGGCACCGTGGCGTCCGAAATGTTCGGGGATCTCGGTGTGCGGACTTTATTCTGTATCCCATTGTTTCCTTCGTTACCTTCTGTTCAAAAATCATCGCGTTTCCCGGTTGATGTGCTGGTTTTGGTGGGCCTCGAAGACTCGACCGCACCCTACATGACTGACAAATCGAACTTTGCCAACCTGGTCAAGTTCGAAACCTGCGAGAAACCCTACAAAACAGGGAACTTGACCAACTTTGCCAACTTCGGTGAAACGATGGTTTTCTGAGGACTCGCAGATGGAAGATGATTTTGAAGAGAATGAGGGGAAACACAGAGGCACAGAGAACACAGAGGAAGAGGAGGGAAGATCGGATGCGAGGGTCGACGATTTC
>CAIVEI010000138.1 GCA_903904835.1 uncultured Schlesneria sp. | reverse complement strand
TTGGCGGCAGTTGGCAAAAATGTCCAAAAGAATTTAGGCAACATTGGGTTTTTTTAGGCAACACTGATGTTTCACAGGCTTTTTTCAACTTTTCCGTCACGGGAAAGTTTAGGCAACTCTGATCGGCAACACTGTCAAAGCTTGGGAAACGATTGATGGGAAACATTGGCGGCAGTTGGCAAAAATGTCCAAAAGAATTTAGGCAACATTGGGATCTCTTAGGCAACTCTGGTGTTTTACAGGCCTCTTTCAACTTTTCCGTCACGGGAAAGTTTAGGCAACTCTGATCGGCAACACTGTCAAAGCTTGGGAAACGATCGATGGGAAACATTGCCGGCGGTGGGCAAACACGTCCAAAAGACTTTAGGCAACATTGGGACTTCTTAGGCAAGTCTGGTGTTTTACAGGCCTCTTTCAACTTTTCCGTCACGGGAAAGTTTAGGCAACTCTGATCGGCAACACTGTCAAGGCTTGGGAAACGATCGATGGAAAACATTGCCGTCATTCTTCCCAAGCGAGCCGCATAATGTCTCCGACGGAGTCTTCTTGATTTTTCTAATGACTGCTCTCCAATAACTACCCTCTCGCCGCGCCGGCAGCGCCGCACCCATAGCGAACAAAACCGGGACTAGCTACGAGCTTCTAGGTGCCTCGTACCGGGTTTGTTCCAAACAACGAACCGCCACGGATCAGCCCGCAGCGATTGATGGCTACGGGGGCGATCCGTAATTCATTCCAAGATGTCAAAGATCAATCGTAGTCCTCAGGTTTTGACATCGGAAATCCAGACGAGCCCGGAATGTAAATCGCGGGATTCTTCGTCCTTCTACTCTTGAGGAACTTGACGTTCGGAGTGTCGCTAAAGTTCCTCGGGTTCATGGAGCCGTAGCTCCTGGCGAACCGCTTATAGCGGCTCGCTGCTTACTAGAAACCATTCTCTCGCCGTTTCGGCTCAGTCCTCGCGAACCCCCTTGCCTCCACCAAACAGATAACGACATACACGTACAAGAGTCTTTATCGTTCGTCAATAGGCAAATAAAGATGCTTTCTTAACGTTTGGAACGTGCTCATGGAATCGTTTTTGTGAGGCAAAACGGCAACTGCGACCATCGAGCAACTGAAGTCGTGACAACGACACAGCGCTCAGTACAGTTTTGCGAGTCGTTCTCGTTTGATCCAACGCCTTCGGCACAAGCGGATCGGCATTCACTTTAACACCTCGCCTTCACCGACCGACCCATCTCGAACGAAAGGAACGTTTCCGGGATCTCTCAGTTTCCGCGAGGACTGTTTCCAACCCTGCACGTGGTCTTTGACTAAGTGGGGGAGAAGTCGAACTCGTCATTTACGTTCGACTTCAATTTCGTCTTCCCGTAACAAAACGCATCACTCGGGGCCGGGGCGACTGACTAAATCTTACCTTTTACGAAACTTCCTTCGCCAAATTTCTCCTGCTTACACTGCCGCACCGTCTCCCCATTGACTTAAACGCGGAATCCGTAGCGCCGTTAATTCTGAGTGAATCCGTATAGTTTAGGATAGCATTTACAAAACGACGCGTTAGAATTTGCGACGGTGTTTAAAAAACGTGCTTAAACGCGAGGTCCTCGCGTGAATGAGCTGTGTCCGTTTAGTATGCCGTTATAGGTCGGAAAAGGGGAACAAAATGCGATTCTGTTTTGGTGCAGTGTTGGTCTCGTTGGCGTTGTCTCTCAGTCAGTCCGCTCAAGCTGGACCTATCGTTGGATCGGAAGCTCTTGCCGGAAACGGTACAGCACTAGGTGGCACTCCAACAAATGATGTCACGCTGGCAACGAGCGTCTCTTGGAACAGTTTCACTGACACTCATCACCAGACCGGTGACTTCACTGCCGTTCCGAACGGGACAGTCATCAACGGGAACAGCACATTGGAGTTGCATACCGGCACTCCAACCACTCCCTGGACAATCACAGACTCTGCTTGGGGCACCTTCACCGAAACAAAGATATCGGAGATCGATTACGGCACGAACGCAGTGACCGCCTATTTGCAAGGAACCTTTACCCCAGGGACCCTCTTCGACTCATCAATTACCAGCAATACCGCAACGATGATCATCTCGCTGAACCAGGCGGGTGGCCCTGGAAAGGCAGTTTCAACCGGCGCCACGCTCACTACGCCAGCGATTCCAATACCTGAACCTTCCACAGTCGCGATCCTGCTTTCGGGTATTGCTTTCGTCGGTCTTCCGCGGCTGCTGCGTCGCAAATAACTGTCTCACGCCGTATTTTCCGCCTTAATGGAAATGGTGTCCTACCTCCCGTTACGATCTTGGGTGGTAATAAATTCGTTCCCACGAAATGCGTGGGAACGAGTTTGTGGAAAACTGCAATGTCGATAATCATTCGCGATCACAAGCATGATTCGATTACTGATTCATGAGAGGGGCTTTGTCCCAGATTCGCTAACAACGAACCAATAGACACTCCCATATTCTAATCCTTTATTAAACCACATGTCGCTGAAGGATAAGCGATATGCGTTGTGTTGTGTTGGCCGCAACACATTACTGTTCGCAAGTTTGATAGAAGGACGCTAGCCTCGACTGAAGGCCTTCCTCCGTACTTATAAGACCTAGTATTTTACACTGCACTGGCTAAAACCCAAGCCAGCGTAATGTCCGAATTTATATTAGCGATAGAGACCGTCGATCATCTCGTAATCGAGTCGCGGCTTCCATTCGGGGAAGCCGGACGGAGAGCTTCTTTCGATTGATTGATAGCTTGAATTTGCAAGTTCCATTGGGACAAGCCTCTTACGATAGCTTCGTGCGGGTCAAGGCAAAAAGTTAAAGAAACGCCAATAGCAACCGGCGTTGGGCTCCGACGCTGGCAGCGTCGTCCGCGTGGCCGACGCTGCATTTTCAAAGCACTATTCAATCAGCCGTAAAGTGTAGGGATATCGATATGCCAAACCTTCGTTCGACTTGATCGCGGCCACAATCGAAAACACGACGTGATAAAGGAAAAGTGCCATGATCGCGGGGATTCCGATCAGCACGAAGCACAAGGGAACACAAATCGCATACCCGACCAAGATCGTGATCTGAAAATTGAGTGCCTCTTTTCCCTGATCGTTCACGAGCGGAGACGTCTCTTTTTTGACGAGCCAGATCGTCATCGGAATGATGACATTGGCAAACGGGAACCAAGTGGCAAGAGTGCCGAGATGGCAGAACATGGCCCACATTCGCTCGTTGGGATCGGTCGAAAGGACCGCCAGGGGTTCAATGTTTTCGCTCATCAGTGGACCTTTCCGATCAATGAAAATTGAATGACTCAGTTCTGGTTGCACGCAGCCATCGAACGCCGTCTTTCAGCGTGCCATCACAATCGGTTGACGATATTTTCCCGTGGCGCGTCAACACACATGCGTAAGGTCGGCTAGCACCCAACCCTAAAACGACGCTCGAACCACGGTGGCATTAGGCCGTAACGGAAACGCCTCTATTCCTGCCGTAGTGTTCCAACGCAGACGAACACCGCTTGGATCACACCGAAATCGTTTTGCCCAACTCGGAATCTCTCTAGGGGCTCAACTTGCTCGCGGTATTCACTGACGCGCGACGGTAGGGATAGGGATAATTCACACGTTTCAGGCACTCATTTTTCAGGCAGAACGCCAACCAGTGACAACGGATCGCCAGTCTCTTTTTGCACGCGCCGAAGCATTTTGGCGAGCTTTATGATTCGTGGCGAAAACTGAGGATCTTCCGCCAGATCCATCATTTCGAAGGGATCGGCCTCGACGTGGTAAAGTCTCAGACGATTTGCTTTTGGGTAAACGATCAGCTTGTAACCATCGGCTTCGACCATTCGTTGCAATTGCAGGTAAGCCCCGTAAATCCCATCGTAAGACGATTTGGCTTGCCGTTTTTCGATCAGGGGCAACAGACTGTGGAACTCGACATGGTCAGGCTTTGGAATCCCAGCAAGCTCCAGCACAGTCGGCATGACGTCTTGCATGTAAATCGGTAAATCGATTTTTTCAGCGGCGGGCACCTTCGGCCCCACGGCAACGAAAGGGACGCGAATACTATGCTCGTACAGATTCTGTTTGCCAACCAGGCCATGCCGACCGACTGCTAATCCATGATCTGACGTAAAAAAGATCCATGTGTTTTTCGCTTTAACTGATTCATTCAGTGCATCAAGAATACGACCGATTTGACGATCAAGATGGGAGACGATTGCGTAATATTCGGCGCGGTGAACACGAATCGCATCAGCCGTTCGAGGGAAGGGTGCCAATTTCTCATCTCGAAGAGTTGGTTCGCAGCCAATCAGATCTTTGAAGGGATATTCCGGCAGGAAATTTACCAGCGATGAGACATTCCCAGGTGGGTACATTTCCACGAATTCACGAGGAGACTGCCGTGGATCATGCGGCGCATTGAATGCGACATACATGAAGAACGGGGCTACTTCGCTCGCTGCCTGTTTCAAATAGTCGACCGTATCGTCGGCAACAATTTCACTCCAATGCTTCCCACCTTCCCAGAATCCACCAAATTTCACATCTGAAGGTGACCACAAGTCGGGTTTGCCTGCTTGAGGGCGGTTGTAACCCTCTGAGGTGTCTTTGGGCATACCGGGCCGGACGTGACGGACGACATCAAAACTTTTTTCGGATGACGCTTTCAGGTGCCATTTTCCCGTCATATACGTTCGATAGCCTGCGGCCTTCAGATAGGCTGGCCACCAGCGGCCTGCTTGCCGCTCTTGTTCACCCGTTTCGTAAATCGATTGAGCTCGCCAGACTGAACGCCCCGTGAGAAGCATCGATCGACTGGCAATACAGACGGCAGGTGACCAGCTTCCCATGTTGTAACAATGAGTGAACGTCGTTCCGGCGGCAACAAGTCTGTCGAAGTTCGGAGTCTGGATTTCCGAATTCCCCATCGCCCGAATCGTGTCGACCGCCTGATCGTCTGTCAGCAAAAACAGGATATTTGGTTTGTTTTCAGGCTGTAAGCCGTCCGCGCCCCAAGTGAAGGCCTGTGAAGTAAACAGAACGAGAATCATGGCAGCGGTGAATCGCATGGTTGGGACTTTCCAATTGAGGTCGCATCGTTAGCCAAAGTTACCCTAAGACCGTACACGATCGCATTTGATGACTCCATCGTGTTGATGGCGTCACGCATCGGGGCGACGCTGTGAAGCATTTTTGCGGCGAGATTTGCATAGAAATCGGCGATCTGCCCCCCCCTCTTTCACGGAGAGGGGGGCTTTGAAAAGCTTTCACAACGTCGCCTTTCAGGCCCTGTTTTGCGGTAACTGGATTTACTCTGTATGCTCCGCGCACGAATTGATTTATTACAGGAGCATTGGATTACGTGAGTTTGTTTCGTTTTCATCTGGATTCCATCGACCCGGCGACCGGTGCTCGTGTCGGTCAATGGGACACTCCGCATGGGACGGTGGAAACCCCGGCATTTATGCCCGTGGGAACATTGGCCACGGTGAAGGGGCTAACGCCCGATCAATTGCGACAGACCGGAGCCCAGATGGTTCTCGCCAACACTTACCATCTGGCGTTACGTCCGAGTGCCGACGTCGTCGCCGAAATGGGGGGATTACATCGGTTTATGCGCTGGGATGGCCCGATGCTGACCGACAGCGGCGGGTTTCAGGTCTTCAGCCTGGCTCCCATGCGAAAACTGTACGAAGACAAAGTGGTTTTCCGGTCTCATATTGACGGTAGTCTGCTGGAATTGTCGCCGGCTCAATGTATTCGAATCCAAGAGCAACTGGGTGCCGACTGTATCATGTGCCTGGACGAATGCCCGCCACATGATGCTCCGGTGGAAAAAATTCAGGATGCGGTCGATCGAACAACAGTCTGGGCCGCCCGTTGCCGCGATGCTCAGCAAAGAAGCGACCAGGCACTGTTTGGGATCGTGCAGGGGGGAACGCACCAGTCTTTGCGTGAACGGTCCGCCGCTGGATTGCTTGCACTCGATTTTCCCGGCTATGCCGTCGGCGGCTTGAGCGTCGGCGAAGAACCAGATCAAATGTACAACACACTGGATTTCACTGTTCCGTTGCTGCCGAAGGACCGTCCGCGTTACTTGATGGGGGTTGGGCGACCGGTCGACCTTTTGGAAGGGGTTTTGCGTGGAATCGACTTGTTTGATTGCGTGATGCCCACTCGCAATGGCCGAAATGCAACGGCGTTTACCCACGATGGCATGCTGAAATTAAAGAATTTGAAGCATCGGACGGACCCGACGCCCGTTGATCCTGATTGCGACTGCCCCGTTTGCCAGCAATTCAGCCGGGCCTACATCCGACACCTCTTCATTGCAGGTGAAATGTTGGGTCCAATTCTGCTTTCCTGGCACAATCTGGCCTACTACCAGCGCATGTTAAAGGACTTGCGCACGGCGATCAGGGAAGGGCGTTCTGCGGAGTTCCGGACAGATCAACTTGCCCGATGGAATCGATCCGTTTAAGATGCCGAACCCTCTCGTATCGGAACTTTTCGGAATTCCGCTGAAAGACGGGTGGTGATCGCGACGGTGCGTGAGCAAAATCGTGACCCATATTGTGACTTTTCAGCCTGAAATCGTGACAATCACGGTCGGGCATCGATCCTAATTGACAGGGATAATGTTGAACTGTTTCAGCCTTTTTTTCGTGCTCGCACAGGGGGATGCCGCTAAGGCAGCTCCCGCGAATGATAACTTTTTCTGGATTATTCTGCCTCCACTGGCAGTGATTATGCTTTTGTATGTATTGATGGATTCACCGCAGCGGCGCGAAAAAGCCAAGCGCGAAGCGATGATGAAAAATCTCAAGAAGGACGACCGCGTGGTAACGATCGGTGGGATACTCGGCAGCGTGGCGAACATCAGTCAGGATGGCAAGGAAGTGACTCTAAAAGTCGACGATGGAACACGAATTCGCTTTCGTCGCTCGGCGATTGCCGAGGTCGTTTCCGGCGAAGTGTCGCCCGATGTTGTAAAACCTTTGTAATAGAATTTGCGGCACGAGCCAACTTTCAGTGAGATCGCTCGATCGATCTCTTTTTCCACTTCTCACGAGTTTTCGGGGCAGCCCCTCTCGTGCATTATTTCAGAATCAGACGCTGACACATTTTCGGGACTGGATCACGAATGGATGGAATCGGGCAATCACTGTTGTTGATGGAAGCGGGCACATCAAATCGCTTGTGGTGGGTACTGCTGTTTATGGCAGTTGTCTTCATCGTGCCTTTTGTGTTAGGGGCTGGGATCGCGCGATTGCTTCGCCTGGACGATCTTTCAACCCGCATCGGGGTCGTGCTGTTCTCGATTTTTGCTTCGCTGGCACCATTCCTGTTCGTAATGGCCCAGGGGCTTTCCTGGAAAAGCGCAATTCCATTGGGGATCGATCTCGCCGGAGGTACGAACCTCGTTTATGGTATCGATAGCGAAGCGGCAGAACGGCAGCAGAAAAAAGAGCCTGGTAAATCGATTCCCGTTGCAACCATCGACAAAATGGTGACGGCAATCTCAAAGCGAATCAATCCATCCGGTGCGGAAGAAGTGACCGTCCGGCGTGTGGGAAATGATCGCATCGAAATCATTATTCCGGGTGCCGATCCCGACCTGGTCGAACAAAAGAAGCGATTGATTACCAAGCTCGGAAGCCTCGAATTCGGAATCGTTGCCAACTACAAGGACAACGAACGACTGATCGAAGATGCGATGCGGCGTCCGCCTGGCGAAACCGAAGTTCGCAACCTGGACCAACGGGTGATTGCATCGTGGACAGACATTGTCGACGACAAAGTTGACCAGAGTGAACGCCAGGCCGTTCGACAAGTCGAGCGAACCGATCCCGTAACAGGAAAATCGGTAAAAGTTGCGCAATACCTGATTCTTCATAAGCCGGTGGAATACACTGTCACGGGGAAGTACTTGACGAGTGCATCACCAAGCCGTGACGAAAGCGGCAATCCTTCAGTCATGTTCAAATTCAGTCCTCGTGGGGCCGCGTTATTCAGTGCGTTGACTGGAGAAAATCTGCCCGACACCACCGATGGCTTTCATCGTCACCTGGCGATTCTTCTCGACGGAAAAGTTCATTCGGCACCTCGAATCAAGTCCCGAATCACCGACGTCGGGACAATCACGGGGGGATTCGACATCAAACAAGTGACGGAACTTGTAGGGGTGCTGAACGCTGGCGCTTTGGAAGTGCCGCTGAAACAGGCTCCGATTTCCGAATTCACAATCAGCCCGCTACTTGGTGTCGACGTGCAGGAAAAGGGGATTACGGCCATCGTCGTTTCCGCCCTGGTCGTCTTCGTATTCGTGCTTGTCTACTACCGGTTGGCAGGTTTGATTGCCGCACTGAGCCTGATACTCAACCTTTTGCTCGTTGTCGGTTCGATGGCCTTTATCTCCGCGACGTTCACCCTTCCAGGTCTGGCCGGCCTGGTGTTAACGATCGGTATGGCAGTCGATTCAAACGTGTTGATTTACGAGCGTATGCGTGAAGAATTTGCACGCGGAGCCAGCTTTCGAATGGCGATTCAAAACGGCTTTGACAAAGCGTTTGCTGCCATCGTCGACAGTAACGTGGCATCACTGATTACTGCCGTGATCCTCTACATGATCGGCACGGACCTGATCCGCGGGTTTGCCGTTTCGCTGTTCATTGGTCTGTCGATGAGCCTTTTCTCTGTTCTGTACTTTGGCCACCTTGCATTTGACATCATCGAACGCAAGCGATGGGCAAAAAAATTGACGATGATGCAATTCCTTGGCGAAACCAAGATCGACTTCCTCAGTTATCAGTGGATCGCGTTTTTGTGCTCGGGTGCATTAATCCTGGCGGGTCTGGCGGCACTGTTTGTCCGAGGCAGTGCGAACATGGATATTGATATGAGCGGTGGTACGATGGCCACGCTTGAGTTCGTCGAAAAGCAAAATGTCAGTGATATTCGCGGCCGCTTGGAAGCAGCGTTTCCAAAAGGTGTCAGCCTGGAACAACTGACGCTGACAAGTGGTGAAGATCAGAAAGCTGGCAAGCGATACCGAATCCGGACATCCGAGATTGATCGCAAAACAGTGATCGATCAGATCAACAAGGCGTTCGAAGACAATCAGCATGCGGTCGTTCGAGTGACTGTTGACGACATTGCAATGTCGACGAGTGAAAAAATCACTGGCGATTTCGCGAGATTTTCGAATGGTCCGAAGGCTGTCGTGAAACTGAGTGGTGGCATGTCCGTCGAAACGTTTATGGCTTATGTGACAGAAACGCTGGAGACGAATAATTCAGCGAGTAAGAAATATTCTTCGGCACAGTCACTGCTGCAGATCAAAGGAGTCTCAGAGGCCGGGAAAGATCCCGCCGCCACGACTGACACCAAAAACAAGACTCCAAACAAATACACCGAGCTCGTCATTCAGGCGACACCCGAAATCGCTGAACAAGACCTGGCTGATGGCCTGAAACTGATCCAGGAACGACTCAAGACAGAACCCGTCTTGGACGAAGTCAACTCGTTTGATACCTCGGTCGCCAACGAAACCAAGTCCAGCGCTCTGCTGGCAATCCTTGCCAGTCTGGTCATGATCGTGATCTACATCTGGTTCCGGTTTGAAAAGGTCTATTTCGGACTCGCCGCCGTTGTCGCCCTCGCCCACGACGTTCTCGTGACTTTGGGGGCAATCGCCTTAGGTGCTTATCTCAGCAAAACACCAATTGGCCCGTTGTTTATGCTGGAAGACTTCAAGATTAATATGAACCAGATCGCCTGCTTGCTGACGATCGTTGGTTATTCATTGAACGACACCATCGTGATCTTCGACCGTATCCGTGAAATTAAGGGGAAGAACCCGAATATTACTTACGACATGATCAACCTGGCTGTGAATCAGACTCTCTCGCGAACATTGCTCACGGCGCTCACAACATTCATGGTCGTCGTCGTTCTATACGTCGCGGGTGGTGAAGGGATTCATGGGTTCGCATTCTCGATGATCGTTGGCGTGATCACGGGCTGTTACAGTACCGTCTACATCGCCAACCCTGTGCTGCTGTGGTTGGTGAATCGCGAAGCCGCTTTACGAGCACCTGCACAAAGGGCATCAGGAAAGCTCGGCAAATCAGGTGCCGCTTAATCTGCGGGCAGATTGCGAAAGTACGTGGGACTTATGTGACACATAGGACTGATGGGACTTATTGATTGGTCCCATCAGTCACATCGGTCCCATAAGTCCCATTCTTTTTTCAAGACAAGGTTTTCTCAAGACAATGTTTGTCCGCCGCCGGCGGGCATGGCGTCTTCTAACCTTGGCCATGCAAGTACGAAACGCGAACCTTCTCCCAGACGACTTTCGACGTTGATTTCGCCGCCATGCTCGCGGATGATTTTTTGACTGACGGCGAGACCCAGCCCTGTCCCACGTGCCCCTTTCGTCGATTCGAAGACGTTAAAGATTCGCTGCAACTGGTCTTCGACGATCCCTGGTCCGTTATCAGCAACAGCAACCCAGAACATATCGGATTCAGTGTCAAGGCCCGTTTCAATCTTGACGGTGGCATGATCCGAACCTTCAACCGCGTCGATGGCATTCGTCACGATATTCAGAATAGCTCGATGAATCCCCTCCGGATCAAACGTACTCAGCGGCAGGTTTGAGGCAGGCTCAAAACGTAAATCAACGGAACATTCGACCGCGCGCGCCTGCATCAATTCGAATACGTCGTGGACAGTTTCATTGAGCTGTGCCTGCTGGTACGCCGGCTTACGTTCTTTGCTGAAGGTCAGCATGTCCATTACCAGGTTGTAGATCCGGTTTTGATTCTTTTCGACAACATGCCATCCCTTGCGAACCAGTTCTTCGTTGTGATCGTTAAGCCCCATGTCGATCAAATAGCTTCCGCCGCGGACCCCTTGCAAAATGTTTTTAATGTGGTGGCTGAGGGTCGCAATGGTCTGACCCATGGCGGCCATCCGCTCGGCTTTCACAAACGCATGCTGATAACGATGATTCTCGACCGCCAAAGCGGTCTGCCGACCGATCGCAATCAACAATCGCAATTGATCCTCTCGAAATCCTGAAGTCTTCTCACGTGGCATCAGCAACGAGTCTGCAGGAGTCGTAATATCGACATAGATGACGCCCATTAACTGATGGCGCCCCTGCATGGGGACGCACATCGCCTCGCGAATTCCCGCTTGAAAGATGCTGTCGGTCGGATCGAATCGGCTGTCGTGCTGGGCATCCGTCGTACGAACCCCCTGACTCGATTTCAGCACGTAATCCACGATTGTTCGTGAAATGGGCATGCGGGCCCCAGGAATTCCTGCGATCCGCTGACTCGTAACCTGCGGTCGGATTTCACCCGATTGAGGGTCGGTCAACAGAACACATCCACGGTCAGCGAAAACCGCCGACACGGTCAGGTCAAGTGTCCGTTGTAATGATTGCTCAAGCGAAGACGAGGGTCGGGCAACTTCCTCGGCAATCCGGTACAGCACAGAAAGGCTATTCGGCGAATCTGCCGCTTCGTCTTTTGATGGCGTGACAACCTCAGCATGTTCCTGTCCCATGTGCGTCACGATGCTCGATCGATCGGCGGGATCGTGACGCCTTAACAAATTGACACGGTCCGCTGCGTTCTCTTTCCATCCCTCGCGTGACGCATCACTGAATAACAGCAACGTATTACCAAGTTGGATTTGATCTCCGTCGACTAACGCGTGCGAACGGATCGTATTTCCGTTGACCCTTGTCCCATTGGAACTGTTACGATCCGTCAGGACAAAATTGTCTTTGACACGCTGAATTGTCGCGTGATTTCTGGAAACCTCGCTGTCGAGTATGCGGATGTCATTGCGCGCATCGCGGCCCATCGCCAGCGGGCGATCTCCTAACTCGAAGCGAGCGCCCTGTTCAACGCCCTCAACGACGAGCAATGAAGCATTCTTCACGACGACGATATCCCCGATGGACACGACTCTCGAACACACCGCAACCAAAAATCGGTTCACGCGCGATGTACCGTATCATATCTCATCGGAAAGAAAACGAGGATGCAGTGGACATGGAGAAGAACGAATCAGAAAAAAAGTTCAGGCGATTCGATCTACTAATATTCCTCGACCACATCATGCTGCGGGAGGCAGAGCCAGCAAATCTTCGATCGTTTGAAGCAATTCTGGATACTGGAACGGTTTAGCGAGAAACCGGTCTCGTTCGTCAACGGGTGTTTTGACAGAACCGATCAAAATTCGATGCGATTCGCCAAAACAGGACGCGGTTGCTGCGGCTGACTCTTCGTCCAGGTCAATGACGACAACATGAGGCGATTTTTCTTCGATCGGTAGCCGACTGACCTGCGCACTGCGGGTCCGCTCGACATTCGTTCCTCGCGGTCCAAGAACCGCCTTCAGAACGGCTTCCGTGTCTGAAATACCGTCAATCACCAACACATGGGGTGCTGAATTCACTCCGCCGTCCTTCCCTGGGTGGCAGTCCTGCTATCATCGGTGTTACAGCCCAGCCAATCCGTGGCTGGTCAGTAACGGAAGCGGGTTGTAGTGTGAAGTGGAAATCCTGTCAAAACCAATCTGAACCGCGCCCAACACTTGTTCAGCCAATGAAATCTGATAAGGGAAAATGACATGCTTAAAAAGCTTTTGTTGATTCTGATTCCATTCGGTGTTCTCGCGGCCCAAGAGCCCGCATCGGCACCCGAAACAGGCCCGCTGCCGAATGATCGAGTTGCAGAACTCACGAAATCGTTCCAAAAATCTCTCGATGAAGCATCCGAGACGGTTCAGAAGAATCCGACGTCATTGAATGGTTACTCGCAACGCGGCGATGCCCTGTTCTTTCTTGGTCGATTCAAGGAGGCCGTGAAGGACTATGACAAAATGATCGAACTGGACGAGAAAGAACTCGCCTCGCATTGGCGGCGCGGGATCGCCCTGTTTTATGCCGGTCGATACAAAGACGCCGCAGCCCAGTTTGAAAGCTATCACTCATTCGATCAGATCGATCGCGAAAATGGGATCTGGCGGTACCTTTCTCAGCATCAGGCTGATGGTCGAGCCAAAGCTCGGGAAGGATTGCTGAAATACCGGAAAGACGACCGCGAGCCGTTTCCGGCAGTCTACAAATTGTTTGGGGGAACAACCACACCTGATCAGATTATGAACCAGATTGCCGAGGCAGACATTTCGAAGGCGGAACGCGAAAAACGTCTGTTTTACGCTCATCTCTACATCGGCCTGAATCACGCCGTAGAGGGAGAAGTCGAACTGGCTCGAAAACATCTTGCGTTAGCCACGCAGAATACCTGGGGTCCGATTGCCGGTTACGGCCCAAATTACATGTGGCACGTTGGTCGACTGCATGAATCTCTGCTTCGAAAGAAAAAGGCCGAGTAGCCCGGATTATCCACACATTCTCTGCGATTCGACACAAGAAATTTGTCGATCGAAAGTTAAACCGTCGTCATAAAAAACACC
>CAIVEI010000137.1 GCA_903904835.1 uncultured Schlesneria sp. | reverse complement strand
GCAGCCGCAGCGATGACGCGTTATCGTGTCGGTGCTACGCCAATCACGATCGTCGTTGACCCCCAAGGGGAGGTCCTCAATTATAAACAGGGTGGGATCGGCAAGGCTGAATTCCTTGAGCTGATTGGAACATTGAAACCATCCGGCTGAAAAATTGCTTCAAGCATTCGTACTTTGATTCCTTCGCGTACTCACGTTTGATTTCTTTGCTGGGCGCGAAGATTTTGTATTGGGAGGGAACTTCGCTTTGGCCTGATGAAACGGCGTATTCACAGGAGGAAGTTTTGTTGCGCCAAAAAATGGACGATTTCAATCTACATCGCACCAAATTTCTTTTTGCCCAGAATGGGCGTAACATACCAGCCTAGGGCAAGCTCGTCTTCGAGCGCCGCCCTGGGATAAGATCACAAGATAATGAGGTGCCCTGAAGGGGCTCGACAACCGACACATTTCATCGAAAAACTAGAACATTTTCGGAGAAACAGATGCCCGCGCCCCTTCAAGGCTCGCGCATTCATCTAACCGGCCTTCCCAGGGCGGCGCTCGAAGGCGAGCTTGCCCTGGGCTGATTTGTCTTGCCCTTAACAGGGCAGAGGACGCTTTGAGGCTGAATTGAATTTTCGGCCACGGAGGTCGCTTTGAGTGGAAACGGATTAATTGGCCGCGAGTATTGTTCGATTGAGGGTTGTCGACGGTGGGAGCTCTTATTCGAGCAGGTCTATGTCGTGATCATAAACACGGGAGTTAAGCGAGGAAGAGACCTGAACCTCATTGGCGTCGATGCGTCGAACTTGCGGGTAAAATGGGTGATCGGTGGCGTTCTCGATTCGCCTGACCTGTATGACGGTGTTGTCAACGTTTGGGTGCGGGATGGTTGTCTTTGGGCAAGTACCTGGTCCGGTTTTTCGTTGAAGTTCGATCACCTTTCAGGGGAAATACTCGAACAAGAATTTACCAAATAGACGCACCCAAAAGGGCTTGCCCATTTCGCCCCACGTTAAATAATTCGAATACTTAGCTTGGTTTCCAAAATGCGATCCCCGTAATTAAGATTGCCGCACAATTCATTGAACCGGATACCGAGTACGGCGCCGGTTAGTTTTAACGCTCTTCGACGGAAGCAAATACGACGATGGTCCATAGCATCTCCTGGGTGATGGGCTACCACCGCCAGTCGCAGGGTTGGCTGGATCGCGTCGGAGGTCTCCCCATTCACCTGCCGCAACGGTGGCCGCGATGCCAACTCTGCCAGGACCAAATGGAATTCGTTGGGCAACTCTATTCTTCGAAGCAGTTGCCGCTGGGCGGCCCACTCGGCCTCCAGTTCTATATTTGCGATAGTTGCCGGGAGACGTACAACGGTCAGGCCAACGACCGGCTGCCGATACACATGGAGGTCCTGCCACTCGGTATCGCCGAGAACTCAGGGCGAGACGGTGTTCGGTGCCGACGTCAGCCGATCCGGCACATCTCTTACACCCCAGTCAATGACTCGACGGACCAGTTGTCCTTTAACCGGCGGCGGTTGGCCGAGGAGGACCTGCCAGATACCCACCTCCGCCAGGACAAGGTGGGCGGATTATTTCCCTACGATGGATGCGACAGCCCGCGAATCACACTAGCAAATCGGATGTTGGCGCAATTCACATGGGCAGCGGTGGGTGCCCCGATCTACCTCTATCAGTCCTCCGCAAAGAAGCTGTATCTCTATCACTATCGCTGAAGATTTATTTACTGCCGATGCAATAAAGATGCGCGTCGCTTCTCAGCAGGATATGACCGTTAACGAAGACTGGGGTTGCCACGGTCTGATCACCGTCGAGTTCGTTCTCGGATAAGATTTTGAACTCGTCTCCCTGAGCCAGTACGAACGTCTTGCCATCTTCGCGTGTAATGTAAATCTTGCCGTCGGCCAGGATCGGCGACGAGCTGAATGCGAGACGATGTTTTTCGGTTTGCCCTGTCCACAGGACCTTGCCGGAATCAATCGCCACGCACGTCAGTATCCCTTTGTCGCTGAGAATATAGGCTTTTCCGTTGGCGACGGCCGGTGTGGGAACATCGGGTCCATCCCCTTGTTTCTGCCAGACCACGTGGCTTGAGGTGACGTCACCCTGGCCACCGAGTTTGATTCCTGTTACTGAGCCGCCACGCGCATAAGGTGCGACGACGATTCCATCAGAGACGGCGGCCGAGGCGATCGACCGAAAGAATCCATTTTGTGACGGATTCAAACCGCCCACTCGCCACAGTTCTGCACCCGTATCGGCACGGTGTGCTGTCACATGATCGGCTCCGAGAATGACCAGAATTTCCTGGCCTTTATCATTCAGGACGACGGGTGTTGAATAGCTTTGGGCCGCTTCTTTCGGTGCGTCGAGATTGCGATCGACTTTCCAGGCAACGTCGCCGGTGGCTTTGTTCAAGGCGACGACGTAGGAACCGCCTGTTTGCATGACCGCCACGACGCAATTGTCTTTGGTCAAGACAGGGGATGTCCCCAGGTCCCACCACAAGGTGTCCTCGCCAAACTTCTCTTGCAGGTTGATCGTCCAGAGTTCTTTGCCACTGAGATCAACAGCGGCCAGATCACCACTCTTGAAGTAGGCAAAGACCGTTTTTCCGTCTGTGACGCAAGATGAATTACAGCTGGAAGCCTTCTTATGCTTTCCTGGCTTTTCCTTTCCGATCTCTCGTCGCCAGATCTCCTTACCTTGCAGGTTATACGCTAAAAGGCCGTTTTTGCCGTCGATACCACAGGTCAGGAAGATCTTTTCACCCCAGACAATCGGCGTCGATGAGCCACGTCCAGGAAGTTCGATTTTCCACGCGAGATTGCGGTTGTCGCTCCATTCGGTCGGATACCCCGATCCGTCGGCGACACCGTTGCCATTCGGCCCGCGCCAGCTTGTCCAGTTTTCTGCCCGTAATGGAGATGCAATCACCAGTGCCACACCCAAAGCCGCAATCAATCGCATCGAAGCTATCCTTCTGAAGATTCCGATCATGTATTTTTAACAGGCCGATATTCAAACCGCCGCTGGATCAGCGCGTTTATATTTCCGCAGTAACGGTTCAATCACTTCGGGCGGAACGAACTCGTTTAACTTTCCTTTGGCACTTCCGGCTGCCAGTTGAGCAATCTGCTTGATCAGTGTACTGGAAACATGAGTGAATCGTTCACTGGCCATCAGGAAAAGGGTGTCGATTTCAGGATCGAGAGCACGATTTGCCAGCGTCATTGTAAACTCGGTCTCGATATCGGAAAGCGTACGAACGCCTCGCAGCAGGACTCGAGCACCGCACAATCGAACGAACTCGACGGTCAGCCCCTCAAAACATTTAATCTCAACATTTTTCAGCGGGGCGAGAACCGCTTGAGCGAGCGACAGTCGTTCGTCGGGTGCGAACAGCGGATGTTTGTCTGGATTGATACCAATCCCGACGGTGATCCGGTCGAAGATGGCGGCACCGCGCCGAATGATATCGACATGCCCCAGCGTCAGCGGATCAAAGCTGCCCACATAGACGGCATGATGAGAGCTTAACGAGGTCGCCACGGCGAAGTCTCCGACTGACATTTTGTGTAAATCACTCGACTTTTGCACGGGCGGTTGGCCCAGTGTAACCTGTCAGATTAATGTGACTTATAGGACGTATGGCACATATGTGACTTATAGAACTTCTGGTGCTGATTCGCAAAGTCAAACCTGATCGAACGAGCCGTTCGAATTCGCGGACGCGACTGTTACAGCGTTGTTGCCGACAGGTTCCCCTTCGTCGAACTTGGGCACAGGTTCAATGATCGACATGGACATCCACCGTCCGCTGAGAAATCGTCCCAAAAAGATAAACCCGAGAGCAATGACATAAATGGAGCACCATGTCCAGCTCCAGAATAAACTGGGGCCGTAAAAACGCCATGTCAAATAGGTCGGTATGACGAGTAAACCCCAGGCGCAGGCACATGTCACAAGCATGGAAAACACGGTATCGCCTGCCGCGCGGATTGCCGATCCGAAGATAATGGCCATCGCGTCGAAAAACGAGTAGAGAGCGACGAATCTTAGCAGGACAACAACAACGTCCTTCGTTGACTGAAAATCGTCTCCGTCTGCGTACATCGCGTAGGGTACCAACAGAATCTGCGGTAAAAAAACGTAGAATGCGCCGCAGATCAGCATGATACCGCCGCCAAACACGAACCCCTTCCACGTCGATGTCGCTGCAAGTTCGGGCCGCCCTTCTCCGATTCGCTGGCCCACCAACGTCGAGACGGCGATTCCCACACCGATCACGGGCGTGAACGCGAGTGTATTCAAATTGAAAGCGATATTTGTCGCGGCCAGTTCGTTAGGGCCGATCCAGCCAATGATCATGATGAACGCCGTGAATCCGGCCACATCCAGAAACATCTGCATGCCGCTCGGGCCGCCGAACCGCAAAAGATCCCGCATCAGGTGCCAGTCGAAGCGGAAGTGGCGGCTGAAGTAATACGGCCCGCGAATCGAATAACGATATAAAAGAATGATATAGCAAATCGTCGCGTAGAGATTCGCCAGATTGGTGGCAATGGCAGCACCGGGGATTCCCATTTCGGGAAACGGTCCCCTGCCAAAAATCATGGCCCAGTCGAGTCCCGCATTCACGAGCACTGACGATGCATTGACGGCAAGAACAACTAAGGTCTGACCTCGTCCGCTGAAAAAGCATGAGAGGGCTGCTGGTATCATGACGGTCAACCCTCCCAGGCTGAGCCACCGGAAATAGGACGCTTCCAGCGGGCGAACATCGGGTGAGTGACCGACGAACTGAAAAAAATCTTCCGCCCAGATCGCGGGTAGCATTAAGAGAAGTCCGCAAAGGATGGCAAAGTAGACCCCTTGCCAAACGGAAGCGGAAACACGATCAGGCCGTTTCGCTCCTTCATACTGAGCCACGAATGCGTTGAGATACGAAACAATACCGAAGGGAAGGCTGAGGCACGACCAGAACAGCAGTCCTGCCGGCAGTGCAGCCGCCACGGCTTCCTTCGAGTACCAGGTTAAATAGACTCGGTCGACGACATGCATCATCGATTGGGTGCTGGCGCTGAGTACCATCGGCAGTGCGACCGCAAGCAGCTCGCGATAGCTACCGGCTGGCCAGCGCATCACTTCTTCATCAATCGATGTCAATTCGTCAGACAACGGAATTACCTGCACTTGATGGAGGGATAATAACAGGAGAGCGGGAGTATCTCTTCCCCTGCAGACAAGGGCAAGTCGCGACTGATTAACGATGTACTTGATCGAACTTCGAAATAACAATTCTGTGCCACTGCTTCGGAGTCTTCGGAGAAGCAGTCTCTGCTTTGTTCATCCGGTTTTTGAAGCCGGAAGAGCACTGCTTGACCGAGGACGGTCAAGCAGTGGCACGTTAATTCATACGATCGACGAACCTGGTACTGCGGCGGATAGTTGCCATACCGACGTACTTCCGGCATGCTGTCACAACGGCTGCGATTGGCCTCGACGACAGCCCCGTTGGTTCCGGGTTTGAAAGGAATGATATGGAACTTCGGTTTGTGAAGACCGTGATCTGGTCCTGCTTCTGTCTGTTCGTCGCGACATCATCACAGCAGGTATTCAGTGCCGAGGATTCTCCATCATCGCTTTTGGCAGGTGCGCATGCCCAGGAGATTACGCCGCCAAAATTTCCGATCTCAGTGAACGGAAACATGGCCGATCAACAGGCGACGGCGGCTCATGATCCATTATACGCTCGATGCATCGTGTTGAAAGAAACGAAATCTGCCACCCGGCCTGACGCTGCGGTTGCTATCGTTGTCTGTGACAGTTGCATGATCCCTCGAAACCTGTTGGACCGGGCCAAAGAGTTGGCCGCGAAGAAAACGGGAATCCCTGCGTCGAATATTCTCATTTCAGCAACTCATGCCCACTCGTGTCCGACTTTGACAGGTGTCTTTCAAAGCGAACCTGATGCGGATTATGTCGAGTTTCTGATCGAACAAATTGCCAAGGGAATCGAACGAGCAAATTTGCAGTTGGAACCGGCTCGTATTGGCTGGGGGTCAATCGACCAGCCGAACATGGTGTTCAATCGCCGCTGGTTGTTGAAAGAGGGTGAAACGATAGACGATCCCTTTGGAGGCAAGGGAGACCGAGTGCAAACGAATCCCGGCTTTGGCAACGTGAAGGTGACTCAGTCTCAAAATGTCATCGATCCCGAGTTGAGTGTCTTATCAATACAATCTCGTAATGGACGTCCCATCGCTCTGTTGGCCAATTATTCGTTGCATTATGTTGGCGGGGTTTCTGGCAACGTGGTCTCCGCTGATTATTTCGGAGAGTTCTCACAACGAGTTGCCCGCCAATTGAAGGCGACTGATGTTCAACCACCGTTTGTGGGAATCATGTCGAATGGGACGAGTGGCGACATCAATAACGTCGACTTTCGTCAGAAATCCGTTCCCGCGCGAGAGCCGTACGAACAGATCCAGCTTGTGGCGGAAACGCTGGCTGCTGACGCAGCGTCGGTTTGCAAAAAAATTGAATATCGTGAAACCGTGTCGGTCAGAGCCCTTGAGGCTGAGATTGTTCTGGATGTCCGCAAGCCGTCAGCCGACGAACTGGCCGCCGCTCATGCGAAAATTGCCGCCATCCCCGACCGTCCGCTGAAGGGTTTGCCCGCGATTTATGCGCGTGAGACCACGTTGCTTGCAGAATATCCACCCTCCGTGAAAGCCAGGTTTCAAGTCATGCGGATCGGTTCGCTGGCGATTGTCAGCTCCCCTTGTGAGACGTTCGCCGAAACGGGCCTGGCGATTAAAAAAGGGAGCCCCTTCAAACAGACATTTACGATTGAGCTGGCGAATGGCTACAACGGATATCTGCCACCGCCCGAACAGCATCGGCTCGGTGGTTATGAAACGTGGCGAGCGAGATCGAGCTATCTTTCTGCGGAAGCAGAACCGAAAGTGCGGGCAACAATGCTGCGACTTCTTACGGAACTCAACAAATAATCGGGTGAATCAATGATGCAACGAGTACTGGCTTTGATCCTGGCAGGAGGCAAGGGAACACGGCTCGAACCGTTGACGCGGGACCGCGCGAAACCGGCGGTCCCGTTTGGCGGAGCGTATCGGATCATCGACTTCACGCTTTCCAATTGCATCAATAGTGGATTGCGGAAGATCCTGGTTCTGACGCAGTTCAAGTCCGCCAGCCTTGATCGGCACATGAATCTTGGCTGGCGATTTCTCTGCCGCGAATTGCATGAATACATCGATATTTTGCCGCCGCAGCAGCGGATCGACGAGAACTGGTATCAGGGGACTGCTGATGCCGTTTATCAGAACATCTATTCGATCGAAAAGGCGGAGTCAGATTACGTTGTCATTTTATCGGGTGATCACATTTATAAAATGGATTACGCCGATCTGATCAAGGACCACATTGAATCTCAGGCCGTGCTGACGATCGGTTGCATCCCCTGTTCGATTAAAGAGGGGCGTGAGTTTGGTGTGATGGAAGTCGATTCCAATCGCAGAATCGTCGCGTTTGAAGAAAAGCCGGCGAATCCGAAGCCGATTCCTGGAGATCCGGCACATTGCCTGGCCTCGATGGGTATTTACGTTTTTAATACGAACTTTCTGTTCGAGCAGCTATGCCAGGACGCAACGAACGGCAAGAGCTCGCATGATTTTGGCAAGAACATCATCCCTTCGTTGATCCAGTCGAAGCTAGTCCGTGCCTTTCCTTTCCAGGACAAAAATACCGGCCGAAGCCTCTATTGGCGGGACGTCGGTACGCTCGATTCTTATTACGAAGCGAATATGGATTTGGTTACTGTTGAGCCGGAGCTTAACCTTTACGATCGGTCCTGGCCGCTCAGGACGTACACTCCTCAAGAGCCGCCACCAAAGTTCGTGTTCGCGCAGACCGCAGGAAGCAACCCTCGCTTGGGTCACGCGCTTGACAGCCTTGTCTGTTCAGGGTCGATCGTTTCCGGGGGAGAAGTCCGAAGGTCCTTTCTTGGGTACAACGTTCGGGTGAATAGCTGGTCAACCGTTGAAGAATCAATCCTGTTTGACGGTGTGGAAATCGGTCGCAATTCCAAAATTCGCCGAGCGATCATCGATAAGCGAGTTCGCCTGCCCGAGGGAACCACGGTCGGCTATGACCTCGAACAAGACCGTGCGGCAGGATATACCGTCACCGATTCCGGGATCGTCGTCATCGGTAAAGCGGGTTGAGATCGATCACAAAAAACGTTCGTGTGCCACTGCTTGACCGCCTTGGGTCAAGCAGTGCTCCTCTGATTTGACAAACAGGTAAAACGAAGTCACCGCTTCTCCGAAGACTCCGTCGACATCGCTTAACCGCGCCTCGCAGAGAAGTGGGCTCGAAGCGGTGAGATTGCCGTCAACCGAGGCGTCAATTCTCGTTGGAGCGATGCGAAATGGCCGGCTCGGTAACGTTCGAAGAGATCGGCTGAACGCCGATCCGCCTGCGCCGCTGGCTTCGGGTTAAACGACGAATCTCGGTTTTTCTCAACTTCCTAACCCACCTAATTCCTGAACGAGTACTCGTAAGAACGGCTCGACGTCGGTGACCAGTCCAATCGTTTGAAATGTCCCTCGATCGGCGAGCTTCGTGACCGTGGCAGGATTGATATCGACGCAGACGGTTTTCACTCCGGCGGGCAACATGTTGCCGACCGCGATACTGTGTAAGGTCGTGGCAATCATCAGACAGAATGTGACACCCTGGACCAATTCTCGCATCCTGGTCTGGGCCTCCAGCGAATCCGTGATGACATCGGGCAGCGGTCCATCGTCGCGGATGCTTCCGGCCAGGACGTACGGAATGTTGTGCTGAATACATTCGAACATGATTCCGCTGGTCAGAATCTTCTGATCGACCGCTTGACGAATTCCTCCCAGCCGCCGAATGCGGTTGATCGATCGAAGATGGTGCTCGTGTCCTTCTTCAGTGCTTCCCCCGCTTTGCATCGAGATACCGAGACTGGTCCCGTAAAACGATTGCTCAATGTCATGCGTCGCCAGGGCGTTTCCGGCGAACAGTACATGAACGTAACCCTTCCGAATCAGCCAACTGAGTAGTTCACGGCTTCCCGTATGGACAACCGCAGGCCCCGCCACAACCAGAATTCGACCGTTTCCTTCGGCCGCTCGTCGCATGCTTTCGGCGATCTCTCGAACGGTGAGGTTCTTTGGCTTCTCGCTGGAAACGGTGCTATTCATGAATCCAAATGAATGGCCGTGAGCACGATCGCGACCGACGGGAAAGACACGAGTTCCCAGACGTCCGACAACGATTTGATCACCCAGTTTGACGTCAGCCATGGCGACACACCATGCCCGACCTGCAACTCGATCGACGGCGATGCCACAGTCCATTTCCTGTCGATCAACTGGAATCCAGTGGCCACCCCATCGAACCTCGGTTGGTTCGTTGGTCGTTGCGTAGAACCCTTCCGGGAATGCTCCTGCGATGTCGGCAGGTTCGACGCGAATATCATGGTGCTGAACCGGGACGGCGCCGTGCTGCCCAATCGTCGTCAGAATCTGTTCGAGACAATCTTTGGTCGGAGCTGACACGGTTAAACGGATATAGCTGGGGTCTCGACGATTGTGCCCAATCCGAATTTCGTGACTGAGGTAGTCGCCTCCAAGCGCCGTGATTTCATCCAGCACTTTTGGCAGCAGCAGGCTGTCGATAATGTGTCCTGCCAGTTCGACGTCTTCGGTAAAACCTTGCGGGTGCGACGGGGCCATCATCAATCCTTTGAATCGGGGGGATGAAAAAACTGTCGTCCATCAATTGTTGTAATCATATCCGCAGGGCGGTCGAAGGACAGGTACAGTTTCATTTCGATGAAAGACGACATTCTGTCTTTATTTTGCAGCTCGTTGGTTGTATGATTGAAGCGGCATGCGACAACCAGCACAATTCGCCGAGTTCTCGGATTTTTCAGCCATTTGAAGAAACCACCATGAGCCAGTCTTCTGCTTCACTTGATGATTTGATTCTGTTGAATCGTGAGATTGCCGCGCTGGTCAAAGCGGGGATTCCGCTCGAACTGGGCTTGCGAGGTCTTTCTGGTAGTGTTGGAACCCGCCTGGGTCGGCTGTCCGAACGCTTGTCAAAACGTCTGGCATCTGGACGATCATTGCCCGACGCACTCGCGGAAGAAGGTCCAGCGGTCTCTCCTGTCTACACTGCGGTCATGGAAGCAGGATTGGCTTCCGGTCGACTTCCCGAAGCCCTCGAAGCCATGGCGGCATCTGGCCAATTGATTCAGGAAACTCGGCGACGGGTATTTTTAGCCGTCCTGTACCCTGTTATTTGTGCCATTGTCGGCTACCTGATGTTTTGCGGATTCATATCGTTCATCGCGCCGCAACTTGTGAAAGCGGCGGAAATGTTCCGGTTTCCGTTGAGTTGGCCGATTGAATTGGCAAGATCGCTCTATCAACATCGCCTGTACGCTACGATGGTCATTCCGTCGGTGGTACTTTCGCTGGTTGTTTTGACTGTACTTCTTCGGAACAATGTCGCTCGCGTTCCGTGGCAATGGTTAAGTTCATTTTGTTGGGTTCCCGGCGTGAGTGTGATTCGTCGCAGCCAGAATTGGGCTCAGTTTGCAGAACTGCTTGCGATGCAGCTTGAACATTCAACTCCGTTAGCGCGCGCGTTCACGCTTGCGGCGGACTCAATCGATAATTCTCGCTTTCATCGTGAAGCTCGGTTGGTGAGTGAAAAGTTAGATCAAGGTGACTCACTGTCCACATCGCTGAGTCATGCAAAGTCGATGCCCCCCCTGATCCGCTGGATGCTCGTTACCGGTGAAAAGCAAGGGGCATTGGCTTTGACTTTGCGTCAACTGGCGGACAGTTTTCGTCGTCAGGCATTAAGGCAAGCGGCCGACCTGAAGACATGGCTTCCTGTTGTCATTACAATCGGGGTCACAGGCACGATTGGTCTTGCGTACGGACTGGCCTTTTTTATTCCCATGCGGGCGCTTCTTTTCGGGTTGATGAACGAATGACTGTCGGCACAGAATCTTTTCTCCCCGAAAATGAACGAAGACAAAATCCGAGTGATCCACTCTCTCCGCTTCGTTCGCGAGAAGTGCCAGGTCGCTATATCGTGATTAGTTTGCTTTGTCTGGGCATTGCCGCGACAGCGTTGCTGTTCATCTATTGGGACCGGCAGACAAAACCCTTCCGCCCGCTTCGAGAAGCGATCGGTCGTGAATTTCGTCATTCTCGACCCAACGTCGAAGGTGGCCGACCAAAAGGTCGCGGGCCCTGGACGTTGCGAGTTTCGATGACGGTTGACTTCCCCCCTGCTGAGGATTCGCCTCGTGCTAACCAGATTTTCGATCGAGTTGTTGAAATTGCCGGTCAGTACCAGGATCTCAGCAAGATCGACAAGGTTGAAGTCAATCTGATCCAGTTCGTACCGCAAGAATTGGCGAAAACCCGGAAGTTTACTTGGACCGCTAAGGAACCCGCTGGCCACAGCATTCCGCAGTAAAATCAAAAACGGAATTCGATCGACGCGAGAAGTTCATGGCTAACGAGTTGTTTCCTGATGACGAGCCTGATTCGGCCGATCCAGACCGTGACTTGATCGAAGTCTTACGATTGAATCTGGTACCGGGCCTGGGTCCACGAACTTACCAGTTATTGCTCGAACGGTTTGGTTCGCCACGAGGGATCCTGAACGCGTCCGTTTCCAAATTGCAAGAGGTCAAGAATGTCGGTCCAAAATTGGCGATGTCGCTGATTACACATGGGACCGAGGCGGCAGCGCGGGAAGAAATGGCAAAAGCGCGTGCAGCAGGAATCTCTTTATACATTCGCGACACAGCAGGTTATCCGGCGCCGCTAGGCCGAATCCCTGATCCACCGACGGTGATCTATTGCAAAGGGACATTAGTTGAAGCGGACGGCCTGGCAGTCGGTGTCGTCGGCTCGCGCCATTGCACGGCGTACGGGCGACAGCAAACAAACCGACTCGCCCAAGCATTAGCAAGAGTCGGCATTACCGTTGTGAGCGGATTAGCCCGAGGGATCGACGCGGAAGCTCATAAAGGAGCCATTGAAGCAGGAGGCCGAACGATCGCCGTTTGCGCGACGGGAATGAATACGATCTACCCACCCGAACATGTGGATCTGGCCGCAGCGGTCGTGAAGCAAGGATGTCTGCTTACGGAATCGCCGATGGACCAGACCCCGAAATCAGGCCTGTTCCCCCAACGAAACCGCATCATCAGCGGCCTTTCATTGGGTGTCGTCCTGATCGAAGCGGGCCGCAGCAGCGGTGCCTTGCATACTGCTCGTCACGCGATGGAACAGAACCGCGAAGTCTTCGCGATGCCTGGCCGAGTCGATTCTGAAGCAAGCCTCGGCTGCCTCGACCTGATCCGAGACGGAGCAACGCTTATCCGTGACGTCGACGACGTTCTGAGCGCGCTAGGACCGCTCGTAAAACCGATTCAGCGAACACCAACCGAAACAGTCCGCAAGCCCGCCGAACTCACCCTGTCAGATCAAGAGCGAACGATTCTGAACCTTGTCACCGCCGAACAAATTGCCGTGGACGACGTGATTCGAACAGCCAACATTGAAGCCTCACGCGTACTCTCGACGCTGACCGTCTTAGAAATGAAACGCCTGGTCCGACGACTGCCGGGCGGGTTTGTTGTGAGGTATTGACTTGCGTTTGTCCTTAAGGCTTTGATTTCGGTAGAATTCATCGGCCGAGACCGACCCGTAACGGTCATCCCGGCATGATGTGCAAACACGATCATTGACCAAGACACGAGGTAACCGAAATCACGGCCAACCGGATCACAACCGATCTACAGTTGATGGGTGGTCAGCCGTGTATCCGCGGTATGCGTGTGACCGTGGCCGCGATTGCCGGAATGATTGAAAACGGGTCATCCGTCGACGAAATTCTTGCAGAATATCCATTTCTGGAATCCGATGACATTTCCGCCGCCCTGGCCTGTGCGGCCGCGACATCAACCGAGACGGACAATCCGGTCACCACGAGAAAGCCACGTCCGAACCATCAGCGAACTCTCCAGATTTTGCGAGCCATGACCCCGCAACAGAAGCTCGCTCAAGTTTTTAAATTAAATGAACGAACGCTGAAACTTTTTCGTATCGGACTGCGCCGCCGGTATCCCGATCTTGACGATATTGAATTCGAAAAAGTCTATTTGCAAATGCGAGCGCGATGTCACAACAGGAATTATTGACGGTCGCGCCCTAATCGCCCGAAGACACGATCCTGATGAAACTTCTCTGGTGCAAGCAGTCGGGCGGCAGCGAAAAACAATTCAACGACGTGCTGAGGGTTTACGAACTCCAGTCTGACCTGCTCGATGATTCCTACCTGCAGAAGTGGGTTAACGAACTCGATGTCAAGGATTTCTGGCAGCGATTCCTGAATGAAGCACAACCATTTATCCCGCCAGACGCGTCAAAAGGCTGAAAGCGAAAGTTTTGAGAAGCAGCGGTACAGGGGACGGCCCGAAACCGAACCCCAAACAATCCATGCGACGACGAAACACGCGGTCGCTCAGATGGAAGCAGGCTCAGGCACACCATCGCATGAGATTCGTCGACAACTGGCCCTGGATCTCTTAAGCCGCAGAGCGGTGGCCGAGTAAAGCCTGGGGTGGCTTCCGCCCCAGGTTAAAATGCGGAAAACTCGATAAAAAGCCCCAGCGGGGCGACCGAGTCGAATCAGTCTCAGTTTGGCCGAGTCCCGATAGAGAATCGACCGGAATCCTTGGCAGCAATTGGCATAAACGCACAATCTCGGTCGCCCCGAGGGGGCTTTTTGATTTACCGGAAGCAGATCAAAACATGACGACGTTTGATCTGATCAGGGGGCGACTTGTTGCTCAATGAACTTTCCATCAGCATCCACAATAAATGTCCATCTTCCGGATTTGATATTACGCTCGAGTTCAGCCGGATCGTGACAAACCATGAACTTGAGAAATTGTTTGCAAGCCGAAAATATCATCTCACCTAAAACAGAAGCGTCACAAGCGTCGATCTCGACGTCCGGTGGCGTTTCAACAGAGATCCTATATTCCCCTTGATGAATGTCCGAAAAAAACTTTGGTCGCTCTTTGATGAGAGTATTCAAGTAGCCAAGTCGGGCGAGGATCTCTCTAAGCTGAATAGGGCTCAAAGGCCCTTTGACCCATTTGTTGATGAATTCGGGGCGTGACGACCAGCATCCACATGAGTCGTTCATAACAGCGATTACAGCAATGTCATTTATCCGAACGAACATTGTCTTTGCGTCGTGCAGATCGCCATAATCGAATCTGTCAAAAGTTTCGAAATTCAGCGCAGGGAGAATGAAAATCGAACCGATGGCACGATAGTCGATATTTGGATTGGTGAAATGCAGCCGGGAGATGCAGTGAATATGGTGAAGTGACGCCCAATCGTAAATCTCAGATAGCTTTTCAATACCGATTCGGCGATCCAAAAACAGTGGTAGGGATCGGTCCTTAAGATGGGTCTTTAAAAATAGCAGATTCAACCAATGAAATAGTCGGAAAAGTAGACCATACGCACCGCGTGAATCTTCACGTATTGATTTCACGAAGTTCGCGTAACCACTTTTAAAGAGTTCACTGATCGGCCGCTCTACGCGTGATCCCAACTCGGTGTTGCATTCAACACAGCATGGAACTTTGTATCTTGCGTAAGGGTAGGCTTCTTCATTGGGGAGCGTCATTGCAGCCCGGCTAATGTTACATTCTCGAAGTACCCAGTTTGGAATCACATGCTCATCGTTAAACTTTTTGTCTTTCGGATTGGCGCCGCAGACGAAACAAGAATCGCCTTCAGCGATGTCTTTCCGAAATCGGTCGATTGAGAAATACAAAAGCTTTCCGCTAGCACTTACTAGCGAGCCATCAGGCAGCACCAGGATTGAATTTCGCGCTGTCACTGGCACCTTTCAACAATCATGGACCACACAAGAATTTACTTGAAACCTCAAGCGTATCACGTGCGCCGCCTGATTTTGGTTCGCTACGAACTGAATTCAATTCAACGTGAAGTGCTCGTCAGTGAAATCATCTTACTGAAACGGATCCGGAACCGTTTCAACTGCGCATTGAAGCGTCAAAGCCTTAACGGCGGAAAGATGTCACAGTCATTTGGGATCCGAAATCCTGACCACTTCGCAGACATTCTGGAAAGTGCCAGACCTCATGCGAGGTTTTTGATAGGAACCGTCTAGGCCGAAGCGGCAGCAAGTCGCCATGAGTAAGTTGTGAGCAGGCAAACCAAGAAAAATCAGAGATCTGACGCCGCCCGGCTCGTTGTGCGAAGGTCGCCTGGCCTCGCACAACGATGGTCTCCTCTTGATTTCTTCGCGTTTTTTCTTACCCCGTAATGGCACCCAAATAATACTTCGCCTTTCCGTCAACTGTAGCTCCGACACCAATGTGATGCGTGCCATTCTTGTCGACCAACGCATTCAAATACTCGACCTTGTAGTCGCCAGCCCTAAATCGATACTGCTCCATGATTTCAATCACTTTCGGCATATTCGCGGGTTTCACTGCAACTCGTTCAGTGAATGGAAGCAAGACGCCGTAATCCTCATTGAATTCGAATTTAATTCTCAGGAGCTCTGGGTAATTCAGATCCGTTGCTCGAACGTATTCTTCCACGCCGAAATCAACCCCGTAGCCTTTGAGCTGCCTAGGCGTTATATGCTTCTTCGTGTTCACAATCTCGTAATTCATAGAGAATTCGTTGTGAAACGAACTGCGCGTCGGTGACGGAGATTTAACCTCTTTGAGATCACTTTCCTTTAACTTGTATTCAATTGGAATTGATCGTGAGTATTCGATTCGTGAAGTGCTCTTTGCCCCGGACGCGGTAGATTCCGCATTCAAGCGGTCCCAAGCGTAATCGCAGATTTTATGTACAGCCCAGCCGATGACTGCGGCTGCCGCGGTGGCACCGACCCAAAACCAAAAACCCGCTCTAGCTTCTCGGTCATCGGAACATAAAATCAGACCACCGGCCGTCGTTGCGACGGCGACATTTTTCATAAAGCGTCGCCTGGTTAACGCGTTTTCGCACCACGTTGGTGTGGACGACGCAACGAAATCGGCGTGAAGAAATTCATTCGCTTCCCAAGTCTCGTCGGTAAATGCCGTCCTTAGCCCGTCTCGATTCTTTGAGATGTCAAAGTTATCAAGAAGACGATCAACAACGATTCTCGACTCCAGAGCTGGGTTTCGATGCGTCGTAAGTAAATTCGAAATGGGGCGTTGAAGTGGCTGCATTGTGAATCACCCTAGAATTGAAAAGGTAAATCAGACACTTTAGACAAGTCGACACATTTGCGCGGAAGGCAGACTAAACGCTACCATGCGACGTTAGAAAAGCAAGAAAATAATGATCAAAAGTTGCGTTTGTTCAAACGGTTCCACGGCGAGACGAATCGGCGTGTATCGTTGGCGTGCGGTATGACGTTTGTATAGAAAGAGTTCCTTAACTTGGCTTCGAGCGATTCTTTTCGAGCGATTCTTTAAGTGGCGCAACCCACGAATCGAAGTGTTCGCCGCGTGATAATCTTGTTGTAATTTGGTTTCCAATATCACGATCCGGTCTCAGCCATTCTCGAAAACGCCAGAGTTTGGGCGAGGTCGTTGATGGGAACGCTCCTGCCAGCCGCCTTTACCTTTGGACGGGTCGGTTTGAAAAACGGGAATCCGGTACTCTGGCAAATTTACCTCTAAACAGCGCCCGACATTCGGCGGAGTTCACGTCGATCGTCGTCATTCCTATTGAGGAGATTCACCGTGCCGCGACCGACCGGTGTTGAGCCCGAAATTCATTGCCATCACGAATGAAATGTTCGTCCCAATGTTGCGTTTGCGGATGATTCCGTTGCGCGCATTCTCAAAAGAGCCAGAGCGTGGATGCGAATTGGCAAACGAAGAGTCCGAGGGCTGACGCCGCCCGGTTCGCCTCGACTCTGTTTCTCGTCATGAAAAAAAGATGACTCGCCTGGTGAAACGTGTTACCATTTCCGGGCTGCGATTGAGCAAAAGGAGAAGACTTTTTCATGAACATGAACGTAAACATCGTCATCCCGGATCAGGTGGAGGCCTTGCTGCGCCGCAAAGCGGCAGCGTATGGGCAGGACTTAAGTGAGTATCTTCAAAAGGTCGTGTTCGAAGAAGCCGAAGTAGACTTACCGACGCCGCCGAGCGGCGAAAGTACTGAGGACTTTATGTCGCGCCTGCAAGCAATGGTACAACGTCACGCGGTCCGGTGCGGCCACGTCGACGATAGCCGCGAATCGATTTATGCCGGATGCGGAGAATGATTTTTCTGATTGACACCAATGTATAGCTGACGTTCAATCCCGCTGACTTTGCCTGTTTTTCCTTGATCCATGTCTACACACCAGCCGACATTTTGGAAGGAAAGCTGCCAAGTTGACCGGCATTTCTGCTCTCGCGTCAAAAATGACGTGCGTCGCACGTGACGTATGTCGTTTGCGATCCGTTGACGGAGTGTATTCCCCGTGGCCAGGTCAGCGGACGGTAGTCGTCTCCGCAGCACCGTGCTTTTCGGTGACTGCCTTCGTTGAAGTGGCGCGCATCGGCAGCGAAACATAGTTCCGACCCGATGAACATGCAGTTTGCTGTAACTTTTCAAAAATGAGATCGATGTCATTCTCGCATTGTTCAGCCAATGCATGCCGGATTTCTCGGATTTCTTCGGTGATGTTATCCGTCATCGAATTACGCTCCCATCAATTCGTCCGGCGTGCAGATTTTTGGAGGTTCGCAACCAAAGTTACGACAAGTCTGTTCAATGGAATCTCGAGTCGCCACGTTGGCAATGTGTTTGAAATTCCATGTCGCCAGATATTCTATCCCGTTGACGGCTGCAATGGCTACGTGAAACGCATCGCGTGGTTCGCTCGCCGGAATGGCAAATTCAGCAACCAGTTTTGCCGCCAATCTTCTGGCAGGATCGGTTGGACGGAGGGTTTCGATTCCCTGAATCAATTCCAGTCGTTCCGCAGACGCAACCGGGTCCCCCGCTTCGCATTCTTCGATAACGAGATCGGAAACAAACAGCCTGAATCGATCTGCCGCCTCTTTCCACCACTCGCGAGTTGCGAGCTGACGTCCAGCTACGATGGGATCACGCTGTAGACGCATCGCTAAATGGCCAACCACCGTTGTCTCAATATAGACAGTTGGGTTTGCCATGTTTTCTGATTCCCTCTGCGTTAGAAGTAAACTTGGTCAATAAATGACATTCGCGACCAATTTCAGCCTACATGGCAAAACGCGTGGGGACAACCTGATCCACGAAATGTATTTTCGTGATTCCTCGCCCGGATTCGTGATCCCGTCGCGGACATTCTCGAAGGTGCCAGAGCGTGGGCGAGGTTTTTGATGGGAACGGTCCGGTCCGAAGCGGCAGAGAGTCGTCATGAGTAAGTAATTATAATGTCCAACAAGATCAACGACGGTTAGACAGTCGATCTCGTTGTGTGTAGGTTTCCCGACCTCGCACACGGGGCCGACCGAAGGTCTCCTCTTAATTTCTTCGCGTTTTCATTGGGTGGGTTGCGATCAAAAGCAAGAATGAGAAAGAGGAGACCTTCGGTCGGTTGCTTGTACGAGGTCAGGAGACTTGCGCACAACGAGTCTGCCGTCGATCTCGTGGTATGATACCAAGTGTCATGTCCTGTCTTTACGCCAACGGCGTTACATCATTCTTCGGACCGTACGAAACCCGGTCTGTCATTCTCAAAGGGGGTGATCGATAACGGACCATAGCCGATCTAACACCTTCGGTGTAAAACGCAATTCGCCGGGCCTTACCCAGGATGCGCTCGCTGTCGCTCACGACCCTTTGATATAAAACGCCGTTGGCGTAAAGGCGACATGCTGGACCTGCCCCCGAGTGATCCGTTAACCGCGAAGCGGTGCAGGAATACAGCCTGGGGTTTCAACCCTGTTCGTACCAGCTAAGTGGCGTCGTTGTATTTCTAAATCGATCGAAAAAAAGTGCGAACCTACGTCATCCAGGTTGAGCATCCGATACGTTCATGCACGGATTGATATGGACCGGAGGCGCAGTGCAACCTTGGCGGCGCGTTTCTCACGGTCATTGCGCTGCAGATGGTTTCATGCACCGATCGATGTTGATCGGCGGCGCGGTGCAACTGATCGCAGCGTGATTGAGAAATTTTAGAACGATGGCGCGTGGGCTCTCGACCGCGATTTTCTGAAGGAGCCGAAGTGTTCGGCGGTCGATGAGTTCGTGAGGATCGGAGAATCCGATTTCTGTTTGATTTTCTCGCCGGAGTTGCAGGACGCACCTTCTGTCAACGTCTTCTCGAATCGGGTCCGAAGGAATCGTAACAATTCGCGAAATCGTGCATGCGTTGAAGTCCAAACCAAAGCGTTTGCGTTCCGGGCACCGTGTTCGTGCGGATGACATATCCACCCAGCGAAGCGATCATTCGAATCATGTCATTGAGTTTGGGAGCGACGCTGGGTGGATTTTTCTTGGTGACGACGAGATAGACCGCCTTCCATTCGGAGGGCTCGAAGACGACTTCACAACTGAGATCCGGACACTCGCGTCCGAGTCGACACAGAAGTAAGACGCGCCACGCGACAATCATATAGACCGCGATGCAGTTCATTTCACGATCAAAAAACTCAAATTGTCTTTCCTCGATTCGGCATCCAGATTTCAAGGTTTTGAAAAAAACTTCAATGCCCCATCTCTGACAGTAGTACTCCACCACCGTGCGGATGAGTTCGTTCGAACTGATGGGAAGCGTCGTCACCAACAACCACTGAATTGGTTCTTGCCCTTCCGGTGTCCCGACTTCTTCGACCAGTACAATGTTGACCGAGACATGGGGAAGCTTCCGATCCGGTCGAGGCGGTGCACGTAGCGTGGTCGAACATGCGCGCACTTCGACAGTCGCAGTGCGGGCTGGACGTTCGGTTCGACGTTTGCGCGTTTCCACGGCCATCTTCTGCGTACGTGCACTGACTTTGACCGTCGCGGTGTAACAACAAGATGCCGCACGTGCCTGGTCGAGCATACTCTGACCCACTTCTGTCGTGGCTCGCACCTGGCAGGCCCGAACCAGGAATTCCAGAGGCCGGCCGTGACTGGTTTCTCGCGATTCAGCGAACAGTTCATAAATGTCCGACTCACTGTCTCCCATCAAAATGCAGCATGTCTCCGCGCACTCATTGGCAACCTTGAGTGCTTCCTTCAGGCCCTCAATCCAACGGATGCTTTCCTTGTCCTCAATCGGAATCTCTTTGAGTGCCTTGGTTTTCTCCTCGGGTGCTCCTGTTCTCAGTTCCGTTCGAGTCCAATGCTTGTGCCAAGCGGTGCCAAGCGGAATGCCATTTGTCGTAAAGGCCATAAGCGGATGAACGAACGCACCTCGCTGAGATTCACAACTCAACGGGCCCGCACCTTGGACTTGTTGTTGAGGACGCGTCAATTCGACTTCCGTGGTATCCTGAACGAGCAGACACACGCGCTCTTGCGAAATCCGCCGCCTCGTCATCACGTAGTGCTTACTCAAGATCGCTTCCGGCGTTACCTTATCGTTGGCGAAGAACTCATACGCGGCCTCGAGTTCATTTCGCCCGTGCATCGCCGCAGGAATGCTCACATGTGGTTGAGCACTCAGTCGATCGATGATGATCGAAGGTCTTTTGTTCAACCGTTGATCGCCCAGTTCGACACCAGCCACTTCTCCGGCAATCGCTGACTCCATTGAAACGCTTCCCGTAACAAAAGACTTGCTCCATCAAAAGCAAAGTCCTTTTGCTACAGGCATGAATCATTCGCGATCAGTACGAAAGAGTCCATCCCCAAAAATACGCGCAGATTCTGCCGGAGAAACCGACGGTCCATACTTAGCTGGTACGAACAGGGTTGAAACCCCAGGCTG
>CAIVEI010000136.1 GCA_903904835.1 uncultured Schlesneria sp. | reverse complement strand
TGTACGCTTTTTTCCGATTTCAACTTTTGTAGTCATCTTCTCTGCCTTTCTAAAGAGAAACGTTGTTCAAACATTTCCCACAAAAGCAGAGGAAGCAAATTTTTTAGATTTATGGTTTCAAGAACCACTTACCAGGGGATAAGTTCAATTAACGACCGGAAACCCACGTTGAACAGACGATGTCGTTTCCAAAATCCACTTTAAGGCAATAAAATGGCCGAACAAGACGCTCGACTTGAGACGCAGGTGTTTGGCGTTACGGGTTTAACTCGCTTTTCGATCACTCCTTTTTGTTCGCGTCCAAGTCAGCTTTAACGTTCGATTCAAAACACAAAACATAAACGCAACAAAGCTTTACGTCACTTCAACGGATTGAAAGGTTTTTCATGTTCATGATTCGCACTCCGGGCCGACTCGCATTTTTCAACACCGACCCAACTCATGACGGATGCGTGTTGCCGGTTGTCTCTGGATTGAACTTCGCCGATACAGCCTCGACACAATGGGATCATGGCTCAGATCGCCCAGAACCCGTGTGGGGCTTCTCGGCAGAAAAGAACGCTTATTCCAGCTTCGATTCGTTAGACGATCTTCATGCCGATGGATTTGTCTCAATTCCAGAAGTATGCAGGTTCTTCCCTTCCTGGAATGACTTCTCTTCTTCCCACGCCGTTGGCCCAAACCGATGAATGTTCCCATTATCAACACAACGCTCATACTGACCGGGTGACACAATCCACCACATTACAATGCACTCGCTATGGCCTTTGGTGAAATGTCTCGCGCCACGTGGCTCAAGGTTTGGCACTATCAGCGTGTTCGTTCCCTTCAATCGTGCTCCATCAAAATCGGTCGCGACAAATGATTTTAATTCGTCGATCCACCGTTTACTTTCCTCCACTGACATTGCATTACCGACAGGTATCTCATTCGGAACAGTCGACTCAACACTATCCATCGCTAGCACCCTCTTCAAAAAGAAGAAATCGAACAAGACGGTCCAGCGGACCGTAAGAACGTCCGCTGACCTTCAACGTTCGGCGACATCGAGGCAACGGAGAAGATCGTGGCAAAGCTGCTTTATCAGGAAGATGACGGCAATCCCCAAGAAGTGCCCAAGCATATTTGGGAGGCTGTCATCAAGAAGGCTCGCCAAGATGCCGCTGACGAATTGAAGGACAAGAACGCGACGGCTGACGAGGCGCTTGCACAAATGCAGGCGAAGATGGAGAACGTGAGCGAGCTACTCAAGCTTTACAAGAACGAATTTGGTAATCCGTATCCCTGAGTTGCCAGCGGAAGAGAGCTGAGCAAGATCACTTCCTTGTATAAGGGGTCGACTGCGGAACCTGAAACGGTCAGAATCGACAACCTTTTTAAGAATCTGTTCCACTTCTGCTCGTGCATCGCTTGGCTGAATGCGGCAATCCTCAAATGCCAGATAGTTCTTTCTTTCCAAACAGGAGAAGTGATGATGCGAGTGGCAACTTGGTTTTCTATGCTGCTGATGTGTTCCAACATTGAATCTCAAGCAGGCGTGATCACAAGTCTCTACAGCACCGGCGTTAATGATAATGGTTCGTCAGCAGCTATTAAATCGGCTGATTTGCACTACGAGATTTATTCTTCAACCGACTACAATACGGGAAACCCGATACTCCAGTCTACGACTGCGTACGTGATGCGGGACGTGCCTGGATCGTATGTTGTTCCACCACAACAATCTCAGTGGATTGCGCCAAGTTTTCTCGGCGTCGGGTTTGCAATTGGCTGGTATGACTTCCGAACGACTTTTGATTTGACGGGGTTCGATCCTGCGACTGTCAAAATCACAGGACAGATGGCGATGGACAATGAAACTAGAGGCCCTGGGCTGATCCTGAACGGCGTGGACACCGACTATGTGATTGGCGTGCCCGGCGGCGGCGAAACTTCGTCAACAGACGACAATTTTGTCCGACTCTCTCCATTCTCGGTGACCAGTGGTTTTCAATCAGGCCTAAACACCCTCGACTTCCGTGTCTTTAATACTGGAGGCCCGGTCGCGCTGCTGGTCGAGATGAATGGCACAGGAGTCAACTCAGTTCCCGAACCATCGAGCCTATTGTTGGTTGGAGTGGGAGTACTCAGCATATCTGTTATGGCGCGAAAATCGCAAAAAAGTGTTTTAATTCCAACTAATGGCAAAGTGGAAGCGCGAAAACAATTTCCAAATTGATCACATCGGCTAAAAAGGCCGAACAAGCCATTCAACCCGAGTTGAGTACAACCGGGTTAATTTTAACGTTCGCCTACATAGAAGGGCTCAATGGTGATCGCTTCCGGCCCTGATGTGCGATTCCCTTCGGGATACTTCGTTGCGTCGCTGTTGCCAATTGGGTTGATTGGCTCAATTTACGCGCTTCCCGCGATGCTGGGGCCAATCGATTCAATGGGGCTCGCTATGCTCAGCTCGGTTTTGATCGGCCCGGTCGGTGCAGTGGTTGTCGGGTGGGGCTTCATCCGACTCTGGAAAGGTGATGGCCAGCGATTCCCCGCATTGCGATGGCTCGTGTGGCTTCCGCTGCTGGTCGGTGTCCTGGGGATTGCCCTAGGATAGTATCGAGAACCCATTTTCGAATGCTGATCCTGGATCGCGATGACTATGAACTTGCCATGTGAATGCCGCTGTCGTAACCTGACACCTGCACTGCTCTTTACTCGGAAATGATCACTCGGTCGAATCGCAGATTTGCAGAATCGCAATGCGAACAATGCGGTGAACCGGAGTTGCCGATCACGCGGATTTGAAATGGAAAGTCAATTGCGGCAACAACGGTTACCGCCATCGTTAGGCCGCTTCACACGCCATGAAATACTTCAAACTTCCATCACGTAGATACATCGGTGGGACGATGATCATTGGCGGCAGCGTGTGTGCTCTCGTCGCACTGGCGTCCGTCTTTGTCGCTTGGCAGTTCGTTCACTCGGCAGCGAGAGCTGATGGCCGAGTCATCCAGATGGTGGAGCGAGACGGAGAGCATGGAAAAATGTATGCGCCCGTTTTCGTTTTCCGCGACGCGAGCGGAGTGGAGCACACTGTTCATTCCCAAACGGCCAGCTACCCGCCTGAGCATCAGGTTGGTGACACGGTGCGAGTTTTGTATTCGCTCGGCAGTCCGCAGGACGCAAAGACCGACAGGTTCTTTTCGCTTTGGGGCTGGCCACTCGTCACCGGACTACTTGCCGTGTTTTATCTGCCGCTTGGCTTGCTGGTTTGGCATTGGCCGGGCATCGTTCAGAGGTTCAGAAATGCATCACCAGTCACCAACGCGGAAGCAATTCGTCAGGCGACGCAGACCATCACTCAGATCGCTCAAGTTACCGAGGATAAAGCAATGTATGATTCTAGAGAAAAAGCGATCCGCGACCAGCAATGGTTGTTGAATGCTTCGCGTCAAGAAGGCGTCATCGAAGGTGAAATCAAGGGTGAAATCAAAGGGAAAATCGAAGGGAAAATCAAAATGATTCGGATGCTTCAAGAGATTTTGAATCTCCCCGTCGGCACCGATTCGGATTTCGAAGGCAAAACTTTGGAGCAGCTTCAGTCACAAACGGCTGACCTTCAAGATCGCCTGCGAAACCGTGGCGTTTCCTGAAGATTTGGGGACATTGCTTTTTGATGTTCCGTTCGGCGGACCAACGCTTCGATTTCTCAGACCCAAAGTCGGTTCCACTCGGACAAAAGCCAAAGTCGATAGCAGAAAAAAACAGCGATCAGAAGGGAGCGGCGTTCTCTGGTCAGCAAATGTGCTCCCGTCTGGTTATGCCACGGCGGAAATCGAGGGATTTCGACCGATGAAATAAGAACAGCTTTATCGCTGCACCGAAAATATGAACGTTTTTGCGGATCGGCTCCGACGCTGGCAGCGTCGGCCACGTAGCCTATGCTGCCAGCATCGGAGCTGATCTTCCTCAGTCGCCCCAAATCGGGCTTTTCATTCGTCGTTGGCTCGTGTCCAGGGGCGGAAGCCGCCCCTGGCTACTCGGCCACCGCTCTGCGGTTTAAGACGTGTGAACACCGGGAATACGCTTGATCGTTTAACCCGCAGCCTGCACCGCTAGTTGATCGGCGTTCAGCCGGGTTCTTCGTGTGTTGCCGAGCTCACGATACCGCATCGCCCCAACAAGAAATTCCGCCACCCGACCCCGCTTCTCTTCGAGGCGTGGTTAAATCCCCAGCCCGATCCCGTTCAACGCTCCGGTCCCGACCGTCCCATCGGTGATATCAAACATTGACGGAAAGCGTTTCGTCCAAGGTTTGTTGCCCGCCGGACAAAACTGCCGAGCATTTCCCTCAATCGCTGCGACCCCGGGAAGATGAGCAGCAATACTGGCGGAATGGAGGAACGAATAACCAGGACAGGTCAAATCCTGCACACAAAGAAACATCCCGTACTTCTGTATGGCAGCGCCGAGCAGTAGCGTATCGGTTTGTCCCTTGCAGGCTTTCAGAGCGGCACCGGTATAGCCTTGTTCTCTTGCGAGCTGTAATGTGTCGAAGTCAACGAGCGATTCATCGATCACGATCGGCTTGATTCTCGCCGCTTCGTGCATCTTGTTTTCTGGATGAGCTCGTAAGTCACGATGCGTTGGTTGCTCGACGTATTGAATCCGATCGAATGCTGCTTGCGATTCAGACTTTATTTTGTTGAGGAAATCGACGACGTAGGCCGCATTGGGACATTTCTCGTTGAAATCAACCGAGTAATTCCACTGTTTGCAACCGCGCTTCGCCTGAGCGACTTCCGCCACGGTGTTGACCGCTAGAGTTCGCGCGACATCCCAGTCGAAATTGTCGCCTGCTAACTTGATCTTCAGATGTGTCAGGCCGTTGAACGCAATCCATTGTGGCAACGTTTCGGGAAGTCCGTCGCCAATTTTCTTCGTGATTTCTTCTTCTGATAATGGATCGAGTGCTCCGACCAGGTGATACAGTGGCATCCGTTCCTTCGGCTGACGGAGCGTGTATTTGTCGAGGTAATCTCCCTTGAATTCCACGTCGAGGTATTCCGACAGGTCGTAATTCATGAACTTTGATGACAGCGTGTCAAAGCTGTTGAGGTTATGGATTCGGCCATACGCATCGTGCAGAGCTGCATCGAATGGACTGGCGGCGACGAGTTGTGCTAACTCAGGCATTGGCTCTGGAAGTTTTAGCTGTGTCGCCAGATGCTTTGAAAGATGGTGATATTCGGCCGACAAGTGGTAAACCAGATCGATTGGATGCCCGTACTCGGTACATTCACCGGCGAGATCAACGACTTCTTCAGCGAAGCGGCGCATCATCCCTTCGCTTTGTTCGGGCGTCACCTTGTCGGAAGGCCATGACCAGATGTTTCCCAGTGGCATGCTTCCAAAGCCGCTTGCATGACGCTTTCCGTCGCGTGATTCCACTTCCACGTCAACGTTGATCAAAAGCGAGCTTTGGATCACACGACCGCCGAATTTCAGCGGAGCCCGAAATGGAAGGGACTCTATGGCGCACGCGGCACTCTTGATTCGGATGTCCGTCGCTTTCGACATAACCTCGAAGCTTTGTTGATAGAGGACAGAACAAATTGTCGTTTACACGGGTCAGCAACACCGCGATCTTATCGGGACTGACCGAGCCATTCAAGAACCGAATCTCGAATCGGTTACATCCATTCGCATGTTACGGAAATCGTCGTTCTGGTGCGGAACTTGATAAAAACGAGAAGTGTCGTTGAAAACACTCGAAATTCGCGTGTATCGTGACAATTAAGAAGCTGGCGGAAACTACGTCAAGTTTTCGGCCCCTCCAAAAGGGCTTACAGCCGGTAAATTCCGCCTTTCTTCACAATGTTTTGTGGTCTTCTGCCGCCTGAAACTCTGTTGCCAAAACACTCTACGTTGACATGAATTCATGAGAAAACTACAGTCCCTTACGCCTTGGCACCCACGCTTGGGCGAGCTGAACTACCCAATGGACTGGGCATGAATCGCAGCATGTTGCACGCGCTGGCTAATCAAGAAGCTCGCCTTGCTCAGGGTAATTCCTGGCGAGTTGTGTGGGGGGCATGGTTGATTGTCTGTGGATGGGGTTGTTCTGGATGTTACCAGTCGACCGTCGTGCCACCGACAACTTCGATTGCGCCTCCAATGCGACCCGCCCCCGTAATTCCTGTACCGATGGAGCCTTTCAGTCCGCCGACAACGCATCCAATTGATCCGATCACAAAAACAAACCCGTGGAAGCCCGATTCCGAATCGAGAGACTGGAACTACATCGTCCTGCACCATACCGCATCCGAAAGTGGAAGCGTTGACAGTATTCACGAAGAGCATTTGAAACGAAAAGACAAAAATGGCAAGCACTGGCTGGGGATCGGCTATCATTTCGTCATCGGCAATGGCAAGGGGATGACGGACGGTGAGATTGAGCCCACATTTCGCTGGCGACAACAGATGCAAGGAGCCCATGCTGGAGTCGCGGACTTTAATCAACATGGTATTGGAATTGTCTTAATCGGAAATTTTGAAAAAGAGCCGCCAACGGCAGCTCAAACGGCATCGATCAAACGACTGGTTGGAATTCTGAAACGAGAATACGGGATTGTGGAAGCCAAGATCGTTGGCCATGGTGACGTGAAGGCGACTGAATGCCCTGGGAAGCATTTTCCAATGAGCGAAGTACGAGAAAGCATCGCGTTTTTGGATGAACATGCAGCTGTGGATGCTGCGAATGGTCGGTCGTGGAAAAATTCCAGCGGGTATCGACAATTGGTATCAAACACTGCAGGTGCCAGCGTTCCATTCAATAACCAGTCAGGAGATTCGCGGAAATGATCGAAGACTCCTTTTTTGAATTCGATTCACAACCGAGTGATTCCGAACGCTTCGAATCGACCCCGTGGGGCCGACGCTTCCAGGATTTGACACGCCCTGCCGAAGAGACGGTGATCGAGGGGAGTTTCGACGAGGACGAGCTGCCAACGCATGGCGAAATCATCGAACTGATCGAAACTCTTCACGCGGGAGAATCGAGCCCGTTTCTGCATCGGCCAGCGACCGACCGTCCGCATTCAATTCATCTTCCAGAGCATTACGAAGCAGGCTACGCCTATCCGCTGGTCGTCTGGTTTCATGGAGATGGCTTCGATGAAACAGAAGTTTCGTCGGTGATGCCGAACATCAGCGAGCGGAACTATATCGGACTGGCTCTCAGAGGAAATCTGACGTGTGGTGATGGATTTGCCTGGTCCACTTCCGGCGAGGGTCTCCAAACGCTGATTCACGATGTGGAATCGCTCGTGCTTGATATGCGACGTCAATATCACATCCACAGTGAACGAATATATCTCGCAGGATTTGGCAGCGGTGCGTCGGCGGCGATGGAACTCATCTTGCAAAAGCCTGAATGGTTTGGCGGAGTCGCCTGTTTCTGCGGTTCGTTTCCGGAATTAAAAATTCCACATTCGCGCTTTAGTGAACTTCGTAACAAGCGTGTGCTTCTTGCCACTTCAACGAACTCGAGAGCTTGCAAAGTCGGTGACGTCGTTGCCACGGGGCGACTACTCTATTCATCGGGAATGCAGATTGGTACTCGCGTCTACAACGAGGCAGGAACCTCGCCATCCAGCAAGATGCTCAGCGACATCAATCATTGGCTGATGGATGATGTCTGCTCGGCCGTATCGTAGTCCGACGGCGCGAACCATTTCGCCCTTGTGACACGCAACGTACGTGACGGTTCTTCCCGCTGGATGAATGTGTCGCTATTTTCGCGTTTTTCCTGTGATACCCACATCCGTGGCTCCCGGAAAACTGAAAAACACGTAGTGCCATTATCCTCCAGTCGCAGCACAGAGACTGATACGGCGAACCCTCCATTGCGGAATTGAAACGATGCCGATCGGAATTAGTCCGCTCGTCGATTTTGCTTTCAAGCTCATGCTAGCCAGTCGAGGGCATGAGCGTGTGACGATCCATTTTCTGAATGCGATTCTCGGCGAACAGGTCAGGATCGTAAGCATCGAAATTGAGAATCCGTATGTTGGCCCTAATTTTGAAGGGGACAAGTGGGTTGTCCTCGACATCCTGGCCACGGATGAACGGGGCCGGAAATTCAACATCGAAATGCAGACGTCAATTCCGCCTGGATTACGTCAACGACTCGCATTTTACGACGCCCGACTCTATGTCGAACAATTGCGACAAGGGGATCAGTATCACGAACTCCTGCCGGCCATCGTGATTTGTGTGTTGGACAAACCGTTGCTGACAGACTGCGACAATCTACATACGGATTTTCGGCTTCGAGATGAATTCGGTCGTGCATTTACCGACGATTTGCAGATTCACGTGTTGGAATTGACGAAACTCACAGCGACACGCGAGAATCTTCAATTGGCTACGGCTGCGGAACGATGGGCATATTTCCTATTGAACGCAGAAAACCTGACGGTGGCTGAGATTCGAGAAATGTTTCCCGAGCCGGAATTCGCCGAAGCGGCAGGAGTTTTGGAAATGATCAAAGACAATCCCGACCAAATGAGCGATTATATTTCGCGCCTGAAGTACAAGCTGGATGAAGGTTGGAGGATTGAGAGCACCCGAGCCGAAGCACTGAAGGAAGGCCGTGAGGAGGGTATTAAGGAAGGCAAAAAGGAAGGTATTAAGGAAGGTATTAAAGAAGGTCGTAATGTAGGGCTGAAAGAGGGGGAGTTAATCGGTCAGATCGTCATTCTTCAAGAGCTTCTCGGATTGACCGAACCGGGTCGCGAGGATTTGTCGAATTATGACACAATTCAACTTAATGACCTGTGCTCGCAACTCCGCCTCCAATTGCGATCTCGACAGTCCAGTTGATTCGGACTCGCAAGTGTCGTAGCCAAGTGACGCACGAATTTCACAATTTCAGACAGAAATCACGGCCCTCCCGCTTCCCCCCGCTAGCGCGATGCGCTCTAATCTTTTCATCGCGCAGGCTTGTCTGTAACGAGCCTGCTTCTGCACTTCGGTTTGCGATGCCATTCCTTTTTTGATTGACCTCTCGCTGACATGCTTATCACCCTGATTGGCTACCGTGGCACTGGGAAAAGCACAATTGCTCCTCGATTAGCATCGAGACTGAATTTTGATTGGGTTGACGCGGATGTCGAGCTTGAAAATTACTCGGGCCGGTCGATTCGAGAAATTTTCGCGACCGACGGCGAGCCCGAATTTCGACGACTTGAGCGGGAAGTTCTGGCGTACCTGCTGAAACGGGACCGACTGGTGCTGGCGGCGGGGGGTGGAGCGATCTTGAATGAAGCGACCCGAAAAGATTTTTGCGCCGCAGGTCCCGTCATTTGGCTTCAAGCCAGCGTAGAAACGATTGCAAAACGCATTCTCAGGGATGGTTCCACATCGGGCCACCGCCCAAATTTGACTGCCACGGGTGGAATCGACGAGATTCGAAGGCTTGTGGCTCAGCGTGAACCACTCTACCAAGAATGTGCGACGATTACGGTTTTGTCAGAGGGATCTTCAATTGAAGCACTTCTTCAACGGATTCTCCTTCAGCTTCCCACTGAATATCGAAAGGAGATTTGTTCATGATTCCCTACGATATTCCGCTTCCAATCGTCCTCACCTGGTTGTTCGTCTTCGGCGCAGTTGTCGGTAGCTTTCTCAATGTCTGCATTTACCGGATTCCCCAGCGCGAGGGTTTATGGGATCAACTGAAGGGTTTGAATCACCCTCCCTCGTCGTGTCCGTATTGCAAAAAGCGGATCTGGTCCATCGACAATATTCCGATCATTGGTTGGCTGATTCTGGCGGGGCGCTGCCGATTTTGTCGACATTCGATTTCGGTTCGATACGCGTTGATCGAGTTTTTTAACGGTCTGTTGTGGGTTGTGCTTTATTTGGCGATCGTCCCTGCAGGTTTCTATGCGAAGGTTGAATCGAGTGCTCTCTACTCGCCGCTTGGAGCCTTGGGGCAACAGGGGTTGAGTTTCCAGACACATGTCTGGCTGGTGAATGCCGAATACGTATATTTCTTAATCCTGGCGGAAGCGCTGCTGGTTGCGACCTTCATTGATTTTGATTTGATGATCATCCCTGACGGCGTCACCGTTCCAGGAATGATCCTGGGGTGCATTGGTGCCTTCATTCTGGGTGCACCAACGTTATGGCCAGCCTGGTTTTTTTCGCCGCAAGAGTTGAATGGACTGCAGGCCGTCCTGCCGGACTGGCTGCATTGGATAACGTCTCTCCCCTCACAAATCCCTTGGCTGAACTCTCATCCTCATTGGCACGGTTTGATCTCAAGTCTGCTTGGACTCGTTATCGGCGGCGGTGCAGTCTGGCTGGTTCGCATCGCTGGCCATTGGGCTTTTCAGCGAGAAGCAATGGGTTTTGGTGATGTCGTTCTCATGGCAATGATCGGCAGCTTTCTCGGTTGGCAAGCCTCGCTGATTGTATTCTTCGTGGTGGCTCCTTTTTGTGCTCTGGTCGCGACGGCTATCACGTTTACATTTCGTTCGACAAGGGAAATTCCGTATGGCCCCTATCTGAGTATCGGTGCCCTTCTTATCGTGCTCTTCTGGAGCCGTTTTTTTTCGAGATATTTCGAAACCATATTCAGCCAGGGATTGCTACTACCAATTGAATTCTTGCTGATGGGGATGCTCTTCGCTCCGGGCTTAGTGCTGATGCGGTATGTCAAACAGTTGCTCGGATTTCAGGACGAGCCATTAATCATTGAAGAATGGACATCGGCAGATCAACTTTCATTTTTTGACAGCAAGAAAGCCTTCGATACTCCGTGGCCTGGAATCTCATCAGGTCAGGGAACTTCTCACATGAATCGCTGGCGTGGAACAAACTGAACCTTTCACGAACGAATTCTCCATCGAGCCTGTCGCAATTGTGCCAGTTCCGATCCCTTGAGAACTTCGTACCACACAGTCACCAGAGATCCATCGTCACACTCGATTGTCGACGGATAGCCCAGGTCTGAATTGATCCCGTCGGCAGAGATGGTCAGGGGTTCGCTCCACGTTGATCCTTCGTCGTGACTGATTCGAGCCTGATTGCCGAAGGGCGGTCGACGATGGCCGTAAGACATCAGCAGTCGACCGTCTTTTAAACGAAGAAGATGTGATGGAAAGCCCCAGACGCTGATCGAATGGGGTACGGACCAGGTCTTTCCTCCATCGATTGATTCTGATTGCAGGGTCTCAAGTTGATTGTTCTGGTTGTGATTTCGAAGCTGTGCAATAAGCTTTCCAGACTTTGATTCGACGGCATGCAGTTCGTGATAGTTTTTTGAGTCGTCGCCGGGTCGCGTCGGCAAAGTCCCGAGAAGTTTCCAGCTCACACCATCGTCGGTCGACTCCCAGGCTCCGACGATCCGATCCTCCGTCCACATTGTCACACCACAGTAGACCAGACGCCCATCATGGATCGCGATGGGGCCGTGAGGGCTGTGGCAAGGGACTCGATACCGCGATGACCAGGTGACGCCACCGTTAGTCGACCTCCACATCCAGGTTCCCAGTTCTCGTTGACGGTCTTCTGCGTTAAGCCGAGAGTGGGCTGCGTGCCATTCGGCAAGTTTCACAGATTCCCATGCACCAGACTGACCCGCCGGGATTTTTTCTGCCGCTTCAAACTCCTTCGCATAGTGCAGCGATGTAAAGTTCGTGAGCAGAATCGAACCTTGGGTCGTTTCCATGATTCCCGCGTCGCGATCATCGATCGGGCCGTCATAGATCACCTGCGGCCAGCCCCATGTCCCGCCATGGTCTTTTGATCGCATCAATTCCAATCGACCAAAAGGACAAACATGTGCCTCACGTCCACCGGAAAAGGCCAGCAGCAGTTCGCCGTTTTTACGCCGAGTCAACGTCGGCCAACCATGGAATAGAGGTGGCTTCCAACTGATGACTCGAAGATCTTCGATGAGGACCTGAGAAGGCTCAGCCGCAAATGATCGGAGATTCGTTGCGCTACTCAACAACATGAAACCGGCTGCTGATTTGATGTACGCACGGCGAGACAACCTGGGATCAAATAGGAGTTTGTGCATGCAGTCATCCAAAATGTCGACCTGAAACAAGGCTCACGGCGTTTTAAGCCACCAAAGGCACACAAAGGCCAGCACGATTCTGTAGTAACCGAACGGGGTCAGTCCGTATTTGCCCAGTGCCGTGACCATGAATTTCACGCTGATGACAGCCGCGATAAATGCGGTTACCAAAGCCACCATCGGCATCGTGATCCCGTATTCGGCGATCATTTCTTTTCCGTGCTTCAATCCTTCATAAACTGTGGCCGCCGACAAGGTGAGCAACCCCAGCAGGAAGCTGAATTCCACGGCGGCCGTCATGCGGACGTTTGCCCATCGACAACCAAGGATCGTCGCAAGGCTGCGACTGAAACCTGGCCATAGCGCCAAACATTGAAGAACACCGACAAACAACGCATCTTTCCACGACATTTGCGTGAGTTCTTTCCCGGTTTCTTGTTCAGGCTTTTTACCCATGAATGACTGCAACAAAATGATGACGCCACCGACGAAAAGCGCCACCGCGACCGGAAGAACGTGAAGAAGGTGTTTCTTGAGCAAACTTTTGAATAGCACGCCAATAATCGCTACTGGCAAAAAAGCGATCAGCAAATTGACGAGCAACCGGAAACCCTCTTTATCCCGACCTAGCATCCCCGTGATCATTTGCTTGATTCGATTGAAGTACAACACGATGACGGCAAAAATCGCCCCGATTTGAATGCAGATGGCCAGTGAATCGGCTGCGTCTTTTTTCTTCTCGTCTCCACTCATCCCCATCAGGTGCTCCACGATCACCAGGTGACCGGTGGAGCTGACAGGAAGATATTCTGTCGCCCCTTCGACCAAACCAAGCACGATTGCTTGAGTCAGTGTGAGGGACGGTTGCGTCGCGCTTTGAGGCATGTTCGCAGATGGTGGTTCTCCCCATGCGCTTTCCGTGGCAATCGAGCACATCAGAATCGTGAAGATCAGAACCTGCAGCCGAATGTTCATTAAGAGACTTTCAAAAAGTAATCTTCGCATCGAGTGTTTTGCGTGAAAGCATCAAGGTAGTTACGAAGCGGCTTAAATTCGTATCTCGGAAGCTTGTTGAATACAACACACCCATCAGAATTGAGTCTTGTGATACGCAAATTTTACGAGTTGGCAGTGGAAACTGTCTGTGACTCGATGAATTTACGCCTCGTCGTGGAAAACTCGAATTTGTCGAGTCGGATTGGGTGCGAATTCGGTCGATTTCTGATAGAATCCATGGTCCGGCGGACGGGACAAAACCGCAGCCGAAATCCGGTCAAAAGCCCCGTGTATCGGGATCGTCAATACTCCTCGAGATCCATTCATAACTATGCAACTGACCTGCCAGCGAAACTCATTGACGGCGGCATTTCAAACCGTGTCTGGTGTCGTGCCAACTCGTACCACGAAAGACATTCTCAAGAATGTCAAGCTGCAAGTGGGTGGCGGCAAGGCAACCCTCATCGGTAACGACAGTGAAATCGGAATGCGGTGTGACGTTCCCGATGTCGAATCCGATTCTCGCGGCGAGGCGTTACTTCCCACCTCACGTGTTCTTGCTGTCCTACGTGAATTGACCGACGATGTCGTCAAATTGGAAGTGACCGGGGATGCCACCTGGATTCGTTGCGGATATAGCGAATTTCGCTTGTCGGCTGAAGATCCTGCGGACTTTCCTCCTGTTGCAACATTCGAAGACGCCGATTATTTCGTCGTTCCTGCTGCGGCACTGAGGTTAATGATTCGCCGCACCATTTTTGCCACCGATAGCGAGAGCACTCGCTATGCCCTGGGTGGGATTCAAATGGAACTCGGTCCTGAAAAGCTGACGTTGGCAGCAACGGACAGTCGCCGTTTGGCGGTCGTGACAGCCGCTTCGAGTATTGTCGGAAGGCCCGAGATTCCTGCCGTTTCTCCCGTAATCCCGTCGAAAGCGATGGGGTTGATCGAAAAAAGTCTCGGTGACGGGACGGGCGAAGCACATATCGCATTACACCAGAATGACATTGTTGTCCGCTGCATGGGAACTACGATTGCCAGCCAACTGGTTCAGGGTCGGTTTCCGGATTACCGAAAGGTCGTTCCCGATTCGTATAACTCGACAATCGACATGGTTGTCGCCCCGTTTTTCTCGGCGGTTCGGCAAGCCATGATTGTCACCAGCGAAGAAAGTCGTGGAGTCGATTTTGAATTTGGCAAAGGAACGCTTCGATTGAACAGCCAGGCGGCGGACATCGGTCAGTCCAAGATCGAAATGCCGATCGCCTATGACGGCCCCGAAATGACAATTACATTTGATCCTCGGTACGTAGCTGACTTCCTCAAGGTTCTTGATGCGGGATCGCAATTTCACTTGAAACTGATCAGCCACGATGATCGAGCGGCTTTAGTCACGGACGACAATTACACCTATGTGGTGATGCCACTTTCCAGAGATCGCTGAGAACCGTGATGGCTTCGAAGCAAACTCAAACCACAAAACGTCTAGCTTAGATCGCACGCATGGTTGCTCGTGATCCACTTCCACTCTCTGCCGCACTCAGCGAACTGATCGCGATCCGAGGCTTTGCTCGGGTTCGTAGTGACAGCGAATTGGAAGAGGCCTGGAAACAGGTCGCTGGCCCCGAACTGGCGGCTCAAACTCGGCCTCAAAAAGTCAGTCGAGGGACCTTGACGGTCTCGGTCGAAAACGCCCCGCTTCTTAACGAACTGAACTCATTCCAGGGACCGGAACTGATACAACGGCTTTCACAACAATACCCCCATTTGAAGATTCGAACTCTGAAATTCAAATTGAGCGGAATGTAAATTCTACTGCAAGAGCATCTGATTCGAGACGACTTCGATCAGTTGCTGTTCACTCAGAGATGGAGACCTACTTTGGCTGATCCGACGATGAAACCGACGAACGAAAACCCGAGCGATACTTCGAAAACGAATGTTTCAGATTCGGCTGGTACCACTGCCAACAGCGAATACGGGCCCGAACATCTTCAAGCCCTGAAGGGGCTTGAAGGGATTCGACATCGACCTGCGATGTATATCGGCGACACGACGACTTTGGGACTGCACCATCTCGTTTATGAGCTAGTCGACAACTGCATCGACGAATGTGCCAACGGTCATGCTTCGCACCTCTCTGTCGTGATTCATGCGGACGGCAGTGTGTCGGTTTCGGATGATGGACGCGGCATTCCGGTTGGACCGATGCCTGAAGAAGATAATAAATCCGCGTTGGAAGTCGTCCTGACAAACATTCACGCCGGTGGGAAATTCAACCGGGATGGGGGTTACAAAGTCGGCACGGGTGGGCTTCACGGTGTAGGGATCAAGGCCGTCAATGCGCTCGCAGAATGGCTGGAAGCAGAAGTCCGCCGCGAAGGACATGTCTGGACCATGGATTTCGCTCGCGGAAAGCCCACAACGGACCTCAAAAAGTTGGGGAAAAGCGACACGACCGGCACAAAAATCACCTTCAAAGCCGATCCCGATATCTTCCCCGACACGCGATATAATTTTGAGCCGTTGGCCAAACGATTGCAAGAACTGGCGTTCCTCAATGCAGGCGTTCGGATTCGGATTCTGGATGAACGATCCAGCGAGCAGGACGAGTTTTTCTATCCCGACGGAATCGTCGAATTCGTCCGATGGCTTAATCGCACCGAGACACCTCTGTATGAACCGATCATTCGCATCAATGGTTTGATGGACGGAGTGGAAGTCGCCGTGACGATTCAGCACAACGATGGCTTCAATGAAAACGTCCGCACGTTCGGAAACTGTGTTAACAACTTTCTCGGCGGAACCCACCTCAGCGGTTTTCGCGCGGCGATGACTCGCGCCGTCAACAATTACGGCAAGCGCGAGAAGCTGTTTGAAGAAATTGTTCCTGCGGGTGATGACTTCCGCGAAGGTCTGGTTGCCGTTGTCGCCGTTCGCGTACCCGATCCCCAGTTCCAGGGGCAGACGAAAGAAAAGCTGGTCAACGCTGCGGTTGAAGGGATTGTGAACTCAATTGTTTTCGAACAGCTTACGAAGTTCATGGAAGAGAATCCGAACATCGCGAAGCGGATTGCACAAAAGGGCCTGATGGCGGCCGAAGCGCGTGAGGCCGCGAGGAAGTCTCGCGAAATGGTTCGTCGCAAGGGAGCCTTAACCTCCGGCGGGCTTCCGGAAAAGCTGCGAGATTGTCGCAGCCGCGAACTCGACATCACCGAACTGTATCTCGTCGAAGGGGACTCCGCCGGTGGTTCGGCGGATACCGGGCGTGACTCAAATGTTCAGGCGATCTTGCCGCTGCGAGGTAAGATTCTGAACGTTGAAAAAGCCCAGTTGATCAAGATTCTGGATAACTCCGAAATCTCGAACCTGTTCAAAGCCATTGGAATTCCACCGATGGCCGAATTTGAAGATGTCACGAAACGCCGATACGGCAAGATCATTCTCATGACCGACGCCGATATCGACGGTAGCCACATTCGCACGCTGCTGCTTACGTTCATGTTTCGACACATGAAGCCGCTCGTCGAAAACGGCTGCATCTACATTGCTCAGCCACCTCTTTACAAGGTGACCCAACGAAACAAAAGCCGATATGTTCAGACTCATGAGAAAATGGTCACCGAACTGATGGAGCTCGGACTCAATGGAAGTCGAGTCGTCTTTTCCAATGGCGACGCGATCGAAGGTGATCACCTCCGACGAATCGTGACACTGCTTGGTCGGATTGAAGAACCGATCGAGCTACTCGAACGTCGCGGCATCACACTCAAGTACTTGCATCGATATTCGCCCGATTCCGAAAAGCCACTTCCTCAGTACCGCGTCTTCCTTGGAAAGTCGGAACATTGGTTCCACAACCGGGATGAAGTCGAGCAATTTGTGCAGGCGGAAGAAAAGAAGCGCGGGCAGGAGCTTGAGATTGCCGGGGAAGCGAACGGAACGCCAGCACCTCTGAAAAATGGGCAACCGGCAGGAGCGCCCGCCGTTCCTGGGTCACCGAAAGAAGGCTTGCTTCAAATCATTGATTTGCATGAAATGCGGACAATCAACGATGCCTTGCGCGAACTGAAAGGCTATGGGATCAAGTTGCCTGACCTTTATCCGCCAGGCGCGAAAGACGGGGAAACTTTCTATCCGTTCCGAATCCTGCAAGATGACCACACAGTCCGGATGACCAGCCTTCGCGAACTGCTGCCGCAGCTTCGAGACCTAGGTGAACGAGGAATGAAGGTAACACGCTTTAAGGGACTGGGTGAAATGGACGCCGAAGAACTGTGGGATACCACCATGGACCCCGCAGCTCGGACATTGCTTAAGGTGACAATGGTTGACGCTGCGGCGGCGGACGAAATGTTCCGGGTTCTCATGGGTGACGCTGTTGAGCCGCGTCGTGAATTCATCGAGAAGCATGCTCTCGATGTGAAGGACTTGGACGTCTGATGTGCTGAATCGCAAGACGCGACAGGTCTCGAGCCCAACCTTTGGATGAGGCTCCCCCCGAACCGCCAGGTCGATGTGTTTACCTATATCGCGGCTCGCCAGGAGCCTCGTCCTGGTCTTATGAATCGAGCGCGGATTAGTAAGACCTGGGGTTAGGCCAAAGGTTTCGGGTCTGTGGCGCGGAAGCGATGGAATTCGTTTCAGGCTTGGGGAAGTATTCTGCCCTGTGAAGGGCAGGTAAAATCAGCCCAGCCACAACGTCATCCGCCGACTTCTAAAAAACGGTGTTGCCAAGTATTGCTCGTCCAAAAGTTGCATCAAACAAAGGTTGGCCTCCGTTTCTGTTGCAGCTTCGTAGTAAAGACTCGAACGACTCAGTCCCAATAATTCGCCTTGCCGACGAATGCTCAGTTGCGATGAGTCCGCGTCAATTAATGACCGCATCATTTCAATCGCTTCTCCTCGATCAGTCAGTCCCTCCCACTTTTTTTGAGCCACTCCGGTTCCATCTTCAGCCTGCCAATCTATTCGTATAACTCGTCCACTGAAACCTCGTCCGCTTCTCCCTTCGCTTCCTAACGAGGACGACCAACTGCACCAAACAAGCTCACTGCGCCGTCCAAAAGCTGACGCTTCCAAACGTTAATTTGAGTCGAATGAACCGTGAATCGGCTCGACAACTGCGCCAAGGTCTCTTGCTCACGCAACGCTGCGATCGCAACCTTCGCTTTAGAACTCCCACTCCGAATCTTACGCTGGCCTGGCATCTTCCCCTCCAAAACTGAACCACTGAAATTCTATCTTATTTCCTGGTTCAGTTTTTGAGGTCCATCGTACTGTGCCTCATCCGTCGCTGTGGCTATGCTTCACGTTCAATCCTCAATCGAGATTTCGTTCAACAACTTTTTCAGTTCTTTTTCTTATGAACGGTCAGCTTCGGATCAACCGTCACTTCATATTCAAGATTGCCGCTCCAACGATTGCGATCAGCGGACTGCTGCTTGCGCTCGGAGTCATGGCGGCGTGGAGCGTTCAGTCTCAGCATCTCCGAAGTTCTGAATTAATTGCCCATGAGGTGCATGGAATTCTGGCCGCTCAAGATCTTTATATTGCCATGCGTGAAATTCGGCATCAGCTTCAGCAATACGGACGCAGCCGAGACACACGACATCTAGATGAAGTCCAACAGATCAGGGAAAAGGCCGTTTCGTATATGACTTATGCTGAAACTCATTCCCTCACAGATCCTGAGCGTCAGGCGATGCAGGTTATTCGGCATGCCTGGGGGGATTTCACTGACCATTTCCAGGAATTCGTGGCGAATGCACCGGAACCAAAGATCGAGTCAGAAGCGGCGATCGATCGACTGCTGGCAGATATTAGCGACGTCGTCAAACCGGCAGACCATTTTCTGGCGATGAATCGCAATGTGGTTGACACGACGAACGAGGCCAATCGTCACACTGCAGAACAATCACGTCAGGGTTTTCTGCTGTTGGGAATTACCGGAGGAGCGGCAGGGCTGATTGCCGGTCTGTTAATTGCCCGAGGCGTCAGCCAATCGATCGTTCAGTTAGACGTCAGCGTACGCGGCGCAGCGGGACGAATGTCGGACATCGTTGGCCCGGTCAAGATTTCTCGAAGTGGTGGGTTTCGAGAACTCGAAGCAGGTCTGCAGGAAGTGGAAAGCCATATTACTACGATCGTAGAACGCTTACAGCAACGGGAGTTGGAGGTACTGCACAGTGAACAGCTTGCAGCCATCGGACAACTAGCCGCCGGATTAGCTCATGAGCTTAGAAATCCGCTCATGCCGATGAAAATGTTAGTCCAGGGGGCGATCGATCGCGATGATGGGGTGGGATTGAATGGTGAGCAGCTTCTGGTTGTCGAAGAAGAAATCACACGACTTGAGCATTCGATTCAAGACTTTCTCGATTTTGCTCGACCACCAACTCTTGAAAAATCGCCGCTGGATATTCGACTGGTCGTTGAACAAACTGTCGAACTTGTTTCTGGTCGTGCCGATCGCCAGCGGGTTCAGATTCTTGATGACTTTCCGGATGAACCGGTGATGGTTGAAGCCGATCCGGCTCAACTGCGACAGGTCGTCTTAAACCTGCTGTTGAACGCACTCGATGCGATGCCGGATGGAGGTCGAATCGACGTGACAATTTCCCGCACACGATCCCCTCATGGGCAAAACAAGTCTGAAACGGTTTCGGGCAAGGCGTGGACGCTGCTTTCGATCCACGATTCCGGCGAGGGGTTTGCCACGGAGATTATTGATCGACTGTTCGAACCCTTCTCGAGCACAAAAGAAACCGGGACTGGTCTGGGAATGTCGATCTGCCGACGGATCGTCGAAGCACACGGCGGGATCATCACGGCATCGAACAGCCCTCAAGGGGGCGCAGTGATTGATGTGTCATTGCCACCCATCGAGTGAATGAGACAGAAATTAATTGCCAACTGACCGCGTTCGGAACGAAGATTCTTCCAGGTTTATTAACTGTCGGTATTTTTGCACGATTTCTGGAGTGGCGACCAATGGGAGATTTTTCTCAAGAATGATGATCTCCAACCCCTTGATCAATCGGCGAAATTTTACGTCGCGCAGTTCATGTTGCTCTGCTTTTCTGGCCGACTCTTCGGCCTGAGTACGACGCTCGTCATAACTTTTCCAACTTGGCAGTTCTTTGATTTCTGCCAGCAGTTTTCCCTGATTTTCGGGCTTCAATAACAGAGACTCTTCCCAATGCTGATCATCGCCCAGTTCGGGCCATTTCTCGGTAATTTCCCGCAAGAGATTTCGACGACCTGACCCCGCTCGACCTCGACCTCCTCGGCGTGGCGCTTGAGGTACGGAATCAAGATGCTTTTCATATGCCTTGTAAACAGTCCTGACATCGTCCTTGAACTCGAAGCCGAGAAGTTTGCTGAGTTCTGTAACAATGCGTCGCGAGACCGGCGGTGCCTGATCGACAATACTTTGGAGTGAACCTTTCACAGACGCGAGGTTCAGTGGAGATTTTTTGGCGGCTACCGCCGATTCAGTCTCGGCTGCCGCGTCCGATTTCCCGTCAGCCCCTTTTTGTGAACCATCCTGATCATCATCAGGCAGGCGGCTATATGTTCGCAAGTAAACATCGGACGTTCGTAATGGAATATCGATCGTGTCACCCACGATGACAGCATAGGCGTAAGCTTCGGCGAACGAGACTTCGCCGTCACCATTAATATCACAGGTTGCGATGGGAACTCCGTTACGACTGCGACCGGCCATCGCACCCCAGAAGTAACTACTGAATTCTTCGTCGTGCTTGATATCAGGTCGACATCCGGCTGCAGGAAGATAGTGTTGCTGGGCAAAGAATCCGGCGCGAAGGTGTGTTGATAGCCCTTTCGAAGAATCCATTTCATTGAAAATCGTACGAGCAAAGCCACCGCAATAGCACTGTGCCATGACCATCACCACGGGAACTTCTGGAGGTAATTCTTCCAGCCATCGAACGAATTCTCGGGCCGTGATCTTTTTACCGTTCCAGCAGTCGATCGTCGTGTTGTACGGGTCAGATTCAGAACCCGGACTTCCGTGTGCCGTCACATAAATAATCAACCGGTCCTTGCGCACAGCCCCTTTGACAATCTTTTGAAGACTTGAGCGGACGAGTGCTGGATCGATCGCGCCTGAAATCCTGGGAACACGGTGATTTCTGTACTCGACCGTTTCCTGATTGCTTCCACGATGAAGCGATGCAAGCAAATCGAAGGCACCGTTAGCCTGGCCTGATGAGTTGGGCGAAAGTACCTGCAGGTCGGATGCCGTATCATGTCCATCGGCGAAAAAGATATCGTGCATCCGCAGTCCACGATGTTTCTCATCGAGAACCTGCTGAAAGAAGATCACGTTGGCTTCGAGCGACGCTTGATTCCCCTCGGGGTTGTACCCTCCACCGATTGTGAGGAAATAGTCGGTGGCGCAGAGCGATTGACTGCATCCCACCAATATCAATAAGCCACAGACCAGCTTCATCGCTCGAACAGGGAATATGGTCCGAGGAAATGGCCGAGATACCACGAGCCGTTTCATTTCAGTCAGCGTCATGTCGGGATACTCCATCAGACTTTGTTGCGACGTCGCAGCAGTCGATCAACAACTTTGGGATGCCAGAATTTCAAATGAGCGAGGGCAGCCAGCATCAATAATGTCACCGAACTGGTGATCGCACCATAGAGAAAGCTTCGTGGCCGGTAAGTCCACAAGAACTTGCCACCTTCTTCCGGGCAATCGACCACGCGAAAAAGCCCTTGCTGTTTTGTTTCCACAGGAACTCCGTCGCGAGTAACGCTCCATCCAGGATAGGCTAGTTCCGTCAAGACTAATGATTGTCCGCGCACATGATTTCCCTCGACAACCACGCGACGAGATCCACTGCCTAAACGCCTCTCGATCTCAGCGGCAATCGGAATTGATTCATCCCCGACGTATGCTCGACCCGGGAATGAGTGAGAGCCTCCAACGGTTGAATTCGATCGAAATCGATAAAGGTGGATTGGTTCGGCACGACCCCAAACTCGGTTGAGCAGTGGATCAACCCCTTTCCAGACGAGATCGGCCTGCCATGACGTTTCTTCCAGCGGCTCAAAGTTCAAAACGTGTGTCACACCGGATCGGCTCAACCATTCGAGCAATTCCGGCGAGCAAGGAGTCGGCTTTCCGTTGGAAAGCGGCTTCTCCCTTGGCGGCATTGCCAGAGCGGGGTCGACGTATTCCGCCGGAGCGATACCGAGATACCAGGGGACACAAGAGACACCCAGCAGGTTGCCGACATTAGGGCCCGGTGCCAGTATTCGCGATAATCCGGGTTCCGCAAGCATGAGTTTACGGACTTCACTTAAGTCGCGATACGCGATCGCCGGCGTCGATACAATATAGGTATACGTGACCATCCGACTGACCAGCCACAGGTCACCGCAGGTGGAAATGAAAGCCAATACCAACACCAATCTTCGTGAGAACCACGACGAGTTACGCAGACTGAATTGACTGAGCATCTGGCCTGCAAGCAAGGCAATTGCCAATGTTGTCAAGATTCCATAACGGCCTGGTCCGCGAAAAAAGCTGAAGCCGGGCAGCGATAATCCAATCGGTAGCAACCAACCCGTGGCGTATACCAATCCCAGCAGACCAGCAACCAGCCAGTATCCTGTCGTGGCATTGATCATCAATTCGTCAGGGTGAGGCTCCTGCCGAGCCGTGATGTCAATGCGTGTACTTGCTTCGCGGCGCAGCGGGAGCTTCGGCCTCTGAATAGATCCGCGCAACCAAGCGATCACAGCAAAACCAGCCAACGCCATGGGAACCATCCCGCAATAGACATGTGCCTCAACTTTATTAGTACCCGCGTTAAGTGCACCAAGTCGACTGGCACGGATCGCCTGGTCGAGATCATGATTCGGACCAAACCAGTGCCACGGCGCGACGAGTTCGGAGATGTCGCGTACGATGTTGTCTTCATCGATTGACAGAGGACTGTACCATTGCCAAGGTGTAAACAGTTGCGTGGCGTAAAACGGTGGCATATGTCCGTACGCAGGGTCATATTCTTCACTGGTAACGACTCGGCTGCTGCGCTGTTTCAATTCCCATGTTGGAAGCAATTGGATTCCCGCCAGGCAGATTCCTGCAATACCAGCCAGGACCAGACCCAGGGCCGCTCGTCTTCCGCAATGGCCATTGGTCGGACAGATCTCATCCTGTTTCTGGCGTTGTTCGATCCATAGCCGCCAGCATCCATAGGTCGCAACGAGCAATTGCGTGATAAATGCCAGATGATAATGTCCTGCGAGCAATTGCATGCCGAGCGTGAAACTCAATCCAATGGCGTACCTCCACCATCGGGTTTGCAAAAATGATTCGACGCACCAGAGTGCCACCGGGAGCCATGCTCCAGTCAGAATGGCCCATTCGAGGCAAGCTCGGGGAGGAAACCAGCCATAAGTAAAAACCAGTGCTGCGAACCACGCACCTGTATCGGTCAGCCCTAACCGTTTTGCAAACAGTGATGTGGCGACGAAACAAATCACGTAGTGCAGCAAATGCTCGATGTTGTATGCCGTATTCAGATTGAATAACCAATAGAACAGCAGGTGAAACGGATAAGCAGCCCCCGTCTGACTTTCCCCCAGGACGGGATACCCGAACCCCGACAGATCGTTCCAGAGGGGAAATTCACCTGCTTTTAATGCGTCTGCAAGAAAGGCTTTCTGTGGAAAGAAGTAAGGATAAAGATCACCACCAATGAACCCGGCACCGCCGTAAAGCGGCCACCAAAACAGGAACGTCATCGCCACGGCGACAAACAACAATATCAATGAATAACGGGTTCGGGTAAACATGCCAGCAGTTTAGCGATCTACGGAATTACCGCGAAGCTCTTCGAGCCTAAAATGAAATCCAACGGACGTTCGAATCTTAATTAATCTTCTCATTTCAAGTGCCACTGCTTGATCGTCGTCGGTCAAGCAGTGCTCGTTGATTTTCAGGAGAAGACATTGAGTCTACGAAGACTTCGATGCAGTGGCATCGAACCCTGCTAACGAAGTTTGACAACGGACTCGCCTTAATGGCACCTGAATTCGCCTGCAATGGTTTCAGGCTCGTTGTGACTGATCTGAAGACGCGGGTACAATCGTTCCCTTCGGCGGCACATTCTGAAATGTGCGATCAGCGTGTTCGATCGTCCGTGTCTTTTGGAATTGGAGAACTGCGATGAAACGACGTGAATTCTTGGCATTTGGTGTTGCGCTCATCGGAATGGCGGGTTTCGCCTACGCCGCTGACAAACCAGATCCGACCGGAACCTGGAAATGGTCGATCACATTCAACGATCAGACCCGTGACGTCACTCTGAAGCTGAAGCTGGATGGCGACAAGCTGACGGGGGCAATGCTTGGTCGGGATAATCAGGAAACGAAAATCGACGATGCTACCTTCAAAGACGGCGAAGTCGCCTTCTCGGTCACTCGTGAACGAAACGGGCAGAAGAATACGACGAAGTACAAGGGTAAACTTGATGGCGACGCGATCAAGGGGACCATCGAAATGACTCGTGACGGCAACACAACAAACCGTGATTGGAATGCCAAGCGAGAAAAGACCTGATACATCCATCACCGAGAGTCACCATAAAAAGTGTCTCTCGGTGGAATCGGGACACTCACGAATGTAAAAAAGGGACAGGTTTGGTAAACACCGAACCTGTCCTTTCCGTTTATCGACTTCTTGACCGTCAAGCTGAATCAGCGTGGAACTTCATCATGTTAATACATCAGTTGGCCCGTTTGGCAATATTCTTAATAGTCGTGACCACTTCGATATCGTCACTTCGGGCAGCGGAACCGAATCGGCCGAACATTTTGTTCCTCTTTTCGGACGATCTCACATGCCAGGCGATCAGTACTTATGGGGACGACCGCCATTTGCTGGACACGCCGAATATGGATCGGATCGCCCGCGAAGGGATCAGGTTTGATCGCTGTCTCGTGACGAACTCAATCTGCGGACCAAGCCGTGCATCAATTCTCACCGGCAAATATTCGCACAGAAACGGTTTCTACAACAACACAAACAGCAAGTTCGACAGCACGCAGCAGACATTTCCCAAGCTGATGCAGGCGTCTGGATATTCGACCGCCATTATTGGAAAGTGGCATCTGGTCAGCGAACCAACTGGGTTTGATCACTGGCATATCCTGCCGGGACAAGGGATCTACTACAACCCACCAATGATCAGGAATGGTCAGCAGGTTAAACATTCCGGTTACACGACTGACATCATTACGGACCTGTCGATCGAATGGTTGAAAAACCGCGACAAGTCAAAACCGTTTGTGCTGATGAGTCAACACAAAGCACCTCACCGCGAATGGGCACCGGCAGTACGACATTTAGGCTGGGACAACGACCGACAATATCCCGAGCCACCAACGTTGTTCGACGACTACGCCGGACGAAGCAAGGCGATTAGCGATCATGATATGGGACTCGATCGGACGTTCACGGATCAGGATGCCAAGTTTGTTCCTCCACCCAACATGACCGAAGAACAGCTCAAAGCTTGGAATGCCTATTACGAACCGCGAAACGCGGCGTTTCGCGAGACAAAACCGACCGGATCGGATCTCGTCCGCTGGCGCTACAACCGCTATATGCACGATTATCTCGGTTGCGTAAAAGCGGTCGACGAAAGTGTTGGACGGCTGCTTGATTTCCTGGACAAAGAGGGTCTCGCCGAAAACACGGTTGTCGTTTGTTCATCCGATCAAGGTTTCTTTCTCGGTGAGCATGGCTGGTTCGACAAACGCTGGATCTTTGAAGAATCGGTACGTTCACCCCTGATGATCCGTTGGCCCCAGGTCGTCAAACCTGGCAGCGTGAACGGTCGCATCGTGTCGTTAATCGACTTCGCCCAGACTTTCCTGGAGATTGCGAACATCAAAGCGCCAGCCGACATGCAGGGCCGCAGCCTTGTTTCACTTTGTAAAGGTGAAACGCCGGCCGACTGGCGAACGAGCCTCTATTACCACTATTACGAATTCCCTGTACCGCACCGAGTTCACCCGCACTACGGCGTGATCACGGATCGTTTCAAGCTTGTGCATTACTACAAGCCGGACATCGACGAC
>CAIVEI010000135.1 GCA_903904835.1 uncultured Schlesneria sp. | reverse complement strand
GGTTCCCGTTGGAAATGATCAGACCCGGGGTTGCACCGTGGCCGAATGTCACGCTGAGTGAATCGATCCCGGCAAACGTGATGGAGGCTGTGCCGTACATCGCAAAGATGTACTTGTTGACATTGTACGTACCCGTATAGGTGCCGCCGCTGGTCAGTGTCTGGCTGGTGTTGGTGTACTTGAATTCCAGATCGTTCGCCTGAACAACCACGGAGGCCACCTTGAATGACGAGTTGACGGTCACGTCCAGACTTTCCAGATTCCCGTTGGAAATGACCAGGCCCGGCGTCGCACCGTGCCCTAACGTCACGCTGAGTGAGTCGATTCCGGCAAACGTGATGGAGGCCGTGCCGTACATGGCAAAGATATACTTGTTGACATTGTAGGTTCCCGTATAGGTGCCGCCGCCGTTCAGCGTCTGGCTGGTGTTGGTGTACTTGAATTCCAGGTCGTTCGCCTGAACAACAACGGCAGCGACCTTGAATGACGCGTTGACGGTCGCGTCCAGACTTTCCAGATTCCCGTTGGAAATGATCAGTCCCGGCGTCGTACCGTGACCGAATGTCACGCTGAGTGAGTCGATTCCGGCAAACGCGATCGAGGCCGTGCCGAACATGCCAAATACGTACTGGTTGGCGTTGTACGTTCCCGTATAAGTGCCGCTGCCACTGAGCGTCTGGCTGGTGTTCTGATACTTGAATTCCAGGCTGTCGGCGGTAATCGTCACGCCACCGACATGAAAGGTCGAACCGACCGTCAGATCCAGGTTTTCCAGGTTCCCGTTGGCGATCGTCAGACCCGGCGTGGTCCCATCGCCGAACGTCATGTTCAGCGAGTCCACGCCCGCGAACGTGACGGTCGACGTGCCGGTCAATCCCCAGGTATCCGTCGCTGAAGTGTAGGTGAGATGATCTCCTGCGGAATTAAATGAGACTCCGCCGACCGTGAATCCGCCATTGAGGGTGGCGTCGAAGCTCGAAACAGCGCCATGCTGAACGACAAGCCCCTGAGTCGATCCGCTTCCTAAACCGACGCTGAGTGTTCCCATCCCGGTCACTGCCACGCTGCTGGTACCGGTCAAATTGATGGTACTTGTCGCATCAGTATAGGCAACATGCAGCCCGCTGGTCGTAAAGGTCAATGATCCCAGATGAAGTGACCCGTCTTTGACAGTGGCATCAAGCCCCGTCAGGTCTACGCCCGAAGAACTGATATTCACATGGTTAGCGCCGTTAACGCCCAGTGTCATCCCCAGCAGCGAAACCGCTCCTTGAAGCTGGATTTCTGGCGAGTTGTTCGTATTGCTTAACGCGATAGAATTCAGCGTGAAATTGGTTCCCGCCACCGTAAGACTGGAACCAGACAGTCCGGGGAGACCCGCTCCAATAATTGACGAGATGCTCGTTGAAATGCCGCCACTCAGCAGATTGATTGATGTCCCGCTGATGGTCGTGCTTACGGCTCCCGTTGCGGAAAAAGAAAGTGCATTTGTGTCGATGTCGACCTGACCTGTCAGCTGCATTAAGGGAATGAATGAGCCTGATGAGGGTGTGTAGCCGACTTGAACGGGGGACGTTGTCGTATCATGTCCATTATTTTCTGCAAACCCGGTGCTGCTTTGAAATCGCAAGCCTCCCAGATCAATGCCAGTCGCTGCCGCAGTGAACCCACTGACTGGTCCGGTTAACAGCATCCGGGACTCAAGCGGCTCGATCAACTGTCGTGATCGCTGCCGACGGGATTTGTACCGTGACTGAACCGCTCCCTTGTGTTTCGCCCGTGCCGCCCACAACTGAATATTTAACGACTGTCGAAAATTCCGAATCCAGGATCGAATCAGCATTTCTGGGAACCCAAAATGTTGTTGGATGTCAACGGTCGAAGAATGTTCTGCCGGCCCGCAAACGAACCGAGTGCCGCAGTCCTGTTGTAGACAAACAGGCCGAAAAACTATTCACGAAATGAAGCGGAGCTTGACCGATCCGCGCAATTGCCGGATATAAGCGGCAAGACACTACTAGGTGTTAAAATAGTTTGCAACCAACTCACAACGCCTATTGATGCTGCTTAATTAAACAAGAATCTGGATGGCGCGATCACGAGAAAATGGAGTTGTTTAATGAAAAGTCGACTGAATTCGGATAGCGTCGAAACGTTCGTCGAACCTCGAAAGGCGAATCTGCAACGGGTCCGTCGATTTCTGAGACTAGCATCGTTGTGGTGTTCGAAATAATGAAAAACAATCTATGTAATAAAGTCCGATTCGAACGCGTGTGAGGGAAAATCGCGTCACCGTTGTGATCAAGTCGACAACAAAGTCATAGCTGCACGAATTCTCAAAAAATTGTTTTTTTTATCGAATGGATTTGCTCCTTTGAGGAGACGCTCGCACAGCGCACGACTCGCATACGAAGTGGTAGGCGAAGCATCATTGTCACTGATTTCGAGTCTGTTTTTTCACGCGGCGGTTTCCTTTCCCCTTTCAGGCAACGCCAGGATTTTTCTTCGAGAAAGCGGCGTTTCGAATTAATTCTCATGCAAACAAACGGTCGCTATCTTTAACGGATACGGGTGGAGTTCTTCGTCCCCTTGGGACGCCCGATAATAGCCCACCCTTTCAAGGGTGGGTGAATGGCCGGTCGATCAGTCGAGTCCCGCCAGGGACGACAGATGATCAACAGACACGACAAATATGTGGAAAAAGACAATCATTGTAAGAAGGTCTTTCACCCCTTGGCGCAACGCCGTTAACGAGTTTTCGTCGGGGGACCAGTTGATCGCATAATGCCCGTTTCTCCTTGTGCCGGAGGCATGACAGCGATTAGACGGTGGCTGAGCGAAAGCGACGCCACCGAAATCGATCGCGTCGACAATTTTCGAATCCTGAAGGGATTCCAGGCTCATCCGTCGTTTTGGTGTTGTTTCGATAATGTCGTTGCCGAGTAGAGTGCGATCCCGCTGAGATCGATTAGATTCCACAACATCCGTACCGGTGGCGTCGCTGACGCTCAGCGACCGGCTAATCGCTGATGTCCTTCCAGGACGGCAATCAAGACGCGAAATCCTTGTTTTCCCGACGACAAATGCTTCACGGCGTTGTTTTACCGCCAGTATGCGAGGATCGCTCCCATCACCGGCAGTGCAATCAGGTCGAATCCGGCATCAATCAGAAACGCCCCGATCAGCTTGGGACTCGAAAGATGTGCCGTCATCCGAAACGCCGCCACGATCGACCAGCAGATCAGGCCGACATGGATTCCGGTGACCATTTCAACATTCGAGAAATCGACCAGCAGAATGTCGATCCCCATGGCTGCGATCAAGTAGCAAAAAATCAGCTCGACAAAAAAGACCGGCATCGACCGCATGCTCTTCATTTGCTCAAGTTGCTCGGACGTATATCCGTGCTTCACGGCCCATATTTTGCCAAACAAAACGGTGTACCAGACCGCTCCAATAAAAAAGGCGGTCAGGGCAGCAGCAGCAACCGCCAGATAGTTGAGACGAGTCAGGTAAAGATGATGCATGAGCATTTCCTGGGTTGGGATCTCCGCGTGCGCCCTTACGTAGTACCAACACCCGGTCCAAAGGTCAAAGACCCGGTCGTCATAGTCGCCGTAGTCGTTCGGTACTCCGAATCGCTTCCGTGGCGGACGCTGCTAGCGTCGGACGAGACGCGCGAATTGCGGTAATCTACAAGAACGGTCGACGCGCGAATGATTTCCCAGTCCAGAACTCGTCGTCCGACGCGCATCGACCGGTTGTGCCGGGCAGGACCAGGGCAATGGCCCATTAACCACCGCCGTAGCGGGGGTTTGGTTTTCTGGTTGAAAACCCGGGCGCGGTTTTTCGCTGGCGGGGCCGGTCTTTCATGGGACATATAGGACTTATGGGACAAAAACCGGACGATCTTCGTCATATCGTCCCGTAAGTCCCATACCGACCCACTCTTTTCAAATCTCCAATAAATTCACAAGGATTCAACGTCGCAGCAGCCTCCAACCGCAGCTATGTTTCCAATCCGAATTTCAATTTGTGCCACTGTTTGACGGTTTTCCGTCAAACAGTGCTCTTCTGCCCTCAGAATGAAAAGACACTGCTACTCCGATGACTCCTAAGCAGTGGCACAGATATGATTATGGAGTGTGACAAAATCGATAGTCTGCTGTTCTGGGGTCGGGCGTTCAAATTTCAAAATTTGCCAACCAGCGATTTTCCATCATGATGCTGTCACAATAGCCAATCTTGTAATTCGAACACCCGACCCCCTCTTATGACTGACACTATGTCTCGACCCGCCGAACTGGTCTCTCGCCGGATGGAACTGCGCGGAGTCCGAGTTCACAACCTGAAGAATATTGATCTCGATATCCCGCTGGGTCAGCTTGTCGTTCTTTCGGGTGTCAGCGGTTCCGGAAAAAGCAGCCTGGCGTTTGATACGCTTTACGCCGAAGGTCAACGTCGATACATCGAAAGTTTTTCGATTTCGGCCCGGCAACATCTCGAACGGATCGACCGTCCCGACGCCGACCGAATCGCGCATGTTCCCCCCGCGATTGCGATCCGTAGCGACCGAACTCGGCGGCAGCGTCAGAGCGGTCGATCCACGGCAGGCACCCTGGCTGACGTACTCGACGGACTGCGGCTATTGTTTTCCCGCCTGGGCAAAATTATTTGCCCGACATGCCAGCAGGAAGTCCGATCGCAATCTGCCGCTGACGTCGTGCAGTCGATCAACGCGATGGCCGCAGGATCACGGTGTCAGATTGGTTTCAAAGTCGCCGCTCGCAAAGAAAAAGATCCGGCGAAAATATGGCTGGCACGAGGGTTCTCGCGAGCGATCTGGGACGGAGTGACTCATGACCTGAGTACAAATCCCGCCACCCCCTGGCCAAAGTCCGGTGACGTGCTGGTCATCATCGATCGCATCGTCGCCGGAAAAGTCTCGGCAGAACGACTGTTTGAGAGTGCTGAAGCAGCGTTTCGCGAAGGAGAAGGGCAGTGCACTCTCTTGATTGACGCTGGCACTTCTGCAGCCGAAGCAAATACCCAATCGATCGACGGCCGACTGTGGAATTCTGTGATATTTCGCCGGGATCTGACCTGCACTGGCTGCGGCCAAAACTTCTTACCCGTTGAGCCAAGACTGTTCAGCCACTTTTCGTCGGGTGCCTGCCTGACATGTAAAGGGACCGGTCGAAGCGCCAGCACAGCTTCAGAGACTTCAATCTGTCTCGTCTGCGAGGGGACTCGGTTCCGCGATGAAGCTCGCGCGGTCAAAGTTGCGAACAAATCGATTGCCGACCTGTTTCGCCTGACCGCTGGGGAAGTGATTTCATTTCTCGAAGGGCTGACGAAGTCGCTGAGTCCTGTCGAACTTCAACGAACCGGGCTGATCCGTAACGATATCGAACAGCGATTGAATGCGGTCACCGAATTGGGTCTCGACTACCTGACTTTGAACCGCTCAGCCGATACGTTATCAGGCGGAGAAGCACGTCGTTTGATGCTGGCTGCGGTGATTGGATCGCGAACCACCGGTACATTGGTTGTCGTCGACGAACCCTCGGCGGGTCTCGAAACAACCGAATTGCCGCGCGTGATCGCAGCCTTACGACGAGTGCAGGAACTGCGAAACAGTGTGATTGCGGTTGATCATTCGCCGACCGTCGTCGCGTCCGCCGATTATGTCGTTGAACTTGGTCCAGGAGCGGGACCGGCGGGTGGTACGATCGTCTATCAGGGACCACCGGTCGCACTTGCTCCGGCGGTATCGTCAGCAGGAAACAGGACCGCTCAGAGAAAGCTGACATCGAAAACGGCAAAAATCCGTTTATCCAAAGTCGATCACCACAACCTGCACGACTTCGCCGTCGAATTTCCCTTGGGAAAGTTGTGCGTCGTTACTGGGCCGAGTGGAAGTGGAAAAACATCGCTGGTGACTCAGGTGCTGTACCCCGCCATCAGCAAACAGCTCGGTCTGCCATCTGCGATCGATTCGGCAGGAACATGCGAGTTATCAGTCGGCAAAGAACTGGTCGATGCCGTTCTGGTCGATCAATCCCCACTGACAAAGTCATCGCGCAGTAATCCCGCCACGTGGCTGGAAGTCTTCAACGAAATTCGGCAGACGTTCGCATCAACAGCCGACGCCAAGCAACGAGGCTTCACGGCTCAACATTTCAGTTTCAATTCCGCCAGTGGTGGTCGGTGTCGCAGTTGCCTGGGTACCGGCTTATTAAAACACGCCATGCAATTTCTGCCTGACGTGACGCTGGTCTGTCCTGAATGCAACGGCACGCGTTATCGACCAGAACTGCTCGACATCAAGTATCGCGGCCGTTCGATCGCGGACGTGCTGTCAATGAGTGTCTCAGACGCCGCCACGTTCTTCCGCAGCCAGCCCCGAGTGCAGTATCGATTTCAACTACTGAAACAGATTGGTCTCGACTATCTTGTTCTCGGCCAGCCGTCAGAAACCTTGTCTGGAGGTGAAGCCCAGCGTTTAAAACTCGCCGCCCGCTTAGCCATGCCCAGCCGAGGCCCCAGCCTGATCATCTGTGACGAACCAACCACCGGCCTGCACGCCAGCGATGTTGCCAAACTGATTTCATGTTTCCAAGAACTGATCGCAAACGGTCACACGCTAGTCCTCGCCGACAACAGTCCCGAACTTCTGAACGCCGCCGATTACGTCGTTGAGATGATTCGCGTCTGACCACGCCCCAGGATCGTGGATTCTCGGTTTGATTGCGTTAGTCCGCGCAGCGTGCTCAAATAATGAACGATTTGGACCGATCGCCGATTCTTTTTGATGCTTGACACAGTTGTCTGACTTTTTTTGCTCAGATTTGCGTTAATGACAGGGAGTTGACGGATCATGTCACAACCACAAGGGCCGGGGGGCGAGCCGGGAAAGTTCCTGGCAAATGAACAACTGCTTTTCGGTATTCTTGCACTCCAGAACAATTTCGTCACTCGCGAACAGTTCATTGCAGCTTTCGACTCTTGGGTGCATGACAAGTCACGGAAATTGGCTGAAATCCTGGAAAGCCAGCGAGCGATGTCGCTTGACCAGCGTCAAGTTCTTGAATCACTCGTTGGCATGTTCATCAAAAAACATGGTGGTGACGCGGAAAGAAGCCTGGCGTCATTGAGCACGGTTTCGCCCGTGCGGTTTGACCTCGAGAAGCTTAACGATCCCGATCTGCAGGCCAGCCTGGGGTTTGTGGGGCAATCGACACCACATGATGCCGTACAAGCGACAACGATGCCGTTCAAAGGGAACGTATCACTGGGGCGATTTCGCGTTCTCCGTCCGCACGCAAAAGGGGGATTAGGGTTAGTCTCTGTTGCGCTCGATCAGGAACTGAACCGGGAAGTCGCAATAAAAGAGATTCAGGCGCGGCACGCCGACGACCCATTCAGTCGTGATCGTTTCTTGCTGGAAGCCGAAATTACCGGAGGACTGGAACATCCCGGAATTGTCCCCGTGTATGCTTTGGGGAGTGGTCCCGATGGTCGACCCTATTACGCCATGCGGTTCATCAGGGGTGATAGCCTTAAGGAAGCAATTGAAGCGTTTCACCGAGCCGACAATCCAAACCGAAACGATCCAGGTGCGAGAGAACTGGCGTTAAGGCAATTGCTGGGTCGATTTGTCGATGTCTGTAATGCGATCGAATACGCCCACAGTCGAGGGGTCCTGCATCGAGACCTCAAACCCGGCAACATCATGATTGGAAAATATGGCGAAACTCTGGTCGTCGACTGGGGGCTGGCGAAGACCGATTCCGTAGAAAAAGCAGCGGTGCGTCAGTTTGTTGATCTTCAAGAAGAACGGACATTGCGCCCCTCACTGGGAAGTGGTAGTGACCCGACGCTTGAGGGAACGATTGTGGGAACGCCTGCTTTCATGAGTCCCGAGCAGGCAGCGGGACTGACGAATGTCGGCCCTGCATGCGACATCTACAGTTTGGGTTCCACGCTGTACGCGCTACTCACTGGCGAAAAGCCTTTTCAAGATCTTGATCGCGACGTGATTCTCGCCAAAGTCCGTCGAGGCGATTTCCCGCCGCCGAAACAATTGAAGCCCGAAATTCCAGCGCCGCTGAACGCGATCTGCCTTAAGGCGATGGCACTCGAACCGAAGAACCGTTACGCCACCGCATTCGAACTCGCATCAGACATTGAGAACTGGTTGGCAGACGAGCCGGTTCTAGCCTACCCGGAAACCTGGCTGTCACGGTGTGGTCGCTGGACGAGGCGCCATCGGTCCGCAGTGATCAGCGCTGGCATTTTTCTGTTGTGCAGCGCGATTGGACTGGGGATCAGCACAGCCCTGGTACTGGCTGAACAGCGTAAAACGGAAGAACAGAGGCGGATTGCGGTTAAGAATTATGATATCTCGCGGGATCAAAGTTTTCAGATCATTAAATTAATCGAAACGTCTGAACCAGAATTCGCTATGGTGCCGGCATTACATAATCGACGTGCCGAATTGTTAACGACCGCCTCCAATGCCTGCCGAACATTTCTGAAACAAGAACCGGACGACGTCGAATTAGCGAAACGTGCATCCCAAATCTATCGGTTCACGGCCAATTTCCATCGATTTACATACGACACAAAACAAGCAGAAGGTTTTTATGACGAATCGATCGCGCTCCGTGAAGGGCTTGTTGCGAAGTTTCCGGATGAGAACATTCGGCTTGCGGACTCATTGCGAGATTATGCGAATCTGCGAATCAAGCAGGGCCAATTGCTTGACGCACAGGAAAAGCTGAAAAGATCCCTTGAGATTGCCAGAGAGCAAGCTCAACGCGACGACAATCCGTCATTGCAACGAACCATCGCTCTGGGACGGTTGAATCTCGGGTCAATCGATTATCGACTCGGAAATCATCTTAAAGCAGGAGTGACGTCCAACGTTCAGGAAGCTGAGAAGTTGTTGCGCGGGATACTGGAGGGACCGCCCGAAGCCCGTAGCCCGTACGATCCTGTTTTACTGGCTGCGGCAATCAACTTCGGGGCGATGATGAAACGTGAAAGCGGCGATCTGGAGGGTGCCGAGAAGGACCATAAAGCCGCCATCGGATTGCTTGTCGAACTTCGAAAGACAGTGTCGCGAATGGTTAATGACGCCGACGTTCTCCATTCGGATGCCGAGTGTCGAATTCAGCAGTCCCTCACCTGGGCCAAGACAGGCAAACCAAATTACGCTTCAAGTGCGGAAAAAAATGTCATTTCCGCAATTACAAATCTCGGAATCCTGGAAAAGACGTATCCTTTAATTCCTATTTATCAAGAGTCCGTCGCTGCGGCTCATAATTCCCTTGGTGAAATTCGTCTCGGACGCGCGAATGAACTAGAAGCCGATCCGCGCAATGCTTTATTACTTGAAGCTCGCAAAGATTTTGAAAAGGCGAAAGTTTTACATGCCGGCTTAGTTGCAAAATATCCACAATTGCCGGAACTACAATGGGAGCTCGCCAAATCCTATGCAGGTCTTGGTCAAATCGCTATGAGACTCAATGACCAAGACCCGAAATTGCTGTTTGCACAAGCCGAAATCGAACGAAAGGCGGCACTTGAAAAATCGCCGGACGACGCTCGATACCAACGCAAGTTGGACGATTTTTAATAGAACGGAATAATCGAAGACCCGAAGCAATTACGTTCAAGGTCCCGCTGGGTCATCAATATAGTCGACAGGAGCTTCGGTTACAGGCAATACGAGGGGTATCGCCGGAGCAAGATCCACCAAGGTAATACTGAGAATTCCATCAATCGGGTTTACGGCACCCCCAGGAGGGTTGATTGCAACCAATTTCACAATGGCATGGTTGGCATTATTCTTCACAAGCGTTGCAGTGAATGTCAACGCCGGATTATTCAGATCCGCCACGCTCGGTTCGACGGTAAGAGTAGTAAGAGGAAAAGGATTCACGGGGTTGCGTATAACAACATAACTCATCTTGCCGTCGTGCGAATTGATTGCTGATTTCGCAATCGGCATATTTTGTCTCGCCATCGTAGAACCTCCAAGAATTAGTTGAATATTTACGCACGATACGCTATTCGTGATAGCGTGTGTATTTTTGCGTGTCAACTCTATTGTCACAAATTCGCATCAAATTCATAGAGGTCGATGCCAACAATTGCCAGTGAATAAGAGTACTGGAATCTTCATTTTCGTCCGAACTGCCTAACCTCGAATCGACGACATTATGACAAATGTTATCTTTGACCTGCCGAGATTTCCGTACCACCAACAAAGCGATTACTATCTATGCGGCCCCGCCTGTGCACAGATGGTGCTCGAATTCCTGGGCAGCAGCCCAACCGACCAACTTGATCTCTATAACAATCACTGCCATTGCAGCGCATTCGACGGGACGAAATGGTACGCCGCTCCAGATGGTTTGCAGGGGACAATGAATGATCATCTTCCAACGTCATTAACTAACAGATTTGCAGTAGTTGGCTTGCCAAGTGGGGATGCAATCTCACGAAGACTTGTCTGGACGATCTTCAACTACAACATGCCAGTGGCCTTCTTGAAATTCGGGGAACATTGGGTTGTTGTACGAGGTTTCGAAGTGAGTGCCGCACCTGCGGGGCCGACCGACAACGCGTATTCCATCGTCTCCATCATCGTCAATGATCCTGCGCTGCCGAAGGACATTATACCGCCTCGCGTGTCCATCGATGACCATGTCCCCTACTCGACATGGCAATCTGATTTCCTGGGGCCTGTTTCATCCTGGCATTGGGCGGGGAACATTGTCGCCATCTGCGACTCAACACCCGTACCGAAAAGAGTTAGCAAAACGCCGCCAAACATTCCCGTTCACCAGAAACGTCTCCCTGGAGAACGCATTGTCACGCCGACTCAGGCATCCCGCCTGGCGTTGGCCGGACTGGAAGAATACGGTCTACTCGAACGCCACGGGTGGCGCGAGAGTTTGATCGATACTCGCCCCGGAACACCGCTGCTCGTCCAACGCCTCGATCGTCGTGACACTTTTTATTACATCGTACCAATGCAGATCCGCAAAGGTTGCGTACGAGCCTATGTTCGTATTGATGCCCGGTTCGGTGACTATCTACAGTCGATGCGGGTTACCGGCACCGGAGACAATTCGTTCTTCAAACCAAATATCGACTCGAAAGCCGCGACGAAGGAAGTCGTCGGCAAGACAATCGATCTGGACCCAAAAGGGAAAATTCATGTACGGAAAGAGGCGCACTCACTCTATCCGACGCTCGTCTGGCGACCGTGCCGCGAATCAATGTCTCCGTACGTCCCGTTTTACATGATTACCATAGGCGACAAGCGAATCTACGTTCGCGTCGATGGGAAAGTGTTCACGAAACTGCACCTTCGTGACAAGGGTATTTAGTTTCCGCGTTTCGAGGCTGCTCGAGTTGATCCGCGACCACCAAAACGAACAATCCGATTTCACCCAAATCGAATTGCAGGCGCACCCTCAATGATCATTACGGTTCCGCAGGTTCATCGATGTATGTCACGGGCATCTCAAGGACTGGAATCTCAATATTCGGCGTTGTCGTTGTATCCACCAAAGTGATCGAGAGCATTCCATCGGTAAAATCGGGGCCCCTTGTTCTTACCGCCGTCAACTTGACAAGTATCTGGTTAGGATCGGTTTTTGATCGTACGACAAATGCAGAAAAGTGAATTTTTGCCGGATTGTCGATATCATCGATTCTGTCATTTTTAACCTTGAGATTGCCGTGATTCGTAAATGAATCACCACCTCGCGGGACCACTTTAATGAAGCTTGCTTTACCGTGGTTTATACTGATCGGAGTACTGCCGACAGGCTTACGATTAATTGCCATCTGCAAATCTCCAGGCGACTAAGAACGTTGATCTCTCGTCACGCTCCATTTTGTAAACTACAACCGTATCATTTTCAACCGTGACCGGGTGACAATTTGCGAAAACAAAGGTGTCAGGAACCGAATGCGGCATTCGGGTTCCTGACACCTTTGTTTTGCGCAGGTCTGATCAAACGAAGATAATTCTTTTCTCACACGAAGGCACGAAGCCACGAAGGGAAGAATTTGATCTTTTGTCTTCTTCGTGACTTCGTGTCTTCGTGTGAGACATCTTTTCTTACGACCCAAACGAAGTACTCGGGATGAGTCGGTGCGAGGAAGG
>CAIVEI010000134.1 GCA_903904835.1 uncultured Schlesneria sp. | reverse complement strand
GCCAGTTCCTACCGTCATTTCTCAAAAGATCGTCGGCCGCAACAGGACCCCAACTGCCGCTGGGATAAGGTTCGGGGACCGTCTTTGATTGACTCCAGAAGTCGAGAATCGGAGTGACAAACTGCCAGGCGGCGTCGAGCTCATCACTTCTCATAAATAGCGTTGAATCACCGCGAAGAACTTCCAATAGCAGTCGTTCATAGGCTTCCGGAAGCGGCTGGGTGAATGTCTTGTAGTCGAAGTCCATCGTGACCGGATGGATTTGATACTGCATTCCAGGACGCTTCGTTGAAAAAGAAAGCTTGATCGACTCGCTCGGCTGGATTCGAAACACCAATTTATTTGGCTTGGCACCAACCAGCTCACACATATTCCCGTCGCATTCGACCGTGTTGAACAAGTTTAACGGTGGCAATTTGAATTGAATTGCAATCTCAGAGACGCGTGAATGCATTCGCTTTCCGGTTCGCAGATAAAACGGCACTCCCTCCCACCGCCAGTTATTGATTTTGACCTTCATGGCGACGTACGTGTCGGTTCTTGAATCCTGAGGAATCCGTTCTTCGCTGACATAACTAATCGCTGGTTTTCCATCGACATTGCCGGCAGCGTATTGCCCGGAAACGACCCACTTTTCAATCCCACCTGGATTTCCGCCGCTGAGCGTCTTCAGAACCTTGAGTTTTTCTTCATGCAGATCGTTTGAGTTGAAAAGTGCTGGTGGTTCCATCGCGATCAAGCAAAGCAGTTGAAGCACGTGGTTCTGTAACACGTCGCGCATCGCACCGGAGTGATCATAATAGCCTCCACGTCCCCGTTCGAGGCCCTGTGATTCCGCCACGGTGATTTGAATATGATCAACGTGATTTCGATTCAATAACGGTTCGAAAATCGAATTTCCAAAACGAAACAGCAGAATATTCTGAACAGTTTCTTTTCCGAGATAGTGGTCAATGCGGTAAATCTGTTCTTCCCGCAATAGTCGCCGAAGGTTGTCGCTCAACTCTCGAGACGATTGCAGATCGTGGCCAAACGGCTTCTCGAAGACAACTCGCAACCACTGTGAATCATCACGATCCGGGATCATGTTCACGAAGCCAAGGTGCTCGATTGCCGGAAGAAACAGGTCCGGCGATGTTGCCATATAGACAATTCGGTTGCGACCTGTCCCCTGCCGATCCTCAATCAATTCCAATTGGTTCTTGAAGTCCGAATAGCCATCGGGCATGGCAATGTCCAACTGTCGATAAAACAGTCGTCGGGAAAAGCGTTCCCACTGCTCTGGCGAAATGGGACCATCGCGGAATTGTCCCTTCATCGCCTCGAAAATCTCCTGGCGGAAGCTTTCGTCGGACTTTTCACGACGAGCAACCCCGATGATTGGAGCCTCGTCTGATAGATATCCATCACTCCAAAGGTCGAACAACGCGGGCATCAGTTTTCGAGCGGTGAGATCACCTGAGGCACCAAAAATGATGACGCTCGCCGTTTCCGATTGAGGCCGGAATCCGGAACCGTTTGTCGAGTCAGTTGAAGATGATTCTGTCATTTGAGTGGACCTTTCACTGCCTAAATCTGTTCAATGATAAGTGGGATCAGTTTCGCCAGTTTTTCGCCACCCTTCGCCGCATTGGCGAGAATCTTTGGGACTTCTGCGGGTTCAAGATGGTCTGGAAGGCAAATGTCGGTGACGACCGAAAATCCCAGGACCTTCATCCCGCCGTGTATTGCCACGAGAACTTCTGGAACGGTCGACATCCCGACGACGTCGGCTCCCATCTGCTTTAACATTCGATACTCGGCCCGAGTTTCAAGGTTCGGCCCGGAAACCGCAACAAAGACACCCTTGTGAAGGTGAATTCCAACCGTAAGCGCGGTCGTTCTTGCTAACTGAATGAGTGACCTTGAATAGGGTTCGCATAGGTCCGGCCATCTTGGCCCCAACTGATCATCGTTCACGCCACGCAGCGGATTATCAGGAAGGAGATTAATGTGATCTTCGATTACCACGAGATCCGCCAGATCCAACTGCGGATTGATTCCACCTGCCGCATTCGTCACAAGCAAAACTTCGGCACCCAAAGCCCGCATGACTCGAACGGGAAATGTCACCTGCTTCAGGTCATAGCCCTCGTAATAGTGGAACCGGCCTTCCATCGCGACAATCGGTTTTCCGCGAAGATGTCCACAAACCAGGCGTCCAGCATGAGACGGCGCCGTTGACACAGGGAAATGCGGAATGTCACCGTAAGGAATACTTGCCTGCTGGTCAATTTGCTCTGCAAGACCACCTAAGCCCGTCCCTAAAATCAACCCGATTTTGGGGGTCCCTTGCCAGAACTGGCGGACATATTTGACCGCATCCTCAATTTGGACCGACAAATTCTGCATTGAGACCTCTTCAGCAAGTTGTACAGACCACCTCAGAATCATCAGCAATTTATCAAAGACTTCAGGAACGCGAACACCGGTCAGCAAACCATGCCGACCGGTGCTACGATCCGTGATACCATTGAACTTCAATTCGACGATTCAAGAATTCGACGAGTCAAGAATTCGACGAAACAAAGGCTTAATAATCGTCGTCGTCATCATCTTCGTCTTCGTCTTCATCATCGTCGTCATCGTCATCATCGAATTCGTCATCATCATCAAACTCGTCTTCGTCGTCGAATTCATCAAATTCGTCGTCGAGTTCATCTTCATCATCCAACTCATCGAGCTCATCATCATCATCTTCAAATTCATCGTCGTCGCCGAAGCCATCTTCGTCGTCGGCAGGTGCGGCATCGTCGTCATCAGCCATACTTGGTGCAACAACAACATCCGTAGCAGACCCTGAGAAGAGCCCCTCGGGCGTGTTAGGGAGCCAAGCGGCCAGTGCATGTTCTTCTTCGAGCAAGACTCTGGTCATCGGAGCAAACCTCAAATACTCGTACTTACGGGACTCAAAAATTGAAAACGGACGTGAGATCTTAAATACAAAAACGTCGAAGGCAACCTACATAATTTCGTCGATCACAATTTTTTGGACGAATTACTTCGGTCACGAATCTGACCACCGTGAACTTCCCGCTTTTCCCTTACTGAAGTCAAGGCGACAGAACCATTAGTCGAGTTTTCAGACGTTGTCAAGCGGCGACGTGGGGCGAATCCGTTTTCTGTCGGGATGATCGGTTTTCCGGGGCAAGCTGTCATCAGAATCTGAGGTCTTCAATCCATTTTCCATGCGGCGTTATCTAATCTTCAGCATGATCGATACAATCGGAAGGGTTGCCCGTTGGAATGAGAATCAGGACTTGAGAGTTCTTGAAAATCGACATGGTCATAGCACAGCATCGTTGAATTACGGTCAGGCTACTGCCGACTGTTCGGTCACCCTGGGAGGTTTACGGCAGCGAGGTGTTTTCATCGGGACAGCGTCGAAGCCAAGACTTTTCAGCTCAATGACAAATTCGTCAATATAACCATGTGTCACCATGATCCGTTCCGCTCCGGTAGCGGTAATCGCGGAAAGAAGCTCTGTGTGATCTGCGTGATCGGAAAGCGGAAATCCCTCCTGGACCCGTCGCGACTGGCTTCCTTGTGGCAACATCATCCATCCTGAAACAAACGCGCTGGAAAACTGTCCCAAATGCGGAAAACCCTGAGCCCAGCGGGCTGAAGGTGGTTGCAAGATCAGCGATTGTCCCCATTCTTCAATTGTCATTCCCGCATTTGGAACCCTCGTTTTGGGAAGATTCACCCCACTTTGACGGTAAAGCTCGTTCACCGTTTCAATATCGCGATGAACGAAAATCGGGCCTATCGACGGATCAACCCCCGCCAGTAATCGTTGCGATTTCCCAAGTGCGTAGCTGTAAAGAAAACTGGCACGATTGAGCGCCTGATTGCTTCTCCACCAGTCATGAATTTTCGCGAAAGTGGCCTGCTGCGGTTCCCATTGAAAAATCGGCTGCGCAAAAGTTGACTCCGTCACAAACGTATGACAGCGGACGGGTTCAAATGCCGCACAAGTGGCATCCGGTGCGACCTTATAATCCCCTGAAATCACCCAGATTTCGCCCTTGTATTCAGCCCGGACCTGTGCCGAACCAAGAATATGGCCAGCCGGATGAAGCGAGACCTTCACCCCGTTCAAATCAACGGATTGACCAAATGCGAGCGGTTCGATTTTCGCATGCTGACCCATACGGGACCATAACACACGTCGGCCGGATTCGGCGGTGACGTACCGACGCGAACCTTTCACCGCGTGATCGGCATGCGCGTGAGTGATTATTGCTGTCGACACGGCCCCCCAAGGGTCGACGTAAAAGGCTCCGCGAGGGCAAAAAAGGCCTGCTTCACTCAGCTTGAACAGCGGATCGCGTGACATAAATTCCTGCAATTTCTGGATGCGACTATTTCACCTGGTTTCACGATTGCCAATTAAAGTCGATCTTGAAACCGATCCGCGAAAAGCCGCTTACGCCACATCGATCCTTTGCACTCACTTAATCGGTCAAACTGCAAATGGAGTCATTATGGGGACGCACTATAAGGAACTTGCCTCGAAATAACGATTGAGTTTGAACGTTGATCTGCGATTTGTAAGCTTTGTCTCAGCGGAATCCGCAGATTGTGTGCCACTGCCTTTTCACTTCGAGATCCAGCGGTATGCGCCAGATCCCCAGTCACGATTCACTAACAACCAGGCCATAACGACGGGCCCGCGTGATTATTCGAGTTCGTCATCCTTCCAATTCGCAGCAGCCCGAATCAACTGCTCATCAGGCGAAATCCGAAGGTAGACCAGTGCCTGACGCAAGATGTTGGCTGCAGCAGGTGCAGCCACCTTTCCACCAAACGTTTCACCCCCGACGGACGATTGGTTGACGACGACCAAAGTCAACAGCCGTGGCGATTCAACAGGAGCACCGCAAACGAACGAGCTGATATACTTGCCGTGAACATAGCCTCCGTCCGCAGACAGACACTGCGCCGTTCCCGTCTTTCCAAACACTTGATATCCAGGGATTCTTGCTTTTTTACCTGTCCCGCGTACCACGACCTCTTGCATCGGATGCTCAATGATCCATTGTGCGGTATCTCGCGAAACGGTGGGTGTCGTCATCCGGGACAATGCGGAAATCGAATCCTGTTGATCGTGCAGCACGATTCGCGGACGGACCAGTTCACCACCATTCGCCAGTGCCGCATGAGCCGTAATCAACTGCAAGGGGGTCGTCGCGATTTCGTGTCCCATCGGAATCGAGCCGGTTGAGTAGCTGGTCCATTGCTTGAGAGGTCGTAAGATGCCGGGCTGTTCGCCGGGTAATTCAATCCCTGTTTTGCGTCCAAAGCCAAACAGCGTGGAAGCTTTCTCGAGTTGTTCATTTCCCATTCGTTCGCCAATTTTAGCCATGCCGATATTGCTCGACTTGACCAGGACGTCAGTCAAGCTGAGCACCCCATAACGGTGATGGTCGTGCAGCACACGTCGACCCATCCGGTACTCACCGTTCTGGCAGTGAAAGGTTTCCTCACGTTGCAGGATACCTTGATCAAGTCCGTAACTGACGATGATCGGCTTGAATGTTGAACCAGGTTCATAAATATCTGCAATGGCCCGGTTCTTCCACGACTCTGGAGAAGCCTCTTGGGGGCGATTGGGGTCAAACGTCGGACGGGTTGCCATCGCCAGGATGTCCCCATTTGTCGGATCGATGACGATGGCCGAACAGCTTTCTGGTTGCCATTCCTTCATGACCTGATCGAGTTCACGTTCGGCGTAAAGCTGAACGACCACATCCAGGGTCAGACGTACGTTTTGGCCAGGGACTGGTCTCTGCTGATCCTTATCGAGGATTTCAATCACGTGACCACGTGAATCGCGTGCCACGTGACGCTGACCACTTTGGCCCCTTAGCGTCGAATCAAAACGCTCCTCGATCCCTCCACGGCCGACTCCGTCGATATCACGCAAACCAATCACTTGAGCGGCGACGACCCCTTGAGGGTATTCCCGTCGGTATTCGTCCCGAAACCCCCACGCCCCTTTCGGTAGCGAAAGTTGTTTGACCGCTGCGATCTCCGATTCCGTCAGACGCCGCTTGATCCAAAGGAATTGTCGTTGCGAGTTGCCTGCAATCTTCTCAGTCAGACTGTCAGGACTTAAGCCGAGAACACTCGCCAAAGCCTCTGCAACCTGACGCGGATCGGAAATCTTCACCGGGACAATGTAAAGACTTCGAGCAGCCAGGGTCGTCGCGAGTAACCGACCTTGCCGATCAAGAATGTCACCCGGCCTGGCAGACGTTTCTTCGACAAACTCCCGCTGCTGCTCTGCTTTCCCCGCGAATTTATCCCGCTGCACCCACTGAAGCTGAATCAGTCGAGCCGACAGAATCAGCCAACCCAGACCCAGGATCGTGACAACCAGACGTGCCCGGGCCGTATTTTGAACAGCCTCACGATTGTTTGGAAAGTTTGACATCTCAGCCGGGTGTTCCCGATGGCTGGTTCATCTCGTTCGAAGGATTTCGTCGCAGGTCGGTCCGATGCGGTTTTTTCGGCCGCTCAAGAGGAAGCTCACCGCGCTCAAGCGGACCAAGCAAACTGGCGGGTGTCCCGAGACGCTGTGCTTCTAATCTCAGTCGGACGTGCGAATCCAGCAACACATCCAGACGGTATTGCTGATGAGTGATCGCTCTTTTCAACTGCAGAATCTGCTTCTCAATCGCCGTTCCAGTCAGCGCAATCAGCACTATCAGACTGAGCACTGATCCGAAACGAAAAAACATCGTTCAACCTACTGAGGAGCTTGGCATCGGAAGTGTTGGCAAAGTTCGTCGGCTTCGTGGAGCGGTAGCTCCCGGCAAACCGCTTGTGACGGCTCACCCCGTGGGAACGAATCCCGGTACCTTTGGCACCAGATTCGTTATCGGAGTTCGCGGGCGGTCCCCACAACCTGAACTCGGCTGGCATCGGGAGGAAGTCGCAATACCGTGCCAATCTTGAGTTCATTTCCGTCTCGAAGAACTTTACGGTTCATTTCGAGAATCTGGACCCAGCGGGACGAACGGCCTAAATGCGACTTGGCAATGTCCGAAAGCGTGTCCTGACCCGAAACCCGGTACATCGGAGTACCATCGTTAGAAACGAAAAAGCCTGCCGGACCTGAGTCTTCCACCTTGCGAGCTTGCCGAGTTTGAGTGGTCACGACAGGTGCCGCCGGTTCCGCCGGAGCCGCTTTTGGAATCAGATCGGGATACTGTTGCTCTAATACCGAAACGTCCGGAGTCGCAATCGCCACGCCGGGCTTCATCCGTTTGGGATCGGCAATGATTTGCTGATTATGTTTCGCCAATGCCATGTAATAGCGTCCAGCTCCGTATCGTTTACGGGAAATCGTCCAGAAACTGTCGCTCGGTTCGATGACGTAACTGGGTCCGCTGACGGACCCACCGGATCGTGGCGATGATTCTGGTGAAAAACTACGTTCATCGAATGTGACCGGGGCTGGCCGTCGCTCCTCGCGCGGAGCAGGCTCGAGTCCGTTGTCGATATCACCCGCCTGCTGAATGCGAGCCGGTCGACTGGTCCGATTACTTTTCGAATCCGGACCTCGTCGGCCCCTGTCGTTTTCCGCGTCGAAAGCCGCCTCCATTCGACGAGGTTCTTTAGCAGGAGCGACCCGTTCGACGGGAGCGGCGTCAAAGCCGGATGAATCAGTTTCAGGTGCCGGGACATCGTCAAGTTCGGTCGGCATCGCCAGCGGTTTCTGTCGTCGATCAGCGTCTGGAACTCGACTCTCATGGCTCACTTCAGCTTCATTTGCAAACGGATCGGATTCAGTGGCTGCTGCGACCTGAATCACCTCACGATGTGCTCGTTTTTCTGCCATAAAGTCGTCAAACGAATCGTCGGCCGGTTCGGCAGGTCGTTCACGCTGAACGGGTTTTTTCGGACCGGTTTTCTTGTCGAATTGGTCGAAGCCATTGTCATCCGATCTGGCGACCGACTTCGATTTCGATTTCCATTGGTTCGTCGTTCGTTCTGAAACCTGGTCGTTCGTTTCCGAAACGGGTGTCGCGAAGTCGACGTCAGGTAGCTGCATGGGTGCAGCAGGTTGGCCTCTTCCGGATCGATCCGATCGTTCAAAAGTCGCGAACTCGTTGTCGTCGCGTTTTGAGCTGACGTCGTCAGTGTTATCAGGATTATTGGTGCGGATTTCGAGCGAATCCTGTTCCGCCAGACCTTCCGCTGGCCGATGGATTCGCTGGTATACGAGAAATCCGAACACGCCGACCAGCAGGGCGACCATCAGCAGGCCGACTTTGGTTTCGCGTGTCATTTTGAGGTTCCTTCCTCGAGTACAATGATCAGTACCAGGTATTCAACAGTGATCAGTAATTAACGATGTATCGGTCTGATCGAATCAAACCACTTTCTTCATGGCAACCCGCAATTTGGCAGACCGGCTTCGCGGATTGAACCGCTGTTCCTGGGGCGTCGCGACAATCGGCTTGGCCGTCCGATTCTCCCAACGCTCCGTGCGACGAAATTCGTTTTTTACCAGTCGATCTTCCAGCGAATGAAATGTAATCACGGCCAAAAGTCCGCCTGGCTTGAGTGACTGAAAACAACTTGACGAAATCCCTTGCTGGACATGATCCAGCTCGTGATTGACGGCAATTCTTAATGCTTGAAAAATTCGCGTGGCAGGATTCTTGTCGCTGGGCCCCTGACGCCGGAACGCTGGACATTCCGCGACAGCAGTCGCCAGGTCGGCTCCCGTCCTTATCGGATCGGTCCCGCGTCGTTTCACAATAAAATCAGCGAGCGGCCTGGCCAGCGGCTCTTCTCCATAGTCGCGGAAAATCTGTTCCAGTTGAGTGGCGTCCCACAGTGCAAGGACTTCCGCTGCAGGCTGACCCGCTGAAACATCAAACCGCAGGTCCAACGGACCGGTACTCAAAAATCCAAAACCACGCGAGGCATCAGAAAGCTGATCGGACGATAAGCCGAGATCCAGCAGAATTCTGTCGACCCCAGGAATTCCAAGTTCGGTCAGGACCGCCGGAAGCCCGATGTAACTGGATTGCCTCAAAGTCACTTGAGTGCCGACGACGCTCTTTGCCGCATGACCGAGCATCATGGGGTCTCGGTCGAGCCCGATCAGGCGTCCGTCTTGACCGATCGCTTTGAGCATTTCGCGGCTGTGTCCTCCGGCCCCGACCGTTCCATCGACAACAATCATGCCCGGCTCGAGCCTTAACTGTCCCAGAACTTCCCGCATCAACACGGGGACGTGGACGGCGCGCGGATCGTGACCAGGCGAACGAGGCTCCATAATGGTTTCGATGACAAAAAAAAGTTGGCGTAACGACTCTCAAAAAATCGGAAAATCGTCAAGCAGAAATGCGGCACAATGCGGGCTTATATTCAAGGTCCGTTTTTTTGTGAAGACCAATCCAAATTGGCAGCAACAGAAGTGTGAGTCTCCCGCCGACGAGGGGGTCGGGCGTTCAAATTTCAAATCTTGAAATTTGAACGCCCGACGCCAGAACATGGCGGCAACCCTTTTTTGGACGATTCCACGAGAGCGCACTTTGATCGCAGGAGTGCTTCGCCCTCGCTGCGAAGAATGGTGTCAAAGTTCGCACGAGTTCGCGCGACTTCGACCATTCCTCGTGTTTTGTAGGGTTTGGCGGCGGCATTCATCAATTTTCATCCTGAAAAAGTTCGCGCGACTTCGAGCAAGTTTGACTCGACCGGGAGGGTGAGGCTCCTGCCGACCCGCGAAGCAGGTACACGCATCGACTCAGCGGCACGGTGGTCACCTCGCCCTCCCAAACAGTTGCGGCCAATGCACCCGCCAGGAAAAATGTCGTAAAAGTTCGCACAAGTTCGCGCGACTTCGACCATTTCTCGTGTTTTGCAGGGTTTGGCGGCCGTATTCATCAATTTTCATCCGGAAAAAGTTCGCGCGAGTTCACCTGAGTTCGCGAGACTTCAAGCAAGTTCGACTGAGTTCCTTCGACTTCAATTGACTTCGAGGGAATGGGGATCGCGGTCTGACCTGGCAGTCGCCAAAACCATCGACCACCCACTTTTGTTTCTTTCCCTTTTCGACAGCCCAAAAGCAAATACGCCTTACGCAGTGTGATCTCGCTCACCTCGATGGATTTTGCTTCCTCCTTGATAATATTCGAAAGCACATATCCGTCACTCAGTCGAAGTTTCAGCCATTCGGCCGCACGCGATAAGTCACTCAGCTCTTCCTCATCCATTGAGCTCGACTTCGGCGCCATTGCCATCGCGTGGAACTGTTCCGCCGTCAGCGAAACCGGTTCGGGCTCCCATTCGATCCGGCTATCCCGAATGGTAAAGCCAAACCCATCAGGAGTTTCACAAAGGTTGGTGCTGACCGGCAACAACAGCCGTCGCTCTGGTTCGTCGATGTCACGAGCAATCATCCAGACCGAGCGAGCCGCATCGGCCAGCGCACGGGGAATCGGCAGCCACGAACTCCGTTTTCCAATCCCCGATTCCGAGGGTTGTGCCAGGAACAGAATCGCTGTCCCCGTTCGAGTCGCGAGATCTCGCAGTTTCGCAATCATCCCGCGTAACTTGATGTCACGTTGGCCATCGGGAATATCCAGGAAGATGGAGGCAGGATCGATAACGACGAGCCGGACCGGCTGCCCCATGTCCCGAAGTCCATCCAGATAAGTCCCAAGCATATAAACGTCGCAATCCTCCCGGAAAGCCCATCGAGGAGCACAGAATTCCTCCTCGTCTTCTTTTTCCAGATCCTCACTTTGAACGCAGTGAACCCATTTTTCATCAGCACCCGCCGCGTCCAGCAGAGGGCGGACGGTCCCCTCCAGGTCGTCCTGGCCAATAAACAAGATCACGGAGCCACGCTGTCCGGGAACATCATCATGCGGACTACCCAAACCCTGAGTCACCCGGGCCGCGAGATCGAATGCAAACAGACTTTTCCCCACGCTTCGTTCGCCGATCAATAGCGACAACTGTCCGGCGGGAATCACCCCTTTCCAGACCCATCCCCTCGGCTTGGCTTTGATATGAAACAAACACTTCAGATCCATACGAAAACTCCAGTCAAAAACAGAACATACCAACCAGGCGGAAAACAATTCCGCCGACAAATACAATTCTTGCAAGAGTTTTTGTACGTGTCAACATACTTTTTGTAAAAATTTTGTCGCAACATGATATGGTGGTGTGTTTGAGGCGAAGAAGCCTGTGAGTGCGTACGAATGTCTTGGTAGCCATTCGGTTTGCGGCAAATCGGAATCGAAAGCCGTAAGAATCGCTAGCCCGACGCGCAAGCGAGGGATCTTGCTTAGTTCCCTCTCACTCTTCCGCCCGCGTGGTGAAGTTGCAAAAGTGGGGTCGCGAGAACGGGTTTCCGATTGGCCTTTTTTGCGAAATGTCGTGATTGACGTCCCGGTTGGGCAACAACGGCTTTCCATCCTGGCTCGCCCAGGTGCGAGCGAATTTGGAAACCAGACAACGCCCGTCTCGCTCGGCCGAAACGATCGCCGAATTGCAGCAGACCTCGACTGGCACTTGAAAGCCCCGATGAATCACTCGGCGAATGGCAATTGCTTTCTACTCGGATTGGTCGATGTTCCGTCCGTGGTTCTTATCGCGCGCGAATCGCTCACGGGCGAGGCGGATCGACTCGTGCAGTTTCTTTTCCAGCAGTGCTCGTGGCGGCAGTTCAGTCAGGTATTGGGCGACTCGGATTCCGCTTTCGTTCAACCACAGCAATTCGACGTGTTCTTCGGATTTGTCGGCACACAGGATCAGACCGATCGGCGGTTCTTCGCCGGGATGGACATCATGTTTCTGCAGCCACCGGAGATAGAGCTCCATTTGACCTTTGTCGGCCGCCTGAAACTTGCCCAGCTTCAGATCAATCGCGACCAGACACCGCAGCCGACGATGGTAGAACAACAGATCGAGGTAATAGTCCTCGTTGTCGACTGTGATTCGCTTTTGTCGAGTGACGAAGGCGAAATCCGTCCCCATCTCAAGGATGAAGGCCTCCAATTCCCGCAGGATGGCGTCTTCAACGTCTTTTTCGGCGTGTTGTGATGAAAGACCAAGAAAATCGAGAAAATAAGGATCGCGGAAGACAAGTTGGGAGACATTAGGTCTTCGTCGCGCAGCGTGGCGATGTCTTTGGCGATCAGCGTTTCGGGCTTCTTGCTGACGGCAGTCCGTTCGAATAACAGATGCCCGATCTTGTGGCGTAGCGTGCGGACACTCCATCGTTCGACGCGGCACATTTCGGCGTAGAAGTCTCGTTTGAGAGAGTCTTCGAGCGGGACGAGTTCGACGAAATGGCTCCAGCTCAATTGCGCCGACAGTGTCTGAGCAATTCGTTGGTCGGGAAAAACCTCCGCGAACCGCACCATTCTTGACAAATTCGGGACAGAGAATCCGTTGCCGTAGTCTGCCTTCAATTCTTTCGACAGTGTCGAAAGAATCTCTCTGCCGTACTCAGCCCGTTCGTTTTGCAGTACGTCCTCCCGGATTCGTTTACCGATCTGCCAGTACATCACGACCAGCGTGGAATTGACGGCGCGGGCTGTCTGTTCGCGTGCCGCTTCGATTAACTGCCGGAGGTCACCCAACAGCGAGTTTGTAGCCGGAGTTTTGGAAGAGAGCGTCGTCAATTCAGTCGGCGATAGTTTCTTTTTAGCCATTTTCAAACTCCATTCCCTGCTGCAACAAGTTGTCTGTCACCTCAGGGGTGAAGTTATTACCGAGATAAGCCTCGATCAGCCCTCGCAATTCCGCGATTGTGTCGAAACACGATTCGGCCATCACAAAATACAGGCTTTCGTTCTTTGGCAGCACATCACTTTGCAGCGAAGCGAGTGCAGACTCGGCTCGTGCAAGTTGATCACGAACGACTTTTAATTTTGCATCGCTGTCGATCAAAATAAGACTCGCTACGAGGTGTAAAGAGTTAGGAGATTTTGGGATTCGTTTTTTCCGGCTTTTAAGTTCGTCGCGCGTTTGGCGTCTTTATCCCCACTCGATCAACAGAACCTAGATCAAATAACTCCAACTCAATTGTTCCGGCAGCCATGGCACGTGGGTTTTCGCTTGTTCTTTACGCGCTTGATAAGCCCATTAAGATTCACCAGTATGCCTTTATACGATTGCTGATCCCATTTGCGGATTATTGCCTTACGTGAAACTATACTCGGCAGTCAAATTCAAAAATGGGAGTTCATCCATGGTCGTCTTGCCTGTTGTCGCGACAATCGTGATTTCGTTGTGGGCGTCCTGCAACTCACTTGCGACGTGTTTAAAATACGTAAACGACACAAGAAACACAATTATCGTTGGAGAAATCAATCGAAAGTTGCTCGACAAAAAGACTCGCCGAATGATCCTTTTGAATGATTGGATACCGGTATGGGGCTTCATGGAGATGTTGGCGCTGGTTTTCTCGATGATCTTAATCGTCCTGCCATTTGCTGCTGATTTAAAAACCGCATGGAATCAATTGGGAGTGTTGTGGATCGTTTGTTTTGCAGTTGGGGTTGTACACATCATCTTCTTCATAGGCGGGATTTGGACAGGAATTCAGGACATCTATGAAATGCGAGATGCTCTTCGTAATTGCAAGGAACCAAGTACTCTCGAAGAAAAAATCGATCAACGTGTGGAAAAGGCGATAGCGGAAAAGGCGCTAGGCGAATTCTTCAAAAAAGCACTTCTGGAATTAATGAAGTCAAAACCTGATTGAATCGAGGCCAACATTACGCCACCAACGCATTCTCATTAATCGACTTGATACGGTCCAAAATCTCTGTGGCAGCATGCGGAAGAACCCCGAGAATTCCTTGATCGCGGAAGTCGGTGAACGGTGGTTCGAAAAGCGCCTTGGGGTTCATTGTGCCGATGTGGACGAAATGGTCGATGATCTGATTGATGAAAGTAATCTGGTCTGCGGAAAGTGTTCCACGTCCGAGAAAATCCGCGAACGCCACTTTCGCGGTGTTGGGGTCGAGCCCCACGATTTCGCGGATCAGTTTGCCTAACGGCTGATCCGTGCCGTAGGTCTCGTTGAACGTTTCCCGGCTTCCCGGCCCTTCGGCGGAAAACAAGATCGATTCCAGTTCGACCAGGTCCGCACTCGTGATCGGCTCGTTATGTTTCAAACGATGAATCGTCGGATGGTCTTCGTGCTGACGTACGAACCGTTCGACCTTCAATCGATAATTCTTGCGGCTGTCATCGCTTTTAATCCGATCAGGAAATTCCCGCTCCGGTTGCAATTCGTCCTCGAAGTTCGTGTAGACCTGTTTGCGTTCTCCCGTCGAATCGAGAAACTGCACCAGTCCGCGAAGTTTCTTGCGGACGTTTTCCAGCATTGGCAACGTCACATCTTTCCAGAATTCTTCGGTCTGGATTTCCTGAATCAAGGCAATCTGCTGACGCACGACCGGGATTGCTTCCTTCTCTTCCAAACCTTGAGCGATCTCGAAGACCTGCATCTGATACCGCTCTTTCTGGGCCAATCCTTCCAGCACCGCCAGTTGCAGTTTCAGCATTAACAAATCAAACCGCCTCGCAAATTATTCATCTTCGTCCGGCGTGGGGAGATGGACCAGATGATTGCTGATGTCTGAAAAATCGCTGGGAGTCAGTTCCTGCCATGCTTCCCGCCGGCTGAATTTCTCCACCTGTCGACGATGCGGGCGAACGAGAAAACTGTCGATGTTCATGCTGGTGACAAGACCGTGCAGCGTATCGAGCACTTCGTTCCGCAGTTGGATCAGCGGTTCGGCCCCCTGATGATGACGATTCAGCAGATCGGTCAACGCGAGGCGCAATCGAAAAATCTGTGTTTTCACCGATTCGGAAACCGTCGCTTCGTAGCCTTCAGGATTGCTGTCGAAGAATGCCAGATTGTCGCAGAAGTCGAAGATGTAGAAAAACTCTTTATCCTGTGCCGGTCCAAACAGGTTGGGACACAACCGGATTCCCCGTCCGATCATCTGCCAGAATTTGGTCTTGGAACGGACTCGTTTGAAGAAGACCAGATTCACGCATTCCGGTACGTCGATCCCCGTGTCGAGCATATCCACACTGACTGCAATCTGCGGGAATTTATTGACCAGCGAAAAGTGATCAATCAACGTCTGGGTCGACTTCACCTGATTATCGATCAGTTGGCAGAAATGCCCCTTCAAGTGCGGATGATTCGCGTCAAACCGTTCACCGTGGCACACATTTTGCCGATTTCTGTTCCAAAAGCACTGCGCCATCATCAAATTGACTTTGAGTGGTCTGGTTTGGGATTCATGAAGAAGGGGATCGAAGATTTTCGCTCCCAAGCCGGTGCCTGGCAACGAGACAAATTCGAGATTCACCGGAAAGTCGGGCTAGTCAGCCGTATTATACTGCCAAGGCGAATTTTGCCCCCTGAAACTACAATCCGATATGAGGCAGCTCATTGTGCTTTGTCTCGGAGTTGGTTTTTTTCAGAATTTCCGTTGCCGGGGCATCCCGGATGAATTGGTACCCTTCATGATCCGACTTGGCCTTTGCTGCATGTTTCGTGACCAGCCGATCAAGTTCGTTACCACGACCGCAACAGCCATCAGCAAGATGAAACGAACTGACGCCCTGGCGAAGCTGGGCCGGCTTTGCATCGAGAATGCTGATGCTCTGCTCGCTGCACTCCATTTTTGCGCCGAAAATGATATTGGTTGCTTCCGGGTCAATAGCCAGATTCTGCCGATCAAGACGCATCCTGTTTGTGGCTATCAGGTCGAAGAACTGCCCGATGGCGACGAAATCATTCGCCGCTTCAAAGAGTGCGGCAAGTTCTCCCTCAAGCATAAGCTGCGAACATGCTTTCATCCCGATCAGTTCGTCGTGCTGAACTCACCACGCCCCGATGTCGTGGATAAGTCGGTGCAGGAACTTGAATATCAGGGGGAAGTCGCGGAATGGATCGGGGCCGATGTTATCAATATCCATGGCGGTGGAGCCTATGGCGATAAACAGAAAGCCCTGGCCGATTTCGCACGTAACCTCGACCGGCTTTCTGCGAGAGTCCGCAGCCGTTTAACCGTCGAGAACGATGATAAGACCTATACGCCCCAGGATCTGCTTCCGATCTGCAAGGCCACTGGAATCCCGCTCGTCTACGATGTGCATCATCACCGCTGCAATCGCGATGACTTAAGCATCGAGCAGGCCACGAAGCAGGCACTGTCGACATGGAACCGTGAGCCGCTGTTCCACATTTCCAGCCCCATCGAAGGCTGGGATGGGCCAAAGCCCGAGCGTCATCACGACTTCATCGACCTGATGGATTTCCCAAAGTGCTGGCGTCAAAAAACAATCACGATTGAAGTCGAAGCCAAAGCCAAAGAAGCGGCGGTGAAGAAGCTGCTTGACGAGTTGAAAAATGAGGAGACAGATACTCCCTGGTTCGTTTATCTTTTGCGATGTGCAGACGGGTCACTCTACACCGGAATCACGGTTGACTTGCCCCGTCGTTTGCAGCAGCACAACGCGGGTACGGCAGCACGCTACACCCGCAGCCGCTTACCCGTGGCCCTGGTCTATCATGAAGAACAGCCAAGTCGCAGTCATGCCCTCAAAAGAGAATTGGCGATCAAGGGGCTTTCACGGCAAGAGAAAGAGTCTCTGGTCCTGTCGATTAAATGATGACTTCCATGAGACAGGCTTGGGCATTCAAAGCGGGGATGATCTTGCGAATCATTCATTGTTCGATCAGTCTGAACTAAAAGGGGTTCGTTCCTGGCGACGATAGCCTTGCGGACCAGTCCTACTTAACGCAAACGATGAAAGTGATGGGTGGTCTATCCAGAATGGTCGACCAGAAATCCGGGGCGTTTTCGATGAGTCCTTCAGGTGATAATTTCGGAGGGTGCCAGAAAACTTCCCGGAATCCTGCCTTTTGAAACGCTTTCTCGTGCGTCTCGACACTCAAATGATAATTTTCGATCTCGAAAGGGCCGTTGCTCAGGTGAAACGTCCAAGTGATCGGCGTTCCTTCTTTCCAGTCTCCAACCGTGTTCACCTCGAACCCATATTTCCGATAGGAAGGAGCGGTCGAAAAATTCATGGCCGGGTTGCAATTCACCGCCACGAATCGACCACCGGGCTTGAGCGATCGAGCGATCCCGTTGCACATTGCCTGAAGTTCTTCAGGAGTTCGGGCATAGTTCAGCAGGTACGCGGCAACGGCTAAATCAAATCGACCATTGTCAGGCAAGTCTTTGGCATCCGCCACGACGTATTCGATCCCAAGTTGGTGTCGAGCTTCCTGGGTTCTGGCTAAGTCGATCATCCCCTGCGACAAATCCAGACCCATCACTCGTTCCGCCCCTCGTTGTCGAATCTGCCGAGTATAAAAACCTTCACCGCACGCCAGATCCAACGCGGCCATGCCCGCCAGATCGCCAATCAAATCCAACAGCGTGCAGCATTCGATGAACGTTCTCCACGGCTGCTGCTTAGACCGCTGGTATTGCTCGGCAATCGGATCGTAGTCAGTCGTCATCATATTCTCCTGGCCAAGTATTGACTCAACCCATCAGGCAACGCCGTGAAGGATTTTTTGAGAGGGGAAAAGCCTTGCGACTCCTTTCGGCGACTTCTCAGACGCACGCTCGTTGTCCCTTTGGGACATACGATAATAGCCCACCGATTTATCAGCGATTTTTCTGGCCCTATTGATTTGACCTCCGCAGATTATCGGAAACGAAAGTCGAGCTTGTAGTTGTAGAGCCAGGGAATCACAGGCGCGATTCCTTCTTTCTGCAGTTTTTCAGGCAAGCTTTCGTAGTGGG
>CAIVEI010000133.1 GCA_903904835.1 uncultured Schlesneria sp. | reverse complement strand
CGACAGAGATGACACTCTCGCTGTTTTCGTCACAGGGCTTTTAGCCCCAACTTTTTCCGTGCTCGCGGCGGAACCGCTCAAGGTACGCGCAAACGTCGATTCTTAGTAAAATCAACAAACCCATATGGCAGCTTTTCCGCAACCCCTTGCATTTTCCGTGTGATCCCTGGTTCGGCTGCTAGGCCAACGGCCTTAGCAACCCGGGAAGTTCCTTGTTAATTAGCGCCAAGGCGTAATCAATGCCCCGCCCCCGGCTCATTTCGACGATGCTCAGGAATGTTTGGGTGTCTCGGAACTCGCGAATTCGTCCGAACACAGGCCGGTAGTTGCGCTTGCTGTCCCAGCGATCAATCCACACATTATCATCTAGAACATTACAGAACATCACAATGTCGCCACACAGCTGACAGCATTCAGCGTCCACAGTGTTCTTACTAGTGAGTCGATCAATCACTAAGTCGAAAGTTCGCAGCCAAGAATCGTCGAAGGTTGCGATATTCGTCCTGCCGTGGCACCACCAGACGGGATAAGGGAGAGCATACTTTTTCTCCAGTTCTGCGAGCGAGGCATGAAAGTCACTTTCGCGTTTGGTGAAATTAGACCAACTCGACGCAATTTTGGTCAGTATACCGAAAAGCCCCATATCCCCCTCACTGTTCATCGAAGCCAATGGTATCGCCCGCCCAGGGTCGAGATGCTGCCGAACTAATTATTATCCGCGATTGATCGCGGATAATGCCAAAAAAATGGTGATATCCGCGATCGCAGGCCGTTTCCCGGCCATCGCGGATATCACAATACTGCCGCGATAGCATTTTACAAGTGAATTTTGCGGCGACGGCGAATTTTTTGATCACCGATCGCATGTTCACTGTAATGAAGGCAGTACCCATGTTCGGGGGCGTCGACGCTACGCACGCCGGTTCAAGCAACGATCACTTCCGGCGAATATCAATACCCGCGAAAGATCGCTGCAAATGGCGTGTTCGGGGAGACTGCACGATCGTCAAAGCGTTGCCACATGGGGCTTTGTTCTTGCCTTTGGTTCGTATCCTTAGGCGGAAACCGATCCTGGTTTTACTTGCTCACCGCTCTGAGGTTCATAAACCCGCTGCCACTGGAAACTCTATTTTCATGATCGCCTTCCAAATGTTAAGAATAAGTTTGCAACTTTCTATTGACTATCTATATTTATTTTTGTATTTTTATGTCGCCGTTTGTTTGGCGGGGTCGAAGAAATCCAAAAGGACTCAAGTGAAACCAAAGTCGCCATCATCGCTCCGATGTTGTCGATCTTGATTGTGTGGGTCTTTTGTCTGCATAAGCTTTTGTCTGGAACGGGCGGCGCCGAAGCGGCGAGAGAGTAGTTTTGAGAAAGTAGCGAGTAGACAATTTGAGTAGAATCCCAGGATTGACATCCTGGGCTCGCCTGGATTTCCGAAACCAGAACCTGACGACAATTGATCTTTGACATCTTGGAATAAAATTTAATCGGGTTGCTCCTGGCGTCGACTTAAATCGCCGGGCGATCCGGGGCGGTTCGTTGCTTGGCGGCAGGTTACGGCCGAGTTTGTGCGGGGTCGGGAGACCACTCGCACAGCAGAGGAGTCGATCGAACTTGATCGAACTGCGTCGAACTCGATCGAACTCGAACACCCCCAAAAAACGGGGGAACGATCGCAAAAACCCTATGATTTACTAGGAATAATCGAAGTCGGTCGAACTTGATCGAACTTTGACACTTAATTTCATGACGCGTGATAACAGCAGGACGGAAGTCGACAAAGAGTCCGAGGGCTTACGCACCTCGGCTCGCCTGGGAGGAATGACGGCTTTCGACGTCGATCGAACTGCGTCGAACTCGCGCGAACTCGGGTGAACTTTTTAACGACCGGAACACCGGGGACGCTCGCCAAAAGCCTATGAATTATGGGAAATGGTCGAAGTCGCGCGAACTCGCTCGAACTTTTTGATCAAATTTCGCGTTTCCATGATTTCAATGAAATCATGGAAGATTTTTGAACGTAAGGCAACGAAGGTAACGAAGTCAGGACAAGACAGAAAAACGGCTCGGGATGGAACCTCGCCCGGCCCGAAGACAAGGCGAGAACGGGTGAAGTTGGTCAAGTTGGCCAAGTTCAAGCCTGCAAAAACGCTATGAAACAGGGAAGTTGGCCAACTTTGCCAAGTTTTTTGCGACGGCCTGGTGGGCCTCGAAGACTCAACCGCACCCTACACGCTTCGTGCTACGCTAAAAGACTTCACAACAGAATCGTTTGCTCGCGGTCGGGGCCGATGCTGATGAACTTGGCGGGCACGCCTAATAGCTCGCTAACGGTATCGACGTACTGTCGGGCACCAGTCGGCAGGTCGCTCAGCTTTCGTGCGTGAGTGATGTCTTTTTTCCAGCCTGGAATCTTGCGGAAAATGGGCTTGGCGACTTCGAGATCTTCGACGTGAGACGGGAAGTCCGTCGTTCGTTCTCCGCGAATCTCGTAGGCCTCGCAGATACAAAGTTCGTCAAGCTGGGCCAGTACATCCAGCAACATCACCGCGATCTCGTCGACTCCGCAAATCCTTGTGCCGTAACCCGTTGCAACGGCATCAAACCATCCGCAGCGACGTGGCCGGCCAGTGACTGTGCCGTATTCGTGACCAACATCGCGAATGTGCTGACCAATTTCATTGTGCAGTTCGGTCGGGAAGGGGCCACCACCAACGCGTGTCGTATACGCCTTCACGACGCCAATCATCCGGTTAATCGCGCGCTGGGGGACACCGCTTCCACTATGAATTCCCGCAGCGGAACTGTTGGAGCTTGTTACATAGGGGAAGGTACCGTGGTCGACGTCTAAAAGGCTGCCTTGGGCTCCTTCGAAAAGAATGTTCTTCTTTTGCTTCAGTGCCCGATGGAGCCAGGCTGTTGTATCGACGACATGCGACTTAAGCTTTTCTGCGTATTCAAGATACGTTGCATAGATGGAGTCGGCGTTGTGCGGATCGAGTGACGGGTCGAGCGCTTTCAACGTCAGATTCTTGAATGCGACGGTTTCGGCAAGTTTTGTGCGGAATGTGTCAGGGTGATAAAGATCCCCAACGCGGATGGCATGTGTTCGACCTGCTTTATCGCGATAGCACGTCCCGATTCCTCGGCCGGTCGTTCCGATCGCATGGTCGCCACGTCGTTTCTCGAAGACGGCGTCTTCCGTGATGTGATAGGGAAGAATCACATGGGCGCGATCACTCACAAGCAGGTTTTCTGCACTGACCGGAACTCCGCGGTCGGTCAACGACTTCATTTCTTTCAACAGGGCTTCCGGATTGACGACAAGACCGTTTCCAATCACGGCAGTGACGCCGGGCCGCAAGATGCCGGTTGGAAGCAACGATAGCTTGTAAGTTTCACCGTTAAATTTCACGGTGTGACCAGCGTTATTTCCGCCCTGATAGCGAACGACGACTTCGTGCGAATCCGTCAGGAAATCAACAATCTTTCCCTTGGCCTCATCGCCCCATTGCAAACCGACAACTGACGTAACTGACACAGTGCGAACCTTCAGTGAAAACATTCATCGAGAGAGGACTACGCATTTCTCTCGCGGAAATGACGACCAAATTTGGGTGTGGTTGGACGGCGGACCATCGATCCAAGGAACGAAATTACTCGCCGACAAGACCGTCATCATTTGGTCCAATTCGAGCGTTCCCTGACACCAGACCCGTTTCCAACGGACCCTATGGGCGCAAAAAACGCGAGGTGCACATCGGTGCCAACCTCGCAGTTCAGATTTAGTCTATCGAGCAGGCTCGGTAATGTGGAGTGTGACAGGGCTCCTTCCTTGCTGAAAATCTGAGATCTTTGTTCCAATAATCTTTCTGCAACTGAACTTGCATCGAACAAAATGGACAATTTGAAATGATCAATTCCACGATTTCAATGGCATGTTGAGATTGCTTCCGACGACTCGCATTGCCATAAAATTGGATTTACTGGTACGCTCCGCGCGCAACCTTAATTCAGCCTGAAAGGGAGTGGCAGGCCATGAGTGGAACAGAGACCAACAATCGCGGTTTATCGGCAGCAAGCTTCTTGAACCCGGAGTTTCTTCCAATCGTTCGTCCTGAGACAACGTTGGAACAGATTCATGATTGGGTGCGAAGTGTTCCCCATCGATATGCCAGTTTAATGGTTTTCTTTGTCATGGGATGCCTGTTTTCGGTTGCGCCGATTATTAACGCCGTGCTTTATGAGAACGACAATAAGGATTATTCGCACTGGTATTTGATTGGTCAGTCAGTGCTGGCTGGACAGCCACTTTACGAAGATTTGCGACATGGCGAGCCGGAGTACATGTATCCTCCGACTGCTGCGGTACTTTTCTACGCTCCATTATCGACACTTGGCCACACGGGTTTCGTGGCAATTCTCTGTCTCTTTACCGCAATGTCGTGGGTCTTTACCGTCTGGGCCGCAACAATCCTTGTTCGCGGTAGATGGGATACCAACTTGCGAATCGAGACGATCCTTCCGGGGTTAGCTGTTGCACCGTATGTTTGGGACGTCCAGCTTCTCGGCCAGACAAACTTTTTATTGCTTGCATTCACGCTTGGTGCGTTTCTGCTCGTTCGAACAAAACATCTTGCGACAAGTGGTTTATTCTTCGGGATGGCCGTTGCTTTAAAAGCCTTCCCCTTGCCTGCCATAGCTTATTTTATTGTGCGAAAACAATGGGTTTCGGTTGCCACTTCGATCTTCAGCATTCTCCTGCTCGTCTGGTTCTTGCCAGGTGTTTATCGTGGTTTCGAGCGTAACTCCCGAGAACTGAATCAATGGGCCTCGCTGATGATTCTCGACCAATCGGGTGAAACGATGGCAGGTCGTTCGAGCATTGGGTTTACTCGACGAAATCAGTCGCTTGTTTCCGTCAGTCACCGACTACTTCGCCATGTCGATGCTGGTGACAACCCACAGAAACCCCTGTTTGTTAATCTTGCAAACATCACCCCTCGGAACGCCCAATTAGTTGGATACGGAGTCTGTCTACTGTTGGGTTTGGTGCTCTTATTGGCTTGCCGTTTCAAATTCGCGCCGTCTCCCGGATGCGAAGGTCTGGAAGTTGCCATGGTTTGCACGCTAGTGCCTCTCTGTTCACCTCTTGCGTGGACCTATTTCTTTTGCTGGTTACTCCCCGCTTGGACCGCAATTATTTTTTGGTTGAATAACCAATCCCTGGACCCTAAGACACATCGAATCGTCAGAATCGGTGCGGTTGTCGCCGGAGTTCTGCTCGCCAGTGCGATCACCGAACAATTCGATCCGACATTGCAGGCGTGCGGAATGACCGCCTGGGGATCAGTAATGCTGTTCCTCACATTGGCATTCGTCCGCTTTCATTTACCGAATAAAAGCCCCGAAGTCGCGTTCAACTAGAATCGCGTTTCCCCATTTGGGCGGGGTTCCACTGAAGAAACTAAAAGTCATCTCATCGGTCGCTTCCAGCTTCTAAAAGCAATCGTCACGAGAAATCGCGCCGTATCGAGAAATCGCGTCCGCATTCCAGCGTTTCGACTTTGGTGCAAAAAATTCGCCGAGAAGCCGAATCGGCGAACTCCACCGATTAACGATGGTAATCTGCGTTAGATGCGGTTTACCCAGCTTCAATAGCCGATGTATCTCCTAACTGAGAACGACTGGCGGGATTGGCGATCGGAAGAACTCCGGCACTTTTGACCGCTTTCCGCTGAAATTCCCCATTAAACGCCGGCGACGGTGAGGGAGAACCATCGTCATGTCAATCTGCTCTGTAGAACTGCGATCACGATTCAGTACGATTCGAGGAGTCGCAATCCTCGTTTGTTTAACCTGTTCGCTCACCGTAACGCGAACTGGACGTGCTGAAGATGATGCGGGCAAAGCGAATCGCATGCTTGAGGTTCTCAAGCAACGTTCCGCCTCTGAGCGATGGCAGCGTGTCAAACAGCAATATCCCATGAATTCGCCGACAACGGCTCGTAATGTTCCAGAGGCATTGCCACAGGATGCGGAACGTAATCTGAAAGAAGCTGAACTTCCACCCTTGCCTTCCGAAGGACTTGTGATTCCCACGATATCAGCAAATCCAGATGATTGGGTTTTGCCCGCTCGCCCTTCCGAATTTGACGTATCGGCTGTGCCCAATCTGGCTCGTAGAAACGATACGAGTTCAGCAGGCAATGAGTCGGGGAAAACGTTGGAAATGCGCATCGCGAACCAGAATACGGACGCAAAAACCGGGACGACTGACAAAAATGCAAGCGACGGACCGCGATCTCCCCTCGAAAGAATGATTGGGAGTATCAACCCCTATTACGATCGAGACCGAGACAGGGATATCCGTGAATTTGCGGTGGAAAAGGGCAAGGAATTCAAGATTCCGCTCAAGTCGAAAACCTACGAAGAACGGTCATTTCCACTAATCACAATGGCATGGGAACCCACGAACTTCTACTACTATCCACTTTATTTTGCGGACCCCGCTTTAGAGCGATACGGTCATACGTACCATCCAGTGGTACAACCAGTCGCCTCGCTGGCACGGGCTGGGGTTCAATTCGTTTTGCTTCCTTATCAAATGACGATTACTCCACCGTGTAAGCAAGAGTATCCGCTCGGCTGGTATCGACCTGGCGAATGTGCACCGAAGTTGCACTATCAAATTCCATTGAACGCCAAAGCGGCGGTCGTTGAAGCGGCTGTTGTCACCGGATTGTTTTTTGCGATCCCCTAAGGTCGCATTTCTGGCGGATATCAAATCAAAGCGGCCGGTTATCCCACTAGAACCCCCGTGGACTTTGAGCTCTTCTCCCACGGGACGACTGAGTTGACGGTGAAAAATGATTCGCGGGGACGTGGTCGCCTCTTGGAAGTAACTCGCTAGCCGCAGCTTCGACGTATTCTCGCGTTACCAGCATTTGATCTTGTCCCCTGGCTGCAAGCAGGCTGTGGCTGCTAAGCGAAACAACTCTGGCTGGAACGCCGTTGGTCACTTCGTGAATTGCGCTGATTGCATCGTCGGTGAAGAGTGCGTCACGACAACCGGCATGTTCAACTGCCGATTTAATGAAATGAGATGTTTCGCTCGAGTTCCACGGCGCGATGTCGATTCGCAACTCGACGAGGTCTTGCAGCACCGCAGGAAACGTGCGATCACGAGTTGCCAGGACAACGGTCAGTTTCAATCCGACGGCATCTGCCAACTGATTCAGCCGCCATACCGCTTGCTGGCAACGGAATTCAACTTGATCAAAGTGATCGATCAAAATGATCAGTGGTTGTCGGATTACTGCCAATGCAGCAAATCGAGCTCGAAGACCGCTCCAGATCCTTGCTGAAGTTGCATTCGGATCAACTGCGGCATTGCAACCGACTGCAATCTGACCAATAAATTCTTCGCCTTCGATTCCAGTCGCTTCACATCGCACGACGAGCCGGCCAAGTCGTTCGGATCGCTGTTGCAGAAGTTTCAACAGATATGTTTTCCCTGTCCCGCTCGTTCCAACAATGATCCCACAACGGCGCGATTCCTCGACAAGAAACAACATGCGTGCCATCGCTTCGTCATGCTGCTGGCTGGCAAAGAATCGATCGGCAGAGAACGAACGATCAAATGGCCAATGTCGAAAACCCCAAAAGCCAAGGTCCATAGCTGGTTCTTTCTCTTCCTTGAGCCGTCGTTAATACACCACATCAGCCGATTCCGATAATGGATTTCCAGAATCGCGACTGGGTGGCTGAACTTTAATGAAATCCGGATAAATGCACGCAGGTCGAAAGGGTCTCAACCGTTTTACTTACCGCAATGGAATCATCGGCAAATCCGGACAAGTCACATCAACGAAGTCTCAAGAAGCACGCGGCGAAATTTGCCGAACGAGGAAATTGATGTCACGTGCCACCAACAATTCATAATGGATCACAACAGCCAATTCGCTTGTGAGGCGAGCAATTAGAATTCTTAAGAGACTCGCGAAAAACATTGGTCATCGGTACAAGAACTTGATGGCAGATTTCGCCGGACTGTTTTGCAACTCGTTCGTCAACGGTTACCCGCAAGGTCGAAGCTTATGACAGTCAATCCGTTTGTGTTCAATCGGGCTCCTCAGTGGTGCCTTGTAGTCCGAAGCTCTGTTTCCATTATCCTTGTTGGGGGGATGTTCACGATGACTGGGGCTGCGGCTGAGTACGATCGACCATCGGGAATGGCCGCGCAAAGCCGTTCGATGATTTTGGCAAGAAACGGAATTGTCGCAACCAGTCACCCTGCAGCGGCTCAAGTCGGGCTGGATGTTTTGCGTAACGGTGGAACTGCGGTCGATGCCGCAATTGCAGCGAACGCCATGTTAGGTGTCGTCGAACCGATGAGTTGTGGTATCGGCGGCGACCTGTTCGCAATCGTCTGGGACGCAAAAACCCAGCGGCTTTATGGATTGAATGCCTCGGGACGCAGTCCCGCGACTCTTTCGCGAGATGTTTTCCGAGAAAAAAATTTTACGGAAATTCCGACGGTTGGTCCATTAGCATGGTCCGTCCCGGGTTGTGTTGATGGATGGCATGAGCTGCACGAGCGATTCGGATCTCGTCCGCTGGCGGAGTTGTTGAAGCCGTCGATTGTCACGGCGGATGAAGGCTATCCCGTCTCGGAATTGATTGCCTCAAGCTGGAAGAGCGCTCAGAAGGAATTGTCAAAATGGCCTGATTCAGCACGGGTTTATTTGCCCGGCGGACAACCGCCAAAAATTGGTGAGGTCATTCGGCTACCTGAGTTAGCAGCCAGCTATCGTCTCATTGCAAACCAGGGGCGCGACGCGTTTTATTTGGGATCAATCGCCGAAGAAATCGACCGGTTCAGCCGCGCCAATGGAGGCTATTTAACTGCGGCGGATCTTGCTGCCCATACCAGCGAATGGGTCGAACCCGTTTCAACCACGTACCGTGGCTATTCGGTGTGGGAGTTACCTCCCAACGGACAAGGGATTGCGGCGCTTCAAATGTTGAATCTACTGGAACCGTTCGATCTGAAATCGCTGGGGCCAAAGAGCGCCGAGTACGTCCACTTATTCGTCGAAGCGAAGAAGCTGGCATTCGCTGACCGGGCCCGATTCTATGCCGATCCTGCATTTGCGAAACTTCCAACAGCCGAGTTAATTTCGAAAGAATATGCTGATCGCAGACGGAGCTTGATCAACCGCGACCGGGCAGCGATCAACGTCCCCGCAGGCGACCCCAAGCTGGAACGCGTTGATACAGTTTACCTGACAGTGGTCGATAAAGATCGAAACTGTTGCTCTCTCATCCAGAGTCTATACCACGGGTTCGGCTCGCAGGTTGTCCCTGGAAATGTTGGGTTTACATTGCAGAATCGGGGACAGTTGTTCGCATTAGCGGACGACCATCTGAATCGGCTGGAGCCGAGAAAGCGACCTTTCCACACGATCATTCCGGCAATGGTCACAAAGAACGGCCGACCCTGTTTTAGTTTTGGCGTGATGGGTGGCGACATGCAGGCGCAAGGGCACGTCAGTGTCTTGATAAACCTGATTGACTTCGGAATGAATGTCCAGGCGGCCGGCGATGCGGCCCGAATCCGTCATGGTGGAAGCCCAACACCAACAGGTATCGCTGCCGCACCAGACGGGGGAACGGTATACCTGGAAAGCGGGTTCACCCAGGAAGCTCGCGAGCGGTTGAAGTTGCTTGGTCACAAAGTGGCCACTGATCCGGGTGGATTCGGCGGATATCAAGGAATCTGGATCGACTGGGACCAAGGCGTTTTGCAGGGTGCGTCAGATCCTCGGAAGGATGGAGCCGCCGTCGGATACTGACGTGAATCAGTCACTTGATCTGTTTAAACGTTTTGTAATGGTCTGGGGTGTACCAGACTTCGTCCTTTTTCCCGATGATAATTCGTTGGGGACCTGGACCATATTCACCAGGCGTGGGATTCACATATTCCGTATAGTAACCCGCTGGTTTTCGCGGTAACCGGTTTTCACGATTCTGGAATGTGGTACCGTCATTTTGATGCCGGTTCGCTTCGCCACGAGCGATCCGGTCAAGTGTCGGCTTGAGATCAATTGTCCCTTTGTAGACGACTCGACCGTCAAGATTGCGAATTGTCTGGTTCTTAATCTGCAAGTCGGCAGAATCGGACTTCTCTGATGTCTCTGATTTGGAAGTCGGTCGCTGCCGATCAGAAACCGTTGGCTTCGCGGGGTCGGCCTGAGTTACCTTGGATGGGTTTGCGCGGATGTTCGACAGTGGCCCCGTTGATCGCGGGCGGTCCGGGGGAGCAGCCGGATTCGTCCTTGAATCATTCAATCGGTTTTCGTTCGGCGCACGAATCGATGGACTAGGATTGGACGACCTGGAGTCGCTCAATTTTGTTCCTGTGCCCGGTTCTGGAGGGGATGGAACATCCTCGTTAATCACTTGGCCTAAACGCAAATTTTCCGTTGCTGTGTGACCGAGGACGACTTCCGAGTCAGGTGGATCGAGGATCTCAGTGTGATCGTAGTGATCTTCGCGTGCGTATGACGATGAAAGTGAACTGTCCTTTATCGGCTTCGTTTGCGCCTGGTGATTCTGCCACCAACTAAATCCCAGAAACGCAACGATGACAGCCAGAATTATCCATGGTGGAAGATTCAATCCGCCTGGGGTCGGAGTTTTCAAAGGGGATTCATTCGACATCTGGTACAAGCTCCTCATCGATTTGACAGAGAACGATCGTCAGTCAGTCGATGATCTTGTTGATCGGGTATTCGACAATCCCCTTGGCTCCGGCGGCTTTGAGTTTTGGTACAACCATTCGTACAAACGATTCGTCGACAATCGTATTCACATCGACCCAATCCGGGTCCGAAAGAGATGCGACAGTCGGCTTTTGAAGGGCCGGCAATTCACGAATGATCGCCGCCAGGTCAGCACGCCTGACGTTCATCATCAACCCGACTTTCCCTTCTGCCGCCAGGCAGCTTTGCAGCATCAAAGAAATGTTCGAGAGTTTGTCACGCTTCCAGGGGTCGTTCCACGCCGACTTGTTGGCGATGAAGCGAGTCGTGCTTTGCATCACTTCTTCGACGATTCGCAGATTGTTGGCTTTCAGGGAACTGCCAGTCTCGGTCACTTCGACGATCGCGTCGGCTAATTTCGGGGGTTTAACTTCGGTTGCCCCCCAGGAAAATTCGACTTGAGCCGTGACGCCATTCTTTTCGAGGTATCGCTTAGTCAGGCCTACGACTTCGGTGGCGATCCGTTTTCCTTCCAAATCCTTGACCGATTTAACGGGGGAATCATTGGGGACACACAGCACCCAGCGGACAGGTCGGCGACTGACTTTCGAAAACATCAGTTCGCAGACTTCATGGACTTGGGCATTGTTTTCCAAAATCCAATCGTGCCCGGTAATTCCCGCATCCAGCACCCCCTGTTCGACGTACCGTGCCATCTCTTGAGCACGAATTAGCATGCACTCGATTTCAGCATCGTCGATTTCGGGGTAGTACGACCGGGACGAGAACTTGATCGTATAGCCCGCTTTTTTAAAAAGTTCAGCCGTTGCTTCTTGAAGGCTACCGGCAGGAATACCAAGTTTAATCAGCTTTTCGGACATGTGAGATTCGTTATTTCTTGTAGACAGTTTCTGGGTCAAAAACTCGTTCACCAACGACGGAAACGGAATGAGTTTGGGGATCGATCTGGCGGAAGAAGCAGCTTCGATATCCTGCATGACATGCGGCTCCACCAATCTGGTTCACTTTCACCAGAAGGGTGTCAGCATCACAGTCATAGAATATCGACTTCAATTCCTGCACATTGCCACTTTCTTCCCCTTTTCGCCAAAGCTTTTTTCGGCTGCGACTGTAATAACAGACACGCCTGGTTTTAAGGGTTTCATTGAACGCTTCAGCGTTCATGTATGCCAGCATCAGTACATCACCCGTTGCTTCATCCTGAGCGATCACTGGTATCAACTCGGATTTCGAGAAATCGGGTCCATTAACATCGATCATCAGTCGTCTCGGTCGTATAAAAACAGGCCTGTTGAATTCGCTGAAAACGATTCAGCAAGGCAAAATGTAACCCAGCAGTCGCCGGATGTCGAATCGCAGCGAGTTTGACTCGCGTTTCAGGGCAAATCAAGCGATTTGCTGATCACCGAACCGCTTTAAATTTCGGTGTGTCTCGGTGTTAAACTTATCTTCAAAAGTCTCTGGGTCGGCGAAGACAAACTGCCAGCCAAGCCCTGTATACGATCGAATCGGCTCTAAGTCATTAAAAAACTCGGGTGCCAGTTCTCGCAACTTCCAAAGCCGGAACCAGGGGATGCCCGCAATGTCGTGATGTTCAACATGTAAACCGGCATTGAATGACATCAGATTGATCAGTCGCCCGTAGTGCGATGCGGTTGGTTGATAGTTCTTTCGGCCATGAAAATGGGAAATTCCAAGCACCCACCCGAGACAGTAAGGATGCAAGTATCCGGTGAAAAAGACTTGACTGAGCATCAGGTAAAGTAAAGGCATCCAGCCCCCATACACGATTAATAGCCCGTAAACCAAAAAAGCGAACACCGGGTAGGTGACCGCCCATTTTGTGATTCGATCCTTCTCATACCCCGATACGAGGTGTTCGTCAGCCAGTACCGACAACGTGAATCGAGTCGGTTCCAATCGTCCCCGAAGTAGTGACGTCACAACGTAAAGCAACAACCCCAAAGCGCTTCTCAAGACCTGCATGACGACCATAAATAGCGAATACGGGACAAACAATGGGGACGTCGATCGCGTCACGAGAAAATACGAACGTCGCCGCGTGATGAAGTCTTTTGTGGCGCTCATGTCATTGTGATGCACGATATGTTCGGTCCACCAGGTATGGTGCGCCGTCAAAAACATGGGGATCGAAGTCAAGGTAAAAAGGTATCGGTTCCAGAATTTCGACTTAAAGACCATCAAATGGTCACACTCATGTGAAAGCTGAAACAAGGCGATGTTGATGGGCGCCCCGACAAAGTATGCAGCAAGTATCGTGCCCCACCAGGGGAAATGACTCATTGCCCCTGCAACGCCAAGTTGAATCCCGGCGACGACAACACACCAGAACGCTGTCAGTGCATAGTTACCGAAAAGCTGCTTGATTTCGGGATGCGCGTTAATCATTTCGCGCGCCCGTTCGCGGTGCCAAACCGCATCGGGTTTTTCATCGTCCGAAACGCGATCGCAAATATCGACTTCGAATCCAGGAAAAACCGGAGCCGCACTGCCAACCATCCGCCACGATTGCCGGAGTTTAAATCCACCAGGTAAAGATGACTTTGCTGTCGACAAGATCGCTTCTCCGGTCTGAATACAGGGACGCATACTGCGGCCCATCCATTCAGATCGCCGACATCCCCAAGCGTATTCAGATATCTTACGCTCGGAATGTTCTTGCGTCGATCAACAGCCACATTCAGCTTTTTTCCTGCTGGTAAATTGCGAGAATCACATCTTCGACTGTTTTGAATTTGGTCTTGCCGCTTGAGACCGCATCGATCTTTTCACGAGCCTCGACAGAGTTGAATCCGAGACTAATCAGTGCTTCAAGTGCCTCGCCGAGAACACCTTTTTCTGCGACTTTGGCTTCAGGAAACTCTTTGGCGACCATGAGGGCGAACTTGGCCATTCGCCGACGCAGTTTGGCGACGATTCGTTCGCTCATTGCCGGACCGATTCCCGGAAGCAGACTTAGTTCTTTCACGTTCTGCTCTTCGATCGCTTCGGCAACTTCCCGGACGGGTCGTACCATCGACCGAAGTGTCTTTTTCACTCCCATTCCGTCAACCGAACAGACCAGTTCGAAAAACTCCAGTTCTGCCTCGCTCAGAAACCCAACCAGTCGCGGGGTCAGTCGTCCCTGCTGAGGGTTCCCCTCAATGTATTGGATGGTTTTCAGGCTGATATTTTCACCGAGCGAAGCTTGTAGTTGCCTCCGGACAAACTCAGGAACAAAGACTTCGTACTCAAACGCCCCCACATCAACACGGGCTTCTGCTTCGCCCAGTCGAACCAGTTTTCCAGTAATCCGAGTAATCACGCTGAGCCCTCCTTGGAAGTTGTCGGAACAGGATGGCGATCAGGATTGAGACCAAACGAATGTGGTGGTGGCGGTGACGACGGATGAACATCGTGGACGTCTGTGTGAATAAACACGTCTTGAGAAGCTCGGGGCATCTCGATTCCTTCGTGGGCAAATCGCTTGTGAATGACAGAATAAAGGTCATTGATTGCGTCCGTACGCCCATCGAGCGTCGGTAAGAAAGCTCGAACGACAAACGTCAATCCGCCATTAATCTCTTCCAAAGAGACGACCGGGGCAGGCTCTTTCAACACGTTCGAGTGATGACTGGCAATCTCCGTGAGGATCCGGCGCACACGGTGTGGATCGTTGTGGCTGCTGACAATCACTTTGACGGCAAAACGATTGACTTGATCGCTGAGTGTCCAGTTCAGCAGTTTGCCCGTGATGAATTCTTTGTTAGGAACAATCAATTCTTTTCGATCCCCGTCAACAATTGTCGTCGCTCGAAATCGAATTCGTGAGACGGTTCCTGTCGTGTCGCCAACGGTAACGACATCGCCGACGCGCATCGGACGCTCGAAAAGCAAGATGATTCCGGAAACGAAGTTGGCGAAGATCTCTTGCAAACCGAATCCAAGACCAACAGATGCGGCTGCCACAAGCCACTGAACATTGCTCCAACCAATTCGAATTTGTGCGAACGCGCAAAAAGCGCCCGCAACGAAGATGGCATAGCGCACCAGGCAGGTGGCGGCGAATCGGGCTCCCGCGTCAACCGAGAGATGCTCCAGCAAAATGACTTCGACAAGCCCGGGAATGTTGCGACTGGCGATCACAGAGATTGCACCGACCAGTATGGCTAATCCCAGGTTCGCGGCCGTCACGGGAATTATGCGGGTGACTGTTTTGCCAACGGCGTCGTCTGAATAGACGACCTGTTCAACGGCAGTATTCCAAACGGTGAATCCATCCAGAATATTCAGCGCCGGAGTTACGTCGGCCCAAACGAACCACAACCCGGCTACGGCAATTGCAATCAATCCCGTATCAAGAAGGCTGCGCATTTGTGACACAATTTGTGTGAGATTCAACCGGAAGTCTGGCCATTTCCAGCGAGGAAACAAAAATGGATTAGGTTCGGTGTTTCCCGGCGCACGTTCGGCATCGGTTATCGATTGTAATTCGGCATCTTGAAGAACGGCCATCCGTCGTCTTTCGAGCGCGATCCACCGGCGAATGACCGCTCGAAACATTAACAGGCCGACCAGCAACCATGCGGTGCTCTGTAGTCTCCACGTCAGTTGTAATGCTGTGTAAAAGAATCCCGACCAGCCTAGGGCAAATAGTCCGAACGAGATTCCTACGGCCAACATGGGAGCAAACCGCCAGAATCGATCTGACCAGACGTCAGATTCATCGGTGGTTTCGTCATTTGTCACTTCCTGTTTTAACGGGGTTACTCCGCGCCTGACCGTGAGTTGGCAAAAAACTGCCGCCAAGGCGGCAAACACGAGGAACACGAATCGGCCGAATGAATCGAGCCGATGTTCGTCACCGGTTCCTTCGGTCAATCCGATCAAGCCAATCAGCAAAAGTCCAATAGGAAGAAACCACGCTAAATTTCTTCGCCAACCGACGATCGATCGTTCCGGCCAGTCGAAATGTTGTTCCGCGAGACCGCCTCGCATGCAGGCAACTCGCAAAACTTCGAGCGGAAAGGCAAACATTGCCGCTCGCAAGAGTCCCGCTGCGACGGCGTGGACGAAAGGTACTGATGATGCACTGTGATCGAGTCGCCATCCCAGAAACCAGATGAACAAAGGCCAGCCACAGGCGATGACAACCGTCAATGAAGTCGCCTGCAGCGTTGGCAACAAATCTCGACAGGTGATCGTCGCCGCAATGATCCCGCGACGTTGAACGAACGCCTTCAAAAGGGGACGACAACAAAACCAGATGACGATCATCCCCAAAGCGCAGGCCCATGAGATTGGAAGCCTGGCGGCGTTCATTCTGCCCGCCTCTGCGACCGCTCGTAACGACGGTCGGTCAGAAATCCAACCGATTGATGATCTCATTCGTTCGATGTGTTCGCGACCAAACGATTGCCCTGTTCGAATCCATAGAACTCGCTCATCGACATAGTCGGCATATTTCGAAGTCAAATCTAACAGCCGCCGCTCGACATTATCCATGTCGACAAGGTGCTGAAAGTATTTTGTGTAGTCCGTATCGAGTCCTTTGACAAGTTGACGACGATCGGCGAGCAGTGACTTCAGACCGGCGGAGTTCGATTTCCGCTGGATGGAAGTTTCAAGATCCGCAGCATACCTGGCAGACGCCGCATCAAGATCAACAAGCGATATCCGATCGGCATCCAGCTCGAACAACCGCATTCGGACTTCCCGAACGATATCGTTTCGATGCAACAGATTGGATCTCATCCCGCGCGGGTTTAAAAGTTTGGCGCGCTGTTGTCGCAGCAGAAGACCGATCGAGTCGGTCAAACCAATATCCCTAACCATTGCCTGAGTCCGATCGAACTCCTTTTCTAACTCCAACAGCGTGGTTGTTGTCGCTTCGTGACGTTGCTCAAGCTCCTGTAGCTTATTCGTGATATCCCGTCGCTCCTTGGCCAGTTCAAGATTTTTCTGCGCCAATGATTTGAATTCTGAACCGATCTGACCAACGACAGATTCGGCCTGACGGACTCGCTGATCCGCTTCGTTGCCCCGTCGTTTGCCCAGTTCGATCTGGAGTAGTTCCAACTCGGCGATTTTCACCGCGAGTTCCCGGGACGCGAGTTCTCTTTGAGCCTGAACGAGATCGGCTGCGGCGGACGACTGAAACCAGGCAGCCTCAGCCTGTAAGGCCCGTCTTTCGGATTGAGCCCGTTGACGTCGCGATAAAAGAAACGCCTGATGTGATTGAAGTAACTCGCGCGGTTCGCCCGAGGTCGCAAGTCCGTCCAGTTCGTCATCAATTTCGCGAAGTCGATCATCCACTTCGGCAAGCTCATTGACCAACTCTTCGGGTCGGATTCTCCACATCGCGACTTCTGTCTCGAAGATCTCAATCCGCTTTCGAAGACCATCCTTTGGTTCGTCGAGCTGTCTGGTTCGCGTTTCCACCATCCGCTCAAGTTCATTCAAATCGTCCACCGAAGCGATGGCCGGGTCTGCCGCAGTTGGCGATAACGCCAGTCGGCTTTCAGTCGCCTGAAGGGTGCTCGCGACCTGTGACAATCTTTTCTCGAATCGATCAGCTTTCTCTGACTGTTCCTGAACAATCTCCAGTCTTTCAATCGCTTCCCGCAAATATTGCAAGATCTTGTCTCGAAGAGCACCGGTCAGATCCTGGTCCGCTTCGACGATCTTGATTCGCTTCTGTAAAGCGGCAATCGTCAGACCATCTGGTTTCGAGTTTTGCTGCGCCAACGATGTCTGGGACCAAAGTCCAAAACACGTTGCCCAGACAAGAATAATTCGCCGACCCATAATTGCATCCCTGCATTTTCGCAAAAAACAATTCGCCGAGATGGCCAGCAGCGGTTGAAGCGTCACATCGATTGGCTCGATGTGACGCTGAAGTTACCCGCCTGACTACCTGCCCGCCTTAAGACAAGGCTACTTCCTGAGCCTTATTTCAACGCGATGTATGGCAGAAATTGCCGAATTGTGTCAACACGTGTCCAATGTGGAACAGTGACGAACTGTGCCACGCTTGAACGTAGGTGCGAGTTCGCGTTAGTGTCGATGGTCCGGATCGAGCCGATTGAAAAGGAAACGCTTGTTGTCGATGGATCGGATGAGGAAATGCCGTTTGCAGCCGCAGTGTCGGAAAAGACGAATTTGAATGCCGCGATTCAAGAAGCGGTGCAAATTGTCGCTGGCGAATTGGGTCGCAAGCCTGATTTGTCGTTTGCATTTGTTTCGCACCATCACGCGAAACATTTCTCGACAATGTCCGCCTCGATTCTCGAGCGGCTTGGCGGAGGACTTTTGCTCGGTTGTACTGGCGAAACTGTGATTGGCGGTACACGTGAATACGAAGGGGGCCCCGCGCTCTCGCTTTGGAGCGGAGTGTTGCCCGGCGCTGACCTGCTTCCGTTTCAAATGGAGTTTGCCGAGACGCCCGACGGTTTCATGTGCGGCGGACTTCCAGACGATCTGGGTGCTCGACTGGACGAAACGCGAGCTGTCCTGTTTCTCGGTGAACCGTTTTCTTCAGTGCCGCAATCCGTCCTGGACCTTCTTGCCGACGAACTGCCGAATGTCCCTGTCATCGGCGGTCAAGCCAGTGGTGGAAACCCGGGTGAAAACCGACTTTTCATGAACGATCGCGAAATCGATGAAGGGGCTATTGGTGTTGTGATTCGCGGCGGTCCTCAGATTCGTTCGGTCGTTTCTCAAGGTTGTCGCCCGATTGGAATACCATTCGTCGTCACAAAGGCCGAACGCAACGTTGTCTATGAATTAGGAGGAGCTCCTCCGATGCAACGACTTCAGGAACTCTATCATCTGCTTCCCCCTCGTGATCAGAAGTTGGTCGAACTGGGGGTTCATATCGGCATCGCTCTGAATGAGTACCAGGAATCGTTTCACCGCGGAGACTTCTTAATTCTCAATGTCGTAGGCGTCGACAAAAAATCAGGAGCACTCAAGGCGGGTGGAGTTATTCGGGTCGGCCAGACCGTTCAGTTTCAGATTCGGGATGGCGAGACAGCAGATGCTGATTTGATTCGGCTTTTGGAACGACATTCCGCCGAACATCCTCGACTGCCAGCGGCAAGTCTATTATTCAGTTGTAATGGACGTGGGTCGCGAATGTTTTCGGGACCCGATCATGATGCCACACAGATCCAACGTCATTTGGGTCCGCTACCACTGGCGGGGATCTTCGCGCAAGGGGAACTTGGTCCCCTTGGTGGCAAGAACTATATACACGGTTTTACGGCAAGCATCGCCCTGTTCGAAGAAGAAATTGTTTGATGAAGCTGCTACGCGGGTTTGAGTCACCGTCCTTTTATCGCGGTGGGTTCGTTTCGATCGGCAATTTCGACGGGGTTCATTGTGGTCATCAGGCCATGTTGACATCACTTGTCGGTCGTGCGCGGGAAAACATGGTTCCTGCCGTCGTTTTGACCTTCGATCCACATCCAATTGAGGTGTTGAGGCCCGATGCCGCCCCTCCCCGATTAACAACGATCGAGCATCGCGCCGAGTTACTTCAGAAATTCGGCGTCGATTGTGTCATTGTTCTTCCAACCACACAGCGATTTCTCACTCTCACTGCGGATGAATTTTTTCACACAATCGTGCGAACCGAACTGCAAGCTCGGGGTCTCGTTGAGGGACCTAATTTTTTCTTCGGCAAGAACCGGGAAGGAAGCATCGCCGTTCTTCGTGAACTTTGCTTAAAGAATCAGATTTTGCTTGATGTGATTCCACCAGTCATTGCGGATAATCAACTGGTTTCGTCGAGTGTCATTCGAACGCTCATCGATTCCGGAGATGTCAAGGAATCAGCACGCTTGTTGGGCCATGAGTATCGTTTGTCAGGGCAGGTCGTTCACGGTGCCGAGCGAGGCCGCAAACTCGGATTTCCAACGGCAAATCTTGCCGAAACGACAACTCTTGTCCCTGGTGAAGGAGTTTACGCGGCAACGACAACGATCGATGGAATCGAATATGGTGCAGCGGTTAATGTCGGCCCAAATCCAACGTTTGGTGAAGCGGCGAAAAAGGTCGAAGTCCACATTTTGAACTTCAACGGCGATCTTTACGGAAAATCGTTGAATGTCGACTTTCATCAGAAAATACGAAATGTCATCCGGTTTACATCGGTTGATGAATTGCTGGCCCAGTTGCAGAAAGACCTAATCGAAATTCAGTCAATCGTCGGCAACGTGTAAATCGCATAAGAATGGGACCGATAGGACATATTCGACCCATAAGTCCCATATGTCCTATCAGTTCCATTCTTCGCACAAAAACGAAAAAAGCGGCAGGTGTCGATCATCGACGCCTGCCGCTCATCAGTCTGGTAACGCGAACCTGCTGGCAACCCGTCCCTGGTCACAACAGATCGTTCTCCGGACGATTCATCTATGTTCTTCAGGCCAATTGTTTTTTCCGACCGACGAGGGTCCGGATTCGTTCGGCCAGCAGAGCTGAGTCGAATGGTTTCCGGAAGGTCTCGTTGAACGGGGTGCGGTCAAAACCGCTGGCCGTGTCATCATCGCTCAGCAGCGCCACAAGCACGGCGTCGGCGTATTCGTTGTTTTTGCGCAAATTGAGCGCTATCAACGTTGCCTCGTGTCGTCCCATGCCGAAGTCGATTACCACGCAGTCCGGATGCAGTGATTCTGCCTGAATGCCGGCTTCAAAGCCACTCGCCGCGGATTCAATTTTGTAATCCATGGGAGGCATCAGGTCGAGAATCTGACCTCGGACGTTCTGGTCAACTCCGACGAGGAGCAACTTGCCCATCGCTTCGTCTTCCAGTTCGCCTAAGGGCATCCCGTGTTCCTTAAGGAACCGAATCAAGTGCTCGCGTGGGATGCGACGGTCCTGTGATCCGGGAATGCGGTAACCGCGCAGACGGCCGGAGTCGAACCATTTGCTCACTGTGCGGGGTGCAACCTTGCAGATCTTTGCTACCTGTCCAGTAGTGAAGATCGTTCTCATCGCGGGCTCTCCAATCACTAGATTTTGCTCACACAGAAGGGCGTCGCGACCCTCCGGATCTTCACCCTCAAACGTGTTGACGAGGTTTCCATGCCTTGCTTTAACACTTGGCAGGGAAACCGCCGATTGCTCGGAGTCGGTGTCTTTCGGTCGGCAATCCGTGTCTTGAGTGAATGCAAGACTCGGATCGTCGTCCGACAGTCTTTACGCGTCGGGCATCGGCGGGCACTACGACTTGATCCCTTGGTCGAAGTGCCCGTGGAGGGCGGGTAATATGTGTTCGCCTTTGCAGAGTCTTTGGCTCTGTGTTGAGAAAACCCTGATTGTCCTGCCCCCCAGACGTTTTCACCGTGCGAGTCGCACATTCGGGATCAATCGCCATCCCTCGTGTGGTCGTTCGCATCGTTGCAAACCGTCTAGCTATTTGAATCGTCTTTTCAGGATTCGCTCTTGACACGTTTTGTCCAAGAACTCTCCATTCTGTCATGTGAGCATCATCGGGACTGACAAGTCGACGCAGTTTCTCGGAAAACTCGCGTTGGTTTACCGAAATTACCGCGATTTCTGTTAGGACATCGAAAACAGGGGTCAACGAAAAAAACACGTGTGATACCCGTTAATTGATCACGGAACTTGCCGTTCGAGGGAATCAGAGGGAACTGAAGCAGATTTACATGAAACGAACCTGAATTCGTAAAGTCTTGTTCAAAACACGCTACGATCGTCACGCTCATTCATCTTGTTCATGCACGGGGCGCCTTGTAGCATCGACTTTATCGACGACATCACGGATACCGATGTTTCAGCGGGTTCCAACCGTTAATTGTATAGGGATCATGAAGGATCGAAATACGAGTACGCTCGACCGTAGGGAACTGAAAATGCGAACCACTAGTTGGTCACGAGATTTACGCGGGACACTAGGTCTGATTGTTGTATTCGGTCTACTGTTTAGTGACATCGTCTGGTCGCAACCTCCAGGTCGAGGTGACAGGGGTGATCGAGGTGACCGGCGAGGCATGAGGGACGACCCAACCAATCTATTAAGCGCCTACAGAAACCCGGAAACCGCTGAAAAATTGAGCCTTTCGAAGGAGCAAACGACTCAGCTTGAAGAAATCCGTAGATCCTCGTTTCGATTTCGAGGAATGAGCCCTGATGAAGCCGAAAAAGCGAGAAAAGAAAACGACGAAGCGGCAGTCAAGGTGCTCAACGCCGAGCAGAAATTGACCTGGGAAAAGATTAAGGATGCAGCACAGGCAAGTGTTGCCCCAGCCGGAAGTCCTTCCAGTCCACCCGGTGGTGTCGTCCGCACAGAAAATGCCCAACCAGCGTTTCGTGGAGCGATTATTGACGAAAAGCCGCCAGAAGGAGCAAAGGCCGTTGTGTCCTTCGGAGAGGTCGCAGCGCGCTTAGCCGCAGAAAAGAATGATGCAGATGAAATCAAACAGGAATCGGATTCAAAAAACGATGTCGATTCAAAAAAGGTCGAGGCAGGCAGTTACGACGACGAGGACCCTGTACTCTCTTTCGAGTTTCGTTATGCACCCTGGGCCGATGTGCTGAAACTGTTCGCCGACGCCAACAATTTAACGCTCGATTTGAACGATATCCCCCCCGGAACCTTCAACTACTACGACAACAAGCAGTACACGATGACCGAGGCGATGGATATTCTGAACGGCTATCTGCTCACGAAGGGATACGCACTTATTCGTCGCGATCGATTCCTGGTTTGCCTCAGCATCGATAACCCGATTCCCGCAAATGTCATCCCGAACGTGACTGTCACCGAACTACCACTTCGAGGCAAGAACGAACTCTTGAGCCTGATTCTTCCGTTGGAAAAGCTCGATGCTGAAAAAGTGGTTTCCGAAGTGAAAGAGTTGCTTGGTCCACAGGGAAAGGTTTCGGCTCTCAAAAGTACCAATTCGCTCGTTCTTGTTGATACGGGCAGTAATCTGCTGCGAGTCTATCAACTGATGAAAACGGGGACTCCAATCGACACCCGAGAGACAGCGTTTAAAGCGATCGCTCTGAAACACATCACCGCAGCCGATGCCGAACGCACGGTTCGAAGGCTCTTTGGCCTGAATCCGCCAATTACGACATCAACCGCCGGAAACCAGGGTTTCCAGGGATTTGGAGGTCGAGGTGGTGGAGGATTTGGTGGGGGCGGTTTCGGCGGGGGTGGCGGATTTCCTGGTGGTGGCGGCGGTGGATTTCCAGGCGGCGGTGGTGGATTTCCAGGCGGCGGCGGTGGACCCCAAGGGGGCGGTGGCGGGCAGCCTGCTCCAACGACACCCGGATCACAGTCACAATATCTTGGAAAAATCCAGGTGACGGCGGATGGGCGAACAAATCACCTTCTGGTGACAGCCTCGTCAACGTTACTCAAGGTCGTAGAGGAAGTCGTTAAATCGCTCGATACCGACCGCGATTCTGCAGGCAACACCTTGGAAATGAAGAATAATCCATTGATTTCCAAGTCGTATATCGTTCGCGGTGGAGATTCAACCTCCGTCTCGCGCACACTGAATAATCTTATGCCTGGAGTCGTCGTCGGTGATGACGCCCGTTCAGGAAAGGTTTTTATTCAAGGGACCGAGGAAGAGCACAAGCAGGTTGAAAAATACATTAAAGAATTCTCGGGAGAAGCCAGCGGTTCAGTCGCGGTCCTCAAACTGACAAAACTCGATCCCCTGCAGGTAACAAATTCGTTGAAGAACCTGTTCCTCAACGATGCCGTACGGGCACCGTCAATCGAGCCAGATGCCAATGGACGACGAATTATGGTCCGTGGCACCGCCGATCAACTGCTGCAAGTCAAAGACCTGCTGCGAAGTCTTGGCGAAACTCAATTTTCCGATCCGGATAATAATGATCCTGTCGCCCGCGAAGACCGCGGAACACTACGGCATATGAATCTCCGCAACCAAGATCCTGATGAGATCATGGGAATGGTTCAACGAGCCTGGAAGTCATCGGGACGCAGTCCAATTCGAGTTGTCGTCCCGTCTCAGCCAAGTCCGATCAAAGACCGACGGGTCCCGAGCGCTGTTGCTCCTGAAGATACTTCTGACTCAAGCGATAACGAGCCGTCACAACGTTCCACCAAGTCTGCTCCGAAACAGAAGGAATCGAATGACGACTTTGTCGAACCTGAACGCGAGCAGCCGAGGTCTCGAACCTTGTTGCCTCGACCAACGTCTCGCCCGGCAACAACGCAATTGATACCCAGGCCTCTTCCCGATCAAAAGGCTTTTCGAATCGTACCAGTGAAGCAAATCAGTCAGGAAGAAGTTGCCGACTCGCCTTCCGATGATCAACCCAATGCCGAAGAATCGTTGAAAGACAACGTTGAAGAAGATTCGTCTGGTCCAGTGACAAAGAAGAAGCTTGAACAGCCTCGAGCGGCGAAAAACAAGCCGACGGGCGACGTCGCGAAAGAGGACGCAGACTCGTCGATTGGCGTGACGGTGATGGGAAATGAATTGATTCTCGTAGGACCCGACAGCCAGTCCCTCGACGAATTAGAAGACCTGATCACGACTCTCGTCGATGGCATGCCTCAGCGTACGCGATGGACGGTCTTCTATTTGAAGACTGCCGATGCGACAGAAACAGCGCAAATGATAGAACGGCTGTTTCCCCAAAGCTCCGTCACTGCGTCACCAACTTCAAGCGACAGCCTGTTTGGAGGTTTCACAAGCACGTTTTCGAGATTTGGATCTGGTATGTTGAATGCCACGGGACTCAATCAAACGCTCGGTGGTGCTCAGAATTTGAGGATCATCACGGACGTTCGCTCAAACGCGTTATTCGTAACTGGTCCACCAGACGTCATTCGCGATGTTGAATACATGCTTGAACTGCTCGATGCCAGTGAACTTCCTCAATCGCTTAGAGACCGTCAAATACGAACAATCCCGGTTGAATTTGCCGACATCGACGACGTCAAGGAAATTATTGACAGCCTCTTTAAAGAGGCGATGACGCCTGAGCAACAGCAACAGGGTCAACAGGGATTCAACCCACTGGCTATGATGATGGGGGGCGGAAATCGCGGTGGCAATACCGGAAATAAAAAGGCGCAAGGCCCTGAATTAACCGTAGGGGTTGACCGACGTACGAGCCAATTGACTGTTTATTGCAATAACTCGATGTTTAAGCGAGTTGAAGACGTTGTCAAAAACGTCGATCTGCGAGCGAAAGAAGCCCGCCGTTCAGTTCGGATTGTGCCATTGCAAACCGCCGATCCAATGGTGGTACAATCCACACTGTCTTCTCTCATTCCTAAGATCACCGTCAGTACCACCCGTTCCAGATCGCGACAAAAACCAGGCGATCCGGCGAATACGCCGAATGCACCGGGAAACCCGACTCAAACGCAAGACGCCAATCTCATGCAACGGATGGGGCAACAACCAGGAGGTCAGCCCGGTTTTGGGCAGCCTGGCTTTGGACAACCTGCCGGAGGCTTTGGTGGTGGCGGACAACCGGGCGGTGGTTTCCCTGGTGGTGGTGGTGGTGGCGGTAATGGTGGAGGCGGCTTCGGTGGTGGACGCGGCCGTAATCGGGGCAACTGATTACTTAATGTGACAGACTCGTGAAATCTCGTTATCAGGCTCCTGCCTGGTAACGAGTGTCGTTGAAGCCCAGCTTCGCATTCGTCGAGAATCAAACCGCTGAAAAAACAACCAATGCGTCAATCGGCATTATAATGAGGGTGTCCTCAGCGACTGGTCGTGTGCCATGGCCTTTTCAGTCATCAAGGGGAAACCAGCATCGTTTCAAATACTGCCGCTGGGAGATGCCGCGATCGTCGTCAAATTCGGCGATACGATTGATCGTGAACTTCATCACAATGTTCAAGCGCTGGAAAACTACTTTGCTCATCATTGCCTGCAAGGGATGATTGAGCACGTTCCAGCTTACGCAACCGTGACGATTTATTACGATCCCTTACAACGACCGTTTCACGATCTCGACCAGGAATTACGGGGGATCATCGCCGAACTTGCCGCAGCTCCAGAAGCCGATCCCAGGATCGTAGAAATCCCGGTCAGTTACGGCGGTGAGTTCGGACCGGATCTGGAGTTTGTCGCACGGCATAATTCCTTGAAGCCAGAGGATGTCATCCAGATCCACTCAACCCCGGATTATCTTGTCTATATGATCGGATTCGCGCCGGGGTTTCCCTATCTCGGTGGAATGTCCCAGCGGATTGCGGCTCCTCGTCGAGACTCACCTCGCCTCCAGATCCCCGTTGGCTCCGTCGGAATCGCAGGCTCTCAAACCGGCGTTTACCCGATCGAAACACCTGGCGGATGGCAGTTGATCGGTCGGACACCAATCGAATTGTTTCGTCCTCGGGAGATTCCACCGACGCGACTGCGTGCCGGTGACGTCGTCAGGTTTCGCCCGATCACGATCGAGGAATACAATTCATCGAGGGCAAAATCTCGATGAGTATCCGAGTTAATCGTCCTGGACTTCTGACGACGATTCAGGACCTGGGACGATATGGATTGCAGCAGTACGGCGTGATTGTCAGCGGTGCCATGGACCCTTTGGCACTGCGAATCAGTAACCTTCTTGTCGGGAACGAGCAGCATGAGGCGGCTCTCGAAATCACGCTGTCAGGACCAGCCCTGTTATTTGAACGCGATACGCTGATCGCAATCACCGGGGCTGATTTATCAGCAGTCATTGACGGACAGAGAGTTCCTCTTTGGCGACCCATATTTGTCAAACAAGGAAGTCTCTTGGAATTTGGTTCGCCGATTCGTGGGAGTCGAGCTTACATGTCCGTCGCCGGAGGTTTTGACGTTCCGCTCGTGATGCAAAGTCGCAGCACGTATTTACGAGCCGGTGTGGGTGGCTTTAAAGGCCGTCCGCTTCAAACTGGAGACGTCCTGCATCTTCGTTCGGCATCGCGATTTGCCACCCGGCAATTGAAACGAATGTCCGAAAAGGATTCGGAACGCCCCTTCGTTGCGACCACTTGGTTTGCTGGCTTGGATTTGGCAACATATGCAGATGATCCGACGATTCGAGTGATATCAGGTGGCCAAAACGATTGGTTCGACGATGAAAGCCGCGAAGCATTTGTTTCCGAACCGTTTCGCGTCACGAAACAATCAGATCGTATGGGATATCGACTCGCCGGTCCGACGCTGCGATTTATTCAGCCACGCGAATTGGTCTCAGAAGCGGTGACGGTGGGAACGATCCAGGTCCCCCCCGAAGGTCAGCCGATCATTTTGATGGCAGATCGTCCAACAACGGGGGGATATGCAAAGATTGCCCAGGTCGCGACGGTCGACATTCCCGTTTTAGCTCAACTCAAACCGGGTGCACAAATTCGGTTTCTGACCATTTCCGTCGAAGGAGCCCAGGAGTTATACCGTTCTCGTGAGTCCATCATTCAACGACTTGGATGTGGTATCGCTCAAATGAATATCGAGAAGCAGTAACCCATGCCCCATACGACTGACTTGAATTGTGACGTCGGCGAAAGTTTTGGAGCCTACAAACTCGGCTGCGATGCGGACATCCTCGATTATGTCACGAGTGCGAACATCGCTTGTGGCTTTCACGCAGGCGATCCCGCAACGATGCGAGTCACTGTCAGGCTGGCATTGGAAAAAGGGGTTGCCATCGGTGCTCACCCAGGTCTGCCCGACCTGGGTGGTTTCGGTCGCCGGTTGATGAAGATTTCGCCTCAGGAGGCACAAGACATCATCGTCTATCAGATCGGTGCATTAGATGCGTTTGTCAGGGCGGAAGGGGGGACGATGCGGCACGTGAAACCGCACGGCGCTCTCTACAACATGGCAGCTCGGGACATCTTACTGGCAAAAGCAATTGCCGAAGCGATCTATCGCGTCAATCCGGAACTGATTCTGGTCGGTCAATCTGGTAGCCAACTAATTGAGGCAGGAAAAGCTTTCGGACTTCAAACGGCAAGCGAAGTATTTGCTGACCGAACCTATGAGGACGATGGTAGTCTTACCCCGCGTGATCGGGCAAATTCAGTAATTACTGATCACGAACTCGCTGTTCGTCAGGTGATCGGTATGCTACAGGCCGGGACCGTTCGGTCACGTCAGGGGACCGACGTGTCAGTTAAAGCGGAAACAATTTGCATTCATGGTGACGGTCCGAACGCACTGCTATTCGCGAAACAAATTCGATCTGCACTCGACGGTGTCGGCATTACGGTTCAAGCGTTGCAAAAATGAATTGCCCCGGTTGCGAGAAATTCCAGCGAATCGGCACAGATCCTGGTGAGCCGAACGGCGAAAGCCCACGGACTCTTCGCTTTTCGTTCAAAAGTTCACTTAACTTCCCATCGTTCGTCGAAGAAACCTGCATCGACGATTTTGCCGGGATAACGGCTATTTGGCGGGACTCGGACATCCACGATCGCCCAATCGGGTAGCTTTGGAACTTGACGTGCATTGTTTAAGTAATCGTATTCGCGGTATGTAAACCCGCTGTTCAGCACGACGTACTTCTCGGGATTTAATGGATTCGGATAGATCGCAATCACAGCCTTATGTGCCGCGTCGAATTTGTCGCCGTCAACCGAGACCTCGTCTGCAGTCCATTTCACGGGAAGTTTTTCCGTAATTTTGGCAAGGAATTCATTCGCCTGGGAATCGCCCCAGAGGATCAGGTTCGAATTCGCGATGTCTTGATCAGTGATTTCGGTGTCGAGTTTGACCACTGCATCGCCCCGCAGTTGACGTCGCCAGTGGGTGACTGCATGTTCGAATTCGGAATGGACCCATTTATCGACTGCTTCGCTGCGGCAAGATTTGCTCGGCTTGACGAAAATGAACGAATCCATGAAAGCATCATCAATCGGACCTTGCAAATCATGCTTTTTGCGAAGCCCTTGCGGCTTACCCGCTTTCCACGTCGTGCCATCAAGAACGAACGAGCCATCGGCTGGTACATCGAGAGGCAAACCTGAGTCGATGCGAACTTTGCGTGGCTGACCAGCAGGAGGTTGAATGGTCAACGCTCCGACGTTGTTGGTCGTCACATGCAATTCATTTTCCACCGGTTTAATCACAACACGAGCTTCTTTCCAATGCTCGTTCATACCATCGATTGTCAGCCAATGCATCCGATTGTACTTCAAGGTGAATGTGACCAGTTGCAACTGCGTCGGTGAATGATCAATCCCCTTAACGGCCCATTCGGCGAGTTTGGCTTCAATGATCTTGGCTGATTCAGGGTGAATATTATGAGCCGTCATCGGACCGATGATGTGCAGTAACTGCATCCCTTCGCGTTCGAAGGCTTTCGCCATCACGTCAGCAGCCTGCTTCTGAGTATCCATATCTCCGCTATAGGCAATCGTCGGCAGATGAGCCAGATTCGCGGCATAGCCAGGGCAATCATAAATCTGCCACAGCGCCCGTTCGAACCATGTCGGTGCCAGTGTTTCCTTCTGGAAGACTTTCAAAAAATCAGGCGTTTCCGAAAATCCGGCACCGGGGTTTGCCGCAAACCACTGATCGGGATAATGCACGGCAAACTGCCAGCACGCAGCCCCACCCATCGAAAATCCTCGCACTGCCACTCGGTCGGGATCTACCCGATACTGTTTCTTCACCGCATCGAGTGCCTCAAACGAGTCAACTTCACCAGCCAGCTTATTCGCATTGCAATAGCGGCCATAGGGGTGCAGCACGATTGTGTTCGCCGGTGAAATCTGCCCGACGTTCTTTGAGCGATCGTTCAAAAAATTGACTTCGCTAAGTGTCTCGCCCCGTCCGTGAAACCAGAAATCGAGTCGGTGTTTTTCAGTTCCGTCGAATGAATATGACGCGGGAATGACCAGTCCGTACGGCTGAACGGTCCGGTCAATCTTTGAAATATAACCCCGTACAACGACTCCCGTCTGTTTCGTCCACGGTGCTACCCCCGCCAGCAACTGATCGGCTCGCTGGTGTCCTTGTTTCAATAACGATTTGCCTACTACGATCTCTTTCGGATCGAAGAATTCCTGGTATCGCAGCGCCTGATCGACAGCACGATGAAAGATCAAAACGTCAGGCAGCAATTCTTTGGCGATTGCGACATTCGATTGATCGAGTTTTTCGATCTTGCCTTGCAGCGACTGCAAGCCTTCGGTCAATTCCTGGCGATCCGCCTCTGATACCTCAACGCCGAGTTTCGGAACGCGACGGACTCCGTCGCTGGTATTATCAGTCGGACCGTCAGCAACGGCGAATCCATTCGTCGCCAAAACGCTCAAAACAACAAACGACAAGATGCGGGGTGTCTTCAGCAACATTCGCTCGTCCTTCAATTGAAATTCGTTGGTTGGATCAGCTTAAGGAATGGACCACCAATCCCGACAGCAGTTTTGGATAGAAGTAGGTACTCTTCGGGGGCATCGTTTCCCGACCTGCCGCAATGTCACGGACATGCTCAATCGTCGCAGGAGCGACCAGGCAACCGAGTTGATGTGATTTCGCTTTCAGCGCCATAGTCGTTTCATCGAGCCGATGTACGTATTGGAATTTGGGTTCGCCTTCGACTTGCTTGAAGATCAATTCTTCCAGAAGCAATTTGTGCAGCAGGCTGACGCCCAGCGATTGCCATTCTTCGCTGTGATCAGCGGCCAGCTTCGACATCGGACTTTCGTCAATAACACGAACAAATAGCCATGTGTCGTCTGATGCCGTGCCAAATCCAAAGACGTTCTGGCCTCCATCGGCTTCCATCAAGCCCCATGTCTCTTCAGCAGCCTTGTCACCTTTGCCAATTACCTCAATTTCACAGTATGGCTCAAGCGATTTGGTCACTTGTTCGGCAGTGAGATCGGCCGGAAGACCCGACACCAGTCGGTGAGTCGGCAAAATCTGCAAACCGGGATCTTGCATTCCTACAAAATGCATCAGCACAAAGTTCGCGGCTGACAGATCGTCGCCCAACTTCCCACCCGCCTGCAATTCGCGTCGGTAATTGAGTGCCGTTTCGTAGCGATGATGACCATCCGCGATAAACACAGGCTTGTCTCGCAAACCCGCTTTCACCTTGCCGATGACGTTGTGATCTGTGACAACCCACAATCGATGAATCACACCCAGATGATCTGTCGCCATTGACGGCGTTAGAGCCAGGCAGACATCGTCGAGTACATTCTGTACCGATGCGGTCTCATCAGGATACAGCCCGAAGATCGGCGATAGATTGGCGTTGGTCGCTCGAATCAACATCAGCCGATCAAGCTTTGGACCAGACAAAGTCTGTTCGTGTGGGAAAACATTTCCGGTGCCGAATTCCTCGAGACGTACTCGTGCAAGAAAGCCACTACGAACAAATGTCTTGCCTTCCCACTTGAATTCTTGCGAATAGACATAGATTGCGTCTTCTGGTTCCTGCAACAGTACGCCGTCGAGCATCCAATGCTTAAGGAATCCCGCCGCCCGATCGTATTTGGCATTCGCATCCGGATCGGCCGGTTCGCTTCGATTCAGTTCCAGCCGAATGAAATTGCAGGGATGTTTTTTGTAGAGCTGATCCTGAAACTTACTGTCGATAACGTCATAGGGAGGGGTAATCACATCCGAGAGATCACCCACTTGAGACACATCGTACCGCCAACCACGAAACGGACTGACATCAACCATTTTTCCAACAGCCTTCCTGCAACCATAAACAAATCGGACTTCAAAATCCGACGGGCTTCATAGAATGAAGGAAGTGTGGCGGAGGTTCAAGCCCGTCGGCAATGATGTCTTTACCTCCTTTTTCCAGTGACGACCTTCAACGCCGCAATCCCGTCAAAAAATCTGAAGCCGGTTAGGCATAGAACGTACCTTGATCCGAAGTTGACGCACTTGCAAGTTACGATCATCTAGACTGACAGACTTCGTACACGGGTACCCAACTTTGCGCCGCGGTTTACCTGTATTGCTCGATTTTCGACTGGAAATACATTGCATAATTTGTCCGGCCCAAAAGAGCTCCGCTTTCCATTTGGGTGGATGACCCGTTCCCAAACGGCGGTTTCCGTATTATCGCATGAGGCGGTCGTCATCATGGACATGACATCAGTTAAGGATGATGAGAGCAAACCATAAAGCTCGCGTCAGATGCGGCGATTTGACGACTCGTCAATAAAAAGGCCCCGCATCTTCTTGATCTCCCTGCGATATCAGCAATTCGAAAGATGTTAACAGGCGCGAGACTCGCAAAATCAACGAGAGAAGTTTAAGGTTTTACGCGGAGGTTATCGCATGAAACAGGCACTCGAAATCAAAGAGTTGAATCAACGATTCGGAATCCCCGAGATTGTCAAAATCGTCGCGGGTCATGGTGGACTTACCAGGGTGGAAGTCACTTCTCGGTCGGCACAAGGTGAGATGTATCTGCACGGCGCTCACGTGACCTCCTGGAAGCCTTCGAACGCAGAAGAAGTCCTCTTCGTCAGCTCGCAATCGCATTGGAACGACAGCCGTCCCATTCGCGGAGGTGTACCTGTCTGCTTTCCCTGGTTTTCCAGCAAATCGGACGACGTCAATGCGCCGATGCACGGATTCGCGAGGACAACAGCCTGGCAGCTTGAATCGATCGTACAAACTGGTGACGCAGTGACCGTCAGTATGTTCATCGAAAGCAATGAGGCCACGAAGAAATGGTGGCCGGCCGACTTTCGCGCAGTCCACCGTGCGACATTCGGTCCCGAACTGATTCTGGAACTTGAGGTCGTGAACACGGGAAAAACCTCGTTCCAGTTCGAGGAAGCGCTGCATTCCTACTTCCAGGTAGGAAACATTGAAACAGTACTCGTAAAGGGTTTGAATGGAGTCGACTACATCGACAAGATCGACGAAAAGCGAACGAAGACACAAAACGGTGAGATCGCGATCGTCTCCGAGACTGACAGAGTTTATCTGAACACCGCCGCAGCCGTTGATGTGCAAGATCCCGCTCTGCATCGTCAGATCACAATTGCGAAAGAAAACTCCGTGTCGACAGTTGTCTGGAATCCATGGATTCAAAAGGCAAAAGCGATGCCTGACTTCGGCGACACCGAATGGCCGCAAATGATCTGCATCGAAACCTGCAACATCGGTGATTCCTTCGTCGAGCTCACGCCAGGCCAACGCCACCAAATGAAAGCAATCGTTAGAGTTTCGAAATTATAGTAAGTCGCATGAGTTGTTCTGGGCCAGAATCACGTGCGTTCGGATCTCTGTTCTTCACCGCGAGATATTCGTCTCTGCGGAGTGCGTCGATCAGCGGGATACGATTGACCCCTGATTTTCCCGAGTTTCTTCAAGAATTCGCCATCGCTTAAAGGTCTTTTTCAAGAACGAATAATCTGTTAACATCGGGCAGGAATAAGTTTTTGAGTCCTCTTGTCCGCTGGCTCAGGAATACAAGGAAGCTCAACGTCAATTCTCATTCGCCCTACAAGGAAACGGAAGCCGCTCTTCGGTGTTTCGACAAAGCGGTCGAGAGCAATGAATCAGACAAGTATTCTTTTCCTGTCGAAAAATCGAAAGGATGCTTTCGCTCAAGAAGCCTTGGCGTTTGTTTCGCAACATTTTCCCAACCACGAAATTGCTTTGGGAACGCAAGATCAGGATCTACCCGACTTAGTGCGTAACTGCGAAGCGGACTTTATTATTTCGTATCTCTCGCCGTGGATCATCCCGCAGGCCGTGCTAGAAAAGGCGAAAGTCGCGGCGATTAACTTTCATCCTGGGCCTCCGGAATATCCCGGCTCGGGCTGTTACAATTTCGCCATTTACGATGCCGTCGCGGAATATGGGGTGACTTGCCACCATATGACACGCGCTGTGGATACCGGGAAGATCATCGCTGTCCGGCGATTTCCCGTGTTTGCCTCCGATAGCGTGCATTCCATCGCCAAACAATCGTCGGCTCAAATGCTTGTGCTTTTCTATGAAGTCATGTCCAACATTTTGAAAGGGTGTGCTCTTCCCGCGAGTGAAGAAACCTGGAAAAGGAAACCGTACACGAAGGCCGAAATGTACGACCTGTTCCAGATCAAACCGGAAATGCCTGAATTGGAAATCCAAAGAAGGATAAAGGCCGCCGAGTATCCCGGCTGGCCTGGCGCGTTCATTGAAGTGGGTGGGCGTCGTTTCTATCAAAACCCGATTTCACCAATCGAAAGATAATCGGTTTCGCTCACCGAGTGCTCTTCAATTGCCTTGAAAAGAGGGAAGACACTGCATCCGAAGGCTCCGATGCAGTGGCGCCCCACCCGAACGATCAGTCTTGAAAATGCTCTAAGCGGCACGCTGAGCCGCGATGTCGACCTGACGAGGATGTCCCAGATAGAACGCGGCAATATCTCGGATTGCGCCTTCCGTCGAAAAGCCGTTCTTTACAAATTGCAAACATTCAGTTCGATGCCGTTCATTGTCTGCCGACCAGGTGGACTGCGTATCGGCAAAAATGTCCGTGAAGTCGCTCGGTTCAAACAGGCTGATCCAGCGTATCGCCCGACATGGTCTTAGTTTGTCATAGGCGGCGAGATCCGCCAGGATGGGAACTGTCGCGCAACCCAATGATTCCAGGGTGGAAATGGAAAAACCATCAGTTCTCGGGACCGAAATGCTGAAGTCACTCAGTTGCAGCCACGATGCGAGCTCCTTCCAATTCAGCATCTCTTTTACAACCGTAATTCGATGGCCACATTCATGTTGTTCAATTCGTTGGCAGATCAGATTTGTATAGTTGGGGTCGCAGTCTCCGCATAAGATAACAAGCCGACCACGATCGCTGAGCTGACAATAGTCCAAAAAGCCCTGGACGACTTCCAGCGTGCGATAGTGTGGATGAGTTCGCCGGTTGACGACCCAAATCGGTTCGTTGACGGGAAGATTCCTCTGCACGCGCAAGTGTCGACGTTGTTCGGAATTTAACGGACAAAACGTCACATCGTCGTAACCAAGATGAAAGCAATAAACTCGTTCTGCTGGGACGCCAAACTGCTTAACGACGACGTTGCCAGTTTCTGTTGAAAATGCTGAAACCCGTTCGGCTCCGTGTAAGATTTGCTTCAGTAACCAGCAATAAAGAGGTCCTCGTTGTTTGGCTCCGAGTATTTCGGAGCCATAGCATCCTATCGTGTATCGTTGCCCACTGAGCCATGCGACGAATCCGTTGCCGGACGCGCAATGTGCATGTGCAATCGTAGTTTTGTCGCGACGGTCGAGAAATCGCAATGCGAGTCCCCCAAGGAAATACCTGAGGAGCATCGGTAATTTCCATGAACGCGAAACCAGCGGGTACGCGGCAACAAAGTCATTTGCAAATGCAGGAACCGGATTTGCCGTATCGATGGTGACATGGGCTTGAGTGTGTGACAGAATTTGCAGCCACCTCGCGACATGCAATCCGTGCGGATGTGCGATGAAACGAAGCGAATGCAATTCTCCGCCAGGGCGAAAGCAACTCAAGTCCTGCGCCAGTTCCGGCTGCCGCTGTCGATTTTCGAATTGAACACGAATCCGGTCGGCAGTCGTCTGGCTTGGACAATGCCCCCGAATTGAATTCGCCGAGCCTGAAACAGGAAGATTTGGATTCTGGGAATCGCCCATCATTCGCCCTTATTCACAACGAATAAAGGCCTAATTCTCAAGTAAGTCTGTGTCCTGTCAATCCCGGTTTCTTTCACCCCGGTTGAGAAGTCAGATAAACCAGTCGGTTGCGATCTCGTCGACATTCTCATGTCGGCGATCTCATGCAAACAGGCCACGATTTCTCCTGCGGAAAAATCGTGGCCTGTGCTGACTGACACTCTTACATATTGATTTCGAAACCCTTGCGGTTTTCGCGAGAGAGGAACGTATTTGCCTGTGCATCACCAATGATTTCTCGTTTGATCGGGTCCCACTTGATTTCACGGCCAAGACGCATGGCGATGTTTGAAATGTGGCAGATTTCGAGCATGCGGTTGTGTGACCAGACGTCCGAAATCGGTTGCTTCCGGGCCTTCATCCCTTCGATGAAGTTAGCGGTGTGGTTTGCGCTCACCTTGCCACCGTAGATTTTTTCGATGGCTCCTTCCGGCAGCGGTTTGTCTTTCAGGTCATCGACCGGCTTGCCCGTGAGTTTCCCTCGGTTGACGAAGATCCGACCCTCCGTCCCTTCGAACAGAATGCCGTTGTCCCCTTCGCTGGTGATGATCATTTCGACCCCATTCGGCATGTCGACTTTGATGGTGAATCGCGTCGCCGCGTTGTACTGATCGCTGACCGTTGGATTGCCATCCTTGTACGCGACCGGCAACGTGTATTCGCCTGGTGCGACTCGACTCGGTCCCGTTTCCGTGGCATCGAGCGCCCAGCAGGCAATATCGACGTGATGGGCACCCCAGTCGGTGAGCTTTCCGCCGGAGTATTCGTGCCAGTTGCGGAATGAGTAGTGGCAATTGCTGTAGAGGGGGACTCCGCCGCCGTAACCTGTTCGCAGTTCTGGAAGAGCCCGGTAAGGGACACTCGGGGCGGGACCCAGCCAGAGGTCCCAATCGAGTTGTTCAGGGACTGCGATCGCCGGAATCACGGGCGATCCCTCCATCCGGTCGATGCCGCAAGTCACCTTTTTCACCGTGCCGATGCGACCGTCTTTGATCAAAGCGATCGCTTTCAGGAAACGCTGGTCAATTTCGGTTCGCTGCATGGTTCCGACTTGAAAGACGCGACCGGTCTTTTTGACGATCTTTTCAATCAGTTTCCCTTCATCGATCGTCAAGGTGAGCGGCTTTTCGCAGTAGACGTCTTTGCCCGCCAGCATCGCCTCGACGGCAATCTTTGTGTGCCAGTGGTCGGGCGTGGCGATCATAACCGCATCAATGTCTTTCCGGTCCAGGATTTTGCGGTAGTCTTTGTAGGCATCGGGCTTCTTTCCCTGATGCTTCTCAACCTTCCCGACGTTGTCCGCCAGCACATTGGCGTCGACATCAGCCAGTGCGGCAAAATCGGCGAAGCCGAACGATTTGCTGGTGATTGTCCAGCCTTGATTTCGCAGGCCAATCGTGGCAAACACAGGCCGCTCGCTGGATGCCTGAAAGCCGAAAGCCCGGTTGGAAGACGGAAGCAGAATGCTGGCAGATCCTGCGGCAGCAATCCCTTTAAGAAACTGACGACGAGTTGTCTGTCGAGACTTTGACATGTGCCGAAATCCTTCTAGAGAAAATGACGGTGACTGCTTGCAGGCAGGCATCTGATTTAAGGGAGGGGATGATCCAGTTAGCGTACCCGGAATCAACTCATTCGTGAAGGATACGCAGAGCAATTTCCATCGCCGTTTGAGTGTCTGCGTTTCCACCAGCAATTTGAGCAAACCGAGTAGATTCCGCTCCCGTGTTTCACGAATATTGAATCCCGACTTTGTATACTTATCTTTTCGTAAATTCCCCTGCATATACCTTTCAAGGAGTATAACAGCGATGCTCAATACACGTCTCGTTCCGGTCGCTTGCCTGATTTTCTTCTCAACCCAAACAGTATTTGCGGCAGAGCTGCTGGACTGGCGTTCGTGGCGAGGTCCGGCGGGGAACGGGAGTGTTGAGCAGGGGAATTTTCCTGTGAAGTTCGGTGCGGACCAATACTTGTGGCGCACGGAATTGCCCGGCAAGGGTTGTTCAACTCCTGTGCTTGTTAACGGGATGATTTTCGTAACATCCTCCGCCGACGGGAATGACGCTTTGCTTTGTTATGACTTTGCCGGGAAAGAGCAATGGCGGGTCGCCTTTGGAAAAGAGAATCCCGGGAAGCATCGAAATGGCTCGGGAAGCAATGCCTCTCCGGTCACCGATGGGTCGGCGGTGTTTGTCTTCTATAAAAGTGGAACATTTGCCGCAGTAGACCTCGACGGAAAAGTCCGGTGGAAGACTGACCTTGTTGAACGATTCGGGAAGGATACGTTGTATTGGGATCACGGTATTTCACCCGTGCTGACCGAAAAATACGTGATCATGGCTCGAATGCATGAAGGGGAATCCTGGCTGGCTGCCTTCGACAAGCAATCGGGTGAGATTGTCTGGAAGGTCGCACGAAATTACTCGACCCCGCAGGAATGTGACCATGGCTATTCGACACCTTTGGTGATTCAGTATCAGGGTAAAGAATCGATCCTGGTCTGGGGGGCCGAACATCTGACGATTCATAATGCGACCGATGGGCAGGTGACCTGGTCGTGTGGCAACTTCAATCCGGGGGCTAACAAGTTGTGGCCGGCCATTGCAACTCCTGTCATCGTCGGTGATATGGCGGTGATTGCCTACGGTCGTAACGACCGAGGAATTCCGCGAACGTTCGGGATTCGCCTGACCGGTAACGGCGATGTCACTCAGTCGAGTCACATTTGGGAGCGGACCGATATTGGGACATTCGTGCCAACTCCTGCTGCGTACAAAGGACGAGTGATTCTCGTTCGAGACCGGGGCGAAGTCGTAAGCATTGATCCGGCCACGGGCAAAACCGTCTGGGAGGGAGCTTTTCCCAAGCACCGCTCGAACTATTACGCATCACCTCTGATCGCAGGCGACAAGCTGTATGCGCCGCGTGAGGATGGCGTTGTCTTTGTGGCGAATATTACAGATGACAAATTCGAATTGTTGTCGGAAAACGATATGGCTGAATCGGTGATCGGTTCGCCAGTTCCAGTCTCGAACCGCATCCTGCTAAGAGGCGAAAAGCATTTGTTCTGCATCAACGCGGCTCAAGTTGCTAAGTGATCGGTATCGGGACGATATTGACGTAACAGGCTCGGTTGATAGCATCCTGACACGTGTCGGACTTCACTTGAGGAACTTGACGTGGTAATGGTCGCCAAAGTTCCTTGGGGCCATGGAGCGGTAGCTCCTGGCAAACCGCTTGTGGCGGCTTTCGATCAAAAGAGAGATCGTATGTTTACTCAGCAACGGATTGCTTTCACCGGATGGTCTTTGGCCACCGTTGTAATCTTTGGAATCGCCTCAGACGCCAGTCACGCGTCGGACAACAAGGTGATTTTCGATATCCCGAGCAAGATTGAATGTCGCGATGTCACTCCGGAAAAATGTGCGAAAGCACACCCGACGATGAAAGTGATCGAAGCCCGATTCCGAATTTCAGCGGGCTTTGTCGAGGGTGACGAATCAAGTATCGAAGATTTTATCTATTTGATCTCGAGCCCCGGATTGCGGTTGAAGGTCCTGGACTTTCTTCCAAATACTACTCTGGAGAGTACGGCAGCCGGGGATCGGATTGAAGTGACCGACAACACTGAAAGTACCGATGTTGTTTCAGGTGAAGCGAGAGTTTCCTACGCGCTGATTTCGTTGAATGCCTCAAAAACGTCAGCCAGCCGAAAACAGGAATCGAATCGTTACGAGCGCGTCGCTCCGAAAAACCTGGTCCTTGCCAGCGGGACGGTGAATCGGGGTTACGGCGTCTTTTACAAATTGCGGCCTTCATCGGGAGTCTCCCTGGAAGGGGACAGGGAATTTGTGGTGCTTTGCATCGTGCCAAAGAATTGGCGCGGTGACTGGTGTTCGGTGACGTGCTCGGCGCGGTCCCGCAAAAAGTCGTCGGGTTCCGCCAGATCGGTGCAATCAGGAATTGGGCAGGCTCATGTCGGTCTGTTTCTATCGGGCTGCCAGGACGCCAGCGAACTGGCCGACGATTTAACCCGTATCCAGCTTGCCGACGATGGGCTGTTAGCGAAGCACCTGGCAACGGAAGCAACTCATTCGATGGAATTGATGCATGAAACCCCTTCGGGCCAGCTCTTGAAGTTTTCCACGCCCAACTGGTTAAAGCGAACGTCAAAGCCCAAACCATCGTCAAAGGAATTGTCGATGGAAGCGGCAAAAACGAAACTGATTGACATTCAGGAACAGTTGGAACGGCTGTCGGGTTCGGCTGACCACGCACACTGATCGGTCGGACGGGTTGAGGTTCGGGATTTTCAGAGCCTCCGCTGATCAGATGAAAAGTCCAAACAAGCGTCCGGTAATTCTGCTACAAGTTATGAGCCCGATAACGGACTAAACTCGGGGTGCCACGGTTTTGGAGTCTTCGACAAGGCCGTGACTTCATGACTCGATGCCCCGTCCGAAGAGCACGGCCTTACCGAAGACGGTAAAACCGTGGCACCCTTTTCAAGGCTTCGTGTTTCAAAAGCAAATTGTCCCCAGCAACTCAAAAGTCCCATCTTCAGGTCGTTTCAGCAGGCTCATCTTCCCTTATTTGTCAATTTGGCCGACGCAAACGGGAGCGAAATGACCGTCTGGAAGAAGTGACAACAGTTTTCATCACTTCGATGACACCCCGCAAAAACGCTCGTCGTTTTCGCACGTGACAAATACGTAAGCTTCTGTTCCTGAAGAACCCGACATCTATTGAAAACCGCTTATTTTCATAGGTTTTTACGAAGTCGAGGTTGACGGGCTGCACCGTGAATCACGGTCATTCATGCAATCGGATCCATGGTTTAGGACCACGAGAATTCGGTTTGCAAGTTTTGGCACGGCGCATGCATTTTCCCTTTCCCATGTGAATGAGGAATGTTTAAAGGGATTCAGAGAAAGGGAAAGATCATGTTACGAAAAACAGTTGTTGGTATGGTTGCGGTGGCTAGTCTGTTGATTGCTTCGGTTGGTTCGGCATCCGCCCACGGTCATTACGGACATCACCACGGTGGTTACGGATACGGCGGAGGATTTCGAGGGGGATATGGATACGGCGGATATGCTCCGCGAGTAATTGCTCCCGTTCCTCCAGTCTATGCCTACCCGCCAGCAGTCGGTTATGGCTATGGAGTTCAGCCGGGATTTGTTCCTGGCTATGGATACGGATATGCACGTCCCGGCTTCGGTCTTTCGACACCCGGCTTCGGTCTGTATGTCAGGTAGTTAAAAATCGGCTGCCGCCGTCAAACCGCGACGGCGGCAGTCTCGGGTTCTGGTTGCCAATCGATGAGCTGAAACTCGACGCTTTCGCGGCCCTGGAAACGATTGATTGTCGGCTGGAAGCAGATCGAAAACTTTCCGTTGTGCTGAATCATTTCGTCCGCCCACTCCCCTTTACCGAACGCGATGCCTCGCATCTTTGTCCCGTACTGACGGACAAAAATCGACAGATGTCGCTCCCCTTCCCCCATCTTCTTGGGTGGGCCTGCGAGTTCAACATTTGAGGCCACAAAGACCGGTCGCGGGTTTGCCGCACCGAACGGTCCCAGCTTTTCCAGTTCTGTGACAGAACGTATCGTGATGTCACTCAACTGGACCTCGGCGTCAATTGTGATCTCGGCCGAGCCTGGTTTTGAATCATGGTTTTCGGTGACATATTGCACGAACGCCAAGCGGAATGCGTCGATTTCTTCGGGGCGAATCTTGAGTCCAGCGGCGGCATGGTGTCCGCCATACGTTTCCAGCAATTCCTGGCAGGCGGCCAGGCCTGCATGCAGATTGAAACCCGCGAACGATCGTCCTGATCCTTGGGCGAACCCGTTGACGCCGCCGAGCGCGATCATGATTGTCGGCCGCTGGAAGTGTTCTGCGACTCGCGTGGCGACAATCCCAATCACACCCGGGTGCCATTCAGCGTGCGACAGGACGAGGGCACGTTGATCGGCCCATTCGGTGTGTTCTTCAACCAGTTCTTTGGCTTGCTTCAGGATTCGCCGTTCGACAGTTTGCCGATCCTTATTGAGGCCGTCGAGATACTTGGCGAGCGCAATCGCTCGCTCGTTGTCGCTGGTGGTGAGCAATTCAACCGCCAGCCTGGCCTGCCCCAGTCGACCGGCGGCGTTGATTCGTGGACCAACGGCAAAAGCAATGTCTTCGGCTTGCAAGAGACCTTTGTCCGCCACTTTGGCGATGCGCAGCAATTCTTTCAGGCCGGGATTGGATCGGTCGAGCAGACTGGCCAAGCCAAAGTGGACGATGACTCGGTTCTCATCGACTAAAGGGACAACGTCGGCAATCGTGCCGATCGCTGCCAGACCGATGGCACTCAGCAGGAATTCACGCATACGGGGAGTTGCTTTTTTTCCGTCCCCCATCCGGGCACAGATGGCCCAGGCAAGTTTAAACGCGACTCCGACACCGCACAGTTCACCGAACGCGTAGGGCGCGCCGGTACCGGGTAGTCGTGGATGAACCAAGACCGGGGCATCCGGCAGAGTTTCACCAAACGTGTGGTGATCGGTGATGATCAGTTCGAGACCAAGCTCTTTGGCAAGAGCCGCTTCTTCGATGCTACAGATTCCGCAATCGACGGTGACAAGCAATCGCGTCGGATCTTCCAAATGCAACTGACGAATTGCGTCACAATTCAATCCGTAACCTTCTTCCAGACGACTGGGGATATAGTAGTCAACCTTGGCTCCAATGAGCTGCAAACAGTGCCATAGCAGGCTGGTCGAGGTAACTCCATCGACATCGTAATCGCCATAGATCGTAATTCTTCGCCCTGATTTGACGGCATCTACAACGCGGTCGGCGGCCTGGCTGACGCCGGGCAATGTCTCGGGATCGTGCATCGTCGTCAGTTTTTTGGCGAGATAGACTTCTGCCGATTCAATCTCATGATGGCCACGTGCGACCAGGACTTGAGCCACCAGTCCGGTGATCTTCATCCGAACGCTCAGGTCCTTCACATACGCGCGATCGTGCGCTGCAATCCGCCAAATTCGATGCATCCCGCGACTCCATTCCTGGGGAGGGCGATGTCGAGGCAACTCGACATCAAAAAACTTGGCGGTTAAACCACCATGGCAGAGTCGATCATTCAACCAGATCGCGACCTGATCAGGACACACGTCGCAGTTGATTCAACTGACCCATTAAGGCATTACAACAGGGTGCTGATTTGAAGTCAAACCGCATGATTCGTCACAGCAGATCGTTCGACCTTTGTGTTGCCGATTGAGAAGGATGACGGGCAGTGCGCCGAGTCACTTTGCATCCAAACCACCGCCGAATGTGATTCGGAGGTGGTCCGATTCGATGCGTCCTGCGATGAATAGCGAATCGACCAACGCAAGATAGTGTCTGGCGTGTTCAAAGCGTTGAGCGAGACGCGACGCTTCGTTTGCCGAATTGGGGGCGAAGATTTGAGCGATTTCCGTCCCTTGCCGCTCCAAGACTTGTCGTAGACGAGCCGTATCAAGCCAGATCAGTTGATTGGCATCAGAGAAGAATCTGCTTGAGTGACCAGCCAGTCGCGATGGATTCACGAGTTGGTCGAGCGACTGAAGTGATTGTTTCAACTGGTCCGGCGACCCTGCGACCACAATGTTTGATCCCTTGATTCCGTAGGCAATGGGAAACGGGGCAGCTTTGGACAACGAACGAAGTTGCATCGTTTCGGTCTGCTCGCGCTGCACCGTGACCATCTGCTCTCCTTCGACACTGTGATACGCAGCCAGCAAACGTAAACCGGAATCAAGGCCGTGATCAATGTCGGTCAACATTTCGTGATCGCTGGGCGAACCGAGCGAGAACCCCAAGGCTCCGTCCATTGTGACTTTGTTTGTCTGTTTGTCGGTGCGAGTTATCACAAAGCCACCGAAGTCGCGACCGAGAACCGGAAGGATCGTTTCGAGCAGGTCTTTTCCAGCAAATTGACTTTGCACAATCCGCCGGACCTTTGTCAATTCGGCTTGATCCTTCGCAGAAATTTGATTGAACAGATGTCGTAACATGGGGGCCAATTCGATTCGACCGCTGATCGCCATCAGAGATTCGGCGGGAATGCGACTGACCCATGATGAACTTCCCGCAGCGGTCGCAACCAGCTTTGTCCATCCGTGTGGAAGGCGACTGGTTTCCAGGTCAACAACGGCATCGCATACGATTCCCTCGTCGAGTTGCAAACAGGCCGAAACGGAGTTCACTCGTTTCCAGACTTCGGCAATGTTGATGGGGTCATTCGAACCTTGAGAAGATTCTTCCAGTCCTCGATCCCACGGCCTGGCATTAATATGAAGATACGCCACGCCATCCGTTTTCAATCGCCGCCGATTTTGAATGAATCGAGGTGACACAGCGAGTGAGTCAGTTGTCGAGGACTGAGAGGTTTCTGAAGAGAGTGATACGAATCGATCGATCACGTCGTGGATCAAGGGTTCGTTGTCCGAGATGGCGAACCTTCGATCAGTGATGGCAATAAAAGCACTCTCGGTGGAAGGTGCCTGTTTTTTTCGTTGCAGGTAGCCGTGGCCATGGTGCGATTTTTTGGACAAGACAGCGCTGGGGTCCAGCTTGCTCCAGGTCGCCAATGCCGTCTGGATGGCTGCTTCGTCAATCGCCTCACCGATCAGGATTCCACGTGGATTGCCTTCACGCGGAACGTAAATCGCAAGAACCAGGGACCGACCGAAAAGTGCTCGAAGCTGGGATGAAAGTTTCGTACCCGTCTGTCGAGCGACATGATCCTCGACGGCCTGCCATTGTTGAAAGCCACCACTTTCCAGTAATCGCTGAAACGGAGGGAATGTGCGAAGTCGGTCCATGCAGGGCCCGGCCTCGAATCTGGTCCAGGTTTCATCCAGGCTGGAGACTTCAAGACATAACGCGACGTCCGCCGTGACGAGATCGACCGCCGTGGGTGCCTGTGCTCTGACCGTTTGTGACATCCCGACAGACGCGACGAGGAAAACGCACAGCAACAGGGTCACCAAACATTTGAACATTGATCATCGCCTCGATAATGACTGACGGGGAAACCAGCAGTTGATACTGACCGACTCGCCCCTTTTTCTTAAATGAAATTAACCCGCAGGGACTTCGCTGGGGACGGCCTGCCAGAGAAATCCAAGTGCGCTTTCCACCTGGCTGCTAATGGGACGCCAGATACGAACGACGTCGCCGGACGTCGGACGCAGTTCGACCTCATCGTGACTGGCCTGAAAAGGGACGCTGACGTGCTGCGGAAAGACACTTACCAGGTCACGTGCCACAGACGTTGTTTCACTGGCCATTTCACGATATTCGGAACGAATGTCGGAAAAGACCGCCGTTAAGGTTTGTGAGACATCCAATGGAACTGAGGCGATTGGTTGTTCAACGAAGGTAGGAGGTGCCACTTTCACAAGTTCACGGGAATCACGTCCGGCCTGATTCGTCGCGAAGATTACGGCGAGAAACAGGCAGGCGGCAACGGATGCAATCGCCAGGGCTCCCGAACGGCGTGGCAAATCGGAATTTTTTGGTTTTGAGCGAAGAGCCTTTGGGGATGAATGCTGATAACCAATGGCAACTGGTTTTGCAGGACCATGCGTCAAGGCGGGCTTCGTTAATTCTGCGAGAACCAAATCGCACAGGCCTGCGGGCAGCGTGGCAGGGTGCACGGTGCTCGCCAATGCTTTCAACTGTTGATCGGTAAGACCGGCGACAACCTGAATCCCGATCTCCGAACGCCAGGCGTCGATCACGGTGTCGAGCTGGCGATGGATTTCCCATTCGCTTCGGCAATTGTCGCAGTTCAATGTATGTTTGACGGCGGCAGGCTCAAGTGGCTGCCGCGTTTCGACACTAAGCTCCAGTGCCGCTTCAAATTCGATGCAGTTCATATCCGTCCTTTGTCACAGCGCCGCGTTCGATCAGCAATTCCGCCAATTCACGTCGAGCACGATGTAGCCAGGTTTTGACCGTCCCTTCCGGGCATTTCATGATTCTGGCAACTTCAGTAACGCTCATTTCCTGCTGATGAAACAAAATAAAACAGGTCCGATAATCATCGCGAATTTTCCCTAAAGCCAATTGAAGTTCTTCGGCAAGATCTACGGTACCGAGCCGACTGTCCGGAGCAGCCGTATCAATCGCTGGATCAAAACTTCGGGTTTGATTGCTTCGCAGTGACTGATAAGTCCGACAACGGTTGACCGCGATTGTCAGCACCCACGGATTCAGTGGGCGTTGTTGATCCCAGTTTCGCAAATGCCGAACGGCACGAACAAGTGTCTGTTGCGCCACGTCTTCCGCATCTTCCCGATGCCTTAATTGCCGCAGACAAACCGAAAAAACCAGCCCCTGAAAACGCTCGACGAATTGCCGGATGGCCGATTGGTCACCGGACAAACAACGTTCGGCGAGTTCACGGTCGTCCACTACGTTTTGCCTTTCCGAAATCGTTACCTGTGGGAAACACGAAAAGTTTCAAAAATCATGGGGTTTTGACTGAAAAAGGCCAGTTTGAGGCAGCAGTGAAATCAGCCGAATTCCGTGATCATAACGAGCAAGACCCCGAAAAATCCCGCCATGCCTGCTTTGACCCGAGGCAATTCAGTACTTCGGCTGGCCGAAGAATCGGGACGACGTCAGAGAGAATCGCTTGTTGCTCAAAGGATAGAATACTACGCTGCAAGGTTGGGCCGCGCGTGGATTGAATCTGGAAAAGTATCATTTCCGGGTTCCGTTCGAAGATCGTTGCAGTCGATCAATCGACCGTCTCGGAGGGGTTGTTTGTTTTTGTCGTGTGGGATTTCGCCCGCACAAAATTCGTGGCGCACGGGCTAAAGCCCATGCTACGGCTTGTGTCTCGTCGTTTTTGATTTACAAAATTAACAATCTCGGAGGGGGAATTACGATGACTTCCGAAGCTGAATCGAATCTTGAATCAGTCGATATGGGGACTTCTGGTCTGCCCGGTCGCGTGCTGGAGATCGCCACCGTTCGATCTCTCAGCCAGCGATCTGACTTGCAGGGGTTTCTCAGATTCGGAACTCACTTTGCCATCATGGCATTAACCGGAACACTGGTCTGGCTGGCCATGCCGAACGGGTACCTGATGGTTCCTGCGATGATCGTTCATGGTTTTACGATCGTCACGATGTTCGCACCGATGCACGAATGTGTTCATCGCACGGCGTTTGCCACCCCCGTGTTGAACGAAGTCTTCGGATGGGTGGCTGGACTTCTCAGCTTCTACAATTTCACTTACTACCGTTATTACCACACGTGGCATCACCGATACACTCAGGATTTGGAACGCGATCCCGAACTGATGACCCCAAAGCCGCGGAATCTGTTCGAATATCTGACAGAAATCAGCGCCGTTCCGTTCTGGTGTTTGCGGCCGATAATGTTCGCTCGGCTTGCGCTGGGAATGACAAGTTCGTATCCGTTCGTCCCCGCAAACGCTCGGCAGAAGATCGCGATTTCCGCAGGACTGCAACTGGCAGTCTATGTTGCAGGAATCGTTTCCATCGTCATGGGTTATCCGTATGCCCTGTACCTTTTCTTTCTGCCGGCAATTCTCGCTCAACCGTTATTGCGAGCAATCCTGATCGCGGAACACACGGGTTGCAGCAACGACGAGGACGGCTTGACAAATACGCGAACAACACTGACAAGCCTTCCGATTCGGTTACTGATGTGGAATATGCCCTATCACACAGAGCATCATCTTTACCCGTCAATTCCGTTTTACCAACTGCCCAAAGCTCACACTGAACTCCGTGAAAAACTGGTGCATCTCGCTCCAAGCTATGTGGCTGCGAACCAGACAATTATTCGAACCCTTGGTACTGAAAAGCGCGAAGGTGCGACTTGACTGACACGGTATCCGCTCAAGTCCCTTTCTCGGACTTTGACCGATTTCCGTTGAGGGATTTTCGGTTGCAGTGCGGCCTGGTGTGGCCCGAAGCTCACCTGGCTTACAAGACTTATGGAACATTGAATTCCGATCGATCCAACGTTGTGCTTTACCCGACGTCCTATGGTGCTCAGCATATGGACATCGACTGGTTAATTGGTCCCGATCGGATTCTCGACCCGACTCGCTATTTCATCGTCATTCCGAACATGTTCGGGAACGGGTTATCAACGTCTCCGTCAAACACGTGCGGGTCAGCCGGTAGCGATCGTTTTCCACACGTGACGCATGTGGACAACGTCAACGCCCAACGTGAAATGCTTAGCAAAGCATTTGGAATCGAACGGCTGGCTCTCGCTTATGGCTGGTCGATGGGTGCTCAACAGGCATTTCACTGGGGCGCACTTTTTCCTGACTCCGTTGAACGCATTGCCGCCATTTGCAGTTCGGCGAAGACCTCGCCGCACAATCGTGTATTTCTGGAGGGGTTGAAGGCCACGTTAACAACCGATTCCGCCTGGGAAAATGGCCGCTTTGTTCGGCGTCCGGAACGAGCACTCAAGGCGTTTGGCCGAGTCTACGCTGGTTGGGCGCTGTCCCAGGCTTTCTACCGCGAACACATTTATTTGAGCATGGGATATTCGTCGCTTGAAGATTTTTTGGTTCGTGACTGGGAAGCGAGTTTTCTTCGACGGGACGCAGCCAATCTCTTATCGATGCTCGAAACCTGGATGTCGTCAGACATCAGCAACAACGACGTCTACCACGGAAATCTGGATGCCGCGTTAGGTGCGATCACGGCGAAAACGTTGATCATGCCCGGTCAAACCGATTTGTACTTTACCGCCGAAGACAGCCTGATTGAAGCAAAAAAGATTCCTCACGCCCGATATCTCCCGATTCCCTCAATCTGGGGACACCGGGCGGGTAACCCTGCCAAAAACCCCGCGGACCAGTTGTTTTTAAAGTCGGCCATTGCCGATTTGCTCAACGATTAAAAGGTTGAAAGACCACAACAATGGAATTGCAAAAGACTGCCGAACAGTTGGGTATTCGCTACCTGCTCGTTTCTTATTCCGACCTGCTGGGAACATCGCGGTCGAAACTGATCCCCGCAGCCGCAATCGATGAAGTCTGCGAAAAGGGTGCTCCTTTTGCCGGTTTTGCGACCTGGCTGGATCTGACGCCGGCTGATCCTGATGTCTTTGCGCTTCCCGATCCCAACAGCCTGATTCAGCTCCCCTGGAAGCCCGAAGTCGGATGGGTTGCCGCAGATTTAATGATGAACGGAAAACCGCTGGCACAGGGGCCACGGAACGTTTTACGCGCGTCGATCGCTCGTGCGGCATCGCGTGGCTACGAATTGCGAACCGGTGTCGAATGCGAATTCTTTTTGCTTACCCCGGATGGTCAGTCGATTGGCGATCCATTCGATGACCAGCGGAAGCCATGCTATGACCAGCAGGCGCTTGTTCGACGTTATGACCTGATCACCCAGATCTGCGATGCGCTGAGCCAACTCGGCTGGGAGCCTTACCAGAACGACCACGAAGATGCTAACGGGCAATTCGAGATTAACTGGAAATACAGCGAAGCACTGAAAACGGCGGATCGACAGACGTTTTTCAAATTCCTGGTGAAATCAATGGCTGAACAGCACGGGCTGCGGGCCACCTTCATGCCGAAACCCTTCACCAAATTAACCGGCAACGGATGCCATATTCACGTTTCGCTGTGGGACCCAAAACAAAACGTCAATCTGTTTCACGATCGCAGCGATGAAGAGGGATTGTCTCGACTTGGTTATGAGTTTCTGGGAGGAGTGCTTCATTCCGCCGAGGCCTTGTCCGCCATCGTCACGCCAACTGTCAATTCCTATCGACGGCTTCACGCACGCGGTACCAGTTCCGGGGCCACGTGGTCGCCAAACACGATCAGTTACGCGGGTAATAACCGGACTCACATGATCCGAATCCCCGACGGAGGGCGTTTCGAACTGCGACTTGCCGACGGAGCGGCGAATCCCTACATCACGGCAGCGGCGTTACTCGAGGCCGGTCTCGACGGAATCGACAACCATCGACATCCCGGCCCCCCTTCGACCACAAATGCCTACTATGCGAGTGTTCCCGAAGGTCTTCGTTCGCTGCCAGACAACATGTTGGACGCCCTTCGAGCATTCCAATCCGACACAATTCTGACGGCGGGTTTGGGTCGTGAATTCAAAGATTCCTATCTGAAATTGAAGCATGCAGAGTGGCGTGATTTTTCCAGTTACGTCACAAAATGGGAAACGGATACGACTCTCGACTGTTGATGAGGCATCTGGCTCGTTCCGTGAATTAACGCTTTATCGCGACCACTCGACAATCATCCGTCGATCGATTCTCATTACGCAATTCCTGTTCTTGCATACTGGAGTTGATCGCATGCTTCGAAACGTGATCTTTTTATTTGTGATCTCAATCACCATCGGATTTCGTCCGCTGTGGGCGGATGACGTCGCCAAGCTGGTGCTGACGAGTCCACTGCCGAATCAGGTGATCCAACGCGAGGGTTTTGAGCCAGGGCGTTCACACGAACACAACGTCACGGGACCGGAACTCGGTTATGCGGATATCGATGTTCGAGGTACGAGACCTGCTGAACTCAAAGGAGAGTTTGAGTTTCGCGTCATCGCTCTTAAGGGAGCGTACGGACATGACACGGATTGGGCAGCACTCACCGTTGAGGAAGAGGGCCAATCATTTCAGGGGCCTGCCGAAATGGTTGCCGGTGGTTGGTATCGCCTGGAAGTTCGATGTGTCAGTGAAGGGAAGACAGTTGCAGCAGGATCCGTGGAACCTGTTGGTGTTGGCGAAGTTTTCGTCGTCGCCGGTCAATCTTATGCCGGGGGTACGAACGACGAACTTTTGAAAGTAACTGATCCTCAGTCGCGTGTGACCGCTTATAACTGGCAGACAAAGACCTGGCAGATTGCGAATGATCCACAACCACATGTCGGTGATGGCGGAACAATCTGGCCGCCACTTGGTGATCTGCTCGTTCCGACTCTTCGAGTTCCCGTTGCGTTTGTGAATGTCTCGGTTGGCGGAACATCGACACGCCAATGGATGCCCGAAGGGGATTTGCATAAGCGCCTTGTGATGGCCGGAAATGCGGTCGGTGCGTTCCGTGCCGTCCTTTGGCAACAGGGTGAATCGGACGTCATCGAAAAAACGACCACGGAGACCTACATCAAAAATATGATTAAAATACGGGAATCAGCGGCACGCGAATGGCGATTCGAGCCAACCTGGTTATTGGCAAAATCGACCCTGCATCCCACAGTCTACAACGACCCGCATGGCGAGGAACGCATTCGAGTTGCCATTCATCAATTATGGAAACGCCCTCATTTCGCACCTGGTCCCGATACCGACTTGCTTGCGGGCGAGAATCGTGGTGACGCAAATTCCCGTCGTCATTTTTCAGGTCTCGGACAGCGTCGAGCGGCTCTTCTGTGGTTCGTCTCGATCTGGAACCTGATCGAACCGCCAGCGCGTTAATTGAGCTTTGTCGCCTATCGGGTTGAGTCAACATGCGAATCGCCACCGGCGGAATCTCACATGAAACAAGCTCGTTTTCGAGAGTCCCCACAACGATAGACGACTTCGAATCGGGATTCGGGCTCTATCGAGGTCCGGAGCTCATTCAACGATTCACCAATTCCAATATCTGCACGGGTGGTTTCATTGATGGTGCCAAGTCGCATGGATTTGAACTTTTACCGCTACTCTGGGGGTTCGCCTATCCGAGTGGTTTGATCGTGCGAGAGGATTACGAATCCCTCAAGCAGGAATTCCTTGATCGACTCAAAAGGCTGGAACAGGACGGCGGCCCCGTGGATGGTGTGCTGCTTGATCTGCACGGTGCAATGGTCGTTGAAGGGATCGACGACGGTGATGGTGATTTCATTGAGTCTGTCCGAAACGTCGTCGGGCCACATATCCCGATCATTGTGACGTTTGACCTTCACGCCAACCACACCCAGCGTCGAGTCGATGCGGCGAACGCCATCGTTGGATTTGATACGTTCCCTCACGTCGATATGAATGAACGGGGTCGCGAGGCGGCAGACTTGATCGTACGCACAATTCGAGGCGAAATCCGTCCTGTCATGTGGCTGCATCAATTGCCGTTGTTCTGGAACACACCGACTCAAGTCACAACGATCGCTCCGATGAACGAAGTCATGCAACGCATCCATGAACTTGAGACTCGACCTGGGATGCTTTCGATCACGCTGGCGACCGGGTTTCCCTGGTCAGATGTCCCCGATGTTGGAACGAGTGTCATCGTCGTCGCCGACGACAATGAAAATCTTGCCAGGTCGACTGCCGAAGAGTTGTCTTCATGGATCTGGGACAATCGCGAGCGCTGGCATTGTCCGCCGCTCTCGGTGCGCGACGCCATTCACAAGGGACAACAGATTGGACGATTTCCGATTGTGCTGGCCGATCATGCCGACAACACGGGGGGAGGTTCGCCGGGGGATTCGACCGAGATCTTACGAACGTTTATTGAACTGGAACTGAGCGACTCGCTGATCCTTTACATCGTTGATCCCGAAGTGGCACAGCAGGCTCATGCGGCCGGGGTTGGTCATTTCATCAATGTAGAGGTTGGTGGAAAATCCGATCCGATCCAAGGTCCCCCCGTCATGATGAATGCAGAAGTCATGGCAATCTCGAACGGCGATTTTACGTACGATGGCCCCATGTATGCCGGACTGACCGGCAACATGGGTTGTTCCGCCTGGCTGAAACAAAACGGAGTATCCGTTGTCGTTGTGACCGCTCATGAACAGCCGTTGGGACCTGCGTTTGCCAGGTCCCTGGGGATCGACTGCCCATCGATGAGGTATATTGCCGTAAAGTCCGCGGCGCACTTTCGGGCGAGCTTCGAACGATTTGCGGGATCGATTTTCAATGTCGATGCCGAGGCCATCCACACCCACGACTTCAAAAAACTTCCGTATAAGAAACGGACACGTGCGGTCTTCCCCGTCGAGATTCCACCGAGATCGTAGGGCCTTGTCAAAGCTAAAGATTCGGGTGCCACTGGATGACCGTCTTCGGTCACCCAGTGCTCTTCGATTGCCTGGAAAAAAGGGAAGACACTGCGTCTCCGAAGACTCCAATGCAGTGGCATACGAACCGAGCTGAAAGTCTTGTCAACGCTGTAGGGCAATCATCGCTAAATCACGATCAGGCGCTTGTCAAAGTACTTTCACAGCCTTGCCGAGCCGTCCCACAAAGTCGACGAAAATCAAATCCTTTTCCGAGATGGACCTGATCGTGAATGGCAAGTTGTGATTGATGCGGTCAGGGTGAACCGAGGCGGTACAAAGGAAGTTGACTGTCCCGTTTTTGACAGACCACTTACCGCTTGAAACGGGTGTCTGCACGAACATTTTCTTAAACAAGCGCATTTCTTGAACTTCACGAAGAGACGACCAGGTACCGTCGCCGCCCACCGTAATAATTAAAGCTCCGGCATCGTCTTTAAATCGCCATACGCCAGGCATCATCTTGGCCAGTTCGGCATCGGTCAGGATTTTGGCGGCGACAGGCGCTGGTGCAGGATTCGTTGCAGCAGCCGTTGGTTTTTCTGCAGCGACATGATCTGGCTTTCGTTGCAGCACCATCAGCATGCGCTTCGATCCTTCCTTTGCCGAGAATTCGGTCGGCCGTGGACCGTCATCAGGGTCGGACAGACAGACAACAAGTCGCCCTTCGTCGAATCGAAAAATTCCCACGGCCTCTTTTTTCTCACGAGTCACCATGTCAAAGCCTTTGGGATACTGTGTCGCGTCAATGGCAAAAACCTTGGCGTGCTTTTTTCCATCTTGAGGTGAGACATACATGAGCGCGTTGTCCGCGATCTCGATATGTCCGCCAGAAGGGAGCCATTCGCGGATCGCGTCGTGAGGAATGACGTGACCATTCTCAACGAGTTCTTTCACTTCCCATCGGCCCTGAAACGGTTGCAGTTCCGGGTCCTTGTCTGCGGCATAAAGAAAAAGCGTTCCGATGGCCAGCAGGCAAGGCAGAGCAAGCTTCAATCCGCGTTTCATATCATTGACTCCGTTCGATAACTGGGGGATCCGGCCCAAAGGTGACTTCGCAACATCCAGATCGCGAAGCTGATTTTCGCTGGAAGGATACTATGCCAGCAGGCCGCGGACAATCTCGCCATGAATGTCAGTAAGACGAAAGTCTCGTCCCGCGTATTGATATGTCAGCTTCAGGTGATCCAGACCCAGCAGATGCAGCATCGTCGCGTGCAGGTCGTGAAGATGGACTTTGTTGTCGATCGCATAATACCCATAGTCGTCGGTCGCGCCATAGCGAATGCCGGCTTTCACACCACCTCCCGCCAGCCACATCGTGTAGCCCTGTGGATTGTGATCACGTCCGTCATCTCCTTGAGCGACAGGCGTTCGGCCAAATTCCCCTCCCCAAAGGATTAATGTATCCTCCAGCAAACCTCGCGACTTGAGATCAATCAACAGCGCGGCGATCGGTTGATCGACCTCCATCGCGTTCTTCGCGTGATCAGCCTTCAAGTTGCCGTGTTGGTCCCATTTGTAACTATGGGTGCATTGAACAAAACGGACTCCCTGTTCGATGAATCGACGAGCCATCAGGCACTGGCGACCAAAATTCTTCGTCGCGGGCTGATCCAGGCCATACATTTTCTGGGTCGCTTCAGTCTCGTCGCTAATCTCCTGTAACTGAGGTGCTGCCGATTGCATGCGAAAGGCGAGTTCGAACGATTCGATCCGGCTCTCAAGCACGTTGTCAGGGCCGGTGGTGGCGAGTTGATCGGTATTGACTTCACGAAGCAGATCCAACTCCATGCGTTGCATTTGCCGCGACAGCTTCTCGGCGTTTTCAATGAACGGGATCTTCGCCTGATCCGAAGGAATGCTGGCATTCCCCAGGGGTGTCCCTGCATAGATCGCGGGTAGAAACGCGGAACTAAAAGCGTTCACTCCACCATGAGTCAGTGTCGGGCACATCGTGATGAACCCGGGCAGATCCTGATTCTCGGTTCCCAGTCCGTAAGTAATCCATGAACCCATACTCGGCCGCACGAATGTATCGCTACCCGTATGCAATTCCAGTAATGCCCCGCCATGCCGTGAGTTCGATCCATGCATCCCGTTAATGATGCACAAGTCGTCCACCCGTTGAGCGACATGTGGAAAGATCTCACTGACCCAAGCCCCGCTTTCACCATATTGTTGAAATCGAAACGGTGACTTTAACAGATTACCCGTCGGTGCCGAAAAGACTCGTGGTTTGGCGAATGGCAATGGCTTGCCATGATCTCGCTCGAGCAATGGCTTATAATCAAAAGTATCGACTTGTGACGGTCCGCCATGCATAAACAAAAAGATCACTCGCTTGGCTTTTGGCTCGAATTGAGCGGGCTTCGGTGCCAGCGGATTATCATTCGTTCGGCGCGCGTCCCCTCTTGCAACGTCCGCTGCCAATCCTGCCAGGGCCAGGCTTCCAAATCCTGCGGCACTCTGTTTCAACAGGTCGCGACGATTGAAGACCGGCGTAAATGAATGGCATGAGTGTTGAGTCATCGAATTACGGTTCACTCCACGTACAAGAATTCATTCGCCGATAAGATGACACGACAGAGACTGGTCCAGGCCCGTAATTCACTATCGGAAGTCGAGAGAACTGGCTGATTCATGGATGCAATAATTCGATCGAGATATCCAATCGCTCGACTCACTTCTGCCTCAGACGGTTCGCGGCCATATGCCAGTTGGTACAGCGTCCGTATTCGAGCAGGTGTGTCCAGGTCGGATCGCATCAGCAATTGTCCTGCAACTGACCGGACCTGATCCAGAACAAATGCACTGTTCATCATGAACATTGCCTGAGGAGCCACCGTCGTCTGATCGCGCTGTCCCGCCAATGTGCTTGGATCTGCGAAATCAAAAGCGGTGAAAACCTCGTAGATTGCCGAGCGAACGACGGGAAGATAGATCGAGCGTCGATTGCTGTTGTACACAGCCGGATTGACATTTGCGGTGCTGGTGACGTAACTGCGATTGGCCGTCGGTAACATTGAACCTGCAGGGGTTTCGTCGAGTTGACCGCTCAATTGCAGTAAGGAATCGCGCAAGACTTCAACATCCATCCGCTGGCGATGAAACCGCCACAACAATCGGTTTTCCGGATCGGCAATCGCCGCAATCGAATGAAATTCGGTATTCTGACGGTACGTTGTTGAACCAAGTAGCTGCCGATGTAACGATTTGATACTCCATGCACGAGGGCTTGTTACCGACTCTTCCGAGCGACCGGAAAATTCACTCGCCAGCCAATCTAATAATTGCGGGTGTGAGGGGCGTTCTCCCAGTCGACCAAAGTTATCAGGCGACCGGACCAGTCCCTGTCCGAAATGCCATTGCCAGATCCGGTTCGCCATGACTCGTGACGTCAATGGATGCTCGGTTCGAGTCAGCCATTGAGCCAGTTGTAAACGTCCGCTTCCTGCGGTTGGCTCAAATGTCACGGCCTTACTCGACACGGGAACGGAAGCTTTGTGACTCTCGACTTGCGTCAGGATTCGGGGCAAGCCGCGAGGGACTTGCCGACCAAGTGTTAAATGACTCCCTCGAAGATGGATTTTCAGGTTCTCGGGTTTTGAATCTGACACCGCCATCGTCTCGGGAAACTTTGGTATCAGGGCTTCACGACGAGTTAACTCTTCACGTTCGGCTTTCAATTGAGCCATGACGACGGCAGCAAATGACGTCTCAATGTCAGCAGGGATCGCGAACGGTCCTTTCGGATCAGATAAAAGTACTCGAACGGACTCCAATATGGGATCGGCAAGGGATTTCGCATCCTGAGCTTCATCTGTCGTTTTTAATTGTGTCCAGGCGGTCAGGGCCGAAGAACACAATTGGTCATAACGTTGTACGAGATCTGAGAGTGACGTCGGTTGCCGATCCCCCAGCAGTCGTGCAACTCCATTATCCGGCGCAACTGCATCAATCGTTAGCGTCTTGTTTCGGACAAACTGATGCCAGGCAGTCAGAATTGATTTCGAGTCCGCATTCGAAACTTCAAGCGCCTTCTTCCATTGTTTTGTGAGCGACGGAATGAGTTGATAAGTATTCGCTGGATTGGCGTTTTGAACACCCTGGATTAGTTCAACGGCGACTTCTGAATTCCCCTCGATCGGCGTCAGCAACAGCTTGTCGATATGAGGGAAAAACTGCGGCTGCTCCAGTCGGATCAGATTTCGGCCTGCTTTGATTGAAACAAAGCCTTCCACAAACCATGTCTGAGTCTCGGGCGTCCATGATCCAGTCACTTTTTCCGCGGCATCGGATTTGGAAAGATCTCCGTTCACGAAGACTTTCACGGGACGCGACGACGCAGCGGCATAACGTATTTCGAACTGGAACCGGCCAGGCTGTTCGACGTCAAAATCGTATTCCGTAAAGTTCGGCGTTTCCCCGCGATTGACCAGCACACCAATCCCGATACCGTAAGTCTCGCGATCCTTAAGAACATTTCCGCGTGAATAATCTTCCGCTTCGATCAGGATCGCGCCTGGAATCTTTTGTGGATCAGGAGTGTTTCCGCGCGGCTTGGCGCCTTTGAGTTGCTCCGCCAATTGATACTCGCAGGTTGCGGCCAGCAAGTAATCGCCCGCATGCTGACGAGCTTCCTTCAGAATCGCTTCGATCGTGACTCCTCTGAGTTTTTCGATCGCCTGTTTTTTCGCAGTCGCCTGTTGTTGCAGTTCATCGCGATGACGCAGTTGCTCGGGTGAGGCCAACGGTCGTTCATGCCAGCGAGCGACGACCGTGAACGTGTCCATCGTCTGAGTGCTTTTAAAAATCCCAGCCAGCCCGTAATAGTCCTCGGCGGAAAGTGGATCAAACTTATGATCATGACAACGTGCACACCCCATCGTCAGGCCCATCACGGCGCGAGAAATCGTATCGACCTGTTCATCGATAATGTCCATCTGCATTTTGACGGGGTCATCCTCGGCCAGCATCTTCGCCCCCAGGCAAAGAAAGCCCGTGGCAATGAGACTCTCAAAGGATTCTGTACCGGCGGTTGGCCCGGACAAATGATCTCCATCTGGAGACACCAGCAAGTCACCGGCGATCTGTTCGAGAAGAAAACGGTCGTAGGGCTTATCTTCACGCATTGCTTTCACAACGTAATCTCGATAGCGAAACGCATTGCCATAGGCCAGGTTTTCATCGAGTCCGTTTGAGTCTGCATACCGGGCGACATCGAGCCAGTGACGAGCCCAACGCTCACCATATCGAGGCGATGCAAGCAATCGATCCACGAGTCGTTCCCACGCATCAGCAGCCGGGTCACTCATGAATTCTGCAACCTCGTCCGGGGTTGGCGGCAGGCCGATCAGATCGAGCGTCACCCGACGGATCAATGTCCGTCGGTCGGCTTCACGGGAGAAAGCAAGGCCCTTCGCTTCGAGCTCCGACAAAACAAAGCGATCGATCGGAGAGCGAACCCATACCTCGTTTTTGACGGGCGGCGGGTTGTCGTGTCTTACCGGCTGAAACGCCCAGAACGACTTTTGCTCGTCACTGAAGTCTGTCGAAGTTGTGTTCGTAGTTACGGAACTGGTGCCCGTGGGCTTTGAGTTTGGCCACGGCAAGCCTCGACGTACCCAATCTGTTAATGTCGCAATCTCCGCATCAGCGAGTTTTGACTTGGGAGGCATTTGCACGGTATTTCGATAGCTGATTACTTCGACCAGCAGCGACTCATCCGGCTTACCGACAATCGCTGCTGGACCGCTTTCACCACCAGTCAGCAAGGCTTCACGAGAATCCAGCCGAAGCCCCGCTTTCGGCTTCTCGGGTCCGTGACATTCCATGCATTTGGAAATCAGCAGCGGGCGAACCTTGGCTTCAAAGAAGGCATCGTCCGCAGCCTGATCGCCAAACGAAGTGTCAGTCGGCGTCAGGCAGCCAATCAAAAGCAGTCCGAAAAACCTTAACCTCATACCATTTCCATTGGAAATCCAAACACATCGAAATCCGCTTAATTGTAAGCGACCAAGGCAGGCAACCGGAAGTTCGATCTCGAAAAAGAGGACTTGCACCGTCTGCGGCGCCTGTCCCGCAGCGCAGCCGGTTTGTGCGCGTCGGACGATCGGTTTAGGATAAGATAATCGTTCGCGCGTTGATCGGGAGGGGAATATGGCTGCCGAGTCGCCTGAGCGAAATCTGAAATTCCATCGTCGTTATTACCCGACATAGAAGTGCGGGGCGTTATAACAACACATATCGTCCGCACGTCCAACGACTCGAACTAGTCGCCCGTGAAAGATGTCACTATGAAACGCTTCGGAAGGCCAATTGTGATATTTGCCCTGGTCGCGGCGTTTCTCGGATGGCTGTTTGATCCTTTTCAATTGAGTGCTGCCCGACTTCCGGACGTGGGTGACATCACTTCAATCGAGGCTCGAACTTTTCAATCGATGGATGACGACGGACGTATGAAACCGTTTTCTGTCTCTAAGGCACACTGGGGTTCGGTCATCAAATCCCTCCAGCCTGCCAATTTTGATTATTCTCCGGCGAAATGGATCATGATTGGAGAGCTGATCATTGCCCGTAAGTCAGGTGGCCCGCTGAAAGTCTATTTGTTCAGCGTCAGCGCGGATATTGGTTCATTTGCCGTCGGTAAAAGTTGGGCAGATCGAGCTTATTATCGGGGCGGCGATTCCAAAGACTTGGAAACGGCGCTTCAGAAAGCATTAGAAGATACAAAATCATCGCTGTAATCATTGGTGATTACGAACGATTCCCTATTTCTTCGCTGCCGGCCCAACTTGCTTTTCAGTCGGCGTGGCGCTCGGCTTTGGTTTGGGGACGTTCCAGATCTTGACCAATTTATCCTCACCGGCTGTCGCGAGCGTGGCGTCATCAGGCGCGAAGGTGACGTCGTTCAGCCAATCGGAATGGCCGTCGAGCGTGGCGACTTCGGCATCCGTCGACAGGTCCCAGATTTTCACCGAACCGTCGTCGCTGACAGTCGCCAGCAAAGTTCCGTCGTTGGAAAAAGCGAGCCCGCGAACCGGTCCACCGTGGCCACTTAGCGTCACATCGTTCTCGCCGCTGGCGGTATCCCAGATCTTCGCCGTGTCGTCGTGGCTGGCCGTAGCAATCAATGTCCCATCGGGCGAGAATGCGACAGCGTTGACGGTATCCGTGTGACCTTTGAGTGTTCGAACGAGATGGTGCGTGGTCACGCTCCAGATTCGGACAAGATTATCCGAACTGCCGGAAGCGAGGAGTTTTCCGTCGGACGAGAACGCGACTCCGTTCACTGAGTCAGTGTGCCCCTTGAGTGTCGTCACGTTCTTACCGGTCTCGACATTCCACAGCTTGACCGTATCGTCATCGCTGCCGGTCGCCAGCCATTTTCCATCGAAGCTGAATGCCACGCTGTTAACCGAATCGGTATGTCCCGTCAGTGTCAGCAGCACTTTTCCCTCACCCGGCTCCCAGATCTTCGCCGTATGATCGGCACTCGCCGTCGCCATCCTGGTGCCGTCAACCGAGTACGTGACGTCGAGCACCGAATCGGTGTGCCCTTTCAATGTCAATAAAAGCTCACCATTGGCCGGATCGACGATTTGCACGGTGTCATCGTCACTGGCTGAAGCAAGCCCGCTTCCGTCCGGTGCGAATTTCACTGCGTTGACGACGTTTGTATGTCCGTGCATTGTCAGCTTTGCCGGCTCGGCTTTCGGTTCCGTTCCGAAGATGGCCACTGACAATCCAATCAAACCGACCAGAGTGGTCATGCGGAGTTCCCTTTTTCAGCGGCTGCAAATGTGATGTGAAAAACAGTCATCGAAAATTACTTACGCCGGGCGTGAACGGGATGATGATGAACCGGATGAGACGCAGAAACATTAACCGGACGATAGGCGGGAGCATGAACCGCGCGATAAACCGGATGGTGATACAGATGCGGCCGATAATTGTTGGCTCGATATCGAATCATCCGACCGGCGTAGCGATGGTTCGTCAGGATATGCACCGTCTGAGCCTGGGCGCCTGTCGCACGAACTCGAACTCGCTCACCTTTCTTCAGAGCCGCAGGGGTGACAATGCTGACGGAATTTCCATTGTGGTGCTCGAATCGAGTTGCCGCAGTGACGTTCAGCTCATGCGTGACAGGTTTGTTCTGCTGGTTCACTTTGGCGTTGGCCGGAGCGTTCGTGTAGTTGGCCATCTTTTTATGATGGGTGCCCGTTTTCAATTTGAAAACACCGTAGCCCGTTTTATCGGGATTGATACTCACAACGGTCCCGACCAGGGTCCGCTGACCATTTCCGTTCGCCCCCTTTTTCACTCCCTTGGCCGCCTCGGCATTCGACGCCCCGATGGAAAGGATCAAGGCCATTCCAGCAAATGCAGACCAGAATCGTGTCATTGTCATCTTTGTTCTCCCTTAACCCCGGATCAACCGGAGTTTCTTCACTGAGAACCCCTCTGGACCCCACCCAGGTTCAATTCGCGGTCCCCACTTGATTATAAACCCGGTCCACAAGTGAAGTGTTCGGAGAATTTCGAACCTACCGAAGAAGTAATGATTGGATGACTTCGAGAAAACTCGGGTTCCACGGAAAACCGTGCCATTGCTTGACGGTCTTCCGTCAAGCGGTTCCGAGCGAAACAACGAACTTCGATATCAAGCCACTGCTTCTCCGAGGACTTCTAAGCAGTGGCACATCAAATTGAAGGCGAAAGAAGAACCCTTCGTGTTTTTGCGACCTGTGGCTTCACAATCCGAAACTGTCGGTCGTTTTGACGTGTCATTCGTCTTGTTCGATATCGGTTTCATTTCCTGGCATTTCTGCCCGTAATGACGCGATTTCCCAGGGTGGTACTGGACCGAGGTATTGGAAATACTGGCATTCAATCCTGCCGTTGTACAGCTTTCTTCGGCGATCGGCACGGCATCGGAAAAGCCGCTCAAACCCGGGATGTGACGTCAGGACGTAGATTGACCAGGTGGTCAATGGGCTGAACGCGTCAGCCATATCGTCGTAGATCTCGGCTGCCGATTCACTGTCACCCAGACGTTCTCCGTACGGCGGGTTCGTGATGATGACGCCGTATTCGAGTGATGTTTTCAGTTCGAGGACATCCATTCTCTTGAATTCGATATCGCCACCCATCCCGGCTTCGATGGCGTTCGACTGTGCCAACCTGAGGACTCTGTCGTCGATGTCGCTGGCCATCAAGGGGAATTTGGGTTTGCCGAGTACCAGGTCGCGTGCCTCTTCACGCGCCTGTTTCCAGTTTTCGCGTGTTAGCTGATGCCAGTTTTCGCAAAGGAAATGGCGATTGATGCCGGGAGCACGGTTGCGGCCAATCATGGCCGCTTCGATCGCGATCGTCCCGGAACCACAAAAGGGATCGAGAAACTGCCGATCGCGGTTCCAGCAACTGATCAGGACCAGTGCTGCGGCCGTCGTTTCGCGTAGTGGTGCGGCGCCTGAAGTGGCTCGGTAGCCTCGCTTATGCAGGCCGGGTCCCGAGGTATCGATCAACAGCAGGGCCTGGTCTTTTAAAATCGACACTTCGATTTGATATTCAGCGCCCGTTTCCTCAAACCAATGGCGTTGATAGCTCTTCTTCAGGCTTTCGGCGATTGCCTTTTTGGTCACGGCCTGGATCGTTGGCTCGTGGTGCAATTGAGACCGGACGGATTTGCCTGAAACAGGAAACTTCGCATCGATGGGAAGCCATTCGCTCCACGGCAGTGCCTCGACCCTGTCAAAGTATTCGCCGAAGTCGTAAGCAGGAAAGCCGCCGACTTTCACGAGGAGACGATCAGCCGATCGCAGCCAGAGATTGCAGCGACAAATTGCCAATTCGTCGCCAACGAAGGTCACTCGACCATCTTCAGAGTATTGCTCGTGATATCCCAGGTCGTGCAGTTCACGCGAGACGACCGCTTCGAGGCCGAACGCCGAGGTTGCAATTAATTCTATCCGTCGAGCCATAGCCGTGATTCGTAAAAAGATCTCAGGATAGCGAGTTTGAGGGGGAACGGGAACCTTTAAAAATCAATGTTGATTATCGGAACGGAACAACCCGCAGCATGGGCTTCAGCCCGTGCGACTTAGTCGGTTCAGGCAAAGCTCCCTTAAACCACCACTCCGTTAAGGATGCTGGGGTTTCGTTTGGTTTGTGCGTATAATGCGCGGTTGGCGTGATTTTGCAGAAACCGATTTGAACCGGACCTGCATAATCTGCGTTATGTCATAGATGTAAAGTTTTTTTCTCGGGAAATCGGAACGCCCACGTGATGTCGATGGGCTGACTGAAAAATACAACAAAAGGAATCTGCTAATGAGAAGTCACAATCCCATGCTCAGCGCCGGCACGATGGATTCGTTTCGGGGCGAATTCTTTCCTGCCAGCCAAAGCATGACGATTCAGGGAGCGGCAACGAAGACCCTGATCCTGCTCGGGCTGTGCTTCGGATCTGCTTCGATGACGTTCGCGATGACTCGCAGTGGCGATCAGCAAGCGGCATTTCCCTGGATCATTGGTGGTGCGATTGGCGGCCTGATTTTCTGCCTGGCGACCAGCTTTAAGCCGAACTGGGCACCTTTTACGGCACCACTTTATGCTCTGACCGAGGGACTTTTTCTCGGTGCGATTTCTGGTTCTTACGAACGAGCGTATCACGGCATCGTCCCGCAGGCCGCTTTGGCGACGCTGGGAACGATGGGTGCGATGCTGTTTGCCTACAAAAGCGGATTGATTCGACCAACCAATCGATTCTTTATGGGTCTTTCAGCAGCAACTGGTGGAATCGCTTTGGTTTATATGATTGCGTTCATCTGCTCATTTTTCGGTGTTCGCTTACCGTTCCTGTTCCAACCAACTTTGATTGGTATCGGATTCACGCTTGTGGTCACGATTGTGGCGGCTCTCAACCTGATCCTCGACTTCGCGTCGATCGAGAGGGCGGCATCAAACGGAGCACCAAAGTATTTTGAATGGTACTCCGCCTTCAGCCTGATGGTGACGCTCGTCTGGTTGTATGTCGAAATCCTTCGGCTGCTGTCGCTCGTCGCCGGTTACACCCGAAACGACTGATTACTCGTCACCGGTCGCGTGTTCCAGTTTTCCCTTGGGGGGATGGAAGAAGAGCAGCAGCAAGATTGCTGCAAGAAGTCCGGCGCCCGCTGGATAGAGTAACAAAGTCCGATAATCAACAACTTTGTCTGTCGTGTAGACCTTTTCAATGGCGGGCCAAAGGTAACGAGCGGCAATCGGTCCCAGACCCAGGATCAGGAAGTTGAACAATCCCTGGGCGCTGGTTCGGGCGTCTTTGGGGAAGACTTCATCGACAAGAATGTAGAGCGTCGCGAAGAAGAAGGCGTAACAGATCCCGTGCAGGACGTTGACCGCGACGGCGCAGTATGGGTTCGGGACAAATGCCCAGACACCGAAGCGAACGGTGTGACCAAGGATTCCCAGAATCATCGTCCAGCGCCAGCCGAGGTTCTTGAGCACAAGGCCAAGGAAGGCCATGGTGCCGATTTCGGCGAGTTGGCCGACACTCATTGCCGGTTGAATCCAGTTGGAAGGGACGCCAACCTTTTCGAGGTAGGTAAAAGCGAAGTAGAAAAAGCCGTCGTGGACTGTCGCGTCAATGAACGTGACGAAAAACAGAACCAGCAGAAACGGGTGTTTTAATAACCGCATCGCTTCCAGCCAGGCGAGCGAATGCTTTTCGTTTGTCGCGGGTTTAGGCGGTGTATGCGGCAACGTCAGGCTGAAAGCGGCCAGCAGGAGCGATGCAATCCCGGCGGTGATGAATGCCCAGCTTTTTCCTTGATTTAATGCCGTTCCAGAAAGCGACGTTCCTAACGCGGCGCCCAGCCATTTCACGAAATCAACGCTTCCAAATGCCGGGATCTTGGCCCAGTCAGCCAGAATAAAAATGAAAGGCCAACTGGCGGCGATCCAACCGATCGTTCCCCACAAGCGAACCGGACCGAAGTCTTTTTGTGGATCTTTAATATTTGCAAAGGCAATGGCATTCGTCACGGAAATCGTTGGAACGAAGAAAAAGCAATGTACGGCCATGCAGGCGAAGTAGATCCAGTAATTTCCTGAGGCATCACCGTTACCCTGAAATGTCTTCCATGCGAGAGCTCCGAATCCGAGCATGGCCAGTCCGCCGATGAAGTGGCTGAGAGCGAGAAATTTCTCGGCCGAGAAATTGCGGTCGACGAACTGGTTTCCGAAAAACATGGCGATGATCGCCGAAACGGGGAAGGCGATATTCAGTCCGAACCGTTGCCATTCGTTAAATCCCAGTGCTCCTTCGCCAAAGAAACCAAAACTCGATGGCAGCCATGCTCCCCAGATGAAGAATTCGAGAAACATCATGACACAGAGTTTTATGAACACGGACCGCTGCATCGGGACTTCCTTCATGGGATTGTGAATCTGGCGTCGTTGAGCTTGGAAGATGATGCCGTGGACAGCGTGGAAGGGCAAGTAATCCGCCGATTTCGGTGGTTTGGTTGGTTGGTGGCGTGTGAGTTGTTTAGCGTTGGCTGGACTCGTGCGTAAGATTCCGTGGGCTGGACGCCCGAGGAATATTTCTTGGCTGGAAGACAACAACACGTCGTATGCGATTCCGGCCGCAGCCTGATGTTCTGGCGCACGGGCTGAAGCCCATGCTACGGCGGGGATTGGCCAACGATCCCTCGCATTGGTACGCTGGCGGGATTGAAACTTGTTTATCGGGTATTGGGAAACGCATTCATGTCGGAAAACCTGTTCAGCCAACTTCAGGACCAGCTTCACTCGGGGGGTGCTTCCGCCGTATTCGAGCGGCTGGCCGCTTCACTTCGAGAACAACGCGAATACCACAAGTTGTTCGACGCATTGTGTTTGAGGAAGAAGCACGAATTGGGTGCTCCTCTGAATCGACCGACATCATTCGAGGATGTCCCGGCTGAGAAGCGGGACGAATTCGAATCTGCTTATGTGGCTGCAGCACGCGAAGTCGGACAACTTTTACTGGCTGATAAAAAGCTGAGCCAATCGTTTGTCTATTTTCACGCCCTTCGAGAAACACAACCGATTCGCGATGCGATCGAAGCGGTCCCCATGCCGCGTGAATCGAATGAAGAATCGGAAGAATTGATCGATCTGGCGTTTTACAAGCTGATCCATCCCGTCAAGGGAATGCAGATCATGCTGAAGACACACGGCACATGCAGCACGATCACCGCTCTTGATCAGGGGTTCATGAATCTCAGTCCTGAACAACGTTCCGCCTGTGCTGCCCTGCTGGTCAGGACCTTGCACGGCGATTTGTTGCAATCGGTTCAACGTGAAGTGAAGCAGCGAATGCCGTTTGCCGAGCCTGCCAAAACGCTTCGCGAACTGACCGCAGGTCGCGACTGGTTGTTCGCCGAAAACAATTATCACATCGACGTGTCGCATCTGCATTCGACGGTTCGTTTTGCCCGTTCGTTGACCCCTGGTCAGCCGGAACTGGCTCTGGCCCGCGATCTGGCCGAGTACGGGACACAGTTATCGGTTCAATTCCAATATCCTGGCGAGCCGCCGTTTACGGAGTTTTATCCGGCTCATATTCAGTTCTTCCGATACCTTTCCGACGACAATCGGGCTGAAGCGTTGGGGTATTTTCAGCATTTGCTCGACAACGAACCGGATGCACAAAGCCAAGCAATGATCGCATATGTGATGGTGGATTTGCTGGCCCGGACCGATCAACTGGATGCGGCGTTACCGATTGCGGAAAAATATCTGGTGAAAGCAGATCAGGACTTTGCTGCGGCATTTGCGGAGCTTTGCCAGAAGGCCGGGCGGTTTGATGTGCTGATGCGGAGTGCTGAAGAGCGAAGCGATCTCGTAACGTATGCGGCCGCGCTTGTGCAAAAATAATCTCACAAGCGTCCTCATCCTGCTGACGCACACAAATGTCTCATCGAGTTTGAGATTTCATCGATGTGGGTTGGTCGAGTGAATTAAGAGATGACGTCGGCTGGAAGCCGACGCTACCGAAAACCGCGTTCGGCTGGAAGCCGACGCGACGTACACCAATCTCCATCCGTTGACACTTGGTATTTTCGTTGATTTCGCGCTAATCGGGATAACCGTACCTTACAACGCATCGTTTATGCGAGTTGTTCCGGGAGACTCTTTCGTTTTGCAGACGGTGACGCGGACTGCCGAACAAGTGAAAGATAATCGAATGTCCCTCTGTTTTGCATCGCTGTTTCTGAAGTGACAGAAGTTGAGCCGTCTGGTTGTTCTGTAGACTTTCTAGTTGACTTTGATTTTTCTGGACCCGTAAGATTCTGTATTCGTTAAAGTCGTGATGATTTCAGAGATCCTTCTCTGGGCCTGTTTTATTCCGCGTTGAAGTCTCGGTTTTGGCAGAAAGCCCTGCATGAATAGTATTGGCAAAATTCTGGTGGTTTTCGTCACCGCGTGCAGCATGGGCTTTCTCGCGTTCGTTGTGGCGTTGCGTAATGGCGGTCCCGACTGGCAAGGCGAGATGCGGTCACCGGAACTCCAGAAAGAGTTCGTATTTGCGGCCGAGCCGGGCGAAAAAGTGATGTACTCGGCAAAGCACCGGCGAACGGAGACTGAGGTTTCCCCGAAAACACCGATTTTGGCCGAAGTGATTTTGAAATCACGAAAGCGATTGGAAGACGACGCGAATAAGAAAATGCAGGAACTAAGTCCACAAGTCCAGCCGCTGACGGAGAGATTGGCGGTGGTTAAAAAGCTGATTCCCGAAGACGATGCCGGCGTTCAGTTACGTGTGAAAAAGTATGAAGAACAAATCGATAAGCTGGTCGCACAACTGAAACAAGTCGGTGACGAGTTTTCGGCGAAAACACTGGAAACACAAGATGTGATGAGGTTAGCCCAGGATCGACGCGAAGAGGGCTATCGGTTAACGAACCAGCTTGAACTGCTGCGAAACGACAAATTTGCTGCCCTGCAGCAGCAGAAAGTTCTGGAGTTTGAATTGATCCGGCTGGAAGAAAACCGTCAACGTCTTGAGCGTCGACAGAAGCAATTGAAACGACAACTTGGCGATAAATATGACGAGTCGAATTAGTTGATCATCAAGGGATCAAAAGTCGGCATTTCGGTTAACTAATACGGATGGGGCGGAACAATGACCACAGTCGGTAAGATTTTAGTCGTACTACACCTGGTGCTGAGCATCATGTTTATGGCGTTTGCCGGCGCCGTCTTCACAGCTCAGAACAATTGGCGTGCCGCAGAGAAAAAGGCGGCGACAGCCCTTGCGGCCGCCAACACCAAGGTTCGGGACATGCAGGCCGAGTTCGATAAGGAACGAGCCGATGCTGCCGATAAGATCAGCAAATTAACTGACAATGTGACGAAGCTGTCTGGCGAGAAGACTGCTTTGACAACTCAGGTCGCGACGCTCGACCTCGATAACAAGCAACTGCGAAAAGACGTTGATCAGCAACGGGATCTGGCCGATTTGAAAAACACGGAAGCGACCGAACGCAAAAAAGAAGCGGATCTGCAACGGGGTATCAATGGCGAATTGTTCCTCTCCCGCGAAGATCTGGTCAAAAACCTGAATGATACGGAAGACAAGCGGTTTGCGCTCGACGTCCAGTTGACACAAGTTTCCGAAAAGTACGAACAGTTGCTGAATGACTTCAAGACGATGAAGTCATTTCTCGCGTCGAAGAACCTGACGACTGATCCAAAGCAGATGATCGTTCAGACGGCACCTCCTCCACCGGTCGAGGGAATCGTGACAGAAGTTCGCAAGGCCGAGAAAAGTTCACGTGAGCTGATTGAGATTTCAATCGGCTCAGATGACGGGCTTGTTGTCGGGCACAAGTTGACGTTGTTCCGAGGCGATAAGTACGTTGCCGAAATTCGTCTGACGCTGGTGCAGGCCGACAAGTCGGTTGGTTACATCTATACGAAAGCCAAAAACGCGGTCGTCAATGTGGGCGATACGGCCACGACAAAACTGTGATGTCGATGAAATAGCAGATTTAGAATTCACTCCGATCCGCAAAGGTCGATTATGGCTCCTCGTAACACTGATAATACCCCAGCGCCAGACGTCTATGTTGCGCTGCTGTCTGTCTCGCTCGCCGCACTGATCATGGGCGTTGTGATGCTGGTGCTGGAACTCAACAAATACGGCTGGAAAATGGCTCCTTGAGGCATCGCCTTGAAGGAAAAGTCAGTATGTGGTGGCTGGCGCAGGTTTCTGAAATTCCCGCTCATCAAGTCGATCCGACCGGATCGGGGGTGTTCTGGATCTTTGAAGTTTTGCTGTCGCTGCTGTCGGCTCCCTATTTCCTATTCTGGATCTGGATGCTGTATCACTGCTATCGGACGGAACCCGATCGGCAGTTCTGGATCTGGATCCTGATCATCGCTCAGCCGATCGGCCCCTTCGCCTATTTTGTGCTCCGATACCTGCCGACATTGGAATTTCCCACTCCTTCGTTTCTCAGGCGGTGGACTCGCGGGCGGGAATTGACGCGGCTGCAGACTGCGGCCCAACAGATTGGTAACCCTCATCAGTTCATTCAATGGGGGAACGCGTTGCGCGAAGTCGGCCTGCTTGACCGAGCGGACGAGGCTTACGCTCAGGCGCTGAAAAAAGATTCGCAGAATATCCAGGCGTTGTGGGGGGCTGCTCAAGTGGCGGCCAGCCAGAAGCGTTATTCAGAGCTTTGCACGCTGACGCGTCAGGTTCTCGACAAAGATCCTCAGTACAAATTCGGTGATGTTTCACTGGTTCATGGGCGAGCTTTGAAGGAGATGGGAGACGTCGATGCGGCTCGAAATCATCTGGAGCAGCACGTCAAGCGATGGCGTCACCCTGAAGCGTTGTACCTGCTGGCAGAAATGTACGCTGCTCAAGGCAAAACGAAGGAGGCTCGGGATAATCTTCTCGCCCTGATCCAGGATATCAATGGCAGCCCGGCCGGGATCGCTCGCAAGCATGGCCGATGGAAGAGCCGTGCGAAGCAGCTACTGCGAAAATTAGGTTGAGTGTTAGTGTCATTTAATCCGATGCTTTTCGATAACGTCACGATCGACTTCAATTCCGAGTCCTGGCCCAGGATTAATGGTCGTTAGTGGACCTTCGATCAAAAGCGGATTTTTCGCGATCGAAACTTCATGGTAATCCGGGCCGAGTAAATCACCAGGATAACGTTCGACCTGCATGTTCGGCGTCGCGATGATGAAGTGTGCCATGGCCGCCGTGCCGAGGTCCCATTCCAGGTTCGAGCCGATGGAACACGCGATTCCGTGTTGTTCCGCTAACACGGCGATCTCGGTCGCCTTGCGAATGCCGCCATTTTTGCCGGGATAAAGACTGATCGCATCACAACAATCGTGACGGATCAGCTCTTGAGCATTCACCAGGTCGAAGCAGCTTTCATCGGCGAGAATCTTCGCGTTTGTTTCTTTTCGCACTCGAGCCAACCCCGTGTAATCGCCAGGCGGAATCGGCTGTTCGACGATGTCCAGTTGGCAGTCTTCCAGTTCTCGAATCGATCGAATTGCGGTTTCGACGTCCCAACCTCCGTTTGCATCGATCGTCAGGGCGATCTCGGGGCCGATCACATCGCGAACGATGCGTACCCGTTCGATATCGCGAACGGGATCGATGCCGACTTTGACTTTGATGGTGGTAAATCCTGCGGCGACAAGTTCGGTTGCCCGACGTTGAGCCCGTTCGGGTTCATACGCCCCCAATGAGAAACGACTGCGGATCGTGAGAGGACGGCATGCGCCCCCCAAAAGTTCGTAGACCGGTTTTCCGGTGGCTTTACCCTGAATATCCCAGCACGCCATTTCGATTGCCGATTTGGCGAACCAGTTTCCTACAGCGACCGCATCCATCCGGCGATCGAGTTCCACCAGATCGTCTGCGGCACAACCCATCACGGCGGGGGCAAGCACGCCGTTGACCATTGCTTCTGCTCCGCGACACGTTTCGCCGCTCCAACGTGGGGTCACCGTTGCCTCGCCCCAGCCTTCGTATCCGTCGTCCGTTTCGAGGCGAACCAGCAGAAAGTCAGAGACATCATGCCTTCCGAGTGCCGAAATCATGCGTCGCTCGGGTTTGAGGGGAATCCTTACGGGAATACTTTCGACTCGGATGATTTTCATCATGGTTCACCAAATTTCAGAGGAAAGTGTCAATAAGTTTCTCGGGCGGAGTGAGAGTTTGCCACAGACGTGCTACAGTCATCTGGCTCCAGGGGTGACGCTCGTCCGGCAATGTGTGCCGTATGGTATTCATCCAAAACGTCAATCCGGGAAACGCAGACATGGCTGAAGGTAGTATCAAGAAGTTAATGGAAAAAGGATTTGGGTTCATCAACACAGGGGGTGGTAAGGATCTTTTCTTCCATTCCTCGGCTGTTCAGGGTGTCAGTTTCAACGACCTCCGCGAAGGCCAGAAGGTGACATACACGGAAGGAATGGGCAAGCAAGGCCCGTGTGCTGAAAATGTCAAACCGGTCTAGTTTCGACATGGGTATCGAATCGCCGATGAGGTTTGCCTTTGGATTGGATCGACGTCTGATGGAAATGACGGTCCGTTTAAGCCAGGGTGCCTCGTCGGGGATCGTCCTGCTCTCTTAAGCGAGAGTTCCGTACGTTCGTTTCGCGAGTAGAGCCTCAAGCGCCTTGCGTCTCAGTCTCTTTTCTCTGAGACAGCCAAACAATCGAAGCATCGAGAATCACGTTTATTAACAGTGACTCGATCCGATTTCGTAAGACTTACATTGCCATTTCATTTTTATTGGCATGGGTTACACGAAACGTCCGGCGGAAGATGCCGAGACAGGCCCACCGCGAGGATTTAAAGGCATATATTGCCGAAGCGAGGGTCATGTCGGCTTCTCTTGACATTCATTTCGTGATTGGCACGAGCTCTGCTTTGGATGGTGAATTATCAAAACGAGGGGATCGCTGATGCAAGGCACCCTCAACAGATTGTTCGCCTGAAACCCAAGCCTCGGAGATGAAGCCATGTTAGTACTGACCCGTAAAACAGACGAAGTGATCAACATCGGAAACGACATTGTCATCCGAGTGATGAAGCTCAAAAAGGGAAGTGTCCGGATCGGGATTGAAGCCCCCGCTTCGGTTCGTGTCCTTCGTGGCGAGACGGTTAACCGATTGGTCGCCGAGGCTGTCGTCTCACTGGAATCATTCGACGACGAGTGCTTCGAAGAATGCACGCTCGATTCGCTGCTGGTTCAGAACTAAGGCCCGTATGGACTGGTCGAAAGACCGGGCCAAAAGGTTTCGAAACGGATTCTGGCACATTGACCCAATTCTTCGTCATGAAAAATCAATCAAGGAAGGGATCTCATGCGTTTGCGAATACCATCTCCGGTTGCTGCAATTTTATCACTTTGCGTCGTGATGTCGTCGTCAAGTGGCTTACAGGCTCAAAGCGGCTGTGCCCGTACTGCACTTCCTGCAATACAGACACAACCTAACCGAATGCTGGTCCCGACGAGCCCGACGGCCCAGCGATTTCGATCCAATCGCGTCAGACTACCGGCAACGATTCCAGTTCTATCTCCGTACTATGCGAATGAGCCAGAATCAGCGGGATCGAACGAAATCGGGCTGTTTGTCCCGATGCGAAACGTGAATCGGACAAACAAACCCGCCGAATGGATTCGACCGACGGCAAAAGAGGTGACTCAACCCGAGACACCGCAAAAGCCCGCAAAGCCGAGCAGGCCAACAGTCGCCGAGCGAATCCGTCTACGATATGCCGACCCTCGCGTGGTGCGGATGCTTAGACAATTAACACCTCAGGGGGCGGAATCGTTTTACCTCGAAGTTTCCGAGTTAATTGATGATCGGCACCTGACCCCCGCAACCTATGCGCAACGGGTGGACGGAGCGCTTGATCATCTGACTCAGGCTCTCGATGTTCCCTCATTCGTGGAAACAGCCGGAGTTCGTGGAACCGATGCCGAGATCTCGGCCTTTCGGGAAGACCTTCAGAAGTTACGAAGTCAGATTCGAGTTCGTAGTACAAACGATGCCATCGCCGTATTGAGAGACGTTCAAAACCGAGCTTCACGTTCAATCGCCATCAATCCGTCAGCGATCGGATTGGAATTCCTGTACGGTGCGACCGACAGCCTTGATCAGTTTTCGATGCTGTTACCGCCAGAAAAGAATGGAGGACCAAGCGTTGGCCTCAGTGACAATCTGGTCGGTATCGGTGTCGAAATCGAATCGCATCCGCTGGGTCTGCGGATCTTAAAGCTGCTCCCCGGCGGACCGGCCGCGCAAGCAGACTTTCGAAATGGTGACATCATCACTCATATCAATGACAAGGAGATCAAGCAGTTGGAGATGAGCCGGGCTGTTGATCTGATCGTTGGTCCTGTCGGCTCACCCGTTCGGATTCAAGCGACACGAGGAAATCGATCGGGCAACGTGACCCTCATCCGTCAACAGATCGCCCTGCACAGTGTGGTCGACGTTCGGATGGAAGATCGTCAGCACGGGGTCGGGTATCTCAAGTTAGAGCAATTCGCGGACTCAACGATGAACGAAATCGACGATGCTCTGTTGTCGCTGCATCATCAGGGGATGAAGTCGCTGATTGTCGATTTGCGAGGTAATCCTGGCGGATTGCTCACCACCGCGATTGCCCTCTCCGATCGATTTTTATCCTCGGGAACGATTGTCTCAACAAAAGGACGGACCCGGGCGGACAATTCGAAGGAAACAGCACAATACTCGAATACCTGGAAGATTCCGCTCATCGTGTTGATCGATCACAACAGTGCGAGTGCCAGCGAAATCTTTGCCGCAGCCATTCAAGAGAATCATCGTGGTCTGATTGTTGGCGAAACGTCTTATGGCAAAGGGACTGTTCAAACCTTGTTTCCACTTCAGACATTTCCTGCCGCGTTGAGATTAACGACCGCCAAGTTCTACAGTCCGGAAGGGCGCGAGATGGCTGGCGTTGGTGTCACGCCTGATATCAAAGTTTCTGCTGAACCCGCTGAAAGCCGTCAAGGTGACGAAGTTTTGAATGAAGCGATTCGTCGCATGGAAGAACAGCGAACGAAAACCCTTACCGAAGGATATCGACGTTCGACGGACGCTTCGACCGAGTACAATGTCGCCGCATGACGCGGTGTTGATCAATGTTTAATTCAATCGGGAAAGGAATTACCGATGACCGACGAAATTTTCGAGGACGGACCGTCAGGTCCGTCCTCAGTTCATTCTTTGGCACGATTGTGAATGACAGGCTACGGGCATGCATAGAAATTATTGCGGGTTCCATGAAAGATTGTTCACGTAAGCTCAGCTTGAATTCAGGTTAAAGGACATATGTGGTAGCACTTGCAGTTCACTCGCGTGATTGGTCTATTGGTCGAGTCGGGACCGGTTGCCCTCACTTTTATCTATCATTTTTGAAGTTGCTTATTCGCAGGAGTCGCACCGTGAAACATGTTCTGAGTCGACGTGATTTTCTTGAAGCTGCCGTCGCGGCCGGAACTGCGGCTGCCGGGTTTGGTGCGGTCTCTGGTCAAAGAATCGTATTCGCAAAAGAGCCGCGAAGTGCGAATGAGAAGCTGAATCTGGCGGTGATTGGCGTCGCCGATCGAGGGTTAGCCAACCTGAACGGTGTCTCGTCGGAGAACATTGTTGTCTTATGCGATATTGATGACCGGCGGCTGAATGCGGCGGGTGAGAAGCTTCCCAATGCCAAGCGTGTTGTCGATTTTCGCGAAGCACTTGAGGTACCGAATCTCGACGGACTCGTTTGCAGCACGCCCGATCACATGCATGCGATCGTTGTCGCTGCCGCACTCAAGAAGGGACTTCCCGTCTATTGTGAGAAGCCACTGACCCATTCTGTCTGGGAGGCTCGCCAACTTCGGAAGCTGAATGCTGCGGCACGCGTTCCGACTCAGATGGGTAATCAGATTCATGCCGGAGCGAATTATCGGCGGGTCGTTGAAATTATCCGGGCAGGGACAATCGGGCCGGTTAATCGAGTCCACGTCTGGCTTGGCAGCGGTGTTCGATCATTCCCGGCGGTTAAGACGTCCGAACCGCCATCGTACGTCCATTACGACCGTTGGCTCGGCCCAGCCCCCTATCGTCCGTTTAGTGAGTCTCATTTTCACTTTAACTGGCGATACTGGTGGGATTTTGGTGGAGGTCAACTTGGTGACTTTGGTTGTCATTTTATGGACCTTCCCTTCTGGGCACTGGAATTAGGGGCTCCAACATCCGTGGCGGCGACGGGTGAAAAAGGTCACGACGGCGACAATGAATGCCCCATGCGAATGCGTGTGGAGTACAAATTTCCGGCTCGCGGTGACATGCCTCCCGTGCATTTAACCTGGTCTCACGGTGGTTGGATGCCGGAAGGGGCTGATGCCTACAAGATGGCCTCGGCGGTCTTGTTTGAAGGAACGGATGGCCGTTTGATTGCCGATTACGGAACGAACAAGCTTTTCATGCAAGAGGGAAAGACTGCGGCACCGGTCAAGCCCTGGATTGAGGATTCGGTGGCCGGGCATCACGCCGAATGGCTGACCGCCATCCGGACAAACGGCACCACTTCATCCCATTTTGAGTATGGCGGAAACCTGACCGAAGCGGTTCTGCTGGGGAATGTCAGCTACCGGGCAGGGACACCGATTGCGTGGGATACAAAAGCGTTTAAGACAGACTCGGCGACAGCAGATGCATTTCTCAAACGAGAATATCGGCCAGGCTGGTCGATGTAGGAATGGCGGTCTCGATTGATTCGTTCAGGTGGAGACTGTCGCAACCAGCGATCGGACATATTTTACAGAGGGCCGTTCCATTTTTTAAATTGCCATCGACGCCAAAGCATCAATCAATGATGCTTTTAAGAACCGTTTTGCACTGGGAATTCCCACAAAAATTTATCAGCAACGAGTAATCCATGGCCGAATTTCGGTACGTCGCACGTGAGCTTTCCGGCCTTCAGGTCGAGGGGACTGTATCGGCGGCATCAGAGCGAGAGGCGTTGGGGTCGCTTGCCGCGAAGAACCTGTTTCCCGTTTCGATCAATATGGCGGATTCTGCCAAGGCACATCATGCCAATAAGCGGCGCCGCGTTCCCGCCCGGATTCTCACCGTCTTCTACACGCAATTAGCCGACCTTCTTCGAGCTGGCGTACCGCTTCTCAGGTCACTTGATCTGCTCGTCAAGCAAACGCGACAAATGACGCTGAAACTTGTCGTCCAGGAAGTTCGTGACCAGGTTGCAGACGGAACTCGGCTGGCCGAAGCGTTGCGACAACATCCAACGGTGTTCAACGAGTTGACGATCAGCATGGTCCGAGCGGGTGAGGAAGGAAGTTTTCTTGAGGAATCACTGCAACGTGTTGCCGATTTTACGGAACACCAGGAAGAGCTGAAAGGGCGGGTCGTCGGAGCAATGGCTTATCCGGCGTTTCTCGTGGTTGTTGGCGGGTTGATTCTTGTCGGGATGCTCATCTTTTTCGTTCCGAAATTTGAACCACTGTTCGAAACGATGCGAGCCGAGGGGAATCTTCCGTGGGCGACGATTGCGCTACTTTCTGCCAGTAGTTTTTTCAAAAAATACAGTTGGGTTGCGATCGGTTTGATTGGGTTGGCGATCTATTTCGGACAGCGTTATTTTGCAGACGATGTCGGAAAACTGCGGCTGGATGAGCTTCGCTTGAAGATTTTCGGAATCGGTCGAGTCATTCGGAGTCTGGCCGTTGCACGGTTTTGTCGAGTTCTTGGAACGCTTCTGAAAAACGGCGTCCCGATTTTGACGGCACTGAATATCGCGAAGGATGCAACCGGCAATCGAGTCATCAGTGCGGCAATCGCTCAGGCTGCGGACCACGTCTCGTCCGGTCGCACGCTGGCTCAACCGCTGGCCGAATGCGGGCAGTTTCCTGTCGATGTTCTGGAAATGATCGCCGTTGGAGAGGAAGCAAACAACCTGGAACAGGTTCTGGTTGGGATTGCCGACAAGATGGAACGTCAGACGAACCGACAACTGGACATGGTTGTTCGCCTTTTGGAACCGCTGATGCTGGTCGTCATGGCGGGCGTGATTCTCTTCGTGCTGATCGCCCTGATGTTGCCCATCTTCAACAGTTCGTCGATGACCGGCGTGGAAACATTCTTCCGTCAATCGGTGTGTTGAGACGGCGAGTTGAGACGGCGAGTTGCCGTTGAATCCGAGGGACCCCACTATCGCAGCGAAACCTCCGAAAACAGCTCCAGCATGGCTTCAAGCGGCAATCCGACGACGTTGCTGAGACTTCCCTCGACACGCTCGATAAACACGCTTGCGGCCCCTTGAAGGGCATAGCCACCCGCTTTGCCTCGCGGTTCACCCGTGAGCAAATACCAGTTCAACCAGGACTGAAGATTTTGTTTGAAGGTAACTTGTGTCTCAACAACTCTTTCGGCTGAACGGCCATCAGGCGTAATGACATGCAAGGCTGTTGCCGCGCAATGCGTTTTTCCGGCGTAATATTCGAGAAACCAGGTCCGAACGACTTCACGCCATTCCTCTGTTTCTGGAGGCTGCCCTAAAACGACAGGCCGACCGACGGAATCTTTCGCAATCACCGTCGTGTCCGCTGCGATGATTAACGTACGCGGTCGCTCGTAGAGCTGTGATTCTTCGTCATTCAGGTGTCGTCTTACCTGTTCGGCTTTGTGCCGAGCAATCTCAAGCATTCGACACTTGATGGCGTCGATATCATGGCAATCATCGAAACCGGCTTCGTCTGCCGATTCAGGCGGACGGACGCTAATTAATTCTCGATGAATCACCAATTGCAGAAGCTCCAGCCGACGCGGAGACCGGGAAGCGAGGATATACCGACGAAACGACATGGTTATTTCAGCGTGGTTGAGTTCAATTGAATGCATCAGGAAATAATTGCATTCTCGAACTAGAATACACGGATCATTACTGGATTGCGCGTCAGGCAAGACATGCTGGCGAAACGTCATTGTCGTTAAAAATGTTTTTCGTGACTGCAAAGAAAATCGTTGACAATTGCCCCCGTGGACTTAACAATGCCCAACTGAGAACGCAGTTGCTTAAGGGTAACTCGTGGTTATCGCTTGTTGTGGACGAAACAACCTGTTCATGTGTATCGGATTGTGGAGCTAACTAATGTCGTTTGACTTTGACGTTGACGAAATGGACCCGGAACTCGACTTGGCCGGTGAGGACTTCGAAGGTTCTGACTTGAGTGATGAGGCGATTTTTGAAGAAATCGACTTCGATTCACTTGGCATTGATCCCGGAGGCCCAACTGTCGCAAAGCCTGGGTCTGAAGAAAAGGTGCTGATGTTAGCAGCAAGATACGCTGCCGGGGTTCCCCTCTGGCACGAAAATGACTGTTACGATCACAGTCCCGGTGCGATTCCTCGCCTGATCCAAAAGGGTTGATTCTGCCCAATTTAACTTAGTGCCCCGGCAAGCAAGACTCGTTTGCCGGGGCTTTTTTTCTACTTATATCGATTCCTTGCAATTATCGGGGTTCATCTGTAAAAGATTTGTTGAATTTTAGTATCAGCAATTATCAAGTTTTAATGAAGAACCACGAACCTACCTCGGAGTCGCTTGGATGGCCAGTAAACCGGTGCCAAAAAAGGCCGTAAAGAACAGTGTCGCACCGGCTTCCGCCAAAACCTCGACGAATTCTGCGCCGCGCGCGGCGGCAACTTCTGCGTCGGAAATGGCGAAGTTGGATTCCGAAATCCTCAAACTGATCAATCGTCGAGCTGCCGCAACTGCGAAATTGATCGAGTCAGACCCTAACTGGTGGTCAGCCACCTACGATCCTCGATCTGACGACGATTTATTGAAAAGGATTGAAGGGGAGAATCAGGGGCCACTGCCGGCTGATGCAGTTCGAGGGGTTTTCCGGCAAGTTTTGAGTGCCGTCCGGAACCGTGTTCGTCCTCGCCGAGTGACCTACCTTGGTCCAGCGTTCAGTTTTACGCATATGGCAGCCGTGGAACGGTTTGGGGAATCTTCCGACTTGATCCCGGTGAATACAATTGCTGCGGTTTTTGAAGAAGTGAACCGCGGGCACGCCGACTTTGGCGTTGTGCCAATCGAAAATAGCACCGACGGCCGGATCATCGACACGCTGGACATGTTCACACGGCTTCCGCTCAGGATCTGTGGCGAGATTCAATTGTGTATCCACCACAATCTCCTTGGAAAAGTTTCACGCGGCGAAATCAATGAAGTCTACAGCAAGCCGCAAGCGCTTTCGCAATGCCGTGACTGGTTAAGTCGAAACATGCCTCAGGCAAGGCTGATTGAAGTCACGAGCACTTCGACAGCAGCTCAGTTGGCCCGGGACAAACCGGGGGCGGGTGCGATCGCGAGTCGTCAAGCCGCTGTGGAATATGGACTACAGATCCTTGCAGACTCGGTTGAAGACAATAAGAACAACGTGACTCGATTTGCAATGATTGGCGATAAGCCTGTTGGACCAACCGGTCGAGATCGAACGTCGCTGTTGCTTCAAATTGGTGACAAGCCAGGTGCTCTGGCTGATGCTCTGGGCTCATTCAAGCAAAATAAGATTAATTTGACTTGGATCGAATCCTTCCCATTACGTGGGGCAGAAAGTGGTTACATTTTCTTTATCGATTGCGAAGGACACGCGAAAGACGCCAAAGTGAAGCGGACTTTGGACGAACTGGAACGTCTGGCGGTTCGTATGGAAGTTCTGGGTTCGTATCCTCGCAGTGAAATGATTGGATAATCAGTTGACTCGGACTCTTTTTATCGTTGGTAATTGGAAGATGAATACGACTTTGCAGTCCGGGCAGACGCTCGCTGCAGAGATCGTGCACGGACTCGCAGGCGTATCGGGTGTCGATGTTGGTGTTTGCCCACCGTCTCCGTACTTGATCCCGATTGCACAAAAGCTACATGGATCAACGGTCGTGCTCGGCGCTCAGAACTGCTCGCCCGAGAAACCAGGGGCGTTCACTGGCGAAGTTGCCATCGAGATGCTGCTTGATGTCGGGTGCCAATGGGTGATTCTTGGGCATAGCGAGCGAAGGCAGTTTTTCGGCGATACCGACGAAGTCGTCAACAAAAAGTTGATCGCTGCTTTGGAGCGAGGCCTGAAGGTTATTTTCTGCATCGGTGAAATGCTGGAAGATCGAAAAACAGGTCGAACCGAGTCAGTGCTTGAAACACAGCTCTCCAAGGGACTTCTGAACCTGACGCCAGAGCAGATGGCAAAGGTTGTGATTGCTTACGAGCCTGTCTGGGCAATCGGAACCGGTGTCACAGCTTCTCCCGAGCAGGCAGAAGAAACCCATGCTTATATCCGCAAATGGCTCGCCGGCCGATTTGGCCAGGCTGTCTCAGACGCCACCCGAATCCAGTATGGGGGAAGTGTCAAAGGAGACAATGCAAAGGAATTGCTGGCAAAGCCCAACATTGATGGTGCATTAGTTGGCGGAGCCAGCTTGAAATCGGATCAGTTCCTCGCGATTATCCGTGCTGCTGAAGAAATAGCAAAAACACACTAAAATCCTGCTTTGACATCTCCCGCGGTAGCGAACTGACGGAGGAGTGGCGTCGAACGCGATAGCGACTCAGCGATTTTATTTTGACGATGGAAAGATGACGGTTTCATGATCACGTTCTCGTATTTCTTGATGACGCTTTTAATGTTTGCCGGCCTGTTTCTGATTGGCCTCATCTTGTTACAACGAGGTCGAGGGGGTGGATTAGCCGGTGCGTTTGGTGGTATGGGTGGCCAAAGTGCGTTTGGAACCAAAGCAGGCGATGTCTTTACCCGCATCACCATCGGCGTGGCGGCTGCTTGGATTCTCCTTTGCGCAGGTAGCGTCGTGGCCTTACATAACTCGACGGGGCAACTCATCACGGGGCTGCCAGACAAAGAGAAAGTAAATGCTTCCGACGACGCCAAGTCAAAAAAGAGCTCCGGTGATAACGCTCTGGATGGGGAAGCTCAAGAAGACCGTGACAGTGGTAAGGATGGTGATCTCAAGCTGAATTTTGATTCTGAAACCAAGCCCGAGACGACACCTGCTGTCCCAGAAAACAAGACGCCAGCAACTGAAGGCGACGGTAAGAAGCCAGTCGACGAAAAGAGCGAAACTGATCCAGCTTCACCGTCCGATCCAGGGAAGAAGGCAGACATTCCAGCTCCTGAAGGTGAAAAGAACTGAGAGATTCCGAAGACGGAAGGCTCGTGCAACGATGGTTGGGACGTTTTTATCATTGATCGGCGAGTGCCTCTTTTCAGGTGCAAGTTCGTGCTGCTGAGTATGACAGGTTATGGCGAATCGATTGTTCAGAATGAACAAGGGTTTTGTCGTGTCGAAATTCGGACCGTGAATAATCGACACTTTAAGTTGTCATTGCGTTGTCCCGATGGATTTCTTCAGCAGGAAGCAGAATTCGAGCGATTGTTGCGCGAGACGATCTCGCGGGGTTCTGTTTACCTGTCTGTCAAATTTGATCAATCCGGGGATTCGGCCGGCCCTCGATTGAATACCGAAGTTTTAAAATCCTATTGGAGACAACTTAACGAAGTCTGCCGGGATTTGTCGGTTCAACCACCCGACCCGGCGAGATTGCTGGATTTGCCCGGGGTATTACGCGAGGACTCGTTTGATAGTGACGTTGTCGAACGCCTTTGGCCATTGGTCGAACAGGCGGTCAAAGGGGCAGCAAAACACTTGTACGAATTTCGCAGTAAAGAAGGGGCTTCAACCGCGTTTGAGCTACGTCAGTTATGTCAGTCAATTGAATCGGCGTTGGAGCAAATTGTGGTGATGGCACCGCAAGTTTCCCGCGATTACCATGAAAAACTGGTTCAACGAACGCGAGATTTGCTTTCGGGAACCGATGTGAAACTTGAGCCAGCCGACGTGATCAGAGAAGTCGCGGTCTATGCAGATCGTTGCGATATTCATGAAGAAATCACGCGACTTCGAAGCCACATCAGCCAGTTTTTTACACTGATCGAAGGAGAGAAATCTCCGGGTCGGAAGCTGGATTTTCTCTGCCAGGAAATGTTTCGCGAAGTGAATACAATCGGTTCCAAGGCAAACCATGTTGGTCTGTCACATTCGGCCGTGGATTTGAAGTCGAGCGTCGAGCGAATCCGTGAGATCGTGCAGAACGTTGAGTAATCGCAGTTGAGTTGTGCAGACGTCCTTTTGATCTTAATTCAATCCCAAGATAGAGTGGATTTGCTGGCAAGCAAGCAGACTGGCGATCAACTATGCCTCATTCATCGCAGTACCAAGGCAATTTCCAAATACTCGTGTTGTCGGGACCCAGTGGTAGCGGCAAGACAACGATTGTGGAGCGTCTGGTTGCGCAGTCTCCTGTCCCGCTGATTAAAGTGATTTCAGCAACGACGCGGCCCCAGCGGAAAGGTGAAGTTGACGGTGTCGCCTATTACTTTCTGACAACGGAAGAATTCGTGAGACGTCGCGATCGGGGTGAATTTCTGGAGACGGCCGAGGTTTTTGGAGCCGGGTACTGGTATGGAACCCTGAAATCTGAAATTCAAAGGGCAAACGAGGCAAAAGGCTGGGCATTTCTCGAAATCGATGTCCAGGGGGCATTTAAAGTTGTCGAGTTTTATCCCGATGCGCTGACGATTTTCTTAAAGCCTCCGTCAATCGAGGTTTGCGAACAGCGATTGCGTTCACGAGGGACCGATTCCGAAGAAACGATTCAGCGAAGATTGCAGAAGGTCCATCAAGAGCTAGCGTTGGCAAGCCGTTATTGTTATCAAGTAGTGAATGATGAGCTCGACCGAGCAGTGGACGAGATAATCTCCATCATTGTGAAGCATGCGAATTAGACGAACTGGAAAATGTGATGCTGGACGAATTGAAAGAAGAAGAGATTGTAAAGAAGGTCGGCGGCCGGTTTAAGCTTTCTTCGCTGATCCAAAAGCGGATGGTTGTTTTGAACCGCGGAACGCGCCCATTGGTGGAAATTCAAAGCAAGAACGCGATGGAAATCGTGGTACAGGAAATCATTCAGGACAAGATTTACCTGGACGCAAGTGGCGCGGTGATGACTCGCAACGACGAAAATCGCGAACGGCATTTTTCAAGCGGTCCTTCGCTCGACGACATGTAATCTTCTTTGAAACGATTCCGATGATCGGAATCAAATCCGGCATACCGAAAGGGCGCCATCAGTTGATTCGTAATCGAGGCCGCGCAGGGTATGACGGGTCGCGAGATTCTATTGGGTGTTACGGGAGGAGTTGCTGCATATAAGTCCGCTGATTTATGCAGTAAGATTGTCCAGCAGGGTGATTTTGTTTCTGTCGTGATGACAGAATCAGCCGGACAGTTTATCGGAGCGACAACCTTCGAAGCCTTAACGGGTCGACCGGTTTACTCTGACTCCTTCCGACCGATTGAGCACTTTCAAGGTGAACATATCGGTCTTGCCAGACGCGCTCAATTGTTTGTGGTCGCCCCGGCGACTGCAAACTTTCTTGCACAGGCTGCGGGTGGATTCGCTGGAGATCTGCTTTCCACACTTGTTCTCACCGCAACATGCCCACTGCTGTTGGCACCCGCAATGAACTGCGACATGTGGGACAAGAAATCCGTGCAGCGAAACGTTGCCCAGTTACGATCCGACGGCGTCCACTTTGTCGATCCAGGTTCTGGATGGCTTAGCTGCGGCCAGATTGGCAGCGGTCGTATGGCGGAGCCGGTCGAAATCCTCGCGGCAATCAATAAACTGCTAGACCAGCGCTGATGGTCGAAAATCCAAGATCATGAAGTGACTCGTATGCGAATTTTGATCACGGCAGGCCCGACACGCGAGTATTTAGACGACGTACGCTATTTGTCGAACGCGAGTAGCGGCCGGATGGGATATGCCATCGCCGAGGCCGTTACTGCGGCAGGGCATCAAGCCGTTCTTGTGAGCGGCCCAGTGATGCTAGCACCTCCAGCAGGTTGCGAAGTTCATCAGGTCGAAACGACGCAGGATTTGCTTGATACTTGCAATCGCCTGTTTATTGATTGCCAGGGGGTGATTGCAACAGCGGCGGTCTGTGACTATCGACCTCGCGAGCGATTTCCCGGGAAGCTCGCAAAAACCGGGGTCTCACTCGAGCTCGAACTGGTGGAAACTGCGGACGTTCTCGCGGAGCTCGGCATCCAGAAAGGAAACCGTTGGATCGTCGGTTTCGCCCTCGAATCCGACGAGTTCGCGCACATTAACGCCTTGCGAAAGTTGAAACAAAAAAACTGCGACGCAATTGTGCTGAATCGACCCACGGCAATCGGATCGACCTCAAATCAAATTGAAATCATTAACCGTGCGGGAAGCAGTGTCGCCGCCTTTTCCGGCGAGAAACTCGATGTCGCAAGGTATCTCTGGCAGTGGATTGCAGACAACTTGTTGACGTGATCCCGGAATTTCCGGCACGATCGATACAATCGGATCACGTTTACGAAAATCACCGCGTGGCGTGATGCGTTTTCTCAACCGAGTCTCAATTTCCGTGATAGGTTTCCTGGACGCGTGACTCTCTTGTGAGCGTCTCGGCAAACTTGGCCGACCGGTTTTCTCATTTGTTTTGACAAGTGGGCTGGCGGGGGGGAACGATGTTAGACTACGGGCGGCTGAGGACTGATCTGCTGGCGCTCGCCGTCCTGGCGATGGCGGTCTTCCTCGGACTGAGCCTGGTCAGTTACGACCCCGCTGATCCTCCCGCCCAAATCGTCTATCCAAACCATGTTCAGCCCACAAATCTTTGCGGAATTGCAGGGGCAGTACTGGCGCATCACCTGATCGTTGCGATTGGCGCGGGGTCATACTTTCTGCTGTTGTCATTGATCGTATTCGACATTCGTCTATTTGCCCGCGATGTCTACAGCGATCCGATCACTCGATTGTGTGGTATGGCGCTGATTTTGATCGCCGCTTGCGTGGGAGCACAATGGTTTCTTCCGGTTCCACTCGCTGGATCGATGGTTGGAAATGGCGGATACGTTGGAGCCTGGGCTGGAATCCTGCTCGATCAACATTTTTCTCGCGTTGGAAGCCTGGTGTTGCTCGTCACCGCCACGATTGCTGGCGTGCTGCTGACGGGCGAGCAGCATTTGGTGCGAACAGCGATTGGTTTCTTGTTGTTGCCGATTACCATGTGGAGCAAGCTTGCTTTTGGAAAGCGAGCGACCGTCGGTGTCCCAATCGGCGAGGCCGATGTCTCTGATAAGCCTGATCGGTTGCCCGATGTTCCCCGTGAAAATCGCGAAATCGAAGATCATTCAAACGATCCGGCGCCAGCGCCGGATTCTCCCATTTCCAAGATTCGCATTAATCCGCCGCCGGAATTGTCGTCTGCATCCAATACCCAGGTCGTCGTGAGCGACGGCAGCCTCTCCCCGGAAACACTGGCTGCCATTGCAAGTATGATTTCACCATCAGCAAGTGAAAGTGAAGAGGAATCACTTACGCCCGAGGCGGAACTGGAACCGGCGAAAGAGGATGAGGAAACGGAGACCATTCCCTTCCGAACTCGCAAGCGAGCAACTCGTTCCACAGCTTCTTCCCCCGAAGCAATTCTGCCTGACAGTTCGAGCGAAGAACAATTGGACGCAGCACCGAAGTCCTTTTTATTGTCTCCCGGACGATCACCGATTCGCGTCAATCCTCCTGTTGGGATGAATAACATCCCGAGCAGCAGGCCAGAGTCCGCGCAGTCATCGGAATTTCGTGAGCCGCATCGTCTACCAGACACGTCGATTCTCGACGACGCAGAAGCCTTTCCGTATGACACGTTAGCCGCCAGAGCACAGATTGCGGCAGCGACGCTGGAAAAGACATTTCAGGAGTTCGGCCTGAATGTGAAAGTCGTTGAAATTGATACCGGACCCGTCATCACGCAATTCGAGTTGGAACTGGAAAAGGGCCTGCGTCTTTCAAAGATCACTTCGCTGGCAGACGACCTCGCGATTGGGTTACGAGTCTCGTCCGTGCGCGTCATCGCGCCAATACCCGGAAAGAATACTGTCGGTGTCGAAGTTCCGAATGATGTTCGTGTGATGGTCAGGCTGAAAGAACTGATTGACTCATGCCGCGCGGACATCGATAAAAAGGCGATCCCGATGTTTCTCGGCAAGGATGCGAGCGGAAAACCACTTGTCGTGGATATGTGCAAGATGCCCCATCTTTTGATTGCGGGCCGAACGGGAACCGGGAAAAGCGTTTGTCTGAACACGTTGATTGTTTCGATGCTGATGACCCGCAGCCCGGAACAGGTCAAAATGCTGATGATCGACCCGAAGATGGTCGAACTGAGCCCCTACAGCCGCATTCCCCACCTGATGCATCCCGTGATCACCGACATGAAGAAGGCCGAAGCGGTTCTCGGTTGGGCCGTGGAAAAGATGGAAGAACGATACCAGCTCCTTTCTGCGGTCGGCGTCCGTCATATCGACAGCTTCAATAAACTTGGACGCGAGAAAGTCCTGGAAAAGCTGGGGTTGGAAGCAGGCACTGAAGAAGCAACGACGATCCCCGAGACAATGCCATACATCGTCATCATCGCAGACGAAATGGCGGACATGATGATGACATCGGGGAAAGATGTTGAAGGACATATCATCCGTTTGGCTCAGAAATCCCGAGCGGTTGGCATCCATCTGGTCCTTGCCACCCAGAAGCCGACTGTCGACGTCATTACAGGGCTGATTAAATCGAACCTGCCAGCGAGAATCTCGTTCCAGGTCGCCAGCCGCATGGACAGCCGTGTTGTGCTGGACGAGATGGGAGCGGACAAGTTGCTGGGAAAAGGGGACATGTTGTACATGGCTCCCGAAACGAGCGCCCTGCGACGCGCACAAGGAACTTACGTCAGCGACGAAGAAGTGAATAAAGTCATTGAATTCTTCGCTGATCAGGAGCCACAGTACGATCAAGAACTCGTCCAGTTGAAAGCAGCCCCCGCTCAAGGCAAGGGAGGAAAAAGCAGTGGTGCTTCTGAACCTCGCGACCGGGACGATCTTTACGATCAGGCCGTTGAAGTCGTCATTCGCGAAGGTCGCGGTAGCGTTTCATTATTGCAGCGGGCTTTAGGAGTTGGATACGGACGTGGTGCACGAATGATCGATTGGATGGCCGAAGATGGGATCGTCGGCGGATATAATGGGAGCCAGGCAAGAGAAGTTGTGATGTCGCTCGATGAATGGGATGACGTCAAAGAATCGCGAGAATTGTCGGTCGGTCGAAAATAGTCGCGAGATACCGCAGAATAGGAAATGCGTCGTTCCGCCAAACTGCTTTGCCGATGAAGCAATGAAAGGCAAACGTTGCAAGTTCCTGATGTGACTTATGTCTCCTGTCAGTCCAATTGGTCCCATAAGTCCCTCTCGTCCGATACGCTGACTACGTACGGCGAGCCGCCTTCACCGAAAGACTTTGCATGCGAATTATTGCCGGACAATTTCGTCGACGAACATTACTGACCAATCCCGGTCTGACCACGCGCCCGATCATTGATCGAGCGAAGGTGATGCTGTTCGACCACATTCGGCATCGGCTGCCCGGCAGTAAAGTGCTCGACATTTATTCGGGGACAGGGACACTTGGATTCGAATCGTTAAGTCGTGGCGCCGCCAGTGTCGTCTTCTGTGAACAGGACCACCGTGCTCACGAGTTGCTGGTCAAAAACGTCGAAATGCTGAAAGTCGAAGACCGGACATTGTGCTGGCGAGTCGACTGTCTGCGATGTTCGTTCAAGGCTCAAGGGGGAAACTGGTATCCGTACGATGTCGTTTTTTTTGATCCTCCGTATGCCATGATCGAAAAAGACCTGCATCCGGGTAAGCTGCTCTATCGGTCACTCGACCGCCTGACTCGCCCGGAACTGACCAGCGATAATGCACTGCTCGTCGTTCGAACTCCAACGGAAGCCAAGTTCATCATGCCGCTTGCCTGGGAGACCTCACAAGTCTTGACCATCGCAAGTATGGATATTCACCTGATGCGAAAAAGGCTCGATCTGCTCGCTCCGATGGACGCCGACGCCGCTGATGCAGAGACGGATGACAAAGATCAGACGCCAAAGTAATCAACGTGAATTGAGTCAGAGTCATCAAAGACCAGGAACATGACTGAAATCCTGCCGGAAAACCAAGAACATCCCGCGACGATTCCGGCAGAACTGTTGTTACGCGACTGCGAGATCCGACACGAACGACGACGGGGGCCGGGAGGCCAGCATCGAAACAAGACCGAATCGGCTGTGGTCATTCGTCACATTCCGACAGGGATCGAAGGTCAGGCGGCAGAACGACGCAGTCAGTTCGATAATCATCGCAACGCCGTCAAACGATTGCGCATGAATCTGGCACTCGGTGTTCGATCGGCGTCACTGGCAGAAGCCGCTCCAACACCGCTTTGGCAGTCGAGGTGTCACGGAAGTCGGATCGGCATTAATCCAGATCACGACGATTTCCCGGTGCTGCTTGCGGAGGTGCTTGATGTCCTGTATTCCCGACACGCTCATCTGCCGGGTACCGCCGAACAACTCGCATGTACAACGTCGCAAATCGTGAAGTTATTGAAGAAGGAACCACGAGCCTTTTTGTGGCTGAATGAGGAACGTCGCAAGCATGGTCTCGCACCGCTCGATTAATTCCACTGCATGAAACCTTTTATTCAACAAACAGAAACGCGTTCGTGTTCAGCATGGCGTGACAGAGATCCGCAAAAGCGTCCTCTTCGAAACTCGCTTGCGGTGTCGTGGTTTCCGACTTTGCTGCCGGTGAATTGGCAAGGATTTCCCGCTGTTCGGAAACGAACTTGAGTGCCGTTTGAATTTCGCGATCATTCGCGGGATGGCCAAAAATAATTTGCCACGCCCTTTGAATTTTGGCAGCAGGGTCTGCGGATGTCGATTCTTCCTGCGCACGAGTCGCCAATTGCACCGCCGCTTTCAGGATGATGCGGTCGTTAAGCAGCATCAAAGCCTGAGGCGCAATTGTCGTCTTTGTCCGACAACCACAAGACTCGTGCATGTCAGGAAAATCGAATGCGGCCATCATCGGGTACGGGAGATTCCGTTTTGCAAACAGGTAAACCGAACGCCGAACCTGCTGAGCAGGCTCGCTTACTTTCCATTCGTAACTACTGAAATTCGGTGGCAACTCAGGTCTTGTGCCAGGTCCGTACATCGTGTCGTTAAACGTCCCTGAAGCGACAAGCCATGCATCGCGAATCCGTTCCGATGACAGCCTTTGCCGCATGAAGTGCGAATAGTCAGTCGTGTTTGACTGCGATGATTCATTCGCAGCAACTCCTTCAACCGGTGATTCATCCGATCGCTGTCGGTACGTGGCGGACAAAACAACTTGCCGATGCAGACGCTTTGAATGGAATCCCTGTCGAATAAACTCCGTCGTCAGCCAATCGAGAAGTTCTGGTTGCGTTGGAGCTTGCGTCTGGGTGCCAAAGTCGTTCGCATTTGAGACCAATCCCTGACCGAAGTGCCCTTGCCAGATTCGATTCACCCAGACCCGGTGAGTCAGCGGATGATCGGCCGACGCCAGCCATCGTGCCAGTTCGGTACGACGTCCCGACGTCCGATTGCTCGGCGGCGTAAACGAAGGCGGGTTCTGCGCCGGGCTACTCCGTAACACGACGGGATAATGTGGTTCAAGTACCTCGCGAGGTTTGTCGTAGCTACCCGATTCCATCCGGTGAGTGACCGGCGGTGTGCATGTCAGCTCAGCGACCGCCATCACACTTGCGTCTTGTTTTGGACGAGGTTGTCGTTTCCGAGCTTCTTCCATCAGTTTGATGACTTCCAGACGACGGACCTTCGCAGCGTCATCGAGATGCTTGGGAATGTCGTCTTCCTTCACCCCCATCTGACGTGCACTCCAGAAGGCAAGTTGCCGCTGCATTGTCGTGCGGTCTTCGGCGCACGTGTCGAGTGCTTCCAGGACTTCAGGAGGGAACTTCATGCGACGCTCCCCCTGCATTTTGACCCTGGCGGGTCGTTCCAATAAATTCAATTCACGACGCAATTCCGCTGTTTCGTCGAGCCAAGCCCGTTCTTCGCGACGGTATTCGACCAAATCCTCGTGCGTTCCCACGGGGACTTTGTCTTCAAGCACAATCCCTGAAAAAAACGCTTGCAACTGGTAAAAGTCGGTTTGCAACAACGGATCGAATTTATGATCGTGACATTGGGCACATCCGATCGACAGTCCCAGAAATGCAGCACCGACATTTCCGGTCAGATCGTCGAGCGACATTTGGCGCGCCAGGAGAATATTCGAAGCGTTACTTTCATCCGGCCACATCCGACAATATCCGGTCGCGGCCAGCGATTCCGCATCATCAGGATACAGTTCGTCGCCCGCAAATTGATCGAGCACAAATCGATCGAAGGGAACATCACGGTTATAAGCCCGGATCACGTAATCGCGGTACGTGTATGCGGTTGGTCGAATCGGGTCTTCTTTAAACCCGGCTGTTTCTGCAAAACGGACAACGTCGAGCCAGTTTCGACCCCAGGCTTCGCCGTAATGGGGATTGCTTAGCAGCCGATCAACAACCCGATCGAAGGCATCGGGACTTGTGTCTGCAAGAAATTCAGAAACCTCTTCAGGAGTCGGAGGCAATCCGATCAGATCGAATGTGATTCGTCGCAACAGCGTGGTTCGATCGGCAGGCGCTGAAAGAGCCTTACTATGCTTTTGAAGTTGAGCGGCGATGAAGGCATCAATCGGATTCTGGAAAGTTGCAACAGTATTCGATTCCATATCCGGGACCGAATGTCGAATCACAGGTTGAAATGCCCAATGGTCCGATTTTTGATTCGGAGCTTGATCTGACGCGAAAGCCACTGAAGCCGCCACGAAATACGTCGCCAACGCACAGCGGTAAAAAATGCCAATCTTCCAGGAAGGATGATGAAACATTGAGAACAATTCTCCCGACTGAAACGCGTGACGATCTCACAAGAATCCATTCAGCACAGTACCTGTACAATCCATGAATATATCGGCTAATTCGCATATGGAAAACTGGTTTGTCACGAATTCCCAAAAAATCAGGCAAAGCTTCGGAAACGGGAGTTCACGTGCGGGCGGGATATGGGACGATTTATAGTGATTTTTCCAACAAAACAGCCCTGAAAAGCGAAGAGGTTTCGGGCGAAGGGGCGGAGAGGCTGTCGGTTTTTGTAGCGGATTTTGTAGCGGAGGCTTCCAGCCTCCGTCCTATTATTAAATCTGCGGCTGGAAGCCGCAGCTACAGAATGTGGCTCGTCGTGTTCGACAGTAGTACGAATTCAAAGTCGCAACGCGAAAACGAAGAAAACGCAGCGAATCAGTGCCACAACGCGAAAGCGACTCCCCTATTCTAATCCCATGACCCGACGCGCACAAAGAATACTTGCGGTGTGGGGGTGGTTCTGCGATCCTTTTTTTGCGGTTGGTATTTGTGTTGGGGCGTGCATTGTTGGGGGAATTGTTATGCGTCTTGCCAAGCTTCGTTTGGCCGATGGTTCGAATCGAGTTGCCGTGGTGGAAGACGACGGACAATTCCGGTTGCTGGATCTGACCCAGGTGGACCATGCCCGTAGTTTGATGGACGTGTTGAATTCGCCTGATCCGATCGGGCTGGCTCGGTTCCTGATTGATTCCAAAGCCCCGTTGCTTGATCCGCGACTGGTGACGGTTGTTGCGCCGATTGACCGGCAGGAAGTTTGGGCGGCAGGCGTGACTTACAAACGAAGCCAGGTCGCCCGGATGCAGGAGTCCGAGACGGGTGCCTCGCATTATGACCGGGTTTATACGGCCCCTCGCCCGGAGATCTTCTTTAAGGCGACGCCGAATCGGGTTTCGGGACCGGGCGAGCCTTTACGAGTTCGTGCCGACAGCAATTGGAGTGTTCCTGAACCGGAACTCGCGCTGGTGATTTCTCCCGCGAAGAAGCTTGTCGGGTTTACCGTCGGAAACGACATGTCTGCACGTGACATTGAGGGAGAAAACCCGCTCTATCTTCCGCAGGCAAAGGTCTATAACGGTTGTTGCGGATTGGGGCCATTCGTTTTGATTCCCGAAAAGCCGGTCGACCGTGCTGCGACGAAAATACGCCTGTCGATCGAACGTCAGGGGACGGTTGTCTTCACGGGTGAGACTGACCTCAGTCAGATGAAACGGGAATTTGATGAGCTGGTCGATTGGCTGACACGAGAAAATGATCTCGTCAGCGGTGCGTTTTTGTTGACGGGGACCGGCATTGTTCCACCGGATAATTTCACACTCATCAATGGTGATGTTTCGAGTATTGAAATCACGGGGATCGGAACATTGACAAATCCGATTGTGAAGGCTGGTTGAACGTCTCGATGGGCATCGCTCGATTGACAAGGGTCGCATAATTCGAACGGAGTCCCTGTTCGGTTTCGTTTTACATACGGCCCTTGTTTGAGAAATCGATAAGATATCGTTCAATGTGAGCCTGAAAAATGAATCCTGAATGCCGGTTGCGAGACGAATAATGCTATTGGTGGAATCAGATTCCGGAGTGACCAGACTGACCCTGAATCGACCGGAACGTCGAAATGCGCTTTCCGAGTCGATGCTGACTGAACTTGGTACCGAGCTGGATCGAATTGCTCATGACCAGGCATCTCGCGTTGTGGTCCTGGCTGCGGCCGGTTCCGTTTTCTGTTCAGGACATGATCTGGGCGAAATGGTCGGTCGTTCCGAAGCCGAATACTCATCATTGTTCGCGCGATGTTCCAGCGTTATGCAGAAAATCAGAAAACTTCCGCAGCCGGTCATTGCACGAGTTCAAGGATTGGCGACTGCCGCGGGTTGCCAGTTGGTCGCTGCCTGCGATCTGGCGGTTGCTGTTACCGAGGCTCGCTTTGCGACACCGGGGGTCAAGATCGGGCTGTTCTGTTCGACGCCGATGGTTCCCTTGGTGCGAGCGGTTCCGTCGAAGGTCGCGATGGAAATGTTGCTGACGGGGATACCGATCTCGGCCGAGCGTGCGTTGGCAGTCGGGCTAATCAATCGAGTCGTCCCTGCTGCCGATCTCGACTCCGCGATTAAAGAGATGACCGACGCGATCGTCGCCAGCAGCCCGTTGACAATCAGCCTGGGTAAACGTGCGTTCTACGATCAAATCGCGCTCGACGAGACGAGTGCTTACGAGCGTGCAACCTGTGTGATGACCGAGAATGCCATGAAACATGATGCTCAGGAAGGGATCTCGGCATTCTTGCAGAAGCGGCCAGCGCAGTGGACTGGCGAATGACTGGGGCAAGCACGGAAACGACGGGGCGCGATCCCGACGATCCGGATACTCGCCCGGAATCGATGCCTCCTGGTTTCGTTATCTGGCTTTGGAAGCAGGCCCGTCGAGTCGTTGTGTTTGTCATTGGCTCGACCGTTTTGTTAATCGGTATCGCGATGGTAGTGCTCCCAGGGCCGGCATTCATCGTCATTCCGCTGGGGTTGGCAATTCTCGCAACGGAGTTTGTCTGGGCAAAAGACTGGTTGAGATATGCCAGGCGGCACCTCGAAAACTTAAGTGTGCGCGCCGCAAAAGCACGACAGGGGACCAAGGGTTCCCCTCGCGAAATCGACTAGTGCGTCGTCCAATCTCAATATTCGGGTGCTACCTAACGCGGGTAACGATTTTCTACGGAAAGTCTGGCGTGGCACATTTCGTTGTCCCGGAGGGACGGCAGCAATTAGCCGGTCGGTTGAGCGAAGCGACACCACCGGTTATGTCGACGGAAAAAGTCCTGAATCCTGGAGGGATTCCAGAACATCGACGATTAACCGTGCGCTTTGGGCGAAATCAGAAGTGTCATGAAAAATAAATAACGGAATATCTGTCCCGATGCGTCGGCAGCGCTTGAATCGCTTCCGACCTATGCTCATTACGCGGAAAGGTCAGTTTTTGTAGTGTGGGCTTTCGCCCGCACAAGATGTTGTTTCGTACGGGCTGAAGCCCATGCTACGGGTTGTGGCTCACCGTTCTCAACTTACAAAAACTGACAGCCTCGGAGCGATAATGGCTACTTTGGTAGAAATCCTGAAACTTGACTCAATGAGTCAAATTTCAGTCCTGAAGACTCGGATGAAGTGGCGCATGGCCCGAACTTTAAGTCGTGACAACTTACTAAACGCCAATCGCAGGGAAAGCAGCGAACTCCGGTGTCTTGGAAACCGTCTCGAAATGGAACCTGTCAAGCGGTAGTTTTATTCCGGTAATCCGCCTAAACTATTCGGCAGTCACGAATCCATCTCGTGGCATTTGTCCACGCAACCTATAGAATTTGACGAGGCTTCAGGCATGTCGGGGAAGGAAAGTACCCCTGTCGATCTTTCCGGAATTTCGATCCGAGTACTGATAGTCGACGATGATGAGGCTCACGCTCAGGCTGTAGCCGAAAGCCTGCAACGTGTCGGCTATGACTGCACCGTCGCAGGCTCGGGCAAACGAGCTGTCGCGTTGATCGAGAGCCAGACCTTCGACGTCATTGTCACCGATCTGATGATGGACGAAGTCGATGGGCTGGAGATTCTCCGTAAATCCAAGGAAGAGCTTCCGGATGCCGAAGTGATCTTGTTAACAGGCCACGCGTCAATCAAAACGGCGGTGGCTGCCGGCCAACACGGCGTACACACGTATCTGACCAAGCCGCTTGATATCACCGAATTGCGGCATGCGGTGGAAAAGGCATCCAGCCGAGTCCGACTGCTGCGTAACAATGCGGAACTGAGCCGACGACTGGACGAAAAATTCGGTTACGAAGGGGTGATTGGTAACAGTCCCGCCATGCAGCGCGTCATGGAGAAATTGCGGAGTGTTGCGCCGACCGACAGTACCGTTTTAATCCTTGGCGAAAGCGGAACAGGTAAAGAGCTTGCCGCCCGTGCTTTGCATCAGAACAGCGAACGCAAAAACAAACCGTTCGTCCCATTGAACATTTCGGCCCTTCCGGAAAGCCTGCTTGAAGGAGAATTGTTCGGCCATGAACAAGGAGCCTTCACGGGTGCCATTGGCAAACGGATTGGCAAATTCGAATACGCCAACGGGGGAACGTTGTTTCTGGACGAAGTCGGCGAAATGCCGATGGCAACGCAGATTAAGCTGTTGCGAGTTCTGGAAGACCGCAAGGTTTCACGGATCGGCGCCAACGAAGAAATGGACGTCAACGTTCGAGTGGTTGCAGCGACCAACGCGGACATGCAGGAAGGGATCAAGAAGGGGACGTTTCGCAAGGATTTGTATTTCCGCCTGGCGGTCGTCACGATCGAACTTCCTCCACTTCGCGAACGCCGCAGTGATATACCGTTGCTCGTCGATTCGTTTCTCAAGCAACTGTCAGCACGTAACAACCGTCCGATCCCGATCGTCACTCGGCAGGCTCAGCAGGCGTTGATCGCTTATGACTGGCCGGGAAACGTTCGCGAATTGCGGAACGCGCTTGAAGGAATGATCATTCTGGACAAGGACGGTCGCCTTGATGTCGATGACCTTCCGGGAGATATTGCCCCGCTGGGCCTGAAGGCTGACAATGCCGAGGGACCCGGTCATTTTCACGGTGCCGACTCGTTGATTGGCCGACCATTCACGGAAGTCGAAAAGTACTACATCCAGTGTGCCTTGGAAATTACTGGCGGCAAGCGGGAAGAAGCCGCTCATATGCTCGGGATCGGTGAACGAACGATGTATCGCAAAATCAAAGAATTTGACATTAAGGGTTGAGACCGATGAACCTTTGGGGAAGCCGTTGTGTCGTGCGACGTCAACGCCGCACGTCGCTACCGTAAAGTGTCCCGCTTCGATCAGGACGAAATCAACGGTTGACCTGGCCAGGTTTGTTCGACCGCTTCATAAGATCCAGTTATTCAGATCCAGTTATTCAAAAATCAAAAACGGAGTGTTTTCACGTGGTGTCTGCCTCGCCCGTATCGCCATCGCTTCAGTTCAGCCAAAACGAGCTGGAAGGGTTTCTGCGAGATGGATACATCGTCGTTCGCGGTCTCGTGAGCGAAGCCGATGTCAAAAAGATGCGACAAGTCACCGAGCTTGGCCTGCGTGATCATGTCGAACCGGTCGAGTACGAAGCGGAATTACGCTACCCCGGCGCACCTCCCTCAACGGACGCCGAAGGGGGGCGAACGATTCGCCGGTTGAAGCAGGCACAAAGTCGAAGCTTCCTGTTCACAGAATGGATGATTCGACCCGAAATCTTGAATCGACTTCAGCAGTTGTTGGGTCCGCGAGTCGTCTGTCCCCTGGCGCACCACAACTGCATCATGACCAAGCAGCCCAGATACAGCAGCGAGACCGGTTGGCACCAGGACATTCGATACTGGTCGTTTCAACGTCCCGAATTGATCAATGCCTGGATCGCCTTGGGAACGGAACGGCCAGAAAACGGCTGTCTTCAAGTCATTCCTGGATCACATAAATTGGTTCTCGATCACAACCGCCTGGACGCCGAACTATTTTTTCGCAAAGACTTGCCCGAGAACGCATCACTCATCGAAACGAAAAAGTTTGTCTCGCTGGAACCGGGGGATGTCTTGTTCTTCCATTGCCGAACGTTGCATGCGGCGAGTCGAAATTCGACGAATGAGACGAAATATTCTGCTGTCTTCACGTTTCGCTCGGCAGACAACCTGCCGTTGCTGGGAACGCGTTCCGCAGCATTACCTGAGTTATTGTTGAACCCTGGCGTTTAGTGCATTGTCCAATATGAATATTCGGGTGCCACTGGATGACCGTCTTCGGTCACCCAGTGCTCTTCGAATGCCTTGAAGAAGAGAAGAGACTGCGTCTCCGAAGACGACGATGCAGTGGCACACAACCCAAACTTTGAGTCTTGACAATGCAATAGTCCCGAATTAAGGGTGTCGGGAGAGAAAGGTCACCGCATGATGACGATATTCCGGAACGTGACATTGGTGTTGATTTGCCTCGCCACGACCGGGGTCGTTTCTGGGGAAGACCGTGTCGCGCCCGCAGTCAGGCCGCCAACCCCGGAAATTAACGTCCGACAGATGTTTGAGGATGGCGGTGCCATTGGATACATCATTGTTGTGCTCAGCCTTGTCATGCTGGCTCTTGTCTTTGAACACTTGTTGACGATTCGCCGCCAGACATTGATGCCCAAGGGGCTGGCGGAAGACATTCAAAAACTGATTTCACAAGGCCAGTTGAAACTGGCGGAAGAACGTTCTATCGCCAGCAGCAGCTTTCTCGGATACATGCTCGCCGCTGGTATCAAGGAAATTGAACTTGGTTACGCGGCCGTGGAAAAGGCGATGGAAGATACGGCCAGTCAACAAGCAGCGCGGCTGCTACGAAAAATCGAATATCTCTCCATGATCAGTACGGTTGCTCCGATGCTGGGGCTGATGGGAACTGTCTGGGGAATGATCCTGGCATTTATGGAATTCGAACGTAAGGCGAATCCGCAGGTCAGCGAGTTAGCGCCGGGGATTTACAAGGCTCTCGTGACCACGTTATTTGGTTTGATCGTTGCCATTCCCGCAATTGCCGCGTTCGGTTTCTTTCGCAATCGCATCGATGAACTGGTTGCTCAAACGGCGTTAACGGCGGAGCAGGTCTTCTCTGATTTGAAGCGATCGCAATTGCTGAAACGACGTGAGGAGCGTCGGCAGGCTCTCGCCCCTGACGCTGGCAGTCTTCCGGTCGCGCGCGTTGTTCCTCGGGAGAAGCGCGGATGAAAGTCCCGACACGCACGCAGGATCGGGGATTCGCGTTCAACATCACCCCATTGATCGACGTGGTGTTTCTACTGATCATTTTCTTTCTCGTCGCCAGTCATTTCATTCGCAACGAGAATGTCGAACGAATCGAACTTCCCCTCGCATCAAAAGCGCAAGAAGACGAGGAATCGGCCAATCGTCTGGTTGTTACGATCGTCGCCAGTGGAGAAATATCCATTGGGCCAACCACAATTGCTCCAGAAGAATTCGAACAGCGGCTTCAGTTGTTGATCGCTAAACATGGGGCGGCAGCGACCGAACTTCGCATTCGAGCCGATCGAAGTGTGCTCTACTCGAATGTGGAACCGATGCTGATCGCTGCAGCGCGAAACGGAGTCACCAAAGTCCGATTCGCAGTCCTCAAACCATGACGACGGCTTCGACCTCGCTGCCGGATTGAACCAGTCAATCAATTGCGAACCGAACTGAAAATCTGCCGCCACCACTAAGTTTAATAGATTTTCTGATTTCTTCCTCTTTTTTTTGAATTGCTGGAAGATCTGCGAATCCAGTCCGTTTTCCTCGGTGGGTCGATGATTGTGAGTTTTGCAATCAACCCGGATGGGATGTTGAAACTGCCGCTGAATATTGTCATTTCGCGGTGACTTATGGTGCAAAAATGGAAATCGGTTCAGTGAACCGTGAAAAGCAATTTATGTGATTGCGGCTTCGAAAAGCCTGTTCCCATTTTTTCAATCCAAGCCATTGGACATCACCTGTTGTTCAATCTCGAACTTTGCACAAGACGTCTTCTGTGACTCGTGCGATTCCTTGAAAGGAAGTTGTATCATGAATGCATTCTCGTTTTCGAAATCAGCATCAGCAAACGCCGGTGCATGTCCACGACGCTTGCCTGGTGTGGACGCGATCAAGTCGTCGATTACTGCGTTGCGAGGTCTTTTTCGATCAACTTCAGGTACTCGCCGAAGACGATCTGAACTCACGGGAACAGTTCCGGCAATGTTTGAATCGCTTGAACAGCGTACGCTGATGACAACGTTTGCTGCTGTCGATCATGCCGCCTTAACCAATTCATCTCCGCTTGTGGTCAATCACGTGCCAACAACAGACACGACCGTTAGCTCAGCGAACGATGGTCACGTCATCGCCTGTACTGCGACTTCCAATCAGTCTGCGATGCGTCCCGAATCCTCCTACGGTTTCTCGTTCTCGGCAACGGCCACATCGTCAACTCAAGTACTGCTGAGCTGGCATTCTGCCAGTGGGGCGAATGGTTACTACATCGATATCTGGCAGAATGGCGCGTGGAAGCAGATCGGAAACATGAACGCCGCGACAACAGCGGTAAATGTCACAGGTTTGTCGGCAAATACAACTTATTACTTCGACGTTGGTGCCTATAACAACTCCGGTGTCACATGGGCCAATTATCTTTCAGTGACAACACAGCCGGTCCCGAAAGGAACGATTGATCACCCCAAGGCGGGGACCACTTACACACAGGTTAACGGTTCGCTCTTCGGCTCAAGCGGACCGGTATTCACCGATGTTCACCAGGGTAACGAGGGGGATTGCTGGCTGATGGCGAGCCTGGCAGAAGTGGCCGCACGCAAACCAAGCGACATTACTAACATGTTCACGTATTCCGGGACAACAGTGGAAAATGGAACGACCGTGAGTTTGTACAAGGTCCGCTTTTACGATAACAGCGGTGTCGCCCGCTATGTGACTGTGGACACCGAGCTACCTGGAGGCGGTACGTATTACGATCATGTGAACGGCGGTGTTCTATGGGCGGCTCTTGCTGAAAAAGCTTATGTTGAAGCGAACGGAATGGGATACGTTACGTCAGGTTCGACATATAACGACTCTTATGACGCTTTGGACGGTGGCTCGCCGTCCTGGGCACTCCATGCAATCACGGGATTGTCATCGAACGATTTTGCGGTTAATCCCAGCAATCTCGTCGCCGCCTGGAATAGCGGGAAACTCATCGTGCTCGATTCCAGCACCAATGCGAACGATAACTTGATTGTCGGTGGTTCACACGGCACGCATGCCTATGCCTTTGTGGGCTACAACTCGTCAAGCAGCAATCCCTTCGAACTTTATAATCCCTGGGGAGCCTCTTCGACGGTCAATGGTACGGTCAGTTTCTACGGAAAATCAGTTTATGGTGGTGCCTGCTACGTGAGCTCATCAATGATTACCAACGATTTTGCCGGACAGGAGATTTGTGGTCAGTTAATCGTGAGTGCTGGCCAATCCGATGATATTGTTCCCACGCTCACGTCTACCGAGAATGAACGGAGCATTCGTCGTGCTTCCTGATCACCAATAACATTGAACGCGATTCTGGTGGCTCTTCGATTTGTTGACTTCTGTGGCCTCCACGGAAGTCTGGTTGAAGAGCCACCTTCGTTCTTTGGTTCCGCGAGTCAGGCATCAGGGGTCATTACCCGATTGTGCAGCCGGACAAAAGAATCTGTTTCGCAAGTTTTCGGAAGACTTTTCGTAAGGCCATTTTCGGCAGCGCGTGATATGCCTCATCATGATTAGTTCACGGCTTCGTCGACGCGAGAGAGAAATGGAGTGCGTTCCCAGCCACCCCTAAGTAATTCACGATCGTCACTCCAGCGTCAACACCTTCCCAGGTTCGATTTGCAAATCCGACTTATCAAACAGAGGTTGCTCTTCGTCGGTATGCACGGAACGCCAGTCCGAGTCCACCAAGAACCAACAGGGCGAAAGACGAGGGTTCGGGGACGGCCGAAGAACTTTGAACCTTGGCTATTTCCCATGGACTTCCGCTGGAAAAATCAGGGCTGGAGGGTGGATTGACGTCAAATAATAAATTGCCGCTAAGGTCTCTTGCGCGGTATCGTTCGTAGGGCAAATTTGAAGGATACCAGTTTATCAAAGCTGATTGCGCCTGCGTATTAATAATATCAGGAGCGATTACGCTAAATCGTAGCTGGCCGTCTTGGGCAACAAAAATGCCGTTAGCCGTTGCTGTCACATCTGTAGCGGTGGAATAGGGCGGCCCAGGTATTGACGAGAGCGTAGTTGAACTGCTTCCGTTCGAGATCGTGATTTCAATATCTTTAAAATCGGCTGAAGTGAGAATACCTATATACCCATCGGTGGTAATCGTACCGGTAACCGTATAACCGTTCTGATCTGGCGCGTCGTTTACGACGTTGTAGATTGTGTTCGCGCGAAGTGTACTGCACGTGATCGCCAGCACGAATGCGGCGGCGCAAGCGTCCGTTATGGAGCGAATGAAAGTTTTGTTCAAGGTGAGGCCTAACCAGTCACCTTGGCATCGAGTGATGCGTTGTGTGGGGGATAACTCACGCAACGAAGCGTCGATCGCGGAGATATCGCGCCATTTATTGCAACCAAAATGTGTCGGGCATCAATCATGCTGCCCGGTCCGGAGACGATTCCTCGGCCTCGGGGCGACTGTATTTTTCAAGAACTTGATTAGAGAGTCGAGCCGAACTCGTAAGGAAGATCTCTTCTAACGCCAATAGTGGAATAGCATCATTCACTTGGCATCGTCTGCGCGACGCAAGTGTAGTGCGCACCAGCCGCAAAGATATTCATGTTGATCTCACGAAAAAGCTTAATCAGCCGTTTGCCGATATTGTCGCGGATCGCTGTGGCAAGCCGTGATTTCCACAAAGGTGTCGTAGAAACCACTGCCGCCGCCCCAGTCGGTCGGCTCTTCCGGCGTCAAGGTGTTGACCGAATTGGGACTGCCCTCCGCGTCGCCAAGTCCCCCGAAAGGCATCCAGGCAAGGCCCGGTCCGACTCGGTCTGAGATCCGGCAGATCGCTTTTAATGTGCCCTGGTCATTGAAGACTTCGACCAGTTGGCCGTCGTTCAGGCGTCGTCCGCTGGCGTCAGCCGCATTCATCTCGACAAACAGTCTCCCTTCGCGTCGCCGGTGTCGGTCGACGTGCGCGTAGCTGGAATTGAGGAAGTGGAGCGTCTTTCCGGTAATCAATTGCAATTGGCTTCCCGTTCCCCGCCGAATTTCCCCCACGGCGGGAAGCGGATCAAGTCCCCGCGTAAACAAGGCTTCCGAGTAGAGTTGCGCTTTGCCCGATAGGGTAGGAAAACCTCCCTTGGCGAACGGTCGCCAGTCACGGTCGTGGTTCAATCGGACATAGCCTTCTTCCCACAGTCGTTCGAAACTGATTCCCTTTAACCAGGGATGACCACTCGCCAGAGCCGTCCTCAGCAACGATTCATCACTTTCGAACAACCAGGATTCATCCCGACCGAGTGCTTTTGCCAGCCGCCTGAAGAATTCCGTGTTCGACACCGATTCACCCTGAGGCTCGATGGCGGGACGATTTAACGACAGGTAGTGATGCCCCCACGCAGGAACGATGTCCAGCGACTCGATCTGGCTTGTGGCGGGCAGAACGTAATCCGCATATCTGGCCGTTTCGGTGATGAACAGGTCGTGCACGACCGTGAACAGATCCTCTCGCTGCAATCCCTCGCGGATCTTCTGCTGGTTCGGGGTCGTGACCGCCGGGTTACTGTTGTAGACACAAAGACTGCGGATCGGCGGGGCGAGTTCGCGAGAACAAAGATCACGACCGAGATCCCGCATGTTCAACGTCCTAACGCCGGGGCGGTCATGTTGGGGCATCCAGACTCCGTCGGTGTTCAGCGTCGAGTATTGTAAAGCCCCTGTGGACCGCGCAAGCCCCCCGCCCCGGTCGCGCCAGGCTCCCGTCAGGATCGGCAGGCAAGCGAGTGTTCGATACATGGTGGCACCGTTATGGTGATGCTCCAGTCCGATCAAGGGGCGGAGCAGCGAGGGCCGCGTTGTCGCATATTCCCTAGCAAACCGTTCAATCTCTTCCGCCGGCAACCCTGTGATCGATGCGACTGTCGCCGGTGAATACTCCTGAACCCGTTCGGCCAGTTTTTCATAGCCGATCGCGTACTGTTGGACATAGTCATGATCGACGAGATTATCGCGAATGATGACGTGCATCATTGCCAGGGCGAGTGCTCCATCACTGGCAGGTTTCAGGGCGAGATGCCAGTCGGCCTGTTCTGCGGTTTTTGTCCGAACCGGATCAATCACGACAATCTTGGCCCCGTGTCGCCGGGCTTCGGCGATGACGGGCCACAGATGCAGATTGGTGACGATCGTATTGGTTCCCCACAACACGATGAACCGGCTATGAACCAGCTCTTCGGGGTCGACTCCGTAGCCGCACCCGTTAGTGGCGGAGATTCCTTGTCCAGCCACTTCACCGCAGAGAGCACGTTCGAGTTTCGAGCATCCCAGCAGGCCGAACAAACGCTGACCCAGCGACGCCATCTGGATCAATCCCTGGTTTCCCGCAAAGCTGTAAGGAAGGATCGCTTCGGCACCGGACTCGGCGATAATCGACTTCCAGCGCCCTGCAATGTCCCCCAGAGCTTCGTCCCAGGTGGTCCGAACAAACTGGCCCTCCCCTTTCTTCCCCGTCCGCTTGAGCGGAGAGAGCACTCGGTCTGGATGATAGACTCGATCAAGGTAATGATTGACCTTGGCACACAGCGTGCCGCGAGTAAAGGGATGTTCGGGATCGCCGTACAGTCGTTCCGCCTTGCCGGAACGAGCCTCAACGATCCATGTGCAGGTATCAGGACAATCGTGACCACAGGCACCACGAATCACTGTCAATGAATCATCAAGAGACATACCTGATTCCTGCCATGAAGAACCAACCAGCACGGGAGCAGCCAAAAACGGGACACGTTACGAATCGGTCGTAACAAACGCGGCAACGAATTTCCAGAGCGGAAGTGACGACTCTGCGGGGCGTTTGCTTCGCATTCATGCAACAGGTGTGTCCGGTCTTTACGCCAACGGCGTAGCCGATCAAAGTCCAGGGTTCGGGGTGCCACGGTTTTCGAGTCTTCGACAGGGTCGTGCCTTCATTCGTCGAGAACGCATTCAAAGAGCACGGCCTTACCGAAGACGGTAAAACCGTGGCATCCTTTTCGAGGATTTCTGTTCCAGAATGATCGCTTTGCGATCTACGCTGGGTGATGTTGTTTGGGATCTGCGTTACTTCATTTCCACGACACCGCTTCTCCGAGGACTGTATTGCCCGGAGACATAGGTAACACATTCCTCCGACTCTTCAATGGGGGTGGACGATAATAGGGAGACACCGTTTTTTGGTGACCCGTCTGTCGAAACCCGTGAAAGAGCGGTGTCCCCATTGAGCGAAATCAACGAGGCGAGCCAGTGTATGGCAGCCAGCGGACTTTTTTTCGGCGAATCCGAATTGCCGGGTGTTTTCCGTTATCCACCCCGCGTTTGCGTGGTGAATTCGACAGCCGAACGTGATGGATAAAGAGTCCGGGGGCTCGCGCACCCCGGCTCGCCTGGTTCCACGCGAGGACGATTCCCCGTTTCCAAAACCTCACCGCTTCACCAAACGCATAAATGCGACAAAATAAAATAACCACTTTCTATTGACACTACAAGATTCTTTGTGCAATAATGTCGTCAATGCGATTGTCGCAGTGGTTTTGGATTGCATCTGTTTGATTGACTGGAGGACTCGAATGAATCTGGAAAAGTTGAGCGATATCCCTGCGAAGGCGCAGGGATGGGTTTGGAACGGGGTGATCCCCGAGGGGCAAGTGACGTTGTTGACAGGGGAGCCGGGGGTTGGGAAAAGCCTGTTTGCGATGGATGTCATCGCCCAGATGACTCGGGGCGAGCATTGTCTTACTGCTGCAGCACAGGGGGAGCCAGGCCAGGTTATTCTGTTTTCGGGTGAAGATGGGATCGCCAGTGTCGTTCGAAATCGTCTGGAAGCGGCAGGAGCCACGCTCCCTTTGGTCAACGTCGTCCAAGATGACACGAACACGAAGCTGGAAAAACCGAACCTTGCACGCAACCGGCCCGATGACGATTGTCAGATTGAATCGCTCGAATTGTATCTGACGTTGATGCGTGAGGCGGGTGAGCCTTGCCGCCTGATCGTGATTGATCCCGTCAAGAGTTTTCTCGATGCGACGAATAGTCGCGACGACGCCAAACTCAGGGCAACGATGGTGAAGCTGACAGACCTGGCGAACCGGTCGGGAACGGCGATCCTGTTGATCACCACGCCGTCCAAGGTTGAGAAAGGGAAACGGGGGAATTGGACGCCCACGTCTCCGGTCGTCGCCGAAGTGGCTCGTTCGGTCTGGACAATCGTTCGTGATCCCGACGAACCGGACAGGCGAATCCTGTTGCCCGTCAAAACCAACCTGTGTGAAACTCCTCCAGGTCTTGGCTTTATCATTCACAATCAGCGGATCTGCTGGCGAGACGAGTGGGTTCATCAGACTGCGGAACAATACGTGGCGGATGCGACGGAGACGGAGCGTTTGCATCACGTGGCGGCGAAGAGTGAATTGTCGCGGGTGACCGATTGGCTGAAAAATCGCTTGAATGACGGACCTGTTTATACCAGCGTCCTCAAAGAGGATGCGGCTGGCCATGACATCAGTGAAAAGACGTTGATGCGTGCACTGATCCTGTTGGGTTGTCGAAAAGGAAAAGAGAAGAAATCTGACGGGCGATGGTTTTGGTGCTTGCCCGATCCGCTGAAGAGCCCCGTCGTCTCCGGCTCGCCGGCGCTGCAGGCAAGAACTCTCGAAGTGAAGACCATGGCAGAGATCTGTGCCGAAGCGGACAAGGCGAAATCCCTCGCAAACCCTACAAAACAGGGAACTTGACCAACTTTGCCAACTTGATCAACGATATTTCAAACTTCGGTGAGGCGACGGATTGAAGACGAATCAGGATTTTGAACAAAAGGGAACGAAGGTCACGAAGTGAAGAAGGTCAGGTTTGCATCGTAGGCTTAACTTTCGTTTTCCTGCATCGAACAGAAGTGTTATCGATCTATGCGGGGGAAGAAAGAGCGAAGAGCTTTTGCCACGGATGAACACGGATTCACACGGAAAAATGCAATACAGGTGAATAAAGATAAAGGAGTCGTAAATGTCTGTCATAGGATTTGCTTCTCTTTTTCCGTGCGGTTCAGTGTCCATCCGTGGCTGAATTCTTTTGAATTTCCTGCAAGTGGCGGGGACAAAAATGGGTGGGACCCTGGTGACCTTAACCAAATTCAAACCCTCGCAAACCCTATAAAAAAGGGAACTTGACCAACTTTGCCAACTTTTTTTGAACTTCGGTGAAACCACAGGTTGAAGAGGGATCGCAGACGAACGAAGATTTCAAGAGAAGAGATTCAGAAGCCTGAAACACGGAGGCACAGAGAACACAGAGGAAGAGGAGAGCTCGGATTCCCGCGTCGAACAGAAGTGTTATCGATCTATGCGGGGGAAGAAAAAGCGAAGAGCTTTTGCCACGGATGAACACGGATTCACACGGAAAAATGCAATACAGGTGAATAAAGATAAAGGAGTCGTAAATGTCT
>CAIVEI010000132.1 GCA_903904835.1 uncultured Schlesneria sp. | reverse complement strand
CGGCGATCGGTGCATTGAACGGAGCGGAGTTCCAAGGCCGAACGCTAACGGTAAACGACGCACGTCCTCGTGAAAGCGGTGGCGGTGGTGGCGGTGGTGGTCGTAGCGGCGGCTACGGCGGTGGTGGCGGCGGTCGCAGCGGCGGTGGTGGTGGTGGCTACGGCGGCGGTGGCGGTGGCCGCAGTGGTGGCGGCGGCGGTTACGGCGGTGGCGGCGGCGGTGGTGGCGGTGGTCGATACTAAGCCATACTTGAATCCGACATAGATAACGAAAAACGCCTTCCGTCCCGACCGGAGGGCGTTTTTCATTCCCGAGAAGTCGCTTGGCTGCTAAATGGCATGGTCGGTGCCACGATCGAAGCGAGTCTTCTCCAGTTGATTGCGTGTTCCGCAGCGGATTGATCGGCCGATCGCCGTTTCTTGCTACTTTTGGGACAGATGCGAAAAAATGGTGAAGGAAGGTGAATCGCCCTTCCCGTCTTTTAAGTTGATTGCTAGAATAAAGAAACGTTTACGGATGAATGTCGAGTTCTGCACGAATGCAGAAAAAAGTACGCTGGCACCTGCGTTGTTGCAGGTTTCACCCGATGTGGCACCTTCGAGTTGGCTATCTTCGATTTGAAGAGGGAAGTTCGTCGTACTATTACGATTTGATCGCGATTTAACGACGGAATTTAAGGACTCGCTCATGCTCCGGGAATGCACGATTCGCTCAGTTCGCTAAGGTTCATTGCAGCGGCCTCTCTGTGATGAACCTTATGACGTACTCTCATTTCTGAGCGTCTTACGAGGCCCTTTTTACTCGTTGTCTCGATTGCTTTTCTTGATGCAGGTTCTTTCGCTTGAACCTAAGCCACTGGCTCAGGTTGTGTTGAACCTCTCATTTTCCTGATAGGTCTCGGTAGACCGTCTCCGAGATCGCCCTGTTTCCTGACTGCGTATCAATAGCATGACCATGAACCTCGAAAAAGTCCGCAACATCGGTATCTCGGCTCACATCGACTCGGGAAAAACTACTCTCACCGAGCGAATTCTGTTCTACTCCGGACGCATCCATGCGATCCATGAAGTGAAAGGGAAGGACAACGTCGGCGCGACGATGGACTTCATGGAACTCGAACGCGAAAAAGGGATCACAATCACGGCTGCTGCCACTCAAGTGAAGTGGGATGTGATCGACCAGAACGATGCTCAAGCCCCAAAAGACCAGTACACCGTCAACGTGATCGATACCCCCGGCCACGTCGATTTTACGGTGGAAGTCGAACGTTCATTGCGCGTGCTCGACGGTGCCATTCTTGTTCTCTGCTCCGTTGGTGGCGTTCAAAGCCAGTCTTTGACCGTCGACCGCCAGATGAAGCGTTACAAAGTTCCACGTATTGCGTTCATCAACAAAATGGACCGAACCGGGGCTAACCCGGACAAGGTCATCAAGATGATCGAAGAGAAACTGCACGTCACCCCCGTGCCGCTGCAGATCCCTATGGGACGCGAACAGTCGTTCCAAGGCGTGATCGATCTCATCACCATGAAGGCGATGTTCTTCGATGGTGAAGACGGCGAAAACATTCGTCGCGAACCGATTCCCGAAGAGTTTAAGGAAAAGGCTGATGCCGCCCGTGCGCACATGCTTGAACAACTTTCTCTCTACAGCGATCCGCTGATGGAAATGCTGCTGGAAGAGAAGACCCCTCCGGTCGATGAGATTCGTAAAATCATTCGTTCTGCAACGCTCGCTCAGCAGATCACCCCCGTTATGATGGGTTCTGCCTACAAGAACAAGGGTGTGCAAGAGATTCTTGACGCCGTTACGTATTACCTGCCAAGCCCCCTCGATCGTAAGATGACTGCGATTGATCAGATCAAGAAACCAAAGTCCGAAGACGAAACGAAAGATCCAAACTGGAATCGAGTCAACCTCGAATCAGATCCGAAGAAGCCTCTCGTTTGCATGGCTTTCAAGACCGTGGTCGAAGAGTACGGACAACTCACGTACACTCGTATTTACCAGGGTAAGATCGTCAAGGGCGACAGCTATATCAATACTCGTACGGGCAAGAAAGTACGATTCGGTCGACTCGTGCGCATGCATGCGAACGATCGTGAAGACGTTGATGTTGCAGAAGCCGGTGACATCGTCGCACTGGTCGGTGTGGACTGCGCGTCGGGGGATACGTTCTGCGGTGACGGTGTGACGTATTCGCTGGAAAGTATCTTCGTTCCTGATGCCGTGATTCGACTGAGCATTGAACCTGCCAAGCGAGACGGTGCAGACAAGTTGAGCAAGGCTCTGGAACGATTCCGCCGGGAAGATCCAACGTTCCGCGTGCTGACGGATGAAGAAACGGGCCAGACGCTGATCGCCGGGATGGGTCAGTTGCACCTGGACATCTACGTCGAACGAATTAAGCGAGAGTATGGCGTCGAGTGCATTATCGGTCAGCCACGCGTGGCTTACCGGGAAACCCCGACACGAGAAGTCGAGTTCAACTACAAGCACAAGAAGCAGACCGGTGGTTCGGGTCAGTACGGTCACGTCGTGGGCAAGTTGGTTCCACTGCCGGAAGACAGTGCGATCGCTTACGAATTCGTCAACGACGTCACGGGGGGACGTATTCCTAAGGAATACATCAAGCCGATCGACGAAGGTTTCCAACGAGCCTTGGTCAAAGGCCCGTTGTGTGAATGCGAAGTCGTGAACGTTCAGATGATTCTGCAAGACGGTAGCTACCACGATGTCGACTCGTCTGAAATGGCGTTCGGCATCTGTGCGTTCGACTGTATGCGGGAAACGCTGAAGAAGGCCGGAATCGGTTTGCTCGAACCGATCATGAAGCTTGAAGTAGAAGTTCCCGACGAATACCAGGGGAACGTCACCGGACATATCTCCAGTAAGCGAGGTTTGGTCGGTGCCACGGAAACGAACATGGGCGTCGCGACGATCGTCGCCGAAGTCCCATTGGCCAGCATGTTCGACTACGCCAACGAACTCCGTTCGATGACGCAGGGTAAGGGAACGTTCACCATGGAATTCGCCCGTTACTCGATGTTGCCACGTGGTCTTCAAGACGAGGTCGTCGAAAAGCGAAAGAAAGACAAAGCCGATCGTGCCGCAATCAAGTAATTGAACGGTCAATTGGTTTTCATCGAATGAACGAGGCCCGGCTTGGCAACAAGCCGGGCCTTTTTTATTGGCGCCGGATTCTATATCTCTGGCCCCGCTCAGAATGTGAGGGAGGGGTTTTCCTTGATACGGATCGCGATTCGCCGTAACAATGTTCACGCTGATCGACATCCTTCCCGTCACGACAAACACCACAGAATCACTAACAATGCTCACCAGTGAAATCTATGCGCCGGGAAAAATTCGACTGATCGACGTACCGGAGCCAACGCTTGCTTTGGCGCCACCGGATGGGATCTCAGGGCAGATCGTTTTCCAACCCGAAACGACCTGCCTTTGTGGATCCGACCTACCCTACTTTAATCACTGGGGTGAATGGCCCATCGAACAGGGTCACTCGCTGCACGAAATGATCGGTACGGTTACTGCTACCAACGGGAAAAAATGGCGAGTCGGAGATCGAGTTCTCGCGGTGCCACAAATGCAACAGGGACTCTCAGAACGATTCATCCTCGACGAGGATCGAGCGATCACCATCGCAACAAACGTGCCTGAAGAACAGGCGCTGATGGCTCAGCCGCTGGGGACTGCCATCTTTGCCTTGAAAAAACTTCCGAACATACTGGACATGGATGTTGCTGTCGTCGGACAAGGGCCGATGGGGCAACTGATGAATGCCTGCTTAAGCAACATGGGGGCACGTCACATCATCGGCATCGACCTGCTGGAAAGCCGCCTCAAAACAAGTCCGAAGATGGGTGCCACGGCGACCGTCTGCAATGCGACCGCCGACCCTGTCGCATCCGTCAAAAAAATCCTGAACGGCAACTTGCCGGATATCGTTATCGAATGTGTCGGCCACGCTGACCAGCAGTTCAATCTCTGTATCGATCTGTGTAAACACGCCGGGCGGATACTCTTCTTTGGCGTTCCTCCTCAAACGATCAATAACTTGCGATGGCGAGATTTATTCTTCAAAAACGCAACGGTTCACACGTCGGTGAATCCAGACTTCCGCCGGGATTTCCCGCTTGCGATGCGATGGATTTCGGAGGGGCGAATTGATGTTTCCCCGATCATAACTCACCGATATCCGTTAGACAGACTGCAGGAAGCTTTTGAACGATTTCGCGATCGCAAAGACGGTGCGATTAAGGTGATTGTCAATTTCCCGTCGGCGATCGGCGGTTAGTCAGTGCCTCGCAACGCGGATAGCGATGTTTTTGGGCAGGTTTGGCCTGTCATCTGGATTGTCCCGGAGGGACCGCAGCAATTATCCGGTGGTTGAGCGCAGCGACACCACCGGATATGGTGTTCGAAAGGGTCTTGAATGCTGGAGGGATACCAGAAAACGATCGGTGGTGTCATTTCGAAGAATGTAACGCTGTCTGAACGATGCATGTGTCATCCTTCGAGGATGAAATTTCCAACATTGAACCTGATCCGGTGGTGTCGCTGACGCTCAACCGACCGGCTAATCGCTTTAGTCCTTCCAGCACACAAAACAAATCCAGGAATAAATCACATGTCGCTCGTTGAACATCCCATCGGAAATTATCGTTTTCTACCTGGGATCGCTCCGTATTCATGCGGCGTAGTTTCAAGCCCTGGATTCGAGATTGTTCATGTGACCTTTCAGAGACCCCTCCCCTATCGATCGGGCTTTGAGCAAATCGAAAAAGCCCTTGCAGCCAACGATCGCCCAAAAGCAGCCTTGTGCGGGATTGAGCTACGTTCGCCCAAACCGTATACGTTTGCAGGATTTGCTGCATTCAATACCGAATACGCAGCGATTCTGAAGGATTGGGGAGTATTTGTTAATGGAGTGAATCCGGTTGCCAGGACGAATGTCGCGCCGGTTCTGTATCCTCCTACTGAGCCATTACTGTATGGATTCTCGTTTACGAACGCCTGCCCCGAGGGACTTCCATCCACGTTCGTCGTCGCGGGTGCCGGAGAGTTGCCCGAGGGAATCCTTGCGCGAGAAAGAATCGTGGCCCTGAGTGATACTTCCGTTGAGGGGCTGAAGATCAAATCTCAGTTCGTCATGGACCTGATGGAATCGCGGTTACGTGGTCTTGGCGTAGGTTGGCCAATGGTCAGCGTCATTGATGTCTATACCATCCATTCATTGACGCCGCTTTTGCCGGAAATCGTTCTTGGTCGCGTCGGCGCGGCCAGCATTCATGGCGTCAACTGGCATTACACTCGCCCCCCGATCGAAGAAATCGAGTACGAGATGGACATGCGAGGTGTCCGTACAGAACTTCGCCTGGGGTGATACTGGAAGAAGGCAGAAGCGAATCACGCTGTTTCTGCCAACTTTCCAAGCCGCCGCAAAATCGTCAGCTCCAATATGAACATCAATCCAACCAACGCGATGCTTGTGATGCCGAAGAGCGTGCATCGAGCTTCATCCCCCAACCTCGATGTATACACGGCGACAACATAAAGCCAGCCTGCAGCAAAACAGATGGTCAGGGTCATCGGCGTCCCTTTCCAGCCAAAATACAGCGAGAGCAGAACGAGCAAATGGAGATATCCGAAAACGCTAAGTGCGACAGTTATCGCTCCAATTACCAGTTCCATATAGCCCATCGTGTGACGTTGAATGTGTTCGTGGAAAATCAACACCGACAGATGAAACACAAACGGAGCGATAATTGTCGGTGCTAGCCCCAACGCCCATCCACAGCATTTGTCAAATGCCAATTCTTGCAGCGAGTGAGGCGTTTGAACCAATGCCGACCATGTGCGATTCCGAACTTCGTCCTGGAATAATTTACTGGCAAACCATGTCCCATCGAGAATTCCATATAACAAGCTCAAGAGTGAGGACCAGGCAAGCGTAAAACCGATGATCCCCCCTGGTCGGTTAAAGGACCGAAATGTCGTCAGAACAGCTAAGAAAATTGCTAATTGAACAGCAATCCGTATACTCGTCCAAGTTGTACCACCCGTCGCAAAAACATATTCTCGCCAGATGATTGGTTTGGACCAAGGGCGACGAACACGACGGGGGCTGAGCTTCAGTGCCAAAGGCCGATCGTCACGAGCGTCAGTTAATGCAAATCGATCGAACGCGAGCCATGAAACGATCAAGCACAAGATGCCCGTGATCGCGCTGAATCCCACCGCCAGACACCAGGGAGAATCCTGAAATCCCGATTCGGTGATCTCCAGCATTCGCATCGGCAGACTGATCGGCCAAAATGCTTGAAGTGCTTTCCATCCCCAAAGCGTCCCAAACGTCCACAAAAAGAAATAAGGCAACGAATAAGCTGCGACGATGATGGCCGTCCACTGTGCTGCCTTTCCTCCGTTCGGCTGGACGACAGAGACGGTGATTCCGATCATGGCCAGCAACCAAAGGTAAGCCGCCAAAGCGATGTATGCGGCATAGACCTGTGCCCATGACACGCCACCTAACGTGATCGCAACAATCGTGAAAGGGTACTGAATGGCAATCAGCAAAGCGGCGTCGCAAAGAATGCCAATGGTCTTACCAAGGATGATCGCCAGCGGACTGATGTCTGCCAGTCGCATCAGCCCCAGCGTTCCTTCTTCCTTTTCTTCGGTAATTGTCTGCGAGAATCCAAAGATCGCCGTCGCCGAAAGAAACAGCGCCGTGATCATCAGTTGAGCCTGAAACAACGGCAAACCAGACGCATTGCTCCACGACAGGAAACAGGCATAACAAACGGCAAAGTAGAGCACGATCGACAGCCCGAAGCGGATGGCATGCGATCCGGATCGCCGCACATCATTTGTCAGAGACTGTTTTGTTAATTGCCAGATACCATAGAACACAAACAAATCCTCAAAAGAATGAAGAATGAAATGGACTTCAAAATGCGCTTATTCAAGCGGGAAGGCAAGCATTGGGCGGTTCGATCCGCATCGGGAGGGCGCGGCTCCTGCCGAGCGGCAACGTAGGAACACGCATCGACTCAGCGGCTCAGGCGAAGCCTCGTCCTTCGGAGTTATTAGAGCAACGTTCGTATCGGGACCTTCCAGGCAAACAACTCCAGTCCAAAACAAGTGCGAAGCCGATACAATTTGTCGACGACATTGATATTCTTCTGGTCAATCCAGACGGGGACGCTCTCATGGTCAGCCGGATTGGATGGGCTGCGGGAAGGGAAACGACGAAGGTGAAGAACGTGTTTTTGATTCTGCAAAGTCTCGCATTTGGTCTCGGTTTTCAAGACCAGAGGGCGACCGAATGAGCGTGAAAATCGATGCTCCCCCCGAAACAGTCGGGGAACGATTCCTTTTTGCCTTGGTCCTGTTGTGGTCGTTTATAGGAATGTGTTTTCCCCTGTTTGACACCGACTTCTGGTGGCATCTGAAAACAGGACAATGGATTCTTGAGGGGAACGGAATTCCCTACATTGACCTCTACACATTTACGGACTCAGAAAAACCCTGGATCGACCTTCACTGGGGATTTCAGGTCCTGATCGCAATTCTGTATCACTTGGGTGGCGTTCCGCTCGTAACTCTCGTCAAAGCAGGAACGATCACTGCGGCAATTGCCGTCGCATGGCAGGCCGGAGGGACCAACTTACCCGCGTGGAAAAAAGCCGCTCTGTGGTTGCTGCCGATCATCTGTGTTGTTGGTCGCGGCAACGAGCGGCCAGAGATGTTGTCACAGCTTTTTCTTGCGATGTGGTTATGGATTGCGCGACAAACGGATTGGCGGCCGGGATTAATCTGGTTCCTGCCGCTGGTGCAAGTGATCTGGGTCAATTGCCATGCCCTGTTCGTACTCGGTCTCGTCGTTGGGTTTTGTTACGCCGTCGATGCCGTTGTTCGGGAAATGGCAAACGGACGTTATGGATTGGAACCGCGTTCTGCGGGCCCTGACCTCCGCATTGTTGGGTTTGTTGGGGTTTCCGTGGCCATCGCCTGCTTGATTAACCCTTATTTTGAAGAGGGTGCTCTTTTTCCATTGACCCTTTACCGAAAATTCTCGGTCGAGAAAGACTTTTATTGTCAGAACATCGGTGAATTTCGCCCGCCGATTGAATTCGTACGCAGATACGGAATTCAGGGACTTCGCAACGTCTATCTTCTGGCGGAAATCGGGACGTGGCTGTTGACCTTTTTTAGTTTTGCATGGTTGCTGATCACAAAACAAAAATGGAGTCTTTTTCGATTGCTGATGTTCGCTGGTTTCTCTCACCTGGCCTGGCAGGCGAGTCGAAATACCAACATCTTTGCCATTGTTTCAGGGTTTATCGCTTGCGAGAATTTTGCAGATGCGCGACGTACCTTGTTGCCAAAGGGAACGTCAACTCGCTCGATGCTTTCCCGAGTCCATTGCACAACTGGGATGACGGTTTTTATTGTCGCCCTGTGTCTGGCGGTCGTGACCGGGTGGTGGAATGAGATTGCTGAAAAGAACAAGCCGTTTGGACTCGGTGAAGCACCAAATTGGTTCATTCACGACGCCGCAAAATTCGCAAGTCAGCCCGGATTTCCTCATCGCGCGTTTGTCGCACACATCGGTCAGGCGGAAGTTTATGTCTATCACAACGGACCACAGAACCGGGTCTTCATGGATGCTCGGTTGGAAGTGTGTACGCAACAGACTTTTGAACTCTTCAATCGAATCTTGACGAACATGGCTCATGGTGATCCGGTTTGGCAGACCCATTTCCACGATGGAGAATTGCCTGTCGTGATTCTCGACAGCCGTATTTCCCGTCCGGCGATCAACGGGATGTTGATGACTCCTGGCTGGCGTCTGGTCTTCGCAGATCGTTCGGCAGCGGTCTTTCTTACAAACGAGCGAGCTAACCGGCTTGGACTTCCAGTTGCCGATCCGAGCCCTTTGATCGATCCAGATGGAAAAATGAGATGACAAACATTTCTATATGAATTGAAGAGATGCCGATAAAGACCCCAAAAAAAGCTCGATTTCGTCCGTTGCATCAGCATCAAAATTCATCGCACTCTTTCTCTACTACTGCGTCGATTCATCTCATTGAAATTTCACGCGCTGCGACATTAACAACTTGCATTCTCCTGCTCGACCGGGATACCATCTCAACTCGCGAGCATTAAAAGAGCAGCCAGAATTCAGGACGCGGCAAAGTGACGAAGTCTTTCCTCAGTACGATCATCAGTTGCATCACGATAGTCGTGGCGTTGTTCACAGCCCCATCGTTGAATGCTTCTTTGATGACTTACAGCACCTACTCATCCTGGAGTTCGCAAGTAACGGGTGTCTCAACCGAAGACATTACTGGTCCAACAGGTAGTGCGACGTACCAGTATTTCGGTAAGGGGACTCAATCTGTTAGTTTCGGTAATGCGACTTTTTCGCAGAGTGGAAGTTTGGGTAACGGGCTTTTCTACGTGATTGGTACTGGTTACTCAGCAGGATTTCCGACCGCTCCAATTATTTCGTCGCAACGAGAAACCACTGGCGTTGCCAATATCCAAATCACGTTTGATTTTGCTGTGAGCGGATTTGCGTTGAATTTCGGGACGAAAAATGGAAGTAACGTCAGCTTTCAACTTTTCAATAACGCAACAAGCGTCGATACGTTTACGCTGGCTTCAACGGGGGGGAATGCTTACAACACGACTAACTTCGTTGGGGCGATAGACACGACCTTTAACAGTGTTTTGATCAAGACCGCTGATCAATTCCTCAATGTCAACAACGTTGCTGACACAAGCCCTTCCAATTCTGATTCTGCCGTACCCGAGCCTTCGACATTTTTCATGTTTGGACTTGGTGGTGTCGGATTGGTTGTCCGTGCCTTTTGCCGCAGAAAAATTGCCAAGAACTAAGTTCAACGTCCAATTCTGCAATGTTTCCGCAGGTGATCGAATCTGGAAGCATACATCCAAAATTCGAAATGGACGACTCGATGTCCCACCGCCGTCGTATCCTGCTGATCCAATTGCCCATTCCGCAACCCGGTATGGAGCCCGCCCAAGGGAACGTCCCATTAGCCGCTGCCTATCTGAAACTGTTGGCGCAGCAACGAGGTCTGGAAGAGGCGTACGACATCCAGATCCTTCCCGCAGCACTTGCAAATCGATTGTCTGACCGGGGACTGGCCGCCGAGATTCTCGACCGTGATCCGTGGCTGGTGGGGTGGACATGTTATTTATGGAACGTCGAGCGTTCGCTCGATGTTTCACGGTACGTGAAGCAAGCTCGCCCGGGTTTGAGGATCCTTGTCGGTGGACCGGAAATTACGGCCGACAATGGCTGGGTTCTTGAGCGGCCGGAAGTTGATTTCGCGGCGATCGGCGAAGGGGAACAAACGTTTTGCGAACTGTTAGCCAGCCTGCAGAATGAAGATATTCCTGACCGGCAAATTGCTGGACTCTACGTCTCCCCTGCCCTGGCACGAACAGTTCGAGGCGACTGGAATGACGTAAAGGTCGCGAGGGGAGAAATGCCTCTTTTCCGCCAGCCGTTGCCGAACCTGAATGAGGTGTCGTCCCCCTACCTTGCTGGGATTCTCGACGCAGCGGACGAACAGCTCATGCTGCTGGAAACGTTGCGAGGCTGCATTTTCAAATGCAAATTCTGCTACTACCCCAAGAGTTACGATGACCTTTACTTTGTCTCTCGCGAAAAAATCATCGCGAATCTGGAACATGCTCAGCGTCGCGGGGCTCGCGAGGTCGTGCTGCTTGATCCGACCCTCAATCAACGCCGCGACTTCGACGGTTTTTTGAAGCTGCTTGCCGATTGTAATCCCGATCGGCAGTTCAAGTACTTTGGTGAGCTGCGGGCCGAGGGAATCAACAGTACGACGGCTCAGTTGTTACGGAAGGCGAACTTCACTCAGGTTGAGATTGGCCTACAATCGATTGATCCTCTCGCCCAGGAACTGATGGACCGCAAGAATCATCTCAAGGCATTCGAGCGTGGTGTGCGGGCATTGCGAGACGAGGGAATCAGCGTCAAGGTTGACTTGATCATCGGCCTGCCGGGCGATACTTGCGATTCGATCCGCCGCAGCCTGAACTATCTTAAAGACAGCAACCTTTACGACGAGGTTCAGGTCTTTAATCTTTCCGTGTTGCCGGGAACGGCGTTCCGGCACGAGGCACGTGAACTAGGTCTAGAATTTCAACCCGTTCCGCCCTATTACGTCTTGAAAACACCGACGCTCGACCTTGCCGATCTGTACCAGTTGATGGACGAGGCCGAGGAATTATTTGATACCGAATTCGATCCGCTACCCGAGCCGCACATTCCGAAACTGATCCTGTCGACAGGCTCTCGCCCGCGATGCGAGGCATGGCAAATCGACCTGGATACCGAGTCTGACTGCGTCAACGCTTCAAAACCGACGTCATCGCTTCCTCCTTCGGATGAGCGTACGCAGGCATTCACACTCTGGCTTAAAGCGGAAGATTTCCGGGTTCACACCAAATCGGCACGGAAGCTGATCGAGCAGATTCTGGACGAAAATCCGCACACGACACTCCAGGTCCTAATGGAACCTGGCGACCCGACTTCCATTACGGCATCGCTTCTGGCCGACTTAAAATCGGTCTGCTATAGCCGAACAAATTACCTTGATCGCTTTTATTCGATTCTCCCCGGTGCGATGAAAGGCTCAAAATGCCTGGTCGTACTGCTGGAGCCTCGCGACGAAGCCCTGCTTGATCCTGAAACGATCATAGCCATCGACGAATTTGCGACGATTGTCTGGAAAGAGGAAATGAAACCATTGCCTCTCTTTGCGAGTCGTACTTAGTCCTGCGATGACGCAAAAAGTGTGGATGCTACTGGCGAGATGGATTATTAAGTGATTCGGTCGGCTGTTAAGTTGCCTCGTGACCTTACGAAGGAGATTTGGAATGGCACTGTTCGACCGTTTCTTCGGTAAGCCCCGTTCAGTGATCACCACCGATTCACCGTTTAGCGAACACGCAGCGATAACCTTTCCCGTCTCGAGCGTGACCACCGCCTCAGAACCGTTGCCGGTGGTTCCCTACTATCAGGCAGTAAACGAATTTCTCGATGGAAAAGTCGAGTCCTGCTCTCAGTATCACGGGCAGTTAGTCGCCAACGTCCGACTTCACCCGCTAATCCATGCCGTCCACTGGGCCTTTGCCACTCATCGGCCGATCTCGCTTTCTCCAGACATCATCTGGTTGACACTGACACAAGGGTTGGCATACCACATCAACGCAAACGCAGAACAATTGCGGCACCACTTCGTGAAAAATGAGGGAAAGGAGACAATTGCCGTACAACGGGACGATTTTGTGAAAGGCTCTCCCGAAAACCCCTGGCCCGAAGTCTTCAATGAGTTCTCTGTGGCCATCTAAAAATATATTGGCGATGCCCACCGGTTAATTGTGTGGAATTATTTAGGAACGAAATACGAAATGGAGTTTCTCGGCGGGCTGATCGGCATTATACAAGATCCACAAACCCTCTGCCTGCGACCGGAAATCGGTTGGGCTGTGTGGGAAGCTTGATCCATTCCGTAAAAACGGACACCCGTTCCGGCTGCACGATCAAGGACCATCCGTTTCTGCCCGCGTCACCTGTTCGCGAATTATTCGAAGCATTTCGCAGGCAGGTGATGAAATTGAGTAACGGTAGAATTCGTTAATTCATACGTCGTTTACAAGGCGAAGGCAAATTGCGAGGATGTCGTTCCACCGTCGGTGGGATTTAGAGCCTGATATTCAGCAACAGAGCTTCATTCAGAATATCGAGCCTTCCCACGTAAAGGGTATTTTCCACGATCGTATTAATTCAGCGTCTTGTCTCCGCGCTTCCAGTTACAAGGGACGAGGCGATCTGTCTGCAATGCGTCGAGCACACGCACGACCTCCGATACATTACGACCGACGCTTAAGTCGTGGACAGCAAGCCAACGAACGATTCCTTTCGGATCGATCAGAAAAATGCCACGGTTGGCTAATCCCTTCTCCTCGTCGTACACGTCGTAGTCCGTCGAGAACTTGTGCGTAAGATCTGAAAGCATCAAGTATTTGAGGTTCTTCAGTTCGGGGTGACTGTCGCACCATCCCTTGTGGGAATACACACTATCTGTGCTGGCGGTAAGTAGCACGCAATTGCGTTCGGTGAAAGCACCCACGCCGTCATTGAATGCCGAGATTTCTGTCGGGCAGACGAACGTAAAATCGAGTGGATAGAAGAAAAGGCAAACCCATTTCCCACTGAAATCACTCAGTTTCACGGTGGAAAACTGTTGTTCCGTATCGTTCTTCGTTCTGTCATAGGCCTCGACTTCGAAACAGGGAGCGGGCTGGCCAATACGAACCGTCATGAGACTCATCTTTCAAAAAATGTTATCAACAAACAAAACTATTCAAGTGGCGCTGGGACACCACAAACTTGCAAAACAGAGAGATTGGCCAGTTGTTTGGCATTCGATTGTAGTCGTCGATCAGCTACGGAACCAATCGGCTGACATTAGTAATGCAACATTCATCCGGCTGATTCGTGAACACGAGCGAAAGGAAATTCTTCTGTGTACGGACAAGAAGCAAGATCGACGTTCAGTACGCAATTCTCTCAAAAAAAATGGTGATACGATGCTGCATGGTGTTACACTTGATGAAGGTGCGACAAACCCGGAAGCAATTCGAGTTTATGAAGTGTACTGCGGGAGTGAGACGTATTTACTGCACGGTGTTCACAATGATCCGGTGGTTCGAGTGATTCAGGATATTTATGACCGCCGATTCAGGTCACCGAATTGGAAGAATATGCTTCACGTGACATTAGAATCTGATTTCTCCGAAAGAAAAAGAATCCCACAAAATTAACGCTGTAACGCACGGACACTCATTTTTTGAGAAGGTGACAAATGAATCGTAGTCCGATATTGCACACGAAACTTCTTGACGCCGAGGGAGGCTGAGTGACTTATTGGAATTTTTTGTCGTATTCTTCGGTCTTCAACATGACGATTCAGAACGAACTTGCGAGACTTTTGAACCGGGTTTTGTTAATCTGTCTACCAAGTGTTTGGTATGTCAATAGGATCAGGTCATGACAGAACATCAATCATTTTCCCGCGATGAACGGTTGGAAGAAGTAATTACCGTGTGGTGTCAGGCCGTCGAGCGGGGTGAAAAGCCCGATTTCGATGCCGTTCTGGAACAATTCGCAACTGTTGCGAAGGAGCTGGAGTCGTGCTCGGGTAATGACACCAAGGTTCAGAAATCGGCCGATGACTTTGATTTAGCGGACCAATCTGTAACGCGCACTTTGAAACCCGTGGAGAGATCGAAGGGGGGGATCGTAGCCCCTCATCGCGTGTTAGCGGTTGGGAAGGACTCACCAAGGCAGGGACTTCCAGCGCTCCCTCGTGTCCGTCAAGGTATGGATCATGGTCCAGATCGTTTGAACCACCACGATGAATCTGCCGATCGAAGGAGTACGATCAACTCAGCCGCAAATGGCTTCACATTAAACGTACCCGTTTCTACTGGTGCGGAAGACCATTCGGTTGCTCAAGCAAATCCCGGCCGAATTGTCGCTGAAAGCAATGGCGATCAATTTATCAGCGATTCAACGAACAAACGCACGTCAGCCATCTCACCAAGTTTGTCGGAACCGGAAGAAAATTCGGATCTGACGCCCGTCCACGCGTATTCCGCTCAATCAACAAAACCTGAACGATTACTTGTCCCGAAAGAAATCGGTTCCTACTTGATTACCGAGGAACTTGGGCGTGGAGGCATGGGTGTCGTTTACAAAGCGCGGCATAAGAAGCTTCATCGTGATGTCGCGCTCAAAATGATTTTGAAGGCTGATCACGACGCAACCATTCTTTCGCGTTTTCATTTTGAAGCACAATCTATCGCCACTCTTAAGCATCCTGGCATTGTTGAGATTTACGAGTACGGCGAAGAAAACGGGATTCCTTGGTGCGCACTCGAATTTGTCGAAGGCAAAACACTTTCCCAATTGACCAACAAGGAACCCATCGAGCCAATTCGTGCAGCAAGAATTGTGGCCGATCTGGCGTCAGCGATCGCTTACGCCCACGACAAAGGAGTGCTGCATCGTGATATCAAGCCGTCGAATGTGCTTGTTGCGAATGGTGACATTGCCAAAATAACCGACTTTGGTCTCGCTAAGCGGGAGTCGACCGAGGAATCCGCCGATGAGATATCGGAACCCAAGACCATTGATGGTCAGGTTTTAGGAACGCCTGGCTACATGCCTCCGGAACAAGCCCGGGGTGACCATGATTCGATTGGCCCCCATTCGGATCAATATTCACTCGGCGCAACACTTTATTACCTGTTGACGGGCCGCGCTCCTTTCGTTGGACGTCCGCTTGAATTCTTGTTGTCACAAGTCATCGAAAAGGATCCACTGAGTGTTCGTCAATTGCAGCCGACGATTCCGCTAGATCTGGAAACAATCTGCCTTACGGCAATGTCAAAGGAACCCTCGCGTCGTTATCCGAACTGCGCTGCGATGGAGGCGGACCTGCGGCGATTTCTGAGTAACGAGCCGATTGTTGCCAGGCCGATCAGTGGAGTCGAGCGAACAATTCGATGGTGTCGCCGAAATCCAAGAATCGCGATTCCTATTGCCACCGCGATTTTCTCAGTACTGACAGCATTGTCAGTCAGTCTCTGGTCGGCAGTGACCCTGGCGAAGAAAAACGCCGATATCGAGCAGCAAAAGATCCTGGCAGATAAGAATGCGGAAACTGCTGAGAAAAATGAGAAGCTTGCTTATGACAGAGCGGTTCAGTCGAAAGACTCGATCTTGCAAATGCTTTTGGCGATTCGCGATACGATTCCGACCAACGAGAAGAAGCTTCGTGCTGTCCGCGAGCAACTCCTTCAGATCGCCTCGAAACAGCTGGATCTGTTACCGGACGAATCCGACGATCGTGAATTAAGGACAGGGCTCGAAAAGGCGAGGGTTCTTCAAGAGCGTTTTCTGACGGCGCTGGAGCTTGGGCAGCCATCTAAGGCGATTGTGTATCTTGATGAAGCCGAAGAGATTTTGCGAAAACGAAACAGGTCACAATCGACAGACGTGACACGACTTAATCTCACGAAACTCCTTCATCATCAAGCGAATGCTCGAGTCGGTATTCGTCGCGATATGGAAAGAGTTCGCAAATTGGGTGAGGAATCACTGCAAATCCTGCGGGATATTCTGGTTCATCCCAAACCAGAAAAATTCGATATTCCAAATGGCTCTGTTCCGCGAATCGATACACTGACCCAGGTCATGATTCAAGGCTATCAACACTCCCTGACGCTTAAAAAGCTGGGGCGCGTTCAAGAGGCATTTGATGTGATTGACCTCGCTCTCAGACACTTCGATGAGGCAATGTTAGTCCTTCGGAACGGTCCATTTCAGCAGCTTGGCGAAGAGGATTGGGCTCGAAAGAAACAAGAGTTTCGCGGGATGGTGTCAGACCAGGACCAGCTTCGTAATATTCTACTTGCCTCCATCGGACGCGATCAGGAAGCCGCAGACAACCAAAATCACATTCTTGAAAACGTCCGGCAGGTCATAGAAAAGGACCGATCACGTCAAAACTGGGCAAAGCTATCGTTGGCGCTTGTGTTTGCTGGTGATCTCGCGCGGCAGCGAGGTCAACTCGATACTGCGTTGGAGTCATACGAGGAATCGGTAAAAATCACTCGTGAGCTTTACCAGGATGATCCGAGTCTCGAAATCCGCCGCAACCAACATCAAATATCGCTCGCACGACTTGCTGGATTGCTGCGATCTCGCGATCTTTCCAGGGCCAGGCAGTTGTATGCCGAGGCGGAACAGGTCGCTCAAGAAATGGTCAAATCTGATAACGAATCAATTATCCACCACGTTGCGCTGGCGCTTGTTTCGCCATTTAGTGGTCCTCCCGCCAAGGCCGTGGAACTGGCCGAAGAGATTCTGAAGCGGAATGATCCAGGTGATGCTGAGATGTTCATTGACCTTGCTCGTGTCTGGTCGGCAGCAGTTGAATCCGAGCAGCTTTCGGTGTCCCCAGATTTCCAGGCGATCGATCGCTGGAAGCAGGAGGCGTTAAAACGAATCCAAAGTGCTGTTGCCAATGGGTATCGTGATCGAGCTTATCTTGCAGGAGAGCCTGACTTCGAAGTCATCAAAAAGGACGAGAAGTTTCAAAAACTCCTCGAACAATGCGCGGTCGGCTCTTAAACCATCTTATTGCTGAATTCACAACAATCCTGTCGGTGTCATTGATATCATTTATTCAATGTGTGCGGAACTTGAGACGTGGATGTTGAAGTCGTTCGATGTCGTTTGGGCGGACTTCAATTGGGAAAGAATTGGCGATGAGTTCAGATGCTCCAACCTGTGTGGTTCTTGTACCGGTTGGTAATCATATCGAGCCGCAGACGGAGACCGCCTTACGCGAGCTCGAGCGACGCGGGTATCCGGTCTGGCGGTCGTACGGATGTTCGGCTATCGATTTTGCCCGCAGCCGTCTGGCAACACAGGCATTGAAAGAAGGTTTTCAAGAAACCCTTTGGATTGATGCCGACATCGTTTTTGACCCCAATGAAGTCGACCGGCTTCGTCGCTGGACATTCGCCGATCTTCCTGCGGCCGAGCGTGATCCTCTCGCCAATCCACACGATAAGCCTCTGGTTTTGTCGGGGGTCTATGCAAAGAAGGGGGCGAGAGAACTTGCTTTGCAGTTTTTTGCCGGTCCGGGTGACACGCTGCATTTCGGGGTGGATGCCCCATTTCGAAAAGCGGTATATGCACCAGGAGGCATGCTGCTCGTCCGTCGTCGAGCGTATGAATTGGTTGCGAGAGCGAGTCAGCTTCCACATTGCACAACGCACGAACCATTCGGCATGATCCCGTTCTTTATGCCATTAATCATTCGAGAGGGGATTCACTCGATCTATCTTTGCGAAGATTTTGCATTCAGTCGTCGTTTACGAGATGCCGGTCTGGATATTTGGGTCGACATGCAAATGCGACTTTACCACATTGGAAATTACCCATATAGCTGGGAAGACGCTGGCAAAGCGGTCGAACGATTTCATTCGTACCGATTTCTTCTTCAAGCAAAACCAGAGACTGGCGAGGCCCAAACAGCCGGCACGTCACCCCCTTGATTCCAGTTTTTTTTTGGAAAGAAGGCGACTCTTTCAGGCATCGCGGTAAAGCTTTTTTTGGAAAAAGCACCGTTCGACCGAAAACCGTGCCGCTGTTGACTGGCTGCAGTCAAACAGTGCTGGTAGGGAAAACAAACGAATTTGCCACCGCTTCTCTGAAGACTGCAAAGCCGTGGTCGATCAAATCAAGATCGTGTCCTTCCGAAAGGTGCCTTACCAGAGGGGGGCTGTGATCCTCAATGGAGCGAATTATCAAGAAGATCTTGGGCCGAGCGTTGCGATCGTAATTTTTCGTAGGGGCAGCCGATTTCATCGATCGTAAAGCATTTGTTAATCAATGCGTACACTGCCACTTTGTTCCAGTGTTTATTCGTCTGGGGCTAGAAACATTCGAGTCCGGCAGCGGTTTCGTCCGGCAGCGATAAGAGATGATGGGTTTTTGTTTTAGCGAAAAACAATAATTTTCTCTGTAAATATATTAACAAAATATAAATAATAAAGATATAATTAAAAATTGTTAAAAAATGTGTTTT